>DASPNA010000111.1:0-38748 GCA_035626775.1 Thermoanaerobaculia bacterium
TCCGCCACTTCGAAGGGATGCCACTCGAGGAGATCGGACAGATCCTCGGCACGCGGCTGAACGCAACCAAGAACACCGTCTTTCGCGCGGTCAGAAAACTGAGGCAGCAATTGCAGCCATTCACGGGATCACTCATATGAACACGCACCTCTCCCACGACGAGCTCGTACTCGCGTATTACGACGAGCCCGGCCTCGGCACGCGCCGCGAGCACCTCGCCGCGTGCGCCGAATGCCGCGCCGAGCTGGCGCGCCTCGCGCTGGTGCTCGACCAGGTCACCCCCATCGATGCGCCGGAACCCGATGACGGTTACGAAGCGCGCGTCTGGGATCGCGTCTCCTGGCGCCTGCGGGGCGAACGCAAACGCGTCGCGAGCACCCTGTCGCCGACACTGACGCGATGGATCGCCATCGCGGCGATGGTCGTCATCGCATTCACCGGCGGCCTGCTCATGAACCGCCGCAACAACCAGCCGGTGCAGATCGCGAACGTGCAGCAGCCGTCGAAGATCGTCGAGGCCGCGGCAGCGTCGACGCAGCAACAGCGCGATCGCATCCTGCTCGTCGTCGTCAGCGATCACTTCGATGAATCGGAGCGGATGCTGCTCGAGATCACCAACCTCACGCCGAAGGACGGCGTGGATGTGAGCACCGAACAGAAACGTGCCGAGGAGTTGCTGGTGAGCAATCGGTTGTACAGGCGTACCGCGCTCGACCGCGGAGAGGATCGCGTGGCCACGCTCCTCGACGAGCTCGAGCCGGTGCTGATGCAGATCGCGCATGGACCGACGCAGATGACTCCGGAAGAGCTGCGCCGCGTCCAGAAGCGTGTCGAAACGAAAGAGCTCGTATTCAAGCTCCGAGTCCTGCGCGCCGACGTCCGCGCGACCTCGGCGCCACACCTCCAGGAACCCAACATCTAAATCGGGGAACGACATGAACACGAAGAAACGAATGGCGGCTTTCGCGGTCGCGGCAGTTCTGAGCAGCCCCATCGCGTCGACGGCACTTGCGTACGAGGACGCGTACGAAGCGTACGGCGACCGCGAGGACGAGCGCGCGGAGCGCGAGAGCGACTTGTACGACGACGGCAGCGACGCCATCGACGACGAGCAGTGGGACCGCGCGGTGAAGATCTTCTCGAAAGTCGCGGAGATGAAAGGCACTCGCGCCGACGGCGCCGTCTACTGGAGCGCATACGCTCTCAAGAAACTCGGCCGTCGTGCCGAGGCGCTGAAGACGGTGGATGCGCTGAAGAAGGCGTATCCGTCGAGCAAGTGGCTCGATGACGCGAAGGCGCTCGAGCTGGAGCTGCGCCAGCAGAGCGGCGAGCGCGTCGCGCCGGAGCGCGTCGACGACGAAGACCTGAAGATGATCGCCATCAACTCGCTGATGCACAGCGATCCGGAGAAGGCCTTCCCACTGCTCGAGAAGATCGTGCGCGGCAAATCGGACAAGAAGATCCGCGAACGCGCGCTGTTCATCCTCAGCCAGTCCAGCTCTCCGCGCGCGCAGACGCTGCTCGGTGAGATTGCACGCGGCAACGCCAATCCCGACATGCAACGCGACGCCGTCAAATACCTCGGCTTGTCGGGCAATGCTCAGGCGCGCCAACTGCTGGCCGAGATGTACACGACAGCGTCGAAGGCGACGAAGAAAGAGATCCTGCACGCGTTCATGCTCTCGGGCGACAAGACGCGCGTCATCAACGCCGCGCGCGACGAGAAGGATCCCGACCTGCGCGGCGCCGCCATTCACACGCTCGGCATCATGGGCGGGCGCGCGGAGCTCGCGGCGATGTATGCGACGGAGACGAATCGCGGCGTGCGCGAGGAGATCATCCAGGCGCTCTTCATCAGCGGCGCCACCGACAAGCTCGGCGAGCTCGCACGCGGCGAGAAGGATGCGGAGCTGCGGATGGAAGCGATCCAGAAGCTCGGCCTGATGGGCAAGAAGACGGCGCCGACGCTGCTCGCGATCTACGCGAACGAAACGAACACGGACGTGAAAGAGGCGGTCATCCAGGGCCTCTTCCTCCAGGGCAACGCGCGCGCGCTCATCGATCTGTCGAAGAAAGAGACCAACCGCGAGCTGCGCCGCGAGGCGCTGCAGAAGCTGTCGATCATGAATGACGACGACGCGCTCGCGTACATGCTGTCGATTCTGAACGAGGGGGACTGAGCCATGGCACGCGCGCGCGTTCTGTTGCTCTGTCTCTTCGCGCTTTCCCTCTCCGCGCAGCAAATCGACAACGCGACCGTGAAAAGCACCGACGCCTCGCGCGGCGTCGGTGCCACGATCACGGCGATCGGCAGCACCAATCCGACGTGGTTCGCATGGTCGGTGCCGATCAAAGGCCGCTCGATCTGCTGCTGGAACGACGGCTGGAAGGGCGGCGGCCGCAACGGCTGCTGCGGCCGCTGCAAGCTCGAAGGCAACAACGGCTTTTCGATCAACGACGACGAAGACGACATCGGCGTGTCGCAGATGAGCGAGATGCTGATCGTCGCGCGCGTGGAACAGGGTCGCGTGCGGCGCGTACGCCTCTTCAACACGACGTGCGGCCTCGACGGGCAGGGTAAGACCATCCAGTTGCTCACGAACGTGTCGCCGGAGAGCAGTGTCGACTTTTTCCTTTCGCAGATTCGGAACGCGGATCGCGAAGGCGAGATGCTCGCGGCGCTGTCGATGCACGAACATCCCCGCGTCATCCCGTCCCTGATCCAGCTCGCGCGACACGACCCGGAGACTGAAGTGCGCCGCCACGCCCTGTTCTGGCTCGGCCAGCGAGCCGGAGTGAAAGTGGCCGGGGAACTGCGCCGCGCCGTCGACGAAGACCCGGACGAAGACGTGAAGGAACACGCCGTCTTCGCCATCTCACAACTGCCGCGCGAACGCTCGGTGCCGCTGCTGATCGACCTGGTGAAAACGCACAAGAGCCGCAAAGTGCGCGAACGGGCCCTCTTCTGGCTGGCCCAGACAGGGGATCAACGGGCCGTCGACCTGATCGAATCGATTCTGATCCGCGAGTAACCGCGAACCCCTCATCCGCCTTCGGCACCTTCTCCCCTCGCGGAGGGGAGAAGGCTACATGACAGCGTGTGGCCGGAGGCCGGGTGAGGGCCGTCTACAATGGTGTCCACCAGGACCACTCTCGCGCATGCCCCTCGCCGCCCCCGCTCTCTTCCTTTCATTGATGGCGCTGCTCGCCGCCCACCCTACGGCGGTGGCCGAGCCGACACCCGGCTACATCGTCGGCCTGTCCGAAACCCTTTCGCCGGCAGAGGTGGAATCCGTAGCCGCGGCGCTGGAGTGCGAGTACGGCATGAGTGCCGTGCGGCTGTACACGGCCGCGCTCAATGGCCTCTACGTCCACGCGACGGACGACGTCGCGGCGAAGCTCGCTGCCGACGCACGCGTCGAGTACGTCGAACCGAACGCGCCAATCGTTCTTACCGCGGACTCGAAGATCACGGAGGCGGTGAGTGCGGACCCCGCGAACTACGCGCCCGGCTGGTCGCTGCACCGCATCACGCACCGCGAGCGGATCGCGCCCGACGCTGAAGGAACGTACCCATTCGCGGGCGGCGGCGACGGCATCCTCGCCTACGTCTTCGACACCGGCGTGCGGGCTGACCACCCCGACCTCCAGGGGCGCGTCGAAGCGGGTTACGACATCTTCTACCCGGGCAGCCCGTCACTCGCGCACGCCCCCTGTCCTGTCGACTCCGGGGTCACCGCCGCGGCGCTCGATGCCTGCCCCCCCGGCGACCCATGCCTCGCCGGTGGCCACGGCACGACGGCCGCGTCGCTGATGGCCGGGAGCACGTTCGGTGTCGCGCCGGGCGTCACCATCGTCCCGGTCCGTGTCATCGACTGTACGGGCAATGGCCAGATGGTGAACCTGATCGAAGGGCTCGAGTGGGTTCTCCGCGAGCACCTGCCGGCCCCGGACGCGCCGGGCTTCAACGGCGCCGTCATCAACATGAGCATCCATATCCGCAGTGAGGCCGATGTCCCTCAGGTGCGCAGCCTGAAGGCGGCTCTGGCGCGAGTCGTCGCGCGTGGCGCGGTGGTGTTCACCGGCGCCGGAAACACGCCTGTGGATGCGTGTAGCGGATATCCCTCCGGTTTCGCATACGGCAACGGGCAGTCGGGCCCTCACGTGATTTCCATCAGCGGCGTCAATCACACCGATGCCCGGGACTGCACGAGCGTGCTGGTGCCGCCCGTCGATCCGTGTTCGGGGCCGGAGCAGTACGCCTTTGGCCGCTGCGTCGACCTCTTCGCTCCCGCCGTCGACATGCGTGGCGCGGGCCTGCGCGAGGGCGGCGACGGCATCGGACCGATGCGCCTGACCTCGCGCGAGGGAACGTCCTGGGCCTCGCCGCAAGGTGCCGGCGCCGCCGCGCGCCTGCTCGCCGAGCGCGCGGGCACCTCCAATCCGCTCTACAGGAGCGACGCGCCTCACGAGACCTCGGACAACGTCTGGCGGGCCTTGCGCGACAACGCCACCCGGGATGTCGTCCAGTCACCGGGCGCCGAGTCCGCCAACCGCCTGCTCTACATCGGGGCGATCGAGATCACGACGCAACCGCGGTCCGTCGTGACACAGAGTGCCGAGGGGACGACGCCGCTCACGATCGCCCTGGCAAATCCGCCGGACGGCACGACTTACAGTTGGCGGCGAGGAACGTTCGCGGACTTCATGATCGTTCGGGAATCCGCCGATCCAACCTTCGACGCTCCCGCAAGCGAGACGGCCAGCTACTGGGTCCGCGCGTCGTACCCCCACACGCCACGCCCGGTGACGACCGACAGCGTGCTCGTCACGGTGACGCATTGCCCGCTCGCCGACGCGCTGCCGGTCATCACCGCCACATCCGCCGGCGGCAACCGCTGGCGCCTGCAGGTCCCGGCCGATCCCGATGCGACGCAGTATCAGTGGTTCACCGGCGCTCCCGGTGACGTCAGTCAGCCGCTCGCAACGACCTCCTCTCCGGAGATCGACGTCCTCCCGCTCTCGACGACGGACTACTGGGTACGCGTGACCTATCCCGGCTGCAACATCACCATCGACAGCGGCAACTACGCGACAGCCACCAGTTGTCCCTCTCCGCGGATCGTGGAAGTTCCGGAAGGTCGAATCCCACTCGGCACGCAACCCGGCTCACCGCACCGGCTATACACGCTCGACGTCGTGGCGGAAGGTACGAACGTCGTCTATCAGTGGTACCGCGTCATCGACGGAGCAGCGGTGGAGATCCCTGGTGCGATTCGAACTTCGCTGACCCTCGATCCTGCCGGTGGCGAGCAGACCGTTTTCGTCCGCGTCACGTCTCTGTGCGGCTCGGAACCGTTCGTCGACAGTGCTCCCGCTACTGTGTCGTGGTTGAGCTGCGATCTCGCCTACGCCATGGCTCGACATCCGAACCACAGGCCTGAAGAGAGCAACACGCAGATGACGATCACCAGCCTGAGCCCGGCCATCGTCTATGTCCCCATGGGCCGCTCGGTTGCACTCACCGCGCGGCCGCTGACCGCGGCGAACCGCCAGACCGATGCCACCCTCACCTGGATGGAAGAGAACCAGGCCGTGGCCAGCGGCGGCACCTACTACGTGCGCAACGTCGTCAACGCGACGTCACCCCGGTTGCTCAGATTGCGCATGGCGCAGAGAGGATCTCCCGATTGCGAGAAATTGGGATTCGTCAAAATCGCCGCCTGCGGTCCGGAGGTCCGGCCGCTCATCACCCGTTTTCCGCTGAGCGACGGCACCGGCGTCGCACGTCTGGAGGTGCGGGACGCGAGCAGCGTGATCGTGGAGTGGAGAACGGGCGAGCACGACGACAGCACGCCCGCCTTCGTCGACCGGCTCCAACCCGGCGACCACGACAGCACGAGGCAGTTCGCGCCGGGAACGAGGTATTGGGCGCGCGTGATCGCGGCTGACGACTGTAACCTCGACTGGGGCGAGATCACCGAGGACACGGAGGTGTACACGGCGCAGGCGTGCAGCCCGAGTGCGGTCGTGATACGCGATCCGGCCACCGGCGAGGCCGTGAACGTTCGGAACGGTCACACGATCAACGTGCCTCCCGGCGGCGCCGTCGCGCTCAGCACCACCACTTCGGACGTCCACTGGAGCGACGGTTCCAGCGCGCAGTTCGGAGGTGCGTATTACGCGCAGGACATCACCAGCGAGCGCTTGGTCACGCTCGCGTCGCCGGCGGGGTGCTTCTCCGGTTCCGTCACGCTTCACCTCGAGACCGGCTGCAAGACTCTCATCCGGACGCCTCCCGTCTCGACGATCGGCCCCAACGGCGGAAAAGCGATGCTGTCGGTATCGGTCGACCCAGCGTATGAGCAGCCCACCATCGAATGGTGGGAAGGAACGCACGACACTTCCGGTGAGCCGGTTGCACGAGACGTCACCTCGTTCGAGGGTGACACGGGCAAAACCTACTGGGTGCGCGTCATCGCCAGGTGCGGGAACCGCCTGCTCGTTCAGGACAGCGCCCTTGCCAGGGTTGGCTGCGGCAACTGCCGCCGCCGGTCGGTTCGGCATGGGTCGCCGCGGTGAGCGAGCTCGCGGCGCACGGCCGACTCGCGCCGGCGGCTTCTCGGCTGGGGATGCCAGCTCCGTGTACTGTTCCCGCGAGATGACGGGCGAAGCCGGCGGCTTCGTCCGTCATCGCAAAGAGGTCACTCGACCGTGAACCGGTCCGAACGCAAACCTCAAGCCGTACTTTGACGCCATGAAAGACGCCTACCTCGGCCGACGCAAGTGGTGACCGAGTGCATCTGACGCGCCTTCAGCGCGTAGCTGAGCGCCAGCCTCGCGAATCGCGACATCGCGCTCCCGCATCGCGTCCAGCATCCGCAGCTTCTCCGCGACCGGCAGCGCCGGGAGCTCGCGGCGCTCGGCGCGTTTGCTGTGGAGGACCTTCTGCAACGTCGATGTCATGGTGTGTCCGTTAGAAATTGTCGTTCGAATCTCGCCCACGCTTCAAGAAGGCCATGCCGCTGCAGGATGTCCTGAAATCGCTCAGCGTTGACGCGCGCTCCACATCGGCCACCACCGCCTCGGCCATCGCCTCTTCAACCAGCGGCCCGGTCGGCGGCAGGAACTGTACGGGCCATTCGCGAATGACGACGCACTCGCCTTGCATCGGCCACCCGCCACCCGCGTTCGCGCAGATAGTTGAAGATCGGCGTCAGATCGGCCAGCAGTTGCCCGGACTCGATCGGAACGCGACGAATACTTCGATGTCGAGCGTTGCCATCGGCTCCAGATAGAACGTTCCGCCCACTGCGCCGCCGATCGCATCGCGATCGATGACGCCATCCGCTTCCCATCAGCGCATCGCCAGCGTCCGACGCTCCCCGCATCCGCCTTCGGCACCTTCTCCCCTCGCCGAGGGGAGAAGGCTACTGATTATCAAGCGCGATTCGAAACTCTGCGCCGCCGCCCTCGCGGTTTGCGAGGGAGAACGCGAAGCCGTGGTTCGCGAGGATTTCCTGCACGATGGTCAGGCCGAGGCCGCGGCCGTCGCGTTTGGTGGTGAAGAAGGGGGTGAAGAGCTCCGTGCGCACCGACTCGGCGATGCCCGGGCCGCTGTCGGCGATGGTCAGAACACCGTCGCGCAATGTCGCTTCGATCGTGCCGTCGCGGCCGACCGCTTCGATCGCGTTGCGCAGGATGTTCAACACGACCTGCTCGATCTGGTGCACGTCGAGCTCGTACGCATCGCGGTCGTCGAGTGAAAGCGTGAGCAGGATGCGACGGTCTTCGAGCTCGGGGCGCAGCACCGCGGCCACGCGCTCGACCAGTTCATCGACGCGCGACGCCGTGCGATGCGGCGGCGGGATGCGCACAACGTCCGCGAACGCGGCCATGAAACGGTTCAGGGCATCGATGCGCGCGGACGCGATCTTCAGCGCGTTCGAGAAATCTTCACGATCGGCCTCGCCCACCTGCGGCGCGTAACGCAACGAAGACTCGAGCAGCGAGCGCACGGCGCCGACCGAGTTGTTCACCTCATGCGACATCATCCGGATCAGCTTCTCGTACGCCGCTTTCTCCGACAATCGCAGCTCCTCCGTCATCTCCTCCATGACGTAGAACGTCTTGACAAAACCGCGGTCGCGAAACTCCGCGCGCGATACCTTCAATCGCCGCGCGCCGTGATACGCGATGAGCCGCGACTGGCCCGGCCCGAGCGACGGCAGCGGCTCATTGCCGAGGAGACGTTCCGCCGCGGGATTCCTGCGCTCGACGTTGCCTTCAAAATCGCAGATCACGATCGCCGCCGGCGACGCGTCCACGATCTTCTGCAGCAGCTGCCCCTGCTCCTCCGCCGCCAGCCGCTCCTCGCGCAGGCGATCGATCATCCGGTTGTAGACGTCGATGAGCACGTCCATCTCGGGTTGCCCGACCGGCACGAACCGCGAAGTGAAGTCGCGCTCTGCGATCAGCTCCGCACCGGTCTGGATCAGGTCGAGCGGCACGAACAGCGCCGACACCAGCCGCACGCTGATGATCACCGAGACGATGAACGCCGCCTCCACCGCGAACAGCAACGCCGGCTTCTCGATGAGGATGAACGTCGCCGCCGCCGCGAGCACGGCGTGCAGCGCGAGGAGGTAGAGCCTTATCTTGGCGCGCAGACGCATGAGAGTCTCAGAGTCGCAGAGGGTCGAAGCCGCCGGCCGCGCCTTGTGGCCTTAAACCCTCTGAGACTCTGAGACTCTGAGATTCCGTTCTACTCCGTCGCAATCTCATACTTCTCCAACCTCCTGTACAGCGCCGCGCGCGAGATGCCGAGGGCCTCCGCCACGCGCGAGACGTTGCCTTCGTAGTGCTTCATGCACTTCACGATCATCCGCTTCTCCATCTCGTCGAGTGTGATCGTGCCCGCATCCGGAAGCGCGACATCACGCGCTTCGCCCGAGCCGGCGTCGCGCACCGCAAAGAAATCGTCGACGTCGAGCTCGCGTCCTCCGCGGATGAGCACCGCGCGATCGATGGTCTGCCGGAGCTGCCGGATGTTGCCCGGCCAGTTCTGCGACTTGAGCCATTCGATGGCGCGTGCCGACAGCGACGCCACCTCCGTGCGATAGACCTCGTTCGCAAGGCGCAGAAAGTGATTCGCGAGCCTGGGAATGTCGCCGCGCCGGTCGCGCAACGGCGGCAGATGAATATTGATCAGGTTCAGTCGATACAGCAGGTCTTCGCGGAACTCCCCGCGCTGCACCATCTCGTGCAGGGTGCGATTCGTGGCCGCGATCACGCGCACGTCCACCGTACGCGGCCGGCTCGATCCCAGCACTTCAAACGTCCGGTCCTGCAGCACGCGCAGCAGTTTCACCTGCGATGACGGATCGAGCTCGCCGATCTCGTCGAGAAAAATCGAACCGCCGTCGGCCAGCTCGAACCGTCCACGCCGATCCTGCCTGGCATCGGTGAACGCACCGCGCACGTGGCCGAACATTTCACTTTCGAACAGCGTCGCGGAGATGCCGCCGAGGTTGACCTTGATGAACGGACCGCCGCGGCGGCGGCTGTTGCGATGCAGCGCCTCCGCGATCAGCTCCTTCCCCGTCCCGCTCTCCCCCGTGATCAGCACCGACGCCTCGGTCGGCGCCACGCGGCCGATCATGTCCAGCACGCGCACGATCTTCGGATCGGTGCCGATGATGTTCGAGAAGTCGTAGCGCTCGTCGAGCTCGGGCCGCGTGAGCGAATCGTCGACGCGGCGCGCGTCGACGAGCTTGAGCGCGGTCTCGATCGACTGCAGCACCGTCGCATTCGCCCAGGGCTTGGTGATGAAGTCGGCGGCGCCACGTTTCATCCCTTCGACGGCGAGCTGGATCGAGCCCCACGCCGTCATCAGGATCACCGGCATCGACGGCTCCTCGGCACGCACGCGCGCGAGCAGATCGAGCCCTTCCTCGCCCGAAGTCTCGCGGCTGAAGTTCATGTCCTGAATCACCAGCCGTGGCTTCTCGCGCCGCATCGCCGCGAGCGCCTCCATCGGCTCGTGCGCGGAGACGGTCGGATAACCGTGCTGCTTGAGCAGCAGCGCAAGCGAGGCCGTGATGGAGGCGTCGTCGTCGACGATGAGGATGGTCATGGCCGGGTGCCGGCTCTCCTCATCCGGCCTTCGGCCACCTTCTCCCCTCGTACGCGAGGGGAGAAGGCTACACAACGCGGTCGCGGATGAGGGGTCCCACTCATATTTACTCGTAACGCAGCGCGTCCGCGGGTTGCAGACGCGAGGCGAGCCAGCTCGGGTACAGTCCGCAAAGTACCGTGAGCGCGTAAATCGTCGCAAGCGCCGTAATGAACCCGATCGTGAATGCCGAAGGCGTGACGATGCGGAACGCGCCGAGGATCGGGAGCTGCAGGATCACCAGACTGCCGGTGATCACGGCCACGGTGGCGAGCAGCGCCACTTCACCGAGGATCTGGCGATTGACGTTGGGGCCCGATGCGCCCATCGCGCGGCGCAGACCGATCTCGCGCGTGCGGCGCGTGACGCTCTGCCACAGCACGCCGGTCAGGCCAAGCGCGACCATCGCGATGAGAAACGCGCCGACGATGCCACCGGCCACCACCGGCGACAGTTTCGTGCGCAGCATGTTGGTGCGCATCCGTTCCATGTACCGCACGCGGAACGAGACGTCCGGCACGATCTGTTCGAGGCGCTTCGCGAGCGTCTCTTCGAAATCAGGCGGCGTGTTCGGATGCACGCGCACGAGCAGGTGGCTGCCGAGGCGGCCGTACTTCGCATTCGGGGCGATGCGGCGGAAGACCATGTTGTCGCGGGCCGATACTTCTCCATCCTTTCGATACGCCTCGACGACGCCGACGACCTGCAGCATGGTCGTCTCGTCCTCTTCGATCTTCTGACCGATCGGGTCCGCGTCGCCGTAAATCGCCTCGGCCGCATCCGCCGCGAGCACGATCGGCAGGTGCGTCGACGCGTCATCCTCCGCGCCGAACCAGCGTCCGCGGATCACTTTCATCTGCATCACGTCCGCGAACCCGTCCGTGACGTCGTCGTACTTCAGCGTCACGTCGCGGCCGTTGATGCGGCGCGTCCCTTCGGACGTCGAGAACGAAAACGCGGGCGTGTTGGAGACGGCGGCCGCCGCGACTTCCTTGAACGACTTTGCCTCGCTGATCATGCGGAACACCGCCGCGTGCAGCGCGGGATCGGCTTTCTCCCCGGCGTCGATGTCGAACTCCATGCTCACGTCCCACACGTTCTTCCACTCCAGCCCGAGCGGTTTGTTCCAACGCGTGCCGAACGAGATGGCGGCGGTGAGGACCGCGAAGAGCACCAGGAACGAGAAGAAAATCTCCACCACGATCAACGCGTTCGCGCGCTTGCGGCTCCAGACCAGCTTGAGCAGATGTTTGATCACTGTGCGCCTCCCTTGAGTGCGTTCACCGGATGCATGCGCGACATCCTCCAGGCCGGATAGACGCCGGAGACGATGCCGAAGAAGGCGGCCAGCAGCATGCCGTAGCCGAAGATGCGCGCGTTCACTTCGAAGATCGCGTAGGGGATGAACTGCGCGTTCGAGATGATCGACAACACCCACGTCGCCACCGCGAACGCAATGGCGCCGCCGATGACCGTCAGCACGACGTTCTCCATCACGAACTGCCCGACCAGCGATCGCGACGAAGCGCCGAAGGCTTTGCGGACGCCGATCTCGGAAGCCCGTTCCATGATGCGGCTGAGATTGATGCTGACCAGATTCACGGTCGGCAACGTGATGAAGAGCAGCGCGACCGCGAGCAGGACGATGCGCAGCATCATCGGACGATCGGTGTCGACCTGATTGCCGATGATGTTGCGCGCCGCCGCTTCGAACAACGTGTCCAGACCAGCCACGACGCGGCTTTCCGGACTGGGGTCGTCGAACTCGAACTTCGTCAGGCGCTGCGCGAACTCGCGACGCAACGCCGGGAAATCGGCTTTGCTGCGCGCCATGACGACCGCGTTGAAGTTCCCGATCATCGACTTCTGGTATTCGGACCCCTTGGCGGTGCGGAGCGGCGCCCAGATCTCGGAGAACCCGACGCGGCGCGTGATCGGCACGGCCGGCACCACGCCGACGACGCGGAAGCGCTGGCCGTCGATGACGAACGTTTTGCCGAGCGCCGGCACGTTGCGTCCGTAAAGGCGCTCGCGCATGTCGTCGGTGATCACCGCCACGTGATTCGCGTTCTGGTTGTCGGCCTCGGTGAACGGACCGCCCTCGAGGAATTTGAAATCGAGGATCTGCCAGTACGCACCGTCCGTCCGGCGCAGGTGCGTCTCGATCTTCTGGCGGTCGTGGTACATCACCATCGGCGGCGCCCCCGTGAAGAACGAGGTCGCCTCGGCGTCGGCCAGGCCGCGCACGTATTTCTCGAGAAAGCCGTATCCGGGCGGACTGGTCGTGCCGCCCGTCGGGCCGTAGATGCCGATGACATACACGCCGAGGACGCGATCGAAGCGCGACTCGGGTTGCATCGCCGCGAACGAGTTGTCGAGCATCGCCGTGGCAACCATCAGCACGGCCAGCGTGAGCGTGATCCCGAACAGCGAGATGAACGTGAAGAACTTTCTTCTGCGCAGGACCTTGAAGGCGACTTTCAGGTAATTGCGAAGCATCACGCCACCTGCCTGCCGTCGAAGAGACGCACGATGCGATCGGTGCGGCGCGCGAAACGGTCGTCGTGCGTGACCATCACGATCGTCGTGCCGTCCTTCTTGTTGAGGTCGTGGAGAATGTCCATGATCTCGTCGCCCATCGCGGAGTCGAGGTTGCCGGTGGGCTCGTCGGCGAGGAGGATGCGCGGCTTTCCGACGATCGCGCGGGCGATGGCCACGCGCTGCTGCTGGCCGCCGGACAATTGCGTCGGGAAGTGGTGGACGCGCGAGGCGAGACCGACGCGATCGAGCGCCAACTGCGCCGCTTTGCGCCGCGGCGTGCCGTTCTTCGCGCGATACAGGAGGGGGATCTCGACGTTGTCGATCACCTTCAGATCGGGGACGAGGTGGAAGCTCTGAAAGACGAAGCCGAGCTTCTCGTTGCGGAAGCGCGCCAGTTCCTTGTCGCGCCACGTGGCCACCTTCGCGCCGTCGAGCGCGAGCGCGCCGCTGCTGGGCGCGTCAAGAAGGCCGATCAGATTGAGCAGCGTGCTCTTGCCGCAACCCGACGGCCCCATGATGGAGACGAACTCCCCCGGCGCGATGTCGAGGTTGATGTTCTCGAGCGCGAGTGTTTCCACCCGCTCCGTGCGGTAGACCTTGTTGACATTTTCCAGACGAATCATTTCGTTCCTCCGCTAATGTCCCCTCACCTGGGTGAGGGGGTTCATTTCACTCGTACTTTTTCAACGTCTTCGTATTCGGTGACATCCGAGATCACCAGCTCGTCGCCCGCGCGCGCGCCTTCCAGGATCTCGATGGTGTCGGTGCCGGCCAGGCCGAAGCGCATCGGCACGCGCAGCGCTTCGCCGCCGTGGATCACGAACGCGTGAGTGGCGCTGCGGCGCGCGAGCGCGCCGCGCTGCACGACCAGTGTGTCGCTGCGCGAGCCGGTGATCACGGCGACATCGACGCGCAGGTTGTTGCGCAGGCGCGGATGCGCCGGCTGATCGAGCGTGATGTAAAACTTCACGATCCCGTTGACGATGCGCGGATCGACGCTCTCGATGGTGCCGTCGATGCGAGCGCCGTCGAGCAGCACGTTCGCGCGCATGCCGGCCGCGAGCCGTGCCGCGTGCACGTCGGAGATCGTCGCCTCGACGCGATAGGTCGAGAGATCGGCGATGCGCGCGAGGATGTCGCCGCGGCGCACGGTCGCGCCGACTTCGTGCACGATCGAGGTGAGGATGCCGTCTCGATCGGCGCGCAGCATGGCCAGCTCGAGTTGGCGCCGCGATTCCTCGCGCTCGCGCCGCGCCATGGCCACGTCGGCGCTCGAGGCGGCCAACTGCACGTCGCGCGAACGGATCGCGCGCGCCAGTGCTTCGCTGAGCTGCCGCAACTCGATGTCGGTCTTCTTCGCCTGCGCCGCCGCCGAGAGCGAGTCCTGCTCCGCGATCAGCCCTTCCGCGCGCAGGCGCGCTTTCTGATCGGCCGAGTAATGGACGATCTGCGCGTCGAGTTTCTTCTGCTCGATCTGCGCGCGCAGCGTGGCAATGGTCTCGTCGAGGCGCAGCCGCAATTCCGCCTCGGCGCTCTGTTTCTGTGCAACGCGATCGTCGAGCCGCGCCGTTTCGAGTTGCGATTCCGAGGTGTCGAGCGTGAGGAGCTCGTCGCCTTTGCGCACGCGATCACCCGCGCGGCGGCCGACGCGCAGCACGCGCGCCTCGACCGGACTGGAGACCACCTGCTCGACCAGAGGAACGACGGTGCCGTTGGCTTCGAGCGTCGCGAAGATCGAGCCGCGCTCGACACGCGCCGTGCGAATGGCGCGGCGGTCGAACGAAGGCCGCAGAAACTCGATCGCGGCGACAAAGAAGAAGATCACCGCGGTCATCGCGACGACGGCCACGAGGACCTTCTTCACGACGCGGTTCCGGCGATCTTCGGGGGCGATTTCACGATCCATACGGGGCGGGCTTATCGCGAAGCGCGCGCCAACGTTTTGGAACGTGTTTTCAGTGGTTTACGTCAGAACCAGTGTGCGTTATCGAACTCGGTGTCCGCTTTCGAACAGTCGCAAGCTCCGCGAGATCATCGTCCGCCTCGCCCCACAGGCGTTTCGCTTCATCCATCTCGCGGTCAGCGGTCACCTGATCGCCGCGATGCTGCGCCACGGCCGCCAGGGCGAAGTGCGTCCCGCCGTATGCGGGGTCGTGCTCGAACATCTGCTTTGCCATGAATTCCGCGAACTTCCAATCGCCTGCTTCGCGTGCCTGTCGCGCAATCAGCTCGAGACGGAACAGCGCCTGCGCCCAGCCGTCCGGATCGCGCAAGCCGCGATACGTGGCCTGAACACGCTCGAGGAGAGCGGTCCCCTTCTCGCGATCTCCCTTGCGGACGAGGATCGAGCCACGCAGCGCGTCGATGCTCACCTGCAACATCTTCTTATCCTTCGGCGATTCGGCGGCGAATGCGTCGCGGATCTTCTGCGCGGCCGCGAGATGGCGTTCGGCTGCGGCAAGGTCGCCCTGCGCCAGCACAGCCTCGCCGAGAAGCGCGTAGCCGATTCCCTGCGCCGATGGGTATTCGCTGCTCGTCAGCGTCCTCGCTGCGACCGCGGCATCCTCGTTCCGGCCGCGACTCAGCAGAAACGCCGGCAGATCCATCTTCGCGATCGCCGCACCTTCCTTCACCGGACGGATCGAGAACGATTCGCGCCAGAGCTCTTCTGCCTTGCGCAGCTTTCCCATGTGCCGGTAGCTGCCGGCCAGCAGGTCGAGGTTGTGCGCGTGATGCCAGTCGACCTCGCGCGCGACGTTCTCGCGCGCGAAGTATTCTCGTTCGAGCCGGTCGGCGCGCTCGAACGCCGCGATTGCGTCTTTGATGCGTCCCACGCGGCGCAGGTCGTGGCCGTACATGTGATGCGCATGCGCAACCGCGTCGGCAGCGGCGGCGTAAACCGCTCCGTGCGCAAGTGCCTCGTCGATCCTGGCGAGAAATTCGTACGAATGGATGAGGTAGTGATGCGCGCCGAAATGGCCCGGGCGCACTTGCAATGCGCGTTCGTAGAATGCGATCGACGCCGCGCCACCCCGTTGCCCGCGCCCGAGCGCGTTCGCTTCCTCGGCGTTGCCTCGCCACAGCCAGAGCTCGGGGTCGTCGAGATCGGCCGCCAGCGCGTCATCGATGGCTTTCTTATACGCGAGGTGCTTTTCTTTGTTGTCCACGTCGGCGACGGCGGTCAACTGAGCGGTAAAAATCGCGATGCGCCTTTGCTCGCGAGACGACACCTCGCTCTGCAGTGCACGCGCCTTCTCCAGCTCGCGCTTCGCGGCTTCGCGATCGTCCAGGTGGACGTATGTGCGCGCCAGACCGAGGTGCGCGATCGCCAGCTTCGGGTCGTGCCGCAGCGCTTCATTGAACGAGCGCGCCGCCTCGACGAACACGAACGAGTGCAGGTACGCCAGCCCCTGGTTGTAGAACGCTCGCGCTTCCTTCGAGCTGGTCGTGACCGGCTCATCGACCAAGCCGATTCCGCTGCGCAGCGAAATCGGCCGATGCAGCAGTTCGCGCGGGACCCAGCCGATCTCGCTTCCGTGACATGCTCCCGCGTGTTCCTGCGGCATGGCGGACGTCGTGGACAGCAGAACGATTGCGACCGCCATCAACAGACGCATGGGTTGGCTCCTCGCTGGAACTGAAGCGACCACTGTACAGCCTTATGGAGTGCGGTGGCGCGAGCCACCGCTTTCAAACACGGCAGCGAAGCTGCCGCACTCCAAAGCGCCGCAATTGCCGCGCGCTCATCCCGACCCGCCCTGCCACCGCCTCCATCGTCAATCCGGGATCGTGCAGCAGCGTGCGCGCGAGCTCGAGGCGCACGCGCGTCGTGAAGTCGAGCACCGAGATGCCGGTCGCGCGACGAAACGTCCGCGTGAGCGTACGCGGACTCATGCCCGCGATGTCCGCGATTGCTTCGAGCGTTGCGCGCTCATTGGGATTGCGCACGATCCAGTCCTGCACGCGGTGCACGCCAGGATGGAGATGCGTGCGGTAGTCGAGATACACGCTGTGCTGCTGTTGCGCGCCATCGCGGCGGAGATACACCACCATCTCGCGCGCGACTTCCGCCGCGACGATCGGGCCATCGGCCTGCTCGATGAGCGCAAGCGCCATGTCGATGCCCGACGCGATGCCGGCGCTCGTGGTCACATTGCCGTCGGTCACGAACAGCCGATCCTCGAGCACGCGCGCACGCGGAAAGCGTCGCGCGAGCTCACCCGTGCGCGACCAGTGCGTCGTGCAACGGCGGCCGTCGAGCAGTCCGGCCTCGCCGATCGCAAACGCGCCCGTACACACCGACGCGATGTGGGCGCCGCGACGTGCCGCCTCCGCGATCCAGCGCGTGACCTTGCGCTCGATCTTCTGCGCGGCCGCGTACGGCATTCCCGGCACGATCACCAGCGCGTCGCCCGCGCGATCGGGCAACGGCTCGAGATCGGAGAGCACGATGCCCTGATGCGACGCGATGCGCGGCCGCGTCGCGCACGCGCGGATGCGGTACCGCGGACGCGCCGCATTCGCCTCGGAGAACGCCTGCAGCGGTCCCGCGAGGTCGAGCATCTCGACCTCGGGCAGCACGACGAAGATCACGTCGCGGATACGAGCAACCCTTCTTTCACGTCGCTCACTTTCATGATGCGCGCGAAACGTTTGTTGAGCACCACCTCGGTGCGCTCGACGATCGCATCCGTCGACAAGCTGCCGATCGGGAACGTCGCCGTCGCCTCGGTCACGAAATCAACGTCGTAGCCGAGATCGGCGGCGACGCGCGTCGTGGTCTCGCAGCATTGCTCGGTGGAGATGCCGCTGACGACAACGTGGCGGACGCCGAGCGCGTCGAGACGTTGCTGCAGATCGGTGCTGGTGAAGGCGTTGCGGGTGTTCTTCACGATCAGCGGATCGCTCTCGCGCCGATCGAGGAAATCCATCAGCCGCACCTCGGGATCGCCGACGCGGAAGCCGGGATCGCTGTCGTTGTGCAGCACGAAGATGATCGGCAGCGACGCCTCACGAAACGTGCGGATCAACTCGGTGACGTTCTCCTCGAATGCGGGATTGTTGCGCGTGGCCCAGCGCGCCGGGTCGTACTTGAACGAATCCTGAATATCGATGACCAGTAGTGCTCTTCTCATGCGCTCAATGTAGCGCCGCGACGGCCCGCGCGTCAGCCAATGACCGGACAAATCGGGCCATGCATTCCAATGAGCCTATGGTGGTACTTCTGATCCGTCAAAAGGAGAGATCACCATGTGGCGAAAATCCTCGTGTCGCTGAATCTTCTCGCGTCGCCGGCGTTCGGCATCACCATCGGTGAATTGCAGACGGCAGGATTCACCTCGTTCACCACGAATCCCCAGACGATGATCAATACGTCGCGGTTAGCCGTCGAAGCGGGAACGGTGCAATCGGTCACGCTCACGTGGTCGGGCGCGCCCGCCGCAGGATGCAACAACGCGCTCAAAGTGAAGTTCTTAAGCCGAATGCTGGGCAACGAGATCCGCGTCACGGCGGATCGCGGGCCGTTCGACGTGCAGAACGGCACCAACACCTACCCCATCCCGACCGTGGACGTGGCGATCGGTGACTGGATCGGCGTCACGAAACTCACCGACGGGTGTGGCGGCATGAGGCAGGCATTCAATGACACCGGTGTCACGGCACAGTCGTTCTCAGATCCGCCGACGATGGCCGGATATGGTCGCTGGTTCGCAGCATTCTCGTGCCTGCTGCTCGCGGTTCATGAAATACACGAGCTCGTACATGCCGTGACCGGACGCATTCTCTGCGACGAGTGGCCCACGCGAGACTTCAACGCGTGGCGTTTGGGCGGGTGATTGCGCCTCGTGGTGGCCAACGGCTGCCGGCCCGTTATTCAGCTATGCGCTGATGTTTCTCGGGAAGTGCGCTCGCGCTCCGAAGCGCAGCATATGGGTGGATTGGCGTCGCGATCCTCTTCGCGGCCAACCCGTTCGCGCGCATCTTCACGGCTGCGATGGGTGGCGGCGACGAAATGGTCGTTGCTCAGCGCATCGCAAATCTGCAGGAACGGACATTCGGACTCCGTGTTTTCGTCCTGATGGTGGTTCTCGTCATTTGCGGCACCGCAATCGTCGTCGGATGGCGCGCGATGCGAGGCGTCGCTGATCGGGAACGGCCTGTTGAAAGCTGGCGTGCTTGCCGCTCCCACGCTTGCTGGAGCTCGCTGCTGGTCGTACTCGTCTCGGGCATCGCCGCTCTTCTGGCCGGCGTCACCTTCGGCTGGCTTCGGCTTCAGATCGGACCGGGCTTCATTTCGAAATCATCGAACTCGAACCCCGGTCCGACGGTGCAGCCGACCAGCGCGTAGGCACCGAGCGGGCGCGCGGCCTGCCAGTCGTTTGCGCGGACGACGTGTACGCGATGATCGGCGTCGAGGCGCGTGACGGTGTCGCGCGTGAGCAGCTCGAGCGCATCACCTTCGTAGAAATGCCACACCTCGTCGGACCACACGCGGTGCCACGCGCTGAACGTGCCTTCGACGAGCAGAAAGTAGATCGTCGTGAGCGCGGCGCGATCCGCGCCGTCCGCATGTCGCGTCACGCGCTCCTCCGACTTGAAAATCTGCCGGTACCACCCGCCCTCGGGATGCGGCTCCAGCGCGAGCGTTTCGATGAGTTGCTGTGCGCGATGATGCATTGCGTGGTGTAGACGATAACCGACCGGTGTAGCCCTCGCCCCGCCTGCGGGGAGAGGGTGGCCGAAGGCCGGGTGAGGGGCGCCGTCGAGAGACCCCTCATCCGCCTTCGGCACCTTCTCCCCTCGCCGAGGGGAGAAGGCTACTTGTGTGGCGCGCGGTGCTACATTGTGCGCCACACCAAGGAGGCCACCATGTCCGTCCTCGATCAAGCCACTCCCGCCCGCCACCCTGACGTGCGCAATTACATCGCCGGAACGTTCGTCGAGGCGCGCGACCGCGAGCTGCTCGACGTCACCGACCCGTCCGATGGCACGCTCCTCTCGCGCGTTCCGCTGTCCGGACGCGCGGAGGTCGAAGCCGCTGTGGCGGCCGCGGAGAAAGCGGCGCCCGGGTGGGCCGGCACGCCGATCAAGGAGCGCGCGCAGGTCTTCTATCGCTACAAAGCGCTGCTCGAGAAGAACATCGACGAGCTGGCGGAGCTCGTGACCGCGGAGAACGGCAAGGTGCGGAGCGAGGCCGCGGCGGAAGTGTTGAAGTCGGCGGAGCTCTGTGAGTTCGCATGCTCGCTGCCGCAGATCGTGCCGGGGGAAGTGCTCGAGGTTTCGCGCGGCGTCGAATGCCGCGTGGAGCGCTATCCGGTCGGCGTGGTCGCGTCGATCACTCCGTTCAACTTCCCGAACATGGTTCCCAACTGGACCATCCCGAACGCGATCGCGCTCGGTAACTGCATGATCCTCAAACCATCGGAGCAGGTGCCGCTCAGCGCCGGCCGCATCGCCGAGTTGCTGCGCGAAGCCGGTCTGCCCGACGGCGTGCTGAACATCGTGCACGGCGGACAGGAAACGGTCGAAGCGATCTGCGACACACCGGGCATCGAAGCGATCAGCTTCGTCGGTTCGACGCACGTGGCAAAGATCGTTTATCGCCGCGGCTCCGCGAACCTCAAGCGCGTCCTCGCCCTCGGCGGCGCGAAGAACCATCTGATCGTGATGCCGGACGCCGAGCCGGAGATGACCTCGACGAACGTCGTGGCATCGATGTCGGGTTGCGCGGGACAGCGTTGCATGGCCGCCTCGGTGATGATGGCCGTCGGCAAGACGGATCACATCGTCGAGCGGATGAAGACCATCGTCGGCGCGATGGTGCCCGGGGTGCATCTCGGACCGGTGATCTCGCGCGCGGCGAAGGAACGCATCGAGCGCTACATCACGGAAGCGGTGGAAGGCGGCGCGAAAGTGCTCGTCGACGGCCGCGGCTACACCGTGCCGGGCAAAGAAGGCGGCTACTACGTCGGCCCGACGCTCATCGACTACGTCACGCCCGACATGCGCATCGCGCAGGAGGAAGTGTTCGGGCCGGTGATGGTGATCGTGCGCGCGAAGGACGTCGAGGAAGCGCTCGACGTGCAGAAGAAGTCACGCTATGGCAATGCGGCGTCGGTGTTCACGGAAAGCGGCGGCGTCGCGCGTTACGTGATGGAGAAAGCGAGCGCCGGCATGGTCGGCGTCAACGTCGGCGTCCCCGTGCCGCGCGAGCCGTTCGGGTTCGGCGGCTGGAACGAATCGAAGTTCGGCACGGGCGATATCACGGGCCGAGGGTCGATCGAGTTCTGGACGAAGGCGAAGAAGATGACCACGAAGTGGAACAAGGAAGCCGGCGTGAACTGGATGTCGTGACGAGTACCTCGGGAGTACCTCGGAGTACCTCGGGGTTCCTCGGAGTACCTCGGAGTACCTCGGAGTACCTCGGAGGACCTCGGAGGACCTCGGAGGACCTCGGAGTACCTCGGGTACCTCGGGTTCCTCGGGGTTCCTCGGAGTACCTCGGGTTCCTCGGGGGAGATTCATCCACTCCGAGGAACTCCGAGGTACCCGAGGTACTCCGAGGTACTGATTACTGCGCCTTCCGCCGCTCGTACTTCGCCTCGATATCCAGCAGCCGCTCGTCGAGATCCTTCCGCGAGAACCAACGCCCACCCACCATCACGCCCTCGATCTTCGACACGTTCGCGATGTCGGCCAGCGGGTTCGCGTTCAGCAGCACGAGATCGGCGCGCTTGCCCTTCTCGATCGTGCCGAACGAGTCCTGCTTCGCGAAATACTCACCGACGTTCGCAGTGCCGCTCTTGAGGATGTCGTACGGCGACATGCCCGCGTCGCGCATGAACTGCAACTCGCGATGCAGCGAGAAGCCGGGGACGCTGAACTGCTGCGGCGCGTCGGTGCCCATCAGGATCTTCACGCCGCCCTGGTGCAGCGCGCGGAGGATGCGCGTGCGGTTCGCGAGAATGTTCTTCGCGTCGGCCGCGGGAATCTGCCGCGTGCGCGCCTCGTACATCTTCGCCCAGGTATTCACCGCGCTCTCCGGAACGTACTTCAACTCCGGATACGCCTTCAGCGTCTCGAGCGGCGTGCCGTTGAAGAGCACCGCCCACAACGCCGACGTCGGCACGATCCACACGCCGGCCTCCTTCGACTTCTTCACGATCGCGGCGAGCTTCTTCTCGTCGACCGGACCCTTCTCCGCTTCGAGGTACTCCGTGTAGCCGTCGATGTGATCGAAGGTCTCGTGACCCATCTCGATCGCGTGCAGCAGGCCGACCGACTCGGGCACGTGGCCGGCGAAGCGGATGCCTTCTTCCTTCGCCGTCTTCGCCATCGCATCGTACTCCTCGCGGGTCAGGCCGGGATGGATCTTCAGCAGATCCCATCCTTCCTTCTTCTGCAGGCGCACCTTGTCGATCGCTTCCTGCGGCGAGTTGATCGACTGCCCGTTGAACGAGGGACCGGCCACGTACAGATTCGGCGAAAGGATCTCGCCCTTGGCCGCCCACTCGCGCAGTTGCAACTGGCCGTCATGACCGAGCATGCCGCGCACGGTGGTGACGCCGTTCGCGAGATACATCGCCAGCACGTCCGACAGCAATTTGTTCGGCGCGTTCGGCGGCGGGATGTGACCGTGCATCTCCGCCAGACCGGGGATCAGGTACTTGCCGCTTCCGTCGACGATCGTCGTCCCTTCCGGCAGCTTCACCATCGCGTCGCCGCTGAGGATCGACTCGATGCGGCCGTTGTTGACGACGACGGTCTGTTTCGCGACGACTTTGTTCGACGTCATCGGGATGAGGTTCACGTTGCGGAACACCACCGTCTGCGCGAGCGTGGGCAGGGCGAAAGCGAGGGCGAGCACGAATCTGATTGAGCGCATGCGGATCGCTAAACTCCTCGGCCGCGCTCGATATTCGCGCCTGGGGCGGCGCGCGTGGCTCTCGGTGCTCTCTGTGTCCTCTGTGGTTGTAGAGCTTCACCACAGAGAGCACAGAGGACACAGAGAGATGTGGGCTCCAGGCGTACAATCGCCGTTCATTCGGAAGTGTTGGTGTGAGGAGAGAGTGCTGATGGCAACCATGGATGTGCCCGCCGGCGTGGTCGCTTCCCGTCCCGATTTCGTCGAGCTCGACGTGGACGTCTCGCACAGCCCGCTCTGGAACAAGGACCTCGCGCCGACGCCGCTCTCGCGCCGGACCTGGTCAACGTACAACATCGCCGCGCTCTGGATCGGCATGTCGGTCGTCATCACCACCTACACGCTCGCCTCGGGTCTGATGTCGTCGGGCATGACCTGGGCGCAGGCGCTGACCACGATCCTGCTCGGCAACGTGATCGTGCTCATCCCGATGATCCTCAACGCACATGCCGGGACGAAGTACGGCGTCTCCTTTCCCGTGCTCGCCCGGGCGAGCTTCGGCGTGAAAGGCGCGAACATCCCGGCCATGCTGCGCGCGATCGTCGCGTGCGGCTGGTTCGGCATTCAGACCTGGATCGGCGGGCTGGCGATCGACGCGCTCATGACCGCGCTCTGGTCGGGCTGGACGAATCTGCCGGGCGGCAAAGCGATCGGCTTCGCGGTGTTCTGGCTCATCCAGGTGGCGATCATCATCAAGGGCACGGAAGGCATCAAGGTGCTCGAGAGCTGGTCGGCGCCGTTGCTGCTGGTCGGCGGATTGGCGTTGCTGATCTGGGCCATGCGCAACGGCGGCGGACTCGGAACCGTGCTCAGTCAATCGTCGAAACTGCAGGCCGGCAACACGCCGTTCTGGGTCCTCTTCCCCGCGGCGCTGACCGCGAACGTCGGCTACTGGGCGACGCTCTCGCTGAACATCCCCGACTTCACGCGTTACGCGAAGAGCCAGCGCTCGCAGATGACCGGACAGGCGCTCGGTCTGCCGACGACGATGACCGCGTTCGCATTCATCGGTGTCGCCGTGACGGCCGCAACGATCGTCGTCTTCGGCAAAGCGATCTGGGATCCGATCCAGCTCATCGCCATGATCGGCTCGCCGGCGGTGATCATCTTCGGCGCGCTGGTCGTGCTTGCGGCGCAGCTCACGACGAACATGGCCGCGAACGTGGTCTCGCCGGCGAATGATTTTTCGAACCTTGCGCCGCGGAAGATCTCGTACGTCACAGGCGGCCTGATCACGGCCGTCATCGGCATCGTGATGATGCCGTGGAAGCTCTACAACGACGCTGCCGCCTACATCTTCACCTGGCTCCTCGGCTACTCCAGCCTCATGGGCGCGCTCGGCGGCATCCTCATCGCCGACTACTGGATCGTGCGAAAGCAGAAGCTCAACCTGCGCGATCTGTTCGAGCTGAAAGGTGAGTACACCTACTCGAACGGCACCAACTGGCGCGCGGTGGCGGCGCTGGTGATCTCGATCCTGCCTGTCGTCCCGGGATTCATCCGCGCGGCGCTGACGCCCGGCGGGCAGGTGCCGAATCCCGGCTTCTTCGATCACATCTACACGTATGCGTGGTTCGTGACGTTCATCCTCAGCTCCGTCGTCTATCTCGCCGTCATGAAACGAAAGGCATAGCCATGGCTGATCTCAGCACCACCTTCACCGGACTCAAATTCGAGAACCCTTTTCTGCTGGCGTCGGCGCCGCCGACGGAGTCGGACGCGAACATCATGCGTGCCTTCGAAGCCGGCTGGGGCGGCGTGGTCATCAAGACCGTCGGCCTGCATCCGGTGACGAACGTGAAGGGACCGAAGACGAAGTTCCTGCGCGCGCAGAACAGCGGCACCGGCCTATCCATGAAGCCTCGGCCCGACAGCACGCTGATCGCGTCGTGGAACTGGGAGCTGATCTCCGACAAGCCTCTGGACTGGTGGATCGGCAAACTGTCGCGCATCAAGAAAGCGCATCCGACGAAGATGCTGATCGGCTCGATCATGGCCGGCTCCGGCAACGACAAGGAACTGCACAACTGGCAGACGCTCGCGAAGGCGATGCAGGACGAAGGGTGCGACGGTCTGGAGCTGAATTTCTCCTGCCCGCACATGGACCGCATCGACATGGGCTCGAACGTCGGAAAGGACAAGGTGCTCTGCTCGGTCGTGACGCAGGCGGTGAAGGAAGTGGCGAAGATTCCGGTGTGGGTGAAGCTCACGCCTGCCACCGCGAACATCGTCGAAGAAGCCGGCGCCACCTTCCTCGGCGGCGCTGACGCGGTGTCGTCGTCGAACACGTTCCCGTCGATTCCGCTCGTCGATCCGAACACGCTCGATTTCGAGATGAACGTCGAAGGCTTCTGCTCTTCCGGCGGCCTGGGCGGCCCGGCCATCCTGCCGCTGTCGCTCGCGAAGATGGCGCAGCTCACCAAGGCCTTCCCCGATGGCGCGTTCTCGGGCATCGGCGGCATCTCCACGTTCGATCACGCGCTCAACTATTTCCTCCTGGGATGCGGAACGGTACAGGTCTGCACCGCGGCGATGCTCGATCACGCGGTGGGACCGAACGTGATCAAGCAGCTCATCGCGGGCATGACCGAGTTCCTCGACCGCAACGCGGAACGTGGTTGGAAATCACTGTCCGACTTCCGCGGCCTCCGCCGCGATCACATCGTCGCGCACTCGCAGATCAAGCGTCCCGATACGGCCGACTATCACGGCGGCTACGCGGACGAACAGCACGAGGGCTACGCGACACCGGTGACGCCGTAGCGATCTGCAGCGACGGGCTCTGAGCCCGTCGGGCATGACGCGTTCGCCGGGCGCAGAGCCCATCGCGCCGGTGCAACGCGTCTTGATTCAGGAATGCCGTGGCGTCCTCACTTGCGGCTCGACGGCTCTCCTTCCATCGGTCCTCCCTCTGCCGCAAGTTCTGCTACGGTCGAGACCGTCCGGTCCATTTCAAAATTAACTCCACTGACGATCCGGCGGCTCGCACTGCGAGTCCGCCCCGATCACAAAGGGAAGATCATGATCCGAGAGCACGGTCGGTCTCACGCATCGCTTCGTCTGTTCTTTACGCTTCTGCTCGCCATCGCGTCCTTCGCGGCGATCCCGGCGTTTGGCTACAACTACATCGTCACCACCACCAATGACGAAGCGGATCCGGGCGGCTGTTTCGGCGGAATCGCGGTCTCGACCGACCCGGATTGCTCTCTGCGCGAAGCAGTTATCGCTGCGAACGCGCACTCGAATGCGTTGAACGACGCGCAGGCCTCGAACGACAACATCCAGTTGACGGGCGGCCAGACGTACACGCTCACGATCGCCGGACAAGGTGAAAACCTATCGGCGACCGGCGATCTCGACATCACCGAGAGCGTCACCATCATGACACCCAGCGGCATCGCGATCATCCAGGCCGGCACGTGCGCGGCCACCGCCGTCGGCTGCGTTGCGCCGAACGCCGGCGTCGATCGCGTACTGCACTTCAACCCCGCCGCCACGACCACTCTCAACATCTTTTTGAACCGAATCACCATTCGTCACGGGAACGTAACCGGCAGCGGCGGCGGCATGCTCTTCGAGGGCACCACGACCGACTCGCCTCCTCCCGGGCACATCCCCGTCATCACGGCGCACGACGTCAGCTTCACCGACAACACCGCGACCGTCGCGGGCGGCGGCATCTGGGCGAGGAACGTCCGCTTCTTCCAGGTCCTCCTGAGCGCACAGGGGATCTCGCGCAACGTGGTCACGGGCGGCGACGGCGGCGGCGCGTATTTCGACAACTGCCAGGTCTCGCCGGGCGGGCCGATCTCGAACAACGAAGCATCGGGCAACGGCGGCGGCGTCTACGTCATCAACAATCTCGCCTCCGCGAAAACGGTGAACTTCGGCGGCATGTTCTCCGCGAATAAAGCAGACCGCGACAACAACGGCATCGGAGACGGCGGCGCGGTCTACATCGGCGCCGGCGGCGAAGCAGGCATCTTCCTGGGCGGCCTGCTCAGCAACACCGCGGCGAACGGCGGCGGAATCGCCAACTTCGGCACCGCTCACGTGCCGAGCGGCCTGATCTCGGGGAATCAGGCGAAGGTGCACGGCGGCGGCATCTACAACTCCGGCACGCTCGACCTCACCAGCGCCATCCTGCAGCTCAATGCCGCGGACAGCGACAACAACACCACCGGCAATGGCGGCGGGTTCTACAACGCGGCAGGCACCGCCACCATCACGCCAGCCGTCGTCGCCAACAGCAGTCAGCCGCCGCTCGTACTGACGTTCAACGGCAACACCGCCCAGAACGGAGGAGGCTTCGCCAGCGCCGGCGGCACGACCAACATCACCACGCTGCAGGCACTGCAGAACACGGCCGACGCGAACGGCGGCGCGTTCTTCATCAGCGGCGGCACGCTGAACATGTGCGAGGTCTACATCTCGAACAACACCGCGGTCTCCGGCTCGGCGATCCACAAAGCGGCCGGGACGCTGGACGTGAATCTCTCCTGGATCTCGGGCAACAACGGCTCGCCGGGCGTGTTCAGCGCCGGCACCGCGCCCGACCTCCAGAACAACTGGTGGGGCTGCGACAACTTTCCGAATGCGGGATCGTGCGAGACCACCAGCGGCGTCCTTGCCGCGAACTACACGCCTCGTCTCGACCTGAGAGCTCTTCCGCCGGCCACCACGATCCTGCCGTCATCATCGTCCGCCGTCACCGCCGATTTCACGCGCAACAGCGCCGGCGCGGCCGTGACGACATGCAGCGGCGAGGCGGCGCCGGTCGTCTTCAAAAACCGGCAGGTGTTGTTCAGCACTCTGCCGGCAGTCATCGGCACGATCGACGTCACCAGCGGCACGCTGGTCAACGGACAACTGACGACGAACTTCACTTCGAACGGAACGCCGGGCACGCAGAACATTCAGCTCAGCTCCGCGGGCGGGATCGAGACCGCATCGATCGTCGTCTCCGCAGGCGCCACCCAGGTCGACCTGCAGGTCGACAAAGGCGTGAACGTTCCTTCCCCGACGGTCGGGCAGAACATCGTGTTCACGGTCACGCTCACGAATCTCTCCGCAAACACCGCCACGAACATCGTCGTGCGCGACATCCTCCCCGACGGCCTGACGTTCGTCTCCGCCAACCTCGGCGCCTACGACAGCGTGACCGGCACCTGGAGCATCGCCTCGCTGAACGGCGGCGCGAACATCGCGCTCACGATCACGGCCACGGTCGAGAACACGGGACCGTTCACCAATACCGCCGAGGTGATCGCGAGCGACCAGCAGGACACGAACACGGGCAACGACACCGACAGTGTCACCGTCACGCCGCTGAAAGCGGACATCTCGCTGGCGATCAATCCGACAAACGCCGGCCACATCGCGATCGGCAACAACGTCACCTTCACCATCACGGTGACGAACGCGAATTCTCCCGACTCGACGGCCGCCGCCGACGTCGACGTGCAGACCGTCCTCGCCAGCGGCGTCGCATACGTCAGCGATACGCCCAGCCAGGGCACTTACAACTCCGGGACCGGCGTCTGGGACGTCGGCTCGGTTCCGATCAATGGAACCGCGACGCTGACGCTGACGCTCACCCCGACCGACACCGTCACGATCGCGAAGAACGTCGACGTACAGGTCATCTCGTCGAGCCAGGGCGATCCCGATTCCGTACCGAATGACGGTGCCGGCGACGAGCGCGTCATCGGTTTCTTCAACAGCACGACGCAGCAGGCCGACCTGGCCATCACCAAGACCGCGAACGCCGGTCCGCACACGGTCGGCGGGAGCGTGACGTTCACGATCACGGTCAGCAACGCCACCAGTAGCAGCCAGCACACGGCCACGAACGTGACCGTCACGGACGTGCTGCCCGCAGGGCTGACCTTCGTCTCCGCCACACCCGCCGCCGAATACAACAGCGGCACGGGCGTGTGGACGGTCGGCGACGTACCGTTCGGCGCCGGCAATGCGCGCTCGCTGCAACTCGTGGCCACGATCGCGACGAAAGGCATCAAGACCAACATGGCCGCGATCACGGCGTCCGACGCGGCGGATGCGAACAACTCGAACAACTCCGCGAGCGCGAGCGTCACTCCCCTCGCCGCGGACGTGTCGCTGGTGAAAAGCGTCGCACCGCAAAGCGCGACAGCAGGCACGAACGTGACCTTCACCGTCATCGTCAGCAACGCCGGCCCCGGCGCCGCCACCAACCTCACCGTGACCGACATCCTCGGCGCCGGCCTGACGTACGTCACGCACACCCAGACGCATGGCTCGTTCGCCAACGGCACCGGTCTGTGGACCATCGGCACCCTCGCCAGCGGCAGCACCGCCACGTTGACCGTTACCGCGACCGTGCTTTCCAGCGGCAGCAAGATGAATCGCGCGCAGGTCTCGGCGGTCGATCAGCACGACCCCGATTCGACCGCGAACAACAGCGTCGCCTCGGAAGACGACGACGCGCGCGCGACCGTGACGCTGATCAATGGCCAGACGTTCTGCGCCGAAGAGACGATCGAGCTCAACAGCGTGAACGGTTTCGGCTTCTCGCCATGTGATGACAACGAAACAGGCGCCCGCACCGTCGGCACCGAAGCGGTTGCAGGCGATGTGACGGCCAACGCGGTCGTAGCCGGACCGCCGCCGACCAAAGCGACGCCGTACCCGTCGCAGATCCTCGTCAGCGGGTTGACGCCGTCGATCGCGTCGATGACCGTGGAGATCCGCGGCCTGCGGCATCCGCGGCCGGATGATCTCGACTTCATGCTGGTCGGTCCGGGCGGACAGCGGGCCATGATCTGGTCCGACGCCGGCGGCAGAATTCAGACGCAGAACATCAACACGACCGGGATCAACGTCGTCCTCGACGACAACGCCGCGAGTGTGCTTCCCGATGATCCAGGCATGCAGTGGACCGGCGGCGTGTACCGGCCGTTCGATCACGACACGACCACCTGCGACGACGTCAACGATCCATTCGCCGCGCCGGCGCCGGCGCCAGTCAGCAACAGCGTGATGGCCATTCCGGCAGGCACTGGAGTGTTCGACGCGACCAATCCGAACGGCACGTGGCAGCTCTTCATCGTCGACGACGAGGTGCAGGCGTTCTTCCCGATCGACGGCGACATCGTGGGCGGCTGGTGCATCTCGTTCGTCACTAATCTGCCGCCGAACGCTGTCGATGACGGCCCGGTCATCGTGGTCGAAGATAGTGGCGCGAACACGATCGACGTCCTGGCCAACGACACCGATCCGGAGAACGACGCGCGTACGGTCGTGCCGGTGGCGAGTACCCCCACAACGCGCGGATCGTTCAGTTGCACGGCCGCGAATTGCTCGTACACGCCGAACCTCAATGAGACCGGCCTCGACTCCTTCAACTACACGATTCAGGACGCGTTCGGCGGCACCGACACGGCCACGGTGAGCATCAGCATCACCAATGTCAACGACGCCCCGAACGCCGTCGACGATGCGCCTTCCACCGCGGAAGACACGCCCGTCACGATCAGCGTGCTGGGCAACGACACGGATCCCGATCCCGGCGCTGTGCTCACCATCAGCGGTAATACCGCCGCCGCGAATGGCACGGTCGATTGCACGGTCAGCGGCAACACGCAGTGCACCTACTCGCCGAACCTGAACTTCTCCGGCACCAGCACCTTCACCTACACCATCACCGACGGCCTCGGCGGCAGCGACACCGCCACCGTGACCGTGACCGTGAACCCGGTCAACGACAATCCGGACGCGGTCGATGACGGCCCGGTGAACGTGGTCGAGGACAGCGGCGCCAACACGATCAGCGTCCTCGCGAACGATACTGACGTGGATAGCAATCCGCTGACGATTACCGCGGTCGGAAGCACCGCCACCACCATCGGCTCCTACAGTTGCACGACCACGGAGTGTTCGTACACGCCGAACGCGAATGCCACCGGCAGCGACTCGTTCAACTACACCATCACGGACGGCGCCGGCGGCAGCGATACCGCGACGGTGAACATCACCGTCACGAACGTGAATGACAATCCGGACGCCGTCGACGACGCGCCATCCACGGCGGAAGACACGCCGGTCACGATCAGCGTGCTGTCGAACGACACCGACGTCGACACCGGTACGACGCTCACCATCACCAGCAACACCGCCGCGACCAGCGGCACCGTCGACTGCACCATCAGCGCGAATACGCAGTGCACCTACTCGCCGAATCCGAACTTCAACAGCACCGACACGTTTACCTACACAATCGGCGACGGTAACGGCGGGAGCGACACCGCTACGGTCACCGTCACCGTGAACGCGGTCAACGACGATCCCGACGCGGTCGATGACGGTCCGGTCGCCGTGGTCGAGGACAGCGGCGCCAACACGATCAACGTGCTTGCGAACGACACCGACGTCGAAAGCAATCCGCTGACGATCACCGCCGTGGCCAGCACACCCACGGCCATCGGCTCGTACAGTTGCACGGCGGCCGACTGCACCTACACGCCGAATGCGAACGCCACCGGCAGCGATTCATTCACCTACACCATCACAGACGGCGCGGGCGGCAGCGACACGGCCACCGTGAACATCACCGTCACGAACGTCAACGACGATCCGGATGCGGTCGACGACACGCCTGCCACGCCGGAAGACACGCCGGTCACGATCAGCGTGCTGTCGAACGACACCGACGTCGAAGGCAACACGCTCACCATCACCGGCAACACCGCGGCGACCAGCGGCACAGTCGATTGCACGCTCACCGGTGCCACGCAGTGCAGCTATTCGCCGAATCCGAACTTCGCCGGCACCGACACCTTCACTTACACGATCGGCGACGGAAACGGCGGCAGCGACACGGCCACCGTTACGGTCACGGTGAACGCCGTCAACGACGATCCCGACGCGGTCGATGATCCGGTCACCGTCGTCGAGGACAGCGGCGCGAACACGATCAACGTGCTCGCCAACGACACCGACGTCGAAGGTAATACGCTGACCATCACCGCCGTGGCCAGCACTTCCACCACCATCGGTTCGTATAGCTGCACCGCGGCCGACTGCACCTACACGCCAAACGCGAATGCCACCGGCAGCGACTCGTTCATCTACACCATCACCGACGGCGCCGGCGGCAGCGATACAGCAACCGTGAACATCACCGTCGCGAACGTGAACGACGATCCGGACGCGGTCGACGACACGCCTTCTACTCCGGAAGACACGCCGATCACCATCAGCGTGTTGTCGAACGATACGGACGTCGAAGGCAACACGCTCACCATCACCGGCAACACCGCGGCGACGAACGGTACGGTCGATTGCACGGTCGGAGGTGCCACGCAGTGCAGCTACTCGCCGAACCTGAACGTCTCCGGCACCGACACCTTCACCTACACGATCGGCGACGGCAACGGTGGCAGTGATACGGCCACGGTCACAGTCACGGTCAACGCCGTAAACGACGATCCCGACGCGGTCGATGACCCGGTCACGATCGTCGAGGACAGCGGCGCGAACACGATCAACGTGCTGGCCAACGACACCGACGTCGAAGGCAACACGCTGACCGTCACCGCAGTGGCCAACACGCACACGACGATCGGTTCGTATACCTGCACCGCGGCCGACTGCACGTACACGCCGAACCTCAATGCGACCGGCAGCGACTCGTTCACCTACACGATCACCGACGGCGCGGGCGGGAGCGACACGGCTACCGTCAACATCACCGTCACGAACCTCAACGACGATCCGGACGCCATCGACGACACGCCCTCCACGCCGGAAGACACGCCGGTCACGATCAGCGTGCTGTCGAACGACACCGACGTCGACACCGGCACCACGCTCACCATCAGCAGCAACACCGCGGCCTCGAGCGGCACAGTCGATTGCACGCTCAGCGGCAACACGCAGTGCACGTACTCGCCGAATCCGAATTTCAACGGCACCGATTCATTCACCTACACCATCAGTGACGGCAACGGCGGCAGCGACACCGCCACCGTCGCTGTGACGGTGAACGCGATCAACGACGACCCCGACGCGATCGATGACCCGGTCACGGTCGCCGAGGACAGCGGCGCGAACGTCATCAACGTGCTGGCGAACGACACGGACGTCGAAGGCAACACGCTGACTGTCACCGCCGTCGCCAACACGCCCACGACGATCGGCTCGTACACCTGCACGGCCGCGAACTGCACGTACACGCCGAACGCGAACGCGACCGGCACCGATTCGTTCACCTACACCATCACCGACGGCGCCGGCGGCAGCGACACCGCCACCGTCAACATCACCGTCACGAACGTCAACGACAACCCCGACGCGGTCGATGACGCAACGGTCACCGACGAAGAAGACGCGCTCACCATCAGCGTGCTCGTCAACGATACCGACGTCGATCCGACGTTCACGCTCACCATCACCAGCAGCACCACGCCGGCCAATGGCATTGTCGATTGCACCGTCAGCGGTAACACGCGCTGCACGTACGTGCCGGACGTGAACTTCAACGGCACCGACTCGTTCACCTACACCATCAGCGACGGCAACGGCGGCACCGACACCGCCACCGTCACCGTCACCGTGAATCCGGTCAACGACGATCCGTCGGCGTTCGATAACAACCTGACGGTGGCCGAGGATGGCAGTGGAAGCGTCAATGTGATTGCGGATGACACCGATCCCGACGGCGACCTGCTCGAGGTGACCGGCTCCACGAACGGCGCGCATGGCGATGTCACCTGCGTCGCGGTTTCGTGCACGTACACGCCCGATCCGAACTACCACGGCGCCGATTCCTTCACGTACACGATGAGCGACGGCAACGGCGGCAGCGGCACGGCCACGGTCCACGTCAACGTGACCTCCGCCGACGACGCGCCGGTGGCGATCGCCGACCATTACGCGACCGCGCAAAACACCACGCTCACGGTCCCGGCGGCGAGCGGTGTGCTGGTCAACGACTCCGACATCGACAGCGCTTCCTTCTTCGCAGGGCTCGTCGCCAACGCGCAGCACGGCGACGTCGCGCTCGCGTCCGACGGCGGCTTCGTGTATGTGCCGGATGCAGACTTCAATGGCACCGACACCTTCACGTACCGCGCGAGCGAAGGGTCGGTCTTCAGCGACATCGTGACGGTCACGATCACCGTCACCGCCGTCGCCGGCGTGCCGACGGCCAATGTCAGCGGTGATGCCACGATCTGCGCCGGTAACTCGGCGACGATCACGGCGTCGGTCACGGGCGTCGGCCCATGGCAGCTCACATGGTCGGATGGATTCGCACAAACCGCGACCACCTCGCCTGCGAACCGCGTCGTTTCGCCGTTCCTGACGACCACATACGCCGTCACTTCGATCTCCGACGGCACCGCGGCCGTTGGCACCTCGAGCGGCGACGCGGTCATCACGGTTCTGCCCGCGCCGCAACCGACCATCACCGGGCCGTCGGCGTTCACCCTCGGCCAGCCGTTCACGCTTACTGCAACGAGCGGCTTCGATTCGTATCAGTGGCTCCTCGACGGCGATCCGATCGCTGGTGCAAACAGCAGCACGTACTCCGTCGACGCGCTCACGGAAGATCACGTCGGCGAGTACACCGTTCGCGTCACGAACGCCGGTTGCATCGGTGAGTCCGCGCCGTTCCCGATCTCGCTCTCGAATGATGCCGTGCTGCCGGTCGTCGGCCAGACCGCGGGTGCGAACGGCTCGAACTTCAAGACCGTGCTGGTGATGTCGAATCAGACCGATCTCGAGACCGTGCAGCAGCAGAAGTCGATCGGTGCGGCGGCAACGTCGGCGATGAGCGGCGACATCCACTTCCATCAGTCGGGTGAGCTCATCGGAACCTACCCGTACACCCTCGCGCCGGGCGTCACGCGCTACGTCACCGATTTCCTGCCGCCGGGCTTCACCGGCCTCGCGACCGCTACGACCGTACCGCGCGAAGGACCGCTCCCACTCACGTTCGCGCACGTGTTCGATGATCAGGGTGTGGACGGCACGTCCGGTCTCATCGAGCGCGCTATCCGCGTTTCCGACGCCGCGCAGGCCGGCGATCGTGTCGTCCTCATCGCACCGGCCGATCGCGCGCTCACTCGCTTCAATGTCGGAATTCGCGCGCTGGCAAACGGGCTGACGTTCCGTCTCACCGTCCGCAACGCCGCGGGCAGCGTACTGACGACGGTCGACCGTTCATTCGGTGCGAATGTGTTCTCGCAGATCACCGCGGAAGAGCTCATGCAGCGCGCACCGGGCGCCAGCGACACGCTCACGTTCGAGATCCTCGAAGGCGCCGGCGTCGTGTACGGCGCGTCTACCGACAACCGCACGAACGATCCGAACATGCAGGTGGCGTCGCTCGTCCGCGACAGCATCGCGCCGACTTCGCTGTATGTCATCGCCGTGGCCGGTTCGACCAGTGGCGCGTTTGGTTCGAACTTCAAGACCGGCGCGCAGTTGCACAATCCATCCGACGCACCGATGAACGCGGTCTTTGTCTATCACCCGGCCGGTACGCCGGGCACGTCAAATGATTCTTCGCTCGCCGTGACCGTCGACCCGCACGCCACCTTCGCCATCGACGACATCCTCCCCCGCCTCGGCCACACAGGTCTCGGCACGATGGACCTCATCGTGACGTCGAGCGTTCGGCCGGTCGCGGTGGTTCGCGTCTTCCACGACGGCGAGGAGGGGCAGAGCAGCATGACGGAAGAGGTGCTCGAGCCGCGGGATGCGGTGCGTGCCGGGCAGCGCGCGTCGGTGATCGGCGCGCACTCTCCGGGGACGGCGCGCTTCAACATCGGCATCCGCACGCTCGAAGCGGGCGCGCGTATTCTGGCGACGGTCCAGGATCGCGACGGCGCGGTGCTGAAGACCGTCGAGCTGTCGTATCCGGGCACGTACTTCTTCCAGACCAGCGCGAACAGCCTGCTGAACATGACCGTCACCGGCGACGAACGCGTGACGTTCAAAGTGCTCGAGGGTGCCGCGTTCTTCTATGGAGTCTGGACCGACAACGTGACGCAGGATCCGAGCTTCCACTTCGCGGTGAAGCCGTAACGCATGATGGGAGGGGCCCACAAGGGCCCCGCTTTGGAGTGCGGCAGCGCGAGCTGCCGCACTCCAAACCCGGCGAACGCGTTACGCGCGACCCATGCAGCCGCCCGACCCGCTATCCTTGCGCCACATGCCGTTGAGCGCGGGACTGCGACTGGGGCCGTACGAGATCGTGGCACCGATCGGCGCGGGCGGCATGGGCGAGGTCTATCGCGCCATCGACACTCGTCTCGGCCGGACCGTCGCCCTCAAGATCCTTCCCTCGAACATCGCCCGCAGTCCCGAGATGCGCGAACGCTTCGAGCGCGAGGCGCGCACGATCTCCAATCTCAACGACTCCAACATCTGCACGCTGCACGATATCGGCGAGCAGGATGGGACGTTCTACCTGGTCATGGAGCATCTCGAGGGCGAGACGCTCGCCGCGCGTCTTACGCGGGGTGCGCTGAGCGATGAAGAGACGATCCGCTACGCCACGCAGATCGCGAACGCACTGCACCGCGCGCATGAGCAGGGCATCGTCCATCGGGATCTGAAGCCCGCCAACATCATGCTGACCAAGTCCGGCGCGAAGCTGCTCGACTTCGGTCTCGCCAAACTGGCCGACATGAACGTCGCCGGCGGAGACGACGTCACCCGTCGCGACCCTCTGACCTCGGAGGGGACCGTGCTGGGGACGTTGGCGTACATGGCGCCAGAACAGTTGCTGGCAGAGAAGATCGACGCCCGCACCGACATCTTCGCGTTCGGAGCGGTGATGTACGAGATGGCCACGGGACGCCGCGCGTTCGATGCGCCGAGCAGGGTCCGCCTGATGACCTCGATCCTCGAAGAGCAGCCGACGCCGGTGTCGGACCTGCGGCCGCTTTCCGCGCCGGTGATCGATCGCGTCGTGCGGATCGCGCTGGCCAAGAAACCGGAGGATCGCTGGCACAGCGCGCGTGACATCGCGTTCGTGCTGCAGTCGCCAAACACAGGGCCGACAGCTCGCCTGCCGGTCGCTCGCCGGACCGGCTGGATGATGGTGGGTGGTCTCGCCGCGCTCCTCCTCGCCGCCCTGATCGCGGCCGGTGTTCTGCTTCGCCGCTCCCCTCCCGCAGCGGCGCAGGCCAACATCCGTTCGCTGCTCGTCGCCGCCCCGGAGATCACGGTCGGACAATTCGGAGCGATCGCGCTGTCTCCCGACGGTCGTTCCATCGCTTTCCTCGCCGAGGATGGCGACAGCGAGCGCCTGCATGTGCAGCGGCTCGACGGCACTAGTCACGAGGTCGTCGCCGCGGGCGCACATCCCCGCTTTCCGTTCTGGTCGCCGGACAGCCGTTACGTCGGCTTCTTCCTCATCGATGAGGAAAAACGCATCAAGAAATTCGACACGGTAACCAAGTCCGTACAGAGCGTGACCGACATCGACGGCATCGGAGGAAGAGCCACGTGGGGCAGCAAAGGCGACATCCTCTTCATCAGTGGTCCGAATGGCGTCGTGCAACGGCTGGCGGCCGATGGAAACGCTGCCACCCCTCTCACGAAACTCGACGCGCGACAGGGAGAGATCGGGCATGTGTGGCCGGCGTTTCTGCCCGACGGCGATCATTTTTTCTACCTTGCGCTGACGTCGCGGGAAGGGCAGGCGCTCGGCAAGAATCTGTACGTCTCATCGGTCAGCGCGCCGGAGAAACGCAAGCTCGTGGCGCAAAACGCGTCGAACGCCGCGTTCGTCGCGCCCCACCATCTCGTCTTCGCTCGCGAGCAGAATCTCGTCGTGCAGCGGTTCGATCCGGTGCGGCTCGACATCAGCGGCGCCGCCGTCCCGCTGGTTCCGGAGCCCATGACGTTCGACGCCAATGCGGGTCTCGCGGAATTCACGGTCTCGGCAAACGGCCTGCTGGCGTACACCGCGATCGGCGTGCAGAAGACACGGCTCGTGCTGGCCGATCGACGTGGGCAGATCACCCGTCCGCTGACCGAGGTCGGATCCTTCTTGTATCCATCGATCTCGCCGGATGGGACACGCGTGTCCGTCACACGCCGACTCCCGGAGTCGCGGGCGAACGGAGTCGTCGTTTACGACGTGGCCGACGGCTCGACGGTGCGCGTGACCAGCGAAGCCGCGGATTACGACTTTCCGCTCTGGTCGCCCGATGGGCGTTCGATCGCGTACGGAAGCAATCGCCGCTCCCTGCGCGAGATTTGTGTGCGTCCTGCCCGAGGAGGCGAGGAGCAATTGCTGTTGAGCGCAGGCAGAGAGGATGTGCCTGTGGACTGGTCCACCGATGGCCGGTACATCCTCTTCCGCCGTCTCGATGCCAGGACGTTCTACGACCTCTGGGCGCTTCCGCTCGAGGCAGGCCGAAAGCCGTTTCCGGTCGTCACCTCTCCGGCCGCGGAACAGCAGGCGGAGATTTCGCCTGACGGCCGCTGGCTCGCCTACACCGCGGCCGAAGGAGCGACGGTCCAGTTGTTCGTCACTCCGTTTCCCGATGGAGGCCAACCGCAACGCATCGCTGCGGGGATGCAACCGCACTGGCGCTCCGACGGCAGAGAGCTTTTCTTCATCGCGCCCGACCTCCGCCTGACCACGATCCCGTTCGACGACGGGAAACCGGCTGGCAAAGCGCAGTCGCTCTTCGAAATCCTGTCGCGACAGACGACACCGTTCGGCCGTGTCTACGACGTGTTTCCGGACGGCCAGCAGTTCCTGCTTCGCGAGGCGCTCGACGAGGAGATGCCGCGCGTCGTACTGATTCAGGGCGCGTTCACAGCGCGCGATCAGTGAACGCTATGGGAGCGCGGCAGCGACAGCTGCCGCTTTCAAAGCGGCGGCCGCAGCCGCCGCACTCCGTAGCGGCAACGTCCCGATCGCATGCGCGTTGTTGATCGCAATCCGATCGTGTCGCTGCGATGTGACGTGCCCCCGCGTTTCGTACCAGCCGATATGTGAGTCGGTTGATGATGTGGAGCTGAGACTTACTCCGCTCCGGCCTCTATTCTGCCAGTAGCAGAGGCTGTGGGAGATGTGGGAAACGCGGGTGGTGGATGGGGG
>DASPNA010000112.1:0-7095 GCA_035626775.1 Thermoanaerobaculia bacterium
CGAACAGGGCGCGGAGTGGGATGCCGCGCGTGCGATACGCGAGTGGTGCGAGACGGTGTTCGCGCTCGGAAAACTCAGCCTCGTGGTGCGCACCGAGGAGAACGATGCGCAGATTCACGTGCGGCTTTACGGCAGCGACGCGAAGCTGATGATCGAGCGCCACGGCGAGCTGCTCGACGCGGTGCAGGTGCTCGCGAACAAAGCGTTCGTCGGCCGCAGCGTCGAGAAGGACATCGAGCTCGATTGCGAAGACTTCAAGGAGCGGCGTGCCGGCGATCTCGAGTTGCGCGCGCGTGAGATTGCAGACCGTGTTCGACGCGATGGCCGTGAAGAGCTGTTGCCGGCCATGACTCCGATCGAGCGGCGCATCGTGCACATCGCGCTGCGCGATGATGCGGATGTGACGACCGAATCGCGCGGCGACGGATTCTATAAACGCGTGGCCATCCTGCCGCGCTCCGAAGTTTCCGAGCCGCCGGCGCAGGAGTCGTGAAGCCTTCGGCGTCGCTCAGGGCAGGCGACGACACGGTCGTCGCGCCGGCGACGCCGCTCGGGCGGAGCGCGCTGGCGATCGTGCGAATCGACGGTCGCGGCTGCGTGCCGATTCTTCAGCAACTGAGCAAGGGTGGCGTGCCGCCTATACGGCACGCCACTCTCATCAAGTTGAGCGACATCGACGAATGCATCGCCGTTCGTTACGAAGGCCCGCACTCCTTCACCGGCAATGACCTGATCGAGCTCACGCTACATGGCAATCCGCTGCTCGTCGAACAGGTGATCGCCGCGTGTGTGGCGCTCGGCGCGCGGATGGCGGAGCCGGGTGAGTTCACCGAACGCGCGGTGCTCAACGGAAAGATGGACCTGGTGCAGGCGGAGTCGATCGCGGATCTGATCAACGCGCGCACTGCATTACAGGCAAAGCTCTCGCTGTCGAATCTCGAAGGAACGTTGAGTCGGATCGCGTTCGCGATTCGGCAAACGTTGCTCGAAGTGATCTCGCGGCTCGAAGCGGCGCTCGATTTTTCGGAAGAGGGCTACGAGTTCATCACGCGCGACGACGTGATCTCGCGACTCGAAGAAGTGCTGGGGCAGTTGAGGTCGATGGGTGAGACGTATCGCCGCGGCCGCGCGACCACCACCGGATTGAATGCGGTCATCCTCGGCCGACCGAACGCGGGCAAGTCGACGCTGTTGAATCACCTCGTTGGAAGCGATCGCGCCATTGTCACGGCGATTCCGGGAACGACGCGCGACATCGTGCGCGAGACGATCGAGATCGGCGGGTTGCCGGTGACGATCGCCGATACCGCCGGCTTGCGCGAGAGCTCCGACATCGTCGAAGGGATCGGAATCGAACGCGCGCGACAGGCGGCGCTTGCGGCCGACATCGTTCTTTATCTGGTCGACTCGTCGATCGGGCTCACGGATGAAGACCGTCGGGAGCTAGCGACACTGAGCAATGTCGAGCTGGTCTACACGAAAAGCGACTTGGCGGCGGCGCCGGATGGCTTGGCCATCAGCTCGATATCGAGCCAAGGGTTCGGTGAGTTATTAGCACGATTGGATACGCTTGTTCGCGATCGCTTTGCGGCGCCGGAAGGAGCGCTGGTAAATGAACGTCAGAGTGCCGCCGTGGCCGAGGCCGCCACGGCTGTTGAGTCTGCTCTGGACTCAGCGGTTAGCGGACTCGACGAGCAGATGGTGCTCGTCGACCTTTATCGCGGAGCCGGCGCGCTCGCTGCGCTGACCGGCGCCATCAACCGCGACGACGTGCTGTCCGAGATCTTCGGGAAGTTCTGTATCGGGAAATAGGCGCTCGGACGTTGTGTTCCACGTGGAACATGAACGGGGGGTTCGACATCCTGGTGATCGGCGGCGGCCATGCCGGAGCCGAAGCGGCGCGAGTCGCGGCTCGCGGCGACGCCCGCGTGGCGATGGTCACGATGCAGCGCGAGGCGATCGGCCGCATGTCGTGCAACCCGGCTATCGGGGGTCTGGCGAAGGGCAACCTGGTCAAGGAAATCGACGCGCTCGGCGGTCTCATGGGCGAGGCCACCGATCGCGCGGGCATCCAGTTCAAGGTGCTGAACCGCTCCAAGGGTCCGGCCGTGCAGGGGCCGCGTGCGCAGTGCGATCGCGATCTATACGCGAACGCCGTGCAGGACATCCTCGCGGCCGAGCCGAACCTGACCATTGTCGAGGGGTCGGTCTCTTCGCTCATCATGGATGGCCGGGCCGTTCGGGGCGTGATCCTCGCCGACGGTACCCGCCTCACCGCCCGCGCGGTCATCGTTACCACCGGCACCTTCCTCCGCGCGCTCATGCACTCGGGTGAAGTGAAGACCGTCGGTGGCCGCTTCGGGGAGCCGTCCGCCGAGACACTTTCGGACTCGCTTCGCGCGCTCGGCCTGCGTCTCGGGCGGCTGAAGACAGGGACGCCGCCGCGCGTCGATCGCACGACTGTCGACTTCTCGAAGCTCGAGGAAGCGCCGGGCGACGCGCGACCGCGGCCGTTCTCTATTCTCACGGATCGGCTGGAGCAGCCGCAGATCGTCTGCTGGCTCACGTACACAGGAGCGGCTGCGCACGAACAGATCCGCGCGAACCTCCATCGGGCTCCGATGTACTCCGGGCAGATCCAGGCCGCCGGTCCGCGCTACTGCCCATCCATTGAAGACAAGGTCGTGCGTTTCGCCGACAAGGAACGGCATCAGGTGTTCGTCGAGCCGGAAGGGCTGCAACACCCATGGCTCTATCTCAACGGCATTTCGACTTCGCTTCCGCCGGACGTGCAGGACGTGGTAGTGCGCTCGCTGCCCGGCTTCGAACAGGCGGTGATCGCCCGCTACGGTTACGCGGTGGAGTACGACTTCGTGAATCCCGAACAGCTCGAACCGACGCTGCAGGTGCGCGGCGTCGAAGGGCTGTTCCTCGCCGGGCAGATCAACGGCACCTCCGGCTACGAGGAAGCCGCGGCTCAAGGCCTGATGGCGGGGATCAACGCGCTGCAGACGGTCCGCGGCGGAGAGCCGGTGATCCTCCGGCGCGATGAGGCGTACATCGCGGTGATGCTCGATGACCTCGTCACGCTCGGTACCGAGGAGCCGTATCGGATGTTTACGTCGCGGGCGGAGCATCGGCTGCTGCTTGGCTGCGACTCCGTCTACGAGCGCCTTTCGCCGATCGCCTCCCGCCTCGGCATCCTCGACTCCGAGCGCCATGGCCGCATCGAAGCGCGGACCGCGCGCATGCGCCGCGCGACCGAAGCGGGGGAGCTCGAGATCCGTCCCGACCGCGAAACCGTGTCCTGGCTACAGAACGCGGACATCGAGCTGGCCACGCAGACCACCATCGCCAAGCTGATGCAGCGCCCGAACCTCGATCTCGACGCGCTGATCGCTGCTGCAGAAAGCGCGCTACCCGAGTTCGCAAACGCGTTTCGTGCCTTGAGCGAGGAAGAACGCGAAGGCGTCGTCAGCCGACTGCGCTACGCCGGCTACATCGAGCGCCAGCAGCGCGAAGCGAAAAAACTGTCCGCCGACGAAGAGCTGCGCATCCCGGCGACCATGGATTACGCGCTGCCCGGCCTCTCGCGGGAGATGACGGAGAAGCTGACCCGGATCCGCCCGGTTTCGCTCGGCCAGGCGGGACGCATCCCCGGCGTGACGCCGGCGGCGATCGCGATCGTCCGCATGCACGTGCGACGCGGGCGGACCGCGTGAACGAGCGCGTCGCACTCTACAAATCGGAGCTGCTGAAGTGGACCGCGAAGGTCAACCTCATCGGACCCGAAGCGAAAGAGCACTTGGACGAACACATTGCCGAGGCTTTGACCGCGGCGGAGATCCTCCGCCCGACGGGCGAAGTGCTCGATTTCGGCTCCGGCGGCGGGCTCCCGGCCATCCCGATGGCCATCGTTTCGCCGTCCGCGCGCTTCCATCTCGTGGAGGCGGATCAGAAGAAATGGGCCTTTTTGAAGCATATCGTGCGGGAGTGCGGCTTGAGCTCACAGGTGCACGGTGATAGATTGTCGCGCCTTCTGCCACGGCTTCCCGCCGACCTGCGGTTCTCGCTCGTCAGTTCTCGAGCGGTCGGGAACCCGGAAGAGTGGGTGCCGTCGCTGAAGGAGCACTTGGAGGACGGCGCGCGAATCGCTCTCTTTCAGGGCTCGCCGGACGCTCCGGCGATCGCGGGATTCAGCAGTGAACCAGCCATCCCGCTGCCGCGCGGCACATCGAACTACCTCGTACAGCTAACGTTCCACGTGGAACATCACCGCACATGACAGCGAAGATCGTAACGCTCGTGAATCAGAAGGGCGGCGTCGGAAAAACGACGACCGCCATCAACCTCGGCGCCTCCCTGGCTGCCTGCGAGCGGAACATCCTCCTCGTCGACCTCGATCCGCAGGCCAACGCCACCTCCGGCCTCGGCCTCCCGAAAAACGACGAGAAGTCGATCTACCCGGTTCTGACGGACGGCCTGAACATCCGCGAGGTCATCAAGCCGACGGAGCTGCCGACGTTTCACGTCGCGCCCTCGTCCGTCGATCTCGTCGCCGCGGAGCTCGAGCTCTCCGACGCCATCGGCCGCGAGTTCTACCTCCGCCGCGCGCTCCAGGAAGTTCTCAACGACTACGACTACATCCTGATCGACTCGCCGCCGTCTCTCGGCCTGCTCACCATCAACGGCCTCACCGCAGCAAACTCCGTCCTCGTCCCGATGCAGTGCGAGTACTTCGCGATCGAGGGCGTTGCCCAGCTCCTCAACACCATCGAGCGCGTCCGCGACATGCTCAATCCCGGCCTCGAAATCGAAGGCATCGCCCTGACCATGTTCGACGAACGGATGAACCTCGCCCGGCAGGTTGCGGAAGAAGTGAAGACGCATTTCGCGGAAAAGGTCTACTCCACCGTCATCCCGCGCAACGTCCGACTCGGCGAAGCGCCTTCGTTCGGTAAGCCGATCATCCTCTACGACATCCGCTCCCGCGGCAGCGAGGCGTATGTGAACCTTGCCCGGGAGTTCATTCAACGCGCGGAGACCGTACTGCCGTGAGTAAAAAGCCATGAGTACCCAGAAGAAAGCGCTCGGCCGCGGACTGGGCGCGCTCATCCCCAGCCGTCCCGCCGCGCCGCCACCGTCGGCACAGGCCACGCCATCCATCGGCCTGGCCGAGGTGCCGATCGAGCAGATCTCGCCGAACCCCTATCAGCCGCGACGCACCTTCAACGACGCCTCCATCGAAGAGCTGTCGCGCAGCGTCCGCGAACACGGCATCATCCAGCCGCTCGTCGTCACGAAGCTTGCTGACAATAAGTATCGTCTGATCGCCGGCGAGCGCCGCTTCCGCGCCGCCCAGAAAGCCGGTCTCGCCACCGTCCCGGTCGTCGTCAAGGAGACGATGGCCGACACCGACATCCTCCAGGTCGCGCTCATCGAGAACATCCAGCGCGAGGACCTGAACCCGATCGAAGAGGCGTACGCGTATCACCAGCTCCACGAGGAGTTCGGCCTCACCCAGGAAGAGATCTCGAAGCGCGTCGGAAAGGAGCGTTCGACAGTCGCGAACTTCCTGCGCCTGCTCCGCCTGCCGGACTCGGTGAAGAAACTGCTCGCCGCGGGTCAGCTCTCGATGGGCCACGCGCGCGCGATTCTCGCGGTGGAGCCGGCCAAGAAGCAGGAGCAGTTAGCGGAACGCGTCGTGAAGCGCAATCTCAACGTGCGGCAAACGGAGATGCTTGCCGCCGAGAGCTCGCCGAAAGCCGAGCAGCCGGAGAAAGAGAAAGACATCTTCACGCGTGACGCTGAAGAGAAGCTGACAAGGGCTCTGCGGAGCAAAGTAGAAATCGATCGCAAGCGCCGCGGAGGCGTGATTCACATCCGCTTCGGCAGTGAGGATGAGCTGATCCGGCTCGTCGACGAAGTGATGGGAAGACGGAGGTAGTCATGAAGGGCAAGAGCGGTGAACTGAACGGATTCCTCGATCGCGGCGCGACGTTCCGCGGCGAGCTCGAATTCGAAGACACGATGAGGATCGACGGGAAGTTCAACGGCAAGATCCACTCGAAGAACGAACTGATCGTCGGCGAGAGCGCGCACATCGAAGGCGACATTCACGTCGGCCGCATCGCCATCAGCGGCACGGTGGTCGGCAAGATCGTCGCGGACACGCGCGTCGAGATCCACCGCAACGGCAAGGTCTATAGCGACGTCGACACGCCGGCGCTGATCATCGAAGAGGGCGCCATCTTCCAGGGCAACTGCGTCATGGGAGACAAGAAGGGCGCAGGCAACGTCACGAACATCGCCGCGAAGGCGTGACCCAGAGTCTTCAGCGCCAGCCGCGCATCCGTGCGACCGCCACGATCACCTCAGGAATCGTGAATTCATCCTCGGCGCCGAGGATGTCTTCCCATCGCAGATCCCACGCGGCGGACATGCGTTGTGCCGCGTTCGACTGCGTGAAGTTCAACTCGCACACGTCGCCGATGTACTTGCGCCCTTCGCGCAACGGCAGTCCGAACGTGCGGCAGACCAGCGGGCGATGCTCGTACATCATGCATAGCCCCTTCTCGTCGAGGTTCGGACAGGGCGTGGCCTGCGTGCGCTCGAAGAACGCTTCCTTTTCCTCGGCCGAGCACTCGCGCAGGTTCGGGTGCGCGCTTGACTCGACGATTTCCAGCGCACGGCGGATGACCCTCTTTCGTCGCGACGGATGCATCTGTTCGAGACCTTCCGCGATGAGCGGAACGTCGCCTGAACCGATCTCGAAAAGCCCGTAGCAGCACAGCGAACAGCCGGCGCCGCACTGCAGGTTCTGCGGCTGGGTTCGCATCACCGACGCGAAGTGCTCGTCGGCGCGGCCGAGGATGCCGCGGTAGTCGTCATCTGCCATCGTGTTTTGCGCAACGCGCAAGGGTGACAACGTTCTTTCCGATGTGGTATACAGCGGCGGCTTTTTCGGGGGACATGTGCGCTCTTTGGAGCCCTCCTTCACGACTTCCCCGGGAGCACTGACTCCACGACAAAACATATGAGCATATTGCCGGACCTGTCTCTGCTCGCGATCATGGTGATCTTCATCATGAATTA
>DASPNA010000113.1:0-22328 GCA_035626775.1 Thermoanaerobaculia bacterium
CTCGGCGAGGTTGGTCAGCGGCGGGTGTCCGGTCGCGGCGCAGATGCTGCCGATCCAGACCGTGTGGGCGACGAAGCCGCCCATCATGAAGCCGAGGCCGGCATACTGCGGAGCCTTGCCGCGCACGAACAGCGTCGTGAGCGCGGCCAGGGTGCCGAGGGCGTATAGACCGAGGGCCAGATAGAGAGTCATTGCAGATTCTTCGAGAACACGACTTTGTCGTCCTCGATTCTGTAGAAGTCCTTGATGCGCGAGATCTCCCGGTAGCCCGCGCGCTGATAGAACCGCACCGTGGGAGCATAACTGCGCTTCGAGGACGTCTCGATGAGCAACATTCTGCCATCCCGCCGGCGCAATTCAGTTTCCACGAAGCGGAGCAGCATCTGCCCCAATCCCCGCCCCTGCCGGTTCGGATCGACCGCGATCCAGTAGAGGTCGTACACACCGTCCGTTAGAGGGGTGGGGGCATAGCAAACGTAACCCTGAACCGCGCCTTCCGGATCTTCGAGCACGTAAACGGAGTATTCGCGCTTCTCCACCGGTCCGAGCGCGTTGTCGACGAGCTCCATGGCCCAGCCGACTTCCTGGCGGGTGAAGCGCGCCGTGGCCACGAGGATCTCGCGAATGCGTTCACGATCTTCGGCGGCGACGCGGCGGATGTTCACGACGCTTTTTTGCGCGCTTGCCGCACCGCAAACTGCGCAAACAAGTGCACCGAATCGTGCGGCACCCACGCGCTCGCAACCACACCCTCCTCCGTGCTGCGCACCTCGTGCACCTCGGCCACCTCATGCAGTTTCGCCACGAGACGCGATTCTGCGTGCGGGATCTCGAGCTGCAGCAGGTCGCCGCCGGCACGCTCGCGTTCGCGAATGAGGTCGATGAGCGCGCCGATGTTGTGACCCGTCAGCGCGGAGACGACGATCGAGTTGCGGCGGCGGACGTCGAAGTGCTCCTCGACGCGATCCGCTTTGTTGTAGACGTCCACGACGTTCGCGAGGTCGACGCCGAGGTCCGTGAGCACCTGCTCGCCGACCTCGCGTTGCTCGCCGTGCTGCGGATGACTGGCGTCGATCACGTGCAGGACCAGATCGGCCGCGACCGCTTCCTCCATCGTGGAACGGAATGACGCGACGAGGTGATGCGGCAACTTGCGGATGAACCCGACCGTGTCGATGATCACCGTTTCGCGCGGCATCTCCGCGGCGATCTTCTGCGTCTTCGAATCGAGCGTCGCAAAGAGCTGGTCCATCGCCAGCGCCTCGCCGCGCGTGAGGCGGTTGAACATGGTCGACTTGCCCGCATTCGTGTAGCCGACCAGCGCCACGGTGAACGCGGCGCCGCGCTGCTTGCGCTGCGTGTCGCGCTGCTTCTCGATCTTCTCCAGCTCGTCCTTGAGTCGCGCGATGCGCGTGCGCACGATACGGCGATCGAGCTCGAGCTGCGTCTCCCCGACCCCGCGCCGCGCGCCGCCGCCGGAGCCACCCGTGCCGCTGCTGCCGCCCTGCCGCTCGAGGTGCGACCACGCGCGCTTGAGGCGCGGGAGCATGTACTCCATCTGCGCGAGCTCCACCTGCGTGCGCGCTTCGCGCGTCCGCGCGCGGCGGTCGAAGATGTCGAGGATCAGGCCGCTGCGGTCGATGACGCGGATCTGCGGGCCCATCAGCTTCTCGAGGTTGCGCACCTGCGCCGGCGTGAGGTCGTCGTCGAAGATGATCAGCTCGGCCCTGTGCTGTTCGGCGAGCTGCCTGATCTCCTCGGCCTTCCCCTTGCCGACGTACATCGCGGCATCGGGAGCACTGCGCTTGCTGAGCAGCGTGGAGACGACCGTGGCGCCCGCACTCTCGATCAGCTTCACCAGCTCTTCGAGGTGCTCCTCGGCGGTGCTCTTCGTGACTTCTGGAAGGATCAGCCCAACAGCGATGACGTTTTCCATCTGGCGGTGTGGCAAACAACTATACAGGGTGGCGGAATCCCGGAGTGTCCTGCGACTCCGCCAACGAGGCAGAAGCGCTTGTGCACGACGTGTTCCTCGCATCAGGTGCGGAACGGCCAGAGACCTTTTGGAGTGCGGCAGCGGCAGCTGCCGCTTTGAAAGCGGTGGCTGGCGCGACTGCACTCCAAATATGATTCGCGGCCATGTATGTGCTCTACGAGGTACTTCTCTACCTCGTACTCCTCCTGGCCATGCCGTACTTTCTGCTGACGGGCGTGCTGCGCGGCAAGTACGTCGTGAACTTTCCGGCGCGCATGGGCAGGTTCCGTACGCGGCCGGAGCGGCATGACCTCTGGATCCATGCGGTGTCGGTCGGCGAGACGCTGGCGGCACAGCCGGTAGTGCTGAAGATCCTCGAGCAACGACCGGAGACGTCGATCGTGTTCACGACCACGACGGTGACCGGGCAGGCTCAGGCGCGGCGGCTCTACCCGAACGCGACCGTCACGTACTTTCCATTCGATTTCGCATTCGCCGTGCGGCGCTTTCTCGACCACCACAAGCCGCGCGTGTTCGCAACGATGGAGACGGAGATCTGGCCGAACGTCGCGCGCATCGCAGACAAGCGCGGCTTGAAGCTGCTGCTCGCGAACGGGCGCATCTCCGATCGCTCGCTGCCCCGCTATCGCACATTTCGCGCGATCGTCGGGAGCGTGTTGCGCAGGTACGACCGGATCCTCGCACGCGAGGAGATGGACCGGGAGCGCTTCGTCGCGATCGGCGCACCGGCGGAGATCGTGGAGGTCAGCGGGAACGTGAAATTCGACTTCCAGCCGGACGACACGCCGCTCGAGATCGGTCCGGCCATCGAGTCGCTGATCGGCGGACGCAAAGTGCTCGTCCTCGGCTCGACGATGGAAGGCGAGGACGAAGTGCTGCTGCCGGAGCTCGAACGCTTCCTCGCGGAGCATCATGCGTTCGTGATCGTGGCGCCGCGCAAGGCGGAGCGTTTCGAGCTCGTCGCGGCGATGCTCAGTGCGTCGCCGCTGCGTTTCGTGCGGCGCAGTGAATTGGGCGTTCGACGGGCTGAGGGCCCGTCGCTCCAGATGGATGTCCTCCTGCTCGACACCTTCGGCGAGCTGGCCAAGATCTATCGCTATGCCACTGTCGCGTTCATCGGCGGGACGCTCGTGCCGACCGGCGGGCACAATCCGATCGAGGCCGCTGCCGCTGGCGTGCCGGTATGTTTCGGCCCGTCGATGTCGAACTTCCGCGAGATCGCGCAGGTATTTCTGCGCAATGAGGCCGCGGTGCAGGTGAAGGATGCGGCCGAGGTGATCGACTTCGCGGGAGCGATGCTCGACAACACGAGTCTGCGCAATCAATGGGGCGAGCGGGCGAGGCAGACGGTCGAGCAGAACCGCGGCGCGTCGGAGCGGACCGCGCGCCGGATCGTTGAGTTGCTCGCGTGAACCTGCTGTTGCCGCTTCAGGCCATCAACCGCGCGCGCCGCACTCTCTATCGCGCGGGCGTGCTGAAGGCGAAGCGCCTGCACCGGCCGGTGATCTCGATTGGCAACATCACGGCAGGCGGAGCCGGAAAGACTCCGGCCGTCATCGCGGTTTGCCGGTACCTGGAACGCCGCGGCCTGCGCGTGGCGGTGTTAACGCGTGGCTATAAACGTGGCAATCAAAGGCACACTGGAATCATTACCTCTAATGATGCCGACAAATTTGGTGATGAACCGGTACTGATTAAAAGATCCACGAATGCAAGCGTATTGGTTGGCGCAAAGAGATACGAAATCGCGCGCGATTTCGATTGCGATGTATTTGTACTGGACGACGGGTTCCAGCATCTGCAGCTCCACCGCGACTACGACGTGGTCATCGACGCGCCGTCGCGTTTCCATCGCGAAGGGCGCGCCGCGCTCCGCAATGCGGACGCGGTCGTGCCGCGGCGGCTGCGCCTGAATGTGCCCGACTCACTGCGCGGCCGGCCGCTGTTCGCGTTCGCTGGCCTGGCGAACAACGAACAGTTCTTCGCCTCCCTGCGCGATGCCGGACTCGACCTCATCGGGACGAAAGGCTTTCCCGATCACCACCGTTACACTCCCGCGGACCTCGAGGGCCTCAGACGAGACGCCGGCGGCGCGACGCTCGTCACAACGGAGAAAGATGCGGTCAAGATCCAGGAAGGCGACGTCGTCGCCGTCAACGCGGAATTCGTGATGCCCGACGAAGTGCTCAAGGAAATTGCCGCGGTGGCTGGAGCGGCGGGCTCTCAGCCCGCCAAAGCCGACGACGGGCTGAGAGCCCGTCGCTCCAGACGCAAGAATCCGCTGCTGCAGCGCGTCGAATACGGCGCGTACCGCCTCGTCGCGCGCGCGATCGTCAACATGAGCGACGAGAAACTGAAGCGCTGGGGCACGCGCCTCGGCGCCGTCGCCTCGAAAATCCTGCGCGGGCGCGATCGCCTGGCGATGCGCAATCTCCGCGCGACCTTTCCCGATCGCAGTCACGCTTCGCTGCGCAAGACGCTCGATGAGTGCTGGCGCCACTTCGGCCGCGAGATGCTCGTCTACGTCCGTACGCAGGATCTGTCGCTGGAACAGCTCGCGGAGCGCTGTCCGTTCCACAACGTCGAGCTCCTCCATGACGCAATCGCGCGCGGCAAAGGCACCATCGTCATCACCGCACACTTCGGAAGCTGGGAAGTCGGCGGCCTGGCGGTCATGGCGCACGTCGATAAGGTCCTGACCGTCGCGCGGCCGCTCGACAACGAGCTCCTCGAACGCGACCTGCAGAAACTTCGCGCGAAAACCGGCGTCGAGATCGTCGACCGCCGTAAAGCAGCGCGTTTCCTATTGCGTGGGCTCGCGGAGAATGCGGTCGTGCTCCTGCTTCCCGACCAGGCCGTCCTCCCCCGCGAAGGCATCCTGGTGCCCTTCCTCGGCCGTCCTGCATGGACCACTCCGGCCCCCGCGAAGATGGCCATCCGGTCGGACTCTACGATTGTGTTCGCTTTTTGCATTCCGGACGGGCTCGGGTATCACCTCGAGTTCATCGAGTCGATTCGAGCCGCTGAATTTGCCGAGAAAGAGAATGGCGCGGAGATGCTGACACGGCACATCAATGACCTCCTCTCCCGCCTCATCGCCGACCGTCCCGAGCTCTGGCTCTGGATGCACGATCGCTGGAAAGGGACGGAAGAAGGCTTACCGCAATGAGGTGTGAAACGGTCGTCATCGGCCTCAACTGGGTTGGGGACAATGTCCTTGCTCTCCCTACGTACAAGGCGCTGCAGCACCGGTTTCGTGCCGAGGGGGGAATCGCGGTTGCGGCTCCCGCAAATGTGGCGACGCTGCTCGAGACCACCGGCATCTTCAAGCAGGTGGTGGCGTGGAACCGTGGGACGCGTCATCGCGTCGCTGCGCTGCGTGCGGGTGGATTCCGCCGCGCAATCATCCTGCCGAACTCGTTCCGTGCCGCGGCCGTGACGCTCGCGGCCGGCATCGAGGAACGTTGGGGCTATCCGACCGACTGGCGCGGCCTGCTGCTGACGCATCCGGTGGAGCGTCAGGGCGTGCGCGGTCATCAGGTCGACGACTACACGGCGCTCCTCACCGCTGTCGGTGCGACGCGCGGCGACGACGACCTCCCGACGATCAAACTCCCGCAGTCGGTGCACGAGCGCGGCCGTCGCCGTCTGCTCAACATCGGTTTGCACCTCGATCGCCCCGTGATCGGAATCCATCCGGGCGGCTTGTACGGCAAGGCGAAACACTGGAGCGAAGAGTCGTACGTCGACGTGATCAAGCGTCTGCGCACGGACGGCTTCGACATCGTGCTGCTGACCAGTCCCGGCGAGCGCGAACAAGCAGAGCGCATCGCGACCACGTGCAATGGCGTACCGATCGTCGGCCATGACGGCGACGTCCTCGAGCTCGCGGCGGCGATCTCACAATGCGCGGCCGTGATCACGAACGACAGCGGACCGCTGCATGTGGCGACGGCGCTCGCGGTTCCTTCGGTGTCCATCTTCGGGCCGACCGATCCAGAGCGCACAGTGATTCCCGGCGCGACGCGCGTCGTGCGCCGCAAGCTTGCCTGTCAGCCGTGCTATCAGCGCGAGTGTCCACTCGGACATCATCGCTGCATGGCCGACGTCTCCGTCGACGAAGTATTCGACGCGGCAGTGGGGATGTTTGATGCGCTCGAACGTCCGGTTGCGGCCGAGGAACCGCATGTGAGGCTGTGACAGGACGCCTATAATCGAACGAGATGGCGCGCGCGGCCGCGGAAGAAGAAAAGCTCTACAAGATCGGCGAGGTCTGCAAGGTGGCCGATCTGCAGCCGTACGTGCTGCGCTATTGGGAGACGGAGTTTCCGCAGCTCTCGCCGAACAAGAGCGGCGGCGGACAACGGCTCTACACGAAGCGCGAGCTGGACATCATCCTGCGCATCAAGGACCTTCTGTATAAGGAAGGCTTCACCATTGCGGGCGCGAAGAAGAAACTCGAAACGGACAACGATCTGGAACGACGGGCGCTCAGCCCGTCGGAAAGTAGACAGGCGGAGAGCCCGTCGCTCCAGAAGATCAAACGCGAGCTGCGCGAACTACTCGAGCTACTTCGCGAATAACGCCACGATCCGTTCCAACCCTTCGCGATCTTCCTCATCGAACGCGTTGAGCTGATCGGAATCGACGTCGAGCACCGCGATCAATGCTCCGTCACGATCGAAAACCGGCACCACGATCTCCGACTTTGAATTCGGATCGCAGGCGATGTGACCGGGGAACTGCTGCACGTCAGGAACGATGATCGTCTCGCGCTGAGCTGCGGCAGTTCCGCAAACGCCGCGGCCGAGCTCGATCTGCAGACAGCCAACCGTGCCGACGTACGGGCCGACCACCAGGCGATCGCCGCACACGCGATAGAAGCCGGTCCAGAAGTAGGTGGGGAAGCGATGGGCGAGGATGGAATTGATCGTTGCCATCAGCGCGATCTCGTCGAGGGCCTCGCCCCCTTCATCGCTCCAGATGGCAACGATCGCCTGATAGCACTCGGAGTAAGCGTCGCGTTTCAACGTCTCGGTCGATCTGCGCGGACCGGCACCGGCACCGGTCGCTTCGAGCGCGTGCCGGCGATGAGTAGAAGTGCTCCGGCTACCGCAATCAGTATCTCGATCATGTCTTACCTCAACGGTCAATACTGCATCGGCATTGCCAAGGTTTCATAAACCCGCGGCGAGTCGATAGACGAAGTCATATTCTCTCGCGGAACGCTCCCAGGAAAAGTCGGCGGCCATCCCATTGGCCATCAACGTCTTCCAGGCGGCCGCGTCCTTGAAATTCAGCATCGCCAGCCACACCGAGTAATAGAGCTCGACCGGGCTCGGCGTCAGGAAGCCGAAGCCGTTCGCCACCTCCGCGTTTGTACCATCGAAGGGAATCACCGTGTCCACCAAACCGCCCGTGAATCGAACGACCGGGACCGTACCGTAGCGCAGCGCGTACATCTGGTTCAGTCCGCATGGCTCGTAAATCGACGGCATCAGCAGCATGTCCCCGCCCGCGTAAATGCGATGCGCGAGTGCGGCGTCGAATCCGATCCACACCCGGCAACTCTTCGCATGCGCCGTCGCGATGCGCGTCAAACCTTCTTCGAGCGCGGGCTCGCCGCTGCCGAGGATGAGCACTTGTGCGCCGGCGGCAAGCATGCGATCGAGGACGGGCAGGAGCAACTGAAAACCCTTCTGATCGACGAGCCGCGACACCGCGGTGATCACCGGTGTCTTTGCTGAAAACGGGATACCCGCTTCCTTGAGCAACGCGCGTTTGTTTTTCGCTTTCGCGCGGATCGTGTCGGCGTCGTAATTCGCAGGAATCTGCGAATCGGTGGCCGGATCCCACTCCTCGACGTCGATGCCGTTCAGGATTCCGTGGAACTTGTCCGACACCGCGCGTAACACGCCATCGAGTCCGGCGCCGTGTACGGGCGTCTGCACTTCGCGCGCGTAGGTCGGCGACACGGTCGTGACCTGATCCGCGAAGAGGATGCCGCCTTTCATCGGATTGAGCGTGCCGAAATGTTCAAGCGCATCGGGCGCCCAGTAACGGCTGTGCAATCCGGTGGTCGCGAACGCGTCATATCCGGCGGCGCCCTGATAGTTGAGATTGTGAATCGTGTAGACGGAACGCGTGCGCGTGAAGTGCGGCTCCGCGCGCAATCCGGAATGCAGATACGCGGGCAGCAGCGCGGTATGCCAGTCATGGCAATGAAGAATGTCCGGCGCGATGTCGAGCAGCTCGCAGCCGCGGATCACGGCGCGACAGAAGAACGCGTAACGGAAGATGAAGTCATCGAGGCCGTCGATGCCCTGATAGATCTGATCGCGCTCGAAGAAGAAATCGTTGGCGACGAGGATCAGCGGGATGTCCGTCCCCGGCAGACTCGCGCGCAGAAACGTCGCCTCGGCCGACCAGCCATCCCATGCGATGGTCACCGTCGGCAGCACCTGGTACGGCGGGACACCGTTGCGCTCGAACCAGTGGCGCGCCTGCCGGTAGAACGGCATGAAGATGACGATGTCGTGACCGAGCTTCTGCAGCGCTTTCGGCAGCGAGCCGCAAACATCCCCCAGCCCGCCCGTCTTCGCGATCGGTGAAACCTCGGCAGTAGCAAAGACGACGCGCATCGCCGTCAGGATATGAGCATCGACGCGTAGCCCACAACATGCGAGTAGTCGCCGTTGATGTCGCCGGACGTGGCGTGCTTGATCAGCTTCGACTTCGTGGCGCCGAGCGCATTCGCGGCGACGAGCATCGCGGTGGTGGGGATGAAGCCGCACATCGAAACGTCGCGCTCATCGGCGACGCGCCACAGCTCGCGCGGATCGCGCTTCTCGATCTCGTCGATCGCGAGCTGGTCTTTGCGCATGGTGGTGCGCTGGTCCTCGTAGTGATTGAGATCGGAGCTGGCCAGGATGCCGACCGGCTCTTGCTCATTCCGCAACACTTCCGCGATGGCGCGGCCCGCTTCTTCCGCGAAGTCGTAGCGATGCGCGCCGAGACAGATCGGCACGAAGGTGAAATCGTCGAGCAGATGCTGCAGGAAGGGGAGCTGCACCTCGAGCGAATGCTCGCGCGCGTGCGCCTGCGCGTCCTCCGCGAAGAGCGGCGATTGCGCCATCAACGCACCAGCGAGAGGCGTGTCGATCGGGACGTCACCGAGGGGCGTGCGCCACGCACCTTCGCGATTGATGGCGGCGAAGTGGCCCGCGCCGGTGTGATTCGGACAGAGGATGACGAAGCGCCGCGGCAGCTTCGCGGCCGCGTAGAACGCGGCAGCGACATGGCCGCTGTAGACGAGACCGGCGTGCGGCACGACCGCCCCGATGAACGGCTCCTTCGGCGCCGGCGGATTCGCGCCGAAACAGGCCTCAACCTGCGCGCGCAGGCGTTCAGGCGTGCGTTCGTAGAACGAGCCGGCGACGGCGGGAAGCCGCGTGGTCATTGCAAATGGAGTACCTAGGAGTCGGAGTACCTCGGGTTCCTCGGAGTAGTTTTTGCGCTAGCCCCTCCGAGGAACTCCGAGGTACCCGAGGTACTGATCAGCGCGGAAACGACGGCCCGTACACGACCGCATTCAGGAACATCGGCAGCGTCGCACGCCAGAACAATCGAAAATGCGGATCATCCGCGAACGTGATGACCTGGCCGCGCCCGACCTTCTCGCTCGCGACGTACACCGAGCCTTTGATGCGCTCGATGCTTTCCGGCCACGCCACGCCCGAAATCAGCGGCTCCTTTTCTTCGATGGTGACGACGTTGTCGACCTTGTGCGGAAGCGGGAGGAACGCGCTGCTGCCTTCAATGAGCACGGCCGGCGGACGCGGAACGCCAAACGTGAGGAACGAGCGCTGGTTGATCGCCGTGCGGAACGCGGAGCCCGGAATGCGGAAGTCGTTGTAGCGCGCGTCGACGTCGGTGGCGTCGTCCTTCGGCTTCGGAGCTTCCCACGGCTTCAGCTTCGAGATCTCCAGGTCCTTCTCGCGCAGAAACGCGGTCGCGTCTTTCACCGCGACCAGCGTGCCGCCGTCGTTCACCCACGTCCTGATCTTCTCGATGGCGCGTTTGCCGAGGCGGTCGGTGTACGAGCCGTCGGGGAAGACGAGCACGCCATAGTCGCCGAGGTTGAGGTTGCGCAGCGATTCGGCGGAAAGAGTGGTGTGCGGGATCGGCGTGTCGACGTCGAGCGTGTGCCAGAGCATCCCGTACGACGTGGCGTTGCTGCCCGGGCCCCCGACGAGACCGATGCGCGGATCCTTGACGAAGCGGATCTTCTCGGAGCCGAACGCGGTGCCGCCCATCCAACCGCTTTCGAGCGGCACGATGTTCACGTCGCTGGCGAGCCGCGTCAGCGTCGCATCAAGCTCCTTCGCGTTGTTGTCCTTGAGGATGACGATCGTGCCGCGTGAATGTGTGCGCTCGCCGGCGGTGATGTCGGTTTCGGTGACGCTGAAGCGCACACCGCTTTCGAGCAAACGCCCGATGAAGCGATAGATGTTGGGATCGAGTCCGTCGACGAGATAACCGTACGACGCCGCGCGGAACGCGGATGGCGTCGTCTCGCGGAACGGCGTCGTGCCCGCGACTGCGGATGTCGTGACCCATGTTTCGACGTTCATCGCCAACGGGAGCGACCAGGTGGTGAGATCGTAGAAATCATCCGGCTCGTCCGCTTCGGCGCGTGCGCGTTGCTCCTCGACGAAGCCTTTACCGAATACAGGCGCCTTCTCGAGCAGCGTGTTCGCGAGGCCACCGAGCGGCTGACGCGTCGAGACGACGGCGGTGCCGCTCGGGAACGAGCGCGATTCCGCGGCGTCGCGATCGAGACGGCTCGCGCGGATCGTGGCCGGCGCGGACAACATGTCGACGCGCACACCTTGTTTGCGGAGCAGCGAAACGAGCGCGTTGAAGTTCGGCGAGCTCGGTTCGATGAGGAACGTGTTCTTCCCCGCGTCGATTTGCGCACGCGCGGCGGCGTACGTGTAGCGCAGCAGCGCCTCGCGATGTTGCGCCGCGGTGCGCACCGTGGCCATGCCGGTTGTGTAGTGCCGCAACACGCGATCGGCGAGCCGCAGCACCGTGCCGTCTTCGCGCTTGATCGCGGAGCCTGCGCGGCCACCGCCGGCCATCTCGTACGTCATGCCGATCGCGCCGTGCAGCGACGGCCACGAATCGCCATAACCGGGATAGAAGAGATCGAAGCGTTCGCCGACGAAGAACGCCCAGCCGCGCTTCGAGAACTCCGCGGCGTTGGAGCGGCCGAAGACTTCCAGCCAATGCTCCACGTCCTTCGGCACGTTCGCGTTGATCGGTTTCGCGTCCGGCGGGAAGAAGTAGCTCGAGCTCGCCGACATCTCGTGGAAGTCGACGAATACCTGCGGCGGAAATTCGCCGTACGCCGCGACGCGCGCCTGCGTCTCTTTCTGCGACATCCAGGTCCAGTCGCGGTTCATATCGACGAGGTAGTGATTGAAACGTCCGCCGGGCCACGGCTCCTGATGCTCGAACGCGTTCGGCTGCGGATTCGGTTTGACGCCGGCGGTGCGCTGGAACCAGCTCACGTAACGCTCGCGGCCATCCGGATTCTCGAGCGGATCGATGATGACCACGAGCTGGTCGAGGAGTTGCGGATCGCGCAGCAGCGCCGACGCGACGAACATCGACGCTTCGGCTGATGACGATTCGTTGCCGTGGACGCCGAACGCGAGCCACACGATGGCGGGCATGTCTTTCACGAGGGCGTCGAGGTTCGCTTCGCCGTTCGCGAGCGCGATCGCGTTGCGGCGGATCGTCTCCAGCGCCGCGTGATTTTTCTGCGACGTGATCGTGGCCAGTACGAGCGGGCGGTGTTCGTACGTCTCACCGATCGTACGCACCGTGACCAGGTTCGAGCGCTTCGCGAGCTCGTCGAAATACGCGAGGATGCGATGGTGCGGCGTAAACCGCTCCCCCATGCCGTACCCGAGAAACTCCTCGGGCGTCGGAATGCTGGTTTGGGCGAATGCAGAAAAGGTGAGAAAAAGCGCGAGGACGACAACGCTGCGTCGAATCATCGGCGGGGATTGTAGATCCTGGAGCGACGCGGTCTGGTCCAGGTTAGTCGCTCACGGCGACTTCGTCCTCGACCACGGCGTTCGACTTCGTGTGGATGCCGAGGCGTTTCATCATCTCGTTGAGCGTGGAGGGTTTGAGTTGCAGGAGCTCGGCGGCGCGTTTCTGCACGCCGTTCGCGAGCTCGAGCGACTGCAGGATCATCGCGCGCTCGTAATTCGAGACCGAGTCTTTGAGCGACAACCCGTCCTGCGGCACGATCATCGCCGGCTGGTCGGTGCGCACCGGATAACGGAGATAGTCGGGCAGCAGCTCCGGCGTGACGCGATCGCCGTTGCAGAGCACGACCGCACGCTCGATCGTGTTCTCGAGCTCGCGCACGTTCCCCGGCCAGGAATGATCCATGAGGATGCGCATCGCATCCGGTGTCACCTCGCGCACTTTCCGCTTGTTCTCTTCGGAGTACTTCTGCAGGAAGTGCTGCACGAGGAGTGGGATGTCCTCACGCTTGCGGCGCAGCGGCGGCAACTGGATGGTGATCACGTTGAGCCGGTAGTACAGGTCTTCGCGGAACTTGTTATCGGCCATCAGCCGATGCAGGTCGGCATTGGTCGCGGCGATGATGCGCACGTCGACGCGCACGGTCTCGACCGAGCCGAGACGCATGAACTCTTTTTCCTGGATGACGCGCAGCAGCTTGGCCTGCGTCTCGAGATTGATGTTGCCGATCTCGTCGAGGAAGATCGAGCCGCCGTCGGCGACTTCGAAGAGGCCGCGCTTCGTGGCGATTGCTCCCGTGAACGCGCCCTTCATGTGGCCGAAGAGCGACGACTCGAGCAATTCCGGCGGCAGCGATCCGGAATTGACGGTCACGAACGCATTGCGCGCGCGGGGGCTGGCGTGGTGGATCGCTTTGGCGACCAGCTCCTTGCCCGTACCCGACTCGCCCTGGATCAGGATGTTCGAGCGCGACGGCGCGGCCTGTTTGATCAGGTCGAACACCTTCCGCATGATCTCGCTCTTGCCGATGATGTTCGCGTACGAGAATTTCTCGGAGAGGTCGCTCTTGAGGCGTTCGTTCTCGCGCGAGAGGCGCCGCTGCTCGAGCGCCTTGTTCACAGTGAGCACGACTTCCTCGTTGCGGAACGGCTTGGGGATGTAGTGGAAGGCGCCGTGTTTCATCGCCTCGATCGCGCCGTCGATCGACGACGATGCCGTGATGACGATGACCGGCAGTTGCGGATTGGAGATGCGGATCGCGCGCAGCGTGTCGATGCCGCTGATCCCGGGCAGCATCACGTCGAGGATCACCAGGTCGACTTCCTCGCCGTCGAGCGCGTTCAGCGCTTCTTCACCGCTGGCGGCGGAAAGCACATCGAACCCCTCGCGCCGCAGCACGACTTCGAGCACGTCGCGGAGGACTTCTTCGTCGTCGACGATCAGGATTCGCATCAGACCTTCAACGCATACTGCCTACGCCTTTTTCCGCGCGCAGCAACACAATCGAAAACTCGGCTCCGTTGCCGGGCGTGCTGGACACGGTGATGTCGCCGTCGCACGCATGCATCAGTCTACGGCTGATCGCCAGCCCCAGCCCTGTCCCGCCCTGGCCGCGCTTGGTGGTGACGAGCGGATCGAAGATGCGATCGATGATGTCGGCCGGGATGCCTTTGCCGTCGTCGCGCACGCGGATCGTCACGCGCTCGCTGTCATCACCAACCGAGATCCAGATGTTCCCGCCCTGCTCGACCGCGTCGCGCGCGTTGAGCAGCACGTTCGTCAGCACCTGCTGGAGGTCCTGGAAGTTTCCACGCACCTGCACCGGCGGATCGCCGGCGTGACGCATCACCGTCTGCAGATGCACGGTGATCTTTTTCGGCTTCATCAGGTCTTCGTGCAGCGCGACCGTCGACGCGATGAGATTCTCGACGTCGACGGCATCGCACGAACGCGGACGATTGGCGATCAGGTCGAGGAGGTTGTTCACGAGGTTCGAGGCTCGGAACGTCTGCTGCTCCATCTTCTTCAGCAGCCTGTATTTCGGATCGCGCTCGTCGGTGTCGGCCAGCAGCAGTTGCGCGTACGAGGAGATGCCGGTGAGCGGTGTGTTGACCTCGTGGGCGACACCCGCCGCCAGCAGGCCGAGCGATGCCAGCCGCTCTTTGTCCTGCAGCTCGCGCTCGAGCCGCACGCGATCGGTGATGTCGCCAATGACCAGCACGCGCGCACCGTCGTCGACATCCGTCGCGGAGAGCGGGCTCGAGGTGACGGTCACTTCCTTCACGACGCCGTGACGATTGGTGAAGTGCGTGGAGAGCGTGCCGCCTTCCGTCTGCCGCAGATCCCGATACGGCGGGAAGAGCTCGTCGATCGACTCGCGTGATTGATCGGAGCCGACCAGCTCCCAGAACGCCTGATTCGCGGTCAGCACCACGCCGTCATCCGACACGACGGCGATCGCGGAAAGCGACGACTCGATGATGTTCTCGTTGTACTCCTTGAGCGCGCGGATCTCGTCGAGCTGCCGCCGCAGTTTGCCGTACAAACGCGAGTTCTCGATGGCCAGCGCGACCGGCGCGGTGAGCGTGCCGATCAGATGCAGGTCATCGCGCGACAGTGGCTCTTCGCCGCGCCGCGTGCCGAGGAGGAGTAATCCCTGCAGCTCGCCGCGATTGCGGAGCGGAAAGACGTAGCGATAGCCGGCCGTGAGCAGGCGCCACGGCGTATCGCTCTGATCGGGCAGGCGCGGCGCAGTGAGAATCACCGGTCCTTCCTGTGGAATCGGTCCGAGATCTTCCGGCGTGACGCGCGTGGGCACGCCATGTTCGGGATCGTAGATCGTGAGGGCCGAGGCCTCGCGCATGTAGAGGTTCATCCGCTCGATGTGCAGCGTCGCGCGCAGACGCTCGCGCATCATCGCGATGAGCTCTTCGACGTCGTGGAACGAAGCCAGCTCCTGCGCGAAATCGGTCATCGTGCGGCGATGCCGGTAGCTCTCGCGATACAGGATCATCTCGATGACCGCTTCGATCTTTCCTTTGACCGGGATCAGCACGCCGGCGATGAGCAGGCCGGAGCTGAACGCGAGGAAGTTGCGCTCCATCGCCGAGCGCTCTTCGATCACCCGCGAGAGCATGAGGTTCACCGTCGAGAACGCGATCATGCCGAACGCGAACGTGACCGAGTACGCCAACACCTCTTTGATCACGACCTCGACGTCCCACAGCTTGTATTTCAGGATCGAGACTGCGAACGCCAACGGGATGAACGCCAGCGGCAGGATCGAAAGTGTCGTGTAGACCGGCGCGACCGTGCCCGTGACCAGGTACGGGATGATGTAGATGCCGAGGAACGGGAGGAAGCCGAGGGCGAGGCCGAGGTAGATCCATTTGATCTGCTTCTTGCCGGTCGGCGCTGCCTGCCGATACGTGAGCGCGAGCGCGATCACGGCCAGCGTGAAGTAAATCCCGAAGTCGAGGATCTCCCACTTGCGAATCAGTTCCAGCGAACGCCGCACCGGCGCGACCGCCACCGCGTTGTTGAACACGAGCAGGTCGATGTTCCACAGCGTCAGCAGCGCCGGCGGGATGTACATCGCCGCCAGCCAACGGCGATCGCGAATGAGCGGACGAGGGAAGAGCAGGAAGAAGTGCAGCGCCAGCGGCGGCAGAAAGATGCTCGCCAGCTCCTCGGTCATCTGCAGAACTCGATGGCTCCAGTCGACGTCGCCCGCGGGCGTGTAGACGTAGACGATGAACGAGAGCAGCGTGACGAAGTAGAAGAGGCGGCTCTCGTTCGTTTCGCCGCGCGACAGCGTGAAGAGGCCGATGGCGAGGTAGAGGAAGCCGATGAAACTGAGGATCAGGTACGGGATGTCGACCTTGAGCTCGGGCGGGCGGTAATGCACCGTCACGAGCTCGTTGCCGCGCTGAATGACCATCGGCACGTCCTGGCCAATGCGCCGCAACGTTTTCTGTACACCTCCGACTTCAGTGGTCGGTGTGCCGCCGATGAGAAGGATCAGATCGCCGGGACGGATGCCGGCCGCGGACGCGTTGCTGTCGGGGTCGACAGTCTTGACGACGATCGGGCCGTTGTCGCGCTGAAACGTGAAGTCGATGCGCTCGAACGAGGAGCGCTTTCGCTGGAACGAGACGAACGCACCGAGCACGACCCCGACCGTGAGGATCGCCAGCAGCGCGTTGACCAGGACCGACTTCCGCATCGAGGGCAGGTGCGATTCAATGCCGGTGCCGCGTGAAAAACAAGGCTAATTCGTTGATTCATAACGTTGAATGAATCTTCGGATTTCCGGAGCAGGCGCGTCGACGTACGATGCGTTGGATTTCGCAAGCAAATTTTTGGTGCGCGTCACGTCACAGGAAACCTGCACGCCTCTCTCAACATGCACACCTCACAGTTCTCGCGGCGGCGCTTGCGGCTGCAGAGAGAGAGGATGCCGAGGCGGCACAACGCGAAGTCGTAGCGGACGGGGTCGGTACGATCGAACCGCGCGAGCTTGTCGGTCAGCGCGCGCGCCGCTTTCCAGTCGGCCGACTTGCGTTCGTTGAGCCCGAGGAACGTGGCGATGCGGTGGATGTGCGTGTCGACCGGCATCACCAGCTTCGCCGGATCGACGAATGTCCAGAGGCCGAGATCGGGCGAGGTGCGGCGAACCATCCAACGCAGATAAAGGTTCATCCGTTTGCACGCGGAGCCATCTTCGGGCGAGGTGAGCAAATACTGGAGCGACGGAAGTCGACGGGCTGAGAGCCCGTCGCTCCGGATTTGTTGCCGCGCTCCATCGACAAACCGCGCGAGCGTCGGCCCGATATCAGGATCATTGGCGTCATAACACTTTTCGAAGAACGCCCCGATCGACCGGTGTTCGCGGATCACATTCGCGACACACCCGAGAAACGCGACAAGATCCGGCGTCTTATGAAAGCGATGAGCGAACCCCGCGAACCGCGCCCGTGCTTCCTCCGCATCGAACGCCGCGAGATACCGGTACGGCGAGGGCCTCATCTTCGCGAGCACCGCGCCGATGTTCGCCACGATGATGTCCGCGCGTCCATAAGCGAACGCGGCCGCAATCAGACCGGCCACTTCCTGATCGAGTGGCTGGTCATAGCGCAGCACCAGCTGCAGCGGATCGGGCGCGATGGTGGTGACGTCGAACGTCTCCACGAGCGCATCGAGGCGGTGTTTCAGGATTTCGGCGCGGAGCGGCCGGCGATGCTTCGCCACGCCGGGGCCAACAGAGCGGAACCGCCCGTGATTTCGCGCGTCATACTGGCACCATGCACCGTCTACTGTGGAGTTTCCTCGCGCTCTGCTGTGTCGCTGTACAGTCGTTCGCCGCCCTCACCGGCGTAGTCATGACGTCGGACGGCACTCCGATTTCCGGGGCGCGCGTCTCGCTCCGCGCACATGAACCAGCGGAGGCGATGCGCACGCGCATGTTGTCCGCGTCGCCGGAAGTCGTGCCGATCGCATCGACGCAAACCGACTCGAAGGGAACGTTCTCGTTCGAGTCGCCGAAAGAAGCCGTCGTGGAGCTGCTGGTCTTCGCGCGCGGCTATGAGCCGCAACATCGCAGCGTCGAGCGCGATGAAGAAGCCGGCGCGATCATGCTGTCGAAAGCGGAGATGAAGAAGGGCAGCGTCACCGCGGGCGGAAAGCCGGTCGCAGGTGCGAACGTCGCGGTTTACTACGGCGCGCACGAGTACCTGACGAAGACCGACGAGCATGGACGTTACGAGGCACCCGATCCGAAACGCGTGCGCCTGATCGTGGTCACGCATCCCGATTTCGCACCACACGAAGAAAACTTCTTCCCGATGAATGCGACGCCAGCAAGTGCGTTGCAACGCACGATTTCCGCGGGCAGCGCATTCACGGGACGCGTGGTCTCCGCGACGAACGACGCACCCGTCGCCAAAGCAACCATCCTCGTCGACGGCTGGCCCCTCGGCGTCAGCGGCGAGGACGGCACCTTCTCGATCGCGCACATGCCGGCGAAGTGGAAGAACATCGTGGCGCGCAAGGACAACCTCATCGGACAGCGCGCGGTGTCGAAAGAAACGACTGCCACCATCCGCGTCGCGAAAGGCGCGACGGTGACGGGACGCATTACGGACTCGAAGTCTCGCGTGCCGCTGGCAGGCGCGCTCGTGCGCATCGGCTCGCGTCGCATGGCGTTCGGCAGCAGCGAGAGCTCCACCTCCGTGATGACGGACGCGAAAGGGACGTATTCGGCCGTCGTCACTCCGGGCGCGTACGGGGTGACGGCGTCGCATCCGGGATACGAGTTCGGGAACACCGATGCCGCGGCCGTCGCGGGACAGCAGACGTCGAAAGATCTTGCGTTATCGCCCCGCGCGCGTGTCAGCGGCGTGGTCGTCGATGAGATGAAACGCCCCGTCGCGGCCGCGGTGGTCAACGCCGACAACGTCGACAGCGCGCGCATGGGTGTGCCGATGCGGATGTTCCGCGGCGGCGGCGGAGAAGCGGTCAGCGGTCCCGACGGACGTTTCAGCACGCGCGTCACGCCGGATGAAGATCTGTGGTTGCGCGGGGTGAAGCGAGGAATGCCGCCCGCGAAAAGCGACCCGTTCCGTCTGGCCGCGGGAGAGCGGAAGACGGGAGTCGTGCTCACGATCCCGACCGGCATCGCGGTCAGCGGCCGCGTGACTGATGCGAACGATGCTCCACTGTCCGGCGTCTCCGTGACTTCCGCCGAAGCGGAGACGAGCGGACGCATGGTCTTCCGCAACGTCATCGGCGGCCCGCTGCGCTCGGACGAAGACACCGTGGTCACGGCCTCCGACGGCACGTTCACCGTGCGTGTGAAGGAAGGAACGCACGACTTCACATTCCGTCGCGAAGGCTTCGCGCCAAAAGTCGTGCGCGGGCAAAGCGTCAGCGCGACGTCATCGCCGCTCATCGAAACGAAGCTCGATCCGGCGGTCGAGATCACCGGCCGCGTCACGCGCGCCGGCACCGGCATCGAGAATGCGCGCGTGTCGATCTTCGGCCCCGGCGCCGAAGGCAACGCCACTACGGGTCCAGATGGCTCGTTCACCATCGGCGGTCTCGCACCCGGAACGGTGCGCCTGATGGTCCGCAAAGAAGAGGAGTTCGTGCAGGAGATGCGCAGCATCACGGCGCCCGCGCGCGACGTGAAGATCGAGCTGCCGGCGGGCGGACGCGTCTCCGGTCGCGTCGTCGAGAAGGGCTCGGGCAAACCGATCACGACGTTTCACGCCGGCATCTCCACCTCGCGCGGCGGGCCGGGGATGATGATGCTCGCGCCGCCGACGCTGAAAGAGTTCACGAGCGAGGACGGGTCGTTCGTGCTCGAAGGCATCCCCGGCGGCGCGGTGGTGCTCGTCGCCACATCGCCCGGCTTCGCGGCTTCGCGCCTGAACATCACGGTCGAGGATGGGAAATCGGTCGAGGACGTCGAGCTGCAGCTCGATGCGGGCGTGAAGCTCGCCGGCCGTGTCACCGGCTCGAACGGTGCGCCGCTCAGTGACGTGCGGGTTCACCTGCTGCCTTCCCCCACGGCCGGCTTCTCGACGCGCGGAATGGAGAATTCCACATCCACGGACAGCAACGGCGAGTATTCGATGGAAGGTCTCGAAGCCGGCGAAGAAACGGTCATGTTCACGCACGCGAAACATACCGAGGCGCGGAAGTCGGTGACGTTGAAAGGGCGAGAGACGAAGCTGGATGTGCAGCTCACCGCCGGACTTCGCGTCACTGGCACGGTCGTTACCGATTCCGGCGCCCCCGTCGCGGATGCGGAAGTCGATGCGTACTCGGGAAGCAGCGGCAGCAGCGCGCGCACGAACGCGACCGGCACGTTCGAGATCGAATCGCTCAAGCCGGGCCGCTACACCTTCCGGGCCACGAAGTCGGGCTACGCCGAGGGAAATCTGGAGGACGTCGACATCACCGCGGGTGCTCCGATTCGAATCACCATGCGCACGGGCGGCACGATCTACGGGCGCGTCATCGGCCTGTCGCCGCAGGAGCTCGCCGACGCGACTGTAGACGCGTGGACGCCGAACGGCTCCGCACGCTCCGCTGTCGATGCGCAAGGCAATTACCGCATTGAAGGCGTCGGCAGCGGCACCGTGCAGGTGGTCGCGTCGACCGGGATGGGCATGTCCGGAAGTTCGCGGCGGTCGCCGATGCAGTCGGTCGACCTCGCGGCCGGTGGCTCGCAGCAGCTCGACATCACATTCCGCGGCGACATCGTCATCAGTGGCCGGGTGATCCGCAATGGTGTACCGATGCCGGGCGCGTCGGTCATGTTCTCGGCGCGCGGGACGTCAGCGCGCGCAAGCGGGCAGAGTCCGACCGACGATCAGGGCCGCTACTCGGTCAGCGGTCTGGAGGAAGGCGAGTACAACGTGATGGTCGGTGACCGCATGGCTCCGCATCAAGTGACGTATCACGTGCGCGGAACCGCGACATTCGACATCGACTACAAGACCACCGCGCTGCGCGGCCGCGTGTTCGATGCGGCCACGAACGAGCCGGTTTCGAGCGTCGCGGTGCAACTGCGAAGCGCAAACCCCGGCGACGGTTTCCGAAGCGGACGCGGTGGCGTGACCGACGCGTCGGGCACGTTCATCCTCGACTCGGTCTCCGCCGGCAGTTACACGCTGACGGCGACAAAAGAAGGCTTCGGCACGGAAGTCCGGGACGTCGTCGTCGGCGATTCGGCGCCGCAGGACATGGAGCTGCGACTCGCGCGGAATGAGGGCGTGACGTTGACGGTGGTCGATGCGCGCGACGGTCGCACGATCGCGGCGCGCGCGACCGGGTACGACATGCAGGGACGCGTCGTGGCCGAGCCGCGCATGATGTTCGGCGGCGGCGAGACGGGCGACGTGACGCTCGCGCTGCCACCCGGCTCTTTCACCGCGTCGGTCGCCGCGACCGGTTACGCGACACGCAACATCCGCCTGCAGTCGCCCTCGAAAATGCGCGTCGAGCTGTCCCGCGGAGGCACGCTGCTGGTGCGGTCGAAGCACAGCTCGCGCGTGCGCGTGCGCCTCATCGACGCGAACGGCATCCCGTATCCGCGCTTCAGCAATTTCCCGGCGCATCGCGAGCTCCTGCCAAGCCCCGGCACGACCACGTTCCAGAACATCGCCGCCGGCACCTACACCATGCAACTCCTCGGCGACAACGAAGTGGTGCTGGACTCGAAGCAGATCGTGATCGCGGAAGAGCAGACGCTGACGGAGGAGATTTAGGGGGTACCTCGGGTTCCTCGGGTACCTCGGGTTCCTCGGAGGGATGAGCCAACGTCGGCCCCCTCCGAGGAACTCCGAGGTACCCGAGGAACCCCGAGGAACTGGCCCTTACGCGTCGACTTCTTCGTGCTCGTCGAGCATCGGCGGCTCGGGGATCTCGGTCACCGCTTCGAGCGGCAGGCGGTCGCGCTCGATGCGCGGCGCGCCGCTGCTCATGAAAATGTTCTTGCGGTGCTTCTCGAGGCGCTTGAAGACGTGGTGCAGGTCGTACGTGAGGCGCATGACCGTGCGGCGCAGCTTGTATTTGACGCGGCGGAAGCCGTCGAGATCGTCACTGCGGAGCGCGGGGAGGAACGACTGGATCTCCTCGATCCGCTTCCGCACTTTCTCGAGGTCCTTGTCCTGGATGTTGAGAAAGACCTCGCGGCCTTCGACCAGCAGCGGCTCGGTGGCGTTCATCTGATCGTCGAACCAGCGCCAGAGCTGCACGAGATCGATGCGGCGGCCCTTCGACAGAAAGCGCGTTTCGAGCAGGTCCTGCCGGAAGTAGCCGAGGAGCTTGCGGTCGTCGGTTTTGTTGAACTCGTCGTCCGTGAGATTGCGGATGTTCCAGACGCCGAAGCGAATGATGTCGTTGCGCGTGCTGCGCAGTTGCCGGATCACTTCTTCGAGGATCTTGAGCGGAAGCTGCGCCAGCGACTGCGCCTCGGCGAGCGCCGTCCGTGGCGATTCATCGGTCATTGCGCGGCGAAGAATACACGATGTACGTGGCGTCCCCGGTCCGCCCGTCCACGAGCGACGCATACGCCTGCCCGGGGTTGCCGCGGAACCGCACGCGCGCACGTCCTCCGCTCACCGGCAGGAATAACGGCGCGTGCCGAACGCCCGCGTCCGTGACGTAGAGCAGCGTGGCGACCTCGTTTCCGGCGGCGTCGTACACGACCACGTCGGCGATGGCATCGCCGTTCGCAACGATGCCGAGATTCGTGCGG
>DASPNA010000114.1:0-50069 GCA_035626775.1 Thermoanaerobaculia bacterium
TGACGTTGGCGCGGCCGAGTTTCTCGCGGGAGCGATAAGTCGTGGCGATCTCGAGGTGGTAGTCCCGACCTGCCGCGATGAAGGGATCGCGAATGCCCCAGACCTCGGGATAGATCTCGGGGTGATTCATGTCGAAGAGAAACAACGAGTCCTCGCTCATCACCCCGCGCACCGCCTGGAACGCGGCGATGAGCTCATCGGCATCGAGCATGTGGTTGAGGCTGTCGTAGAGGCAGGTGATGCGCGCGAACCGGGTGCGCAGCGGGAGCGCGCGCACGTCTGCCGCGGCGACGCGCGGCACGCGCTGTTGTGCGACCTGCAGCATCGCCAGCGACGCATCGATGCCGGTCGATTTCCAGCCGCGTTTGCGAAACGAGGCCAGCGCGAGCCCGGTGCCGCACGCGAGATCGAGATGCGTGCGCTTCGGCGTCGGAAATCGCTCCAGCGTTTCATCGAGCAGGCGGCGCGCGGCGCGAAAGAACCGTTCTCCGAGCGCCTTGTCGTACGCGTACGCGAACGCGCCGTATGCCTCGGACGCTACTGCTGGTCCCACGTGTAGAAGCCTTCACCCGTCTTCTGCCCGAGCTTGCCCTGCGCCACCATGTCACGCAGGAGCTGCGGCGGCTCGAAGCGAGGGCCGAGGGTGGAGGCGAGGTATTCGGCGATGCCGAGGCGGACGTCGAGGCCGACCAGGTCGGTGAGACGCAACGGTCCCATCGGATGGTTGTAGCCCAGCTCCATCGCGCGATCGATGTCCTGCGGGGAACCAACACCTTCCTCGAGCATGCGGATCGCCTCGACACCGATCGCGACGCCGAGCCGCGACGTGGCGAAGCCGGGGCTGTCGCGTACGAAGATCGCGGTCTTGCCCATCTGCTCCGCGACTTCGCGCACCTGCTCCATCGTCTCGTCCGAAGTGCGATCGCCGCGCACGATCTCGATCAGTTTCATCACGTGCGGCGGGTTGAAGAAGTGCATGCCGACGAAACGATCGCGGCGTTCGACGTTCGACGCGAGCTTCGTGATGGAAATCGACGACGTATTCGACGCAAGGATCGCCTCGGCGCCGCAAAAGAGATCCGCCTGGCCGAACAGCTCGACCTTCAGGTCGTAACTCTCCGGCACGGCTTCGATGATGAGATCTGCGCTGCTGACAGCCGGTTCGAGATCGGGAATGAGCTGCACGCGCGCGATCGCATCCGCCGCGGCGCTCTCCGTGACTTTGCCCTTCTCGACCCCTTTGCGCAGGATCGACTCGATGGCCGCCTTCGCTCCATCGAGCGCGGCCGGATCGGCGTCGAAGAGCACCGTCTCGTAACCCGCGACCGCGGAGAGATACGCGATGCCGCGGCCCATCGTGCCAGTGCCGAGGATGGTGAGCTGCTGGATCATGTCGGGGAGTCTATCGCACGCGTGTGTCGCGTTTGCGACTGCGCGCGTTGACGAGTCTTAGAGTCTCAGAGTCTCAGAGTCGCAGAGGATCGTTCGCACTCTCGCATCGTCAGGCTCACGCGGCGCGAGCGGTACAGAGGCTCTTCGCCGGATAACCTCTGAGACTCTGAGACTCTGCAACTCTGAGACTCGGACGGACGGCGGCTACACCGCTTTCATCGCCAGCGACAGGATCTCGCGATGGGTGAAGTAGTTCACCGCCGGGTCGTCGAGATGGAACGTGTACGTGAACCGCTCGTCGTTGTCGGCGATGAAGGTGAAGCGGTGGTAGCGGTTCTCCGTCCCCTCGCCGAATTCTTTGATGTTCGAGGCCGACTCCGTCTCCTCTTCCACTTTCAACACGCGATAGAGCTTGTGCGCGCTGATCGGGAGATCGTCCGGCGGGTAGTGGATGAACTGGATCGCGTAGATCGCTTTCGGGTCGATCTCGCGCTGCGGGTAGTCCTGCAGGCCTTCGCCCGCGACACCGGTGAACCAGCTCTCCTCTTCCTTGAAGAGGACGAGGTTCGCGGAGTTCTCGGTCATCGGCAGCGAGCCGCGGTCGAGATGGATGTGCTGCTCGGGATCGCTCGAGTCGCGGAGCTGCGTGAGAAGGTCGATGAGGTACTGGATGCCCTCACGCGTCCCGGTCAGCGCGACTTCGTCGTCCTCGTCCGAGATCCAGAGGTCGAGCCACGCTTCCTTCGGCAGCTTGACGCGGCCTTCCAGCGTCTCACGCGTCACCGGCGCGAAGCCGAGGCGCTTGGCGGCGGCGAGCAGGAACTCGTTGCAGTGCGGATCCTCGATCAGGTTCTGGCGCGCGTAGTCGAGCGCAGCCTCGTAGGCGCCCTTGCGCCCGAAGTCATGGCTGAGGTCGAAGGGACCAATGATCTCGTCGAGAATCTGCGCGTAACGTTCGGCGGGTTTGGACATCGTAGATGGGCTAGAACCGTTGGGAATCTACCATATTTCCCACGGCCGGCCGGCCGGCCATCCGTTTGCGTTCGTGCTCCGTAAGTCAGCCAAAAGGAGACGGAACATGAACAACGTGGACCTCATCAAGGCCGGTTACGCCGACTTCACCAGCGGCAACATCCCCGCGGTCGTGGAACGCTTCGCGGACGACATCAACGTGACCATCGCCGGCGCCCCCGAAGTGCCGTACGCCGGAACGTTTCGCACGCGTGACGAGCTGATGCAGTTCTTCCAGAATCTCGGCGCGAGCGTGAATATCTCGGTGTTCGAGCCGCGCGAATACTTTGCCGACGGCGACCGCGTCATCGCCCTCGGTCACTATCAAGGCGAGGTGCGCAAGAACGGGCGGTCCTTCGCGAACGATTGGGCGATGGCCTGGACGATCCGCGGCGGTCAGATCGTGGGGATGCAGGAGCTGGTCGATCCCACGCCGCTGAAGCGGGCATTCGGCGGTTAGGCGTCGGCGTCGGCACTGTTCAAAGGTCATCGAAAGCACCTAGTCACCATCTGGAGCGACCGGCTCTCAGCCCGTCGGCATCTCTCATCGACGGGCTGAGAGCCCGTCGCTCCAGATGGTCAGCTTCAGCGCGTGATCTCACAGACAACCCCCGCGAAAGCGCGGTGACCGACAACAGCGCTAACACACCCGGTCAGTCCGCGCCGAACCGCGTACCTCGCGCGTCGTACATACGGCCGCGCCAGCGCAACTGGCGGCGGATGCCGGTGTACCACGCTGACCGGAGCAGAATCAGCATCCAGACGCCGACCATCAACGGATGCGCGAACAGCGCGTTGTCGATCCGATAGTGAAGCGCGGTGAAGAGGATCAGGCGCGTGAGCGAGATCGCGATGACCGTGGCGATCGCGTACACATTGCCGGTGAATGCGAGCGCGTACGGCAGAAAGTGCAGCACGACGCTCAGCACGAGCGTGATGAACAGTGCGACGTAACTGCGCCCGATGACTGCGAAACCGTTCTTCGTGAACCCTTCGATCGTTTCGCGGTACCCGTCGTACATCCGCACGGAGACGAGATCGTCCGCGAGCGCGATTGCGGAGCGGCGCCCTCCGCGACGCGCCAGTCGCGCGAGAGCAACGTCGTCGACCACGGCGTCTTTCAGCGCGGCGTGACCGCCGATCGCGTCGTAGTCAGCGCGGCGAATGAGATTGCCCGTGCCGGCGCCGATGCCGAAGATCGGGATGCGCGTGCGATTGCTCAGCCAGAGCGGAAACAGCGTGAACGCGAAGAACGCGAGGTTCGGCATGATCACGTGCTCCCAGAACCCGCGCATGACGAACCGCGGCATGAGCGAGAGCATCGGCACGCCGCGCTCCTCGAGATGCGCAACGGCGGCGGCGATCGCGTCGGGCTCGTAGATCACATCCGCATCGACGAACAGCAGCAGCTCGCCGCGCGCGCGAAGGCTGCCCTGGTGCAGCGCCCACGGCTTGCCGAGCCAGCCCGGGGGCGGCTCTTCGTTATCGATGACGACCAGGCGCGGATCGTCGATGCTCGCCAGGATCGCGCCGGTGGAGTCGGTGGAGCGGTCATTGACGACCACCAGCTCGAGCGCGGGCCACGTCTGCGCGAGCATCGCCCGAACGGTACGCTCGATGGCGCGTTCTTCATCGCGCGCGGGGATGATGACGGAAACCTGGAACGACGGGCTCTCAGCCCGTCGAACGTCAGCCCGCCGGCCCGCGCGCAGCCGCGGCATGAATGCGAGATTGATGATCGTCCGGCCGAGGGCGAGGAGCCAGGCGGCCAGGATGATCGGGGAGAGGATTGGCGCCTCTTACGCTCCCACTCGCCGCTGCGCCTCAATGGCGAACGGCGACTCGGGGAACTCGCTGGTGATGCGGCGATACGCTTCGCGCGACTTGTCGGACTGGCCCTGCGTGTCGTACGCCTGCGCGAGGAGCATGAGCAGCGAGTCGGCCGGCAGTGCCGGATCCTGCTTGTTCAGCTCGGCGTTGAGCTCGACCGCAACCTGAGCGGCCTCGCCGCCTTCGATGCGCATCTGATAGAGACTGAAGCGTGCGCCGCCGGCCAGGGTATGGTCGTCGTGCTCGCGGACGAACGCTTCGAGCAGCGGGCGTGCGGTCTTCGTGTCGCCGCGCGCCGCGGCCATGCGGGCCAGGTAGAGACTGGCGACGTCCGCGGCGTCGCTGCCGTCGTACTTTGACTGCACTTCCTTGAACAGCTTGTCGGCCGCGGCCGTTTTCTCCGGCTCGGTCTTGAACTTCGGACCGGTCTGCGTCGCATTGGCGGCGGCCTCACCGACCGGCGCCTCGAACGTCTCGATGGCGGTGGCGAGCGCCTGCTGCGCTTTCTCCTCGCGGTTGTGGCGATAGAAAAAGATGCCGTAGACGATCACCGCGACGGCGATGAGTCCGCCTGCGATGAGAAGGAGGATGCGCTGGTTCTCGCGCGCCTTCGATGACAGGACGCCGATTTCATCGACGAACTTGTCATGCTTGAGGTCATGCCGCTGTTGACGATCCATGAGGGGAAGAAGCCTCCGTTTGAAGAGGGGTGACTCTAATTCAGGCGGCGGGAACCGTCAATTGACGTTACGGATTCCCGAAACGACGCGAGTCCACGCGGCGCAAACTCACGGACAAGTGATACCGAACAACCGGCAACCGTCGAACGAAACCCGTACAATTACCGGGTCCGATTGTTGCAGTCCGCCAACCCAACGAATTCGATCTCTTTGCAGCATGGGAGCACCATGACCGCGCGTCGCGCGCTAACGGCCTCGATCCTCTTTCTCGTCTCGCTTGCTGCCTTCGCTGCCCCGCGCCCGCAAGAGCGGCAAAGAGCGGCCACTGACGGAGATCTTCCGACCGCCACGGTGCTCTGCTATCACATCGTCGAGGCACCGGCCGCGCCGCGGATGCACATCGATCGGGAGACGTTCCGCCAGCAGCTCCGCTACCTCGAGATGACCGGCTACAACGTCGTGCCGCTGCGCCACGTGTACGAATTCGTGAGCGGCAAGCGCGCGTCGCTGCCGAAGAACGCGGTGGTCATCACCATCGACGACGGCTGGCGCAGCACGTACACCGAGGCGTTCCCCGAGTTGCAGAAGCGCAAATTTCCGTTCACCGTCTTCATTTATCCGAACATCATCGGGAAGACGTCGAACGCGCTCACGTGGGAGCAAATCCGCGTGATGGCCAAAGCGGGCGTCGATATTCAGAGCCATGCGCTCACCCATCCGTTTCTCACCCGCCGCAAACATCGCTCGATGAGCGATGAACAGTACGCGGCATGGCTGCACCGCGAGCTCGCCGAGAGCCGCCGCATCCTGGAGAAGGAATCGGGGAAGAAGGTGCAGTTCCTCGCGTATCCGTACGGCGATTACGACGACCGCGTTGCCACCGCCGCAGCGAGCGCCGGCTACACGGCGGCGCTCACATGCGATTTCGGCCGCGTGAAGAAGGGCAGCGATCCGCTGAAGATGAAGCGCTTCGTCATCGACGACAAGATGGACTTCGCAGCCTTCCGCAAGTACCTCGGCGCCACGCCGATGCAGCTCGCGGAGATGTCGCCGAAGCCCGGCACCGGCATCGATCCCGGCATCACCACGATCTCGGCGAAGATCCCCGGCTACGAATCCCTCGACCCGAAGTCCGTCGGCATGGCCCTCCTCAGCCTCGGCGCAACGATGCCGTACTCCTACGACGCGCGCAGCGGCGAGATCACGCTCAAGCTGCGCGAGGCGGTCAGCACGCTGAAGTCCAAGTACCACCGCGCGGTGGTGTGGGCGACGGACGTGAAGACCGGCAAACGCGTCGAGGCGTCGTGGGTGTTCAAGCTGCCCGACCCGAACGCGCCACCCGCTCCGCCGGCGGTCGCGCCGGTGTTGGCGTCCACCCTGCCTGCGGGACATCAGGGCGGTTCGCCGAAGCGCTGATCGAGCTCTTAAGAACGCGGCACCGATGACTTACGGCGTGGCACCCGTGTTGCCCTACGTCATCTAACGGTATCGACGACTCTGTCGATGCCCGGAGATGAAAGGATGTCCGTTTGTCGCTTTCACCGGTACGCCCCCTCCCCTCGATCCTCGGAGACGTAGCAAGCAATCACAGTCCCGAAGCAATAGCAGCCCCCCATCGCGACATAGAAGAGGAACAGCGAACGGTCCTCGTCGTCGATGACGAACGACCGATCCGGCACCTGATTGCCAGCGTTCTCCGTCGTCATCAGTACGAACCCGACGAGGCTTCCAACGGCCGTGAAGCGCTCGGCAAGCTCACCGCCGCGTTACAGACCGTACGCCGGCAACTGGCGGCCCTTCCATGCGTACATTCCGTTCTGCCGAAGCCGTTCGACGTCAGTGAGCTCGTACACCATGTCAGTGCGTGTCGGGCTTCAGGACGGTGACCATGCGCTACGAGATCGATTCGACCGGCGTGACCGGTCTCGACGAAGTGCTGTTAGGTGGTCTGCCGCGGAATCAGATGTACTTCGTCCAGGGCGATCCGGGCGCCGGCAAAACGACACTCTCGTTCCAGTTCCTGCTCGAAGGCGTGCGCCGCGGCGAGAAATCGATGTATGTGACGCTGGCCGCGTCTCGAAGCGATCTCGAACGCGTTGCGCATTCTCACGGCTGGGACCTCGACGGGCTCGTCATCGAAGAGCAACTCCGCGACGCCAGGGCGAACATCGAGAAGGAGACGACCTTCTATCACCCCGGAGAAGTCGAGTTGGGCCGCACCGTACAGGCGGTCCTCGATGCAATCGCGCGCGAAGCGCCGGCGCGGGTCGTGATCGATTCTCTCGCAGAGATCCGTCTGTTGTCGGAGAGCGCTTTGCGCTACCGCAAGCAACTCCTCGTGATCAAGGAGTTCGTCCGCGAACAGAACGTGACTGCCGTCGTGATCGACGACCGTTCACTGGCCGCGCGTGATTCGGAGATTCAGGGACTCGCCGAAGGAGTCATCGTTCTCGAACGCGAGACACCGGTCTACGGCGCCCCGCGACGCCGGCTGGAAGTGGTGAAGTTGCGCGGCGTGAACTACCACGGCGGATATCACGACTTCACGATCAATGAAGGCGGCCTGCAGGTCTTCCCGCGGCTGATCGCCGCGGAACATGAAGGACGCCGCGTGACCGGTTCGATCTCCAGCGGCGTACCGGAGATCGACGAGCTGACGGGCGGCGGGTTCGATCGCGGGTCCGGAGCAATCATCATGGGCCCCGCCGGCGTCGGCAAATCCGCTCTGGCGACGCAATTCGCGGCAACGGCGGCGCGTGCCGGCGATCACGTCGCGATGTTCCTCTTCGACGAAACGCGGAGCACGTTCCTCAGCCGGTCTGCATCACTGGGCTTCGGCGTACAGGAGTTGATCGAAAGTGAACGGCTCTACGTCCAACAGATCGATCCGGCCGAGATGTCGGCCGGCGAGTTCTCATGGGTCATTCGCCGTTCGATCGAAAAGTACAACACCACGGTGCTCGTGATCGACAGCCTGAATGGTTTCGTGAACGCGATGCCGGAGGTGCGGTTCCTCACTGTGCATCTCCACGAGCTCCTCACCTACCTGTCCCACAAAGGCGTGATGACCCTGCTCGTGCTCGCGCAGCATGGCGTGCTCGGCGCGATCACTTCGTCGATCGATGTGAGTTACCTCGCGGATTCCGCGATCCTGCTTCGATACTACGAAACGCAGGGTGAGCTCAGGCGTGCGATCTCGGTCCTCAAGAAGCGCAGCAGCGGACATGAGAACACCATCCGCGACTTCCGCCTCACGTCGGCGGGCATCAGGATCGGGGACCCTCTCCGCGCTTTTCAGGGCGTGCTGTCCGGCGCACCCGCTGGCGGCGGCGACCTGAGTGTGGCGGCGCCGAAGGAGTCAGTCTGAGGTAACGCGTGTGCCGGCGACGGCCGCCCGCGCCGTCGCAATGAGCGTCGCGATGTCGAACGGCTTGGCCAGAACGGCGTGCACGCGCTCGCGCGGGAGCCGCTCGAGGACCGACGGTACCGCGGCAGTCAGAATGAGGATCTTGAGATGCGCCGCTGCGGTGCCGTCGATCGCCTCCAGTACACCGAATCCGTCGAGCCGGGGCATCATCAGACCGAGCACGAGCAGATCGTAGGCCGCTGCATGAAGCATCGCCAGTGCCTCGACGCCGTGCTGCGCGCCCGACACCGTGAAGCCATGCCGGCGGAGCGCGGTGCAGACCATATGTCGGACCGCACCATCATCGTCGACGACGAGAACACGGATCGCTGGAACGGAAGCCACTGCTCGTAAAGCGACGAGCTTGCCAAGTCAGCCGTGCAGCAGTTCTGCGACGATCCGCGCGAGGTCCGTCGGCTGCACCGGTTTCTGGACATAGCGACGGAACCCAGCCGACAGAATGCGGAGCCGGTCCTGCTCACGCCCATATCCGGTGAGCGCCATCGCTGGTATGTCACGTCCAACGGACTCGAGCTCGCGCAAGCGGCGCATGAGCGCGTAGCCGTCTTCTCCGGGCATGGCGATGTCGCTGATGACCAGGTCGGCGTCGTACGTCCGAAGAGCAGCCACTGCATCCGCGGTCGAGGCTACCGTGACAACCTCGGCACCGAATCGCGTCAGGACGCGCTCCATGAGGTGCAACGCGTTCGGGTCGTCATCCACGACCAGAATCTTGTGACCGGACAGTTCCGGCAGCGTATCGACCGGAATCTCCGGCACGTCTGCCGGGTGGACCGGCGATAGTGGCAGCGACACCACGAACTCAGCACCGCGGCCGGGACCATCGCTGAACGCTTCGACAGTTCCGCCATGCAACTCGACGAGATGGCGCACGATCGCCAGACCGAGGCCGAGACCGGCGTGCGATTTCATCGTGCCGCGCTCCGCCTGGCGAAACCGTTCGAACACGTGCGGTAAGAGCTCACGGTCGATGCCTTCGCCGGTATCCCTGACGCGAATCGCTGCCGACGCTCCTTCGCGGCCGAGCGACACGTGGACGGTGCCGCCGGCCGGCGTGAACTTCAGCGCATTGGAGAGGAGATTCCACACCACCTGCTGCAAGCGCGTGCTATCGGCCCATGCTGCCAGCGATGCGTCCGACACCGCCGATGTGAGGTTGACCTCCTGCGCGGCCGCGGCGTTGCGAAACGTGGAGAGCACGCGCTCGAGGAGCGCGCTCAGGCGCACCGATGCGGGCTGGATCTTCAGCTTTCCGGCGATGATGCGCGATACGTCGAGGAGATCCTCGATCAGATGCGATTGGACTTTCGTGCTCGACTCGATCATCTCGATCGCATCGCCGACATCGTCCGGTTCGAGGTCGCCGGCTTTGAGCATCTGCACCCAGCCGAGGACGGCGGTCATGGGAGTGCGTAGCTCGTGCGCGAGGGTGGCGAGGAAGTCGTCCTTGGCGCGGTTCGCCTGCTGCGCTTCAAAGTAGAGTTGTGCACGCTGGACGGCCGCGGACGCCATCTGTGCAAGTTGTGTCAGCACCGCCTCATCGCCGGTGTTGAATTCATCGCGAGCGCCGTCGCACACCACGATGAAACCGATGCGCTCCCCCTTCTCGCCGATGAGACCCATGCCCATCGCGCTGTGTGGCAACCGATCGGTGCCGGAGTCGCACAGCAGCCGGTCGAATGCGGTGCGCGCGCGATCACCCGCTGCAAATCGGAATGGCTGGCAGAGCTGATCGAGCATCGCTTCGTCCGTAGTCGCGAAGGCGGCTCGCCACGCATCGCACTCGGCCGCGCACGAGAACGTGATGATCGGTTCTCCCGCGCCGGCGGCGGCAACGCGCGTGACGGCGAAGGGCGCGTCGAGAAGCGCGCGCGCCTGATTCGTGATCAACTTCAGAATGTCGTGAAGCGATCGCGCGGACGCGATCGACACCGATGCGTGCGCCAACGCGGCGAGGCGTTCGGCGTGCAGGCGTTCACGGGCCGCGGTATCGGCCAGCTCGACGAGGAGCCGCTGGAGCTCGTACTGGCGGCTCCGGACCCGGAGCGCGGCACGAACTGCGCTGAGGAGCGTCGCCACCTGAATCGGCCGGTCGACTAGTGTGAGATGCGCCCGCGGCCCGAGCACCTCGAGCGCAGCCGCGCGCGAAGGATCGGCAGGTGAGACGAAGATGAGCAACGGCAAGTCCGACCAGGGCGGCTGCCGGTCGAGGACTTCGCGGAGCACCGTGATTCCGCCGTCGTCCAGCGCTTCGGATGCGACGAGAGCCGCAGCAGCGCCGCACTCGATCTCGCGCGCCAACTCCTCGGTGCTGCCCGCCGTATCGACCGCGAAACCCGCGTCCAAAAGGAAATCCGCCGTCAATGCAGCGTCCCGACCCGTCGGTGCGACGACGACGACACGCGTTCTGAAGCGTTGCGCGTTGGCCCCTTCAGCCGGCAGAGCAGTTCGCGGTTCCAGTTGCGTCATCGTCATCATCCGGCGGCGGGCAGCCGCCGTCGTACAGGTCAGTGTTCCGTCGCCGCCACGATGCGCGAGCGGCGACGGTCATCGTGTTGCAGAACGCAAGACGCTTTCACGTATGCCGAGAGCTGCATGATATCGAAGGGCTTGAAGATCACCGCATTCACGACGTTCGGGTCGAGTTTCTGCAGGTGTGAGCGTTCCGTCGCGCTGACGACGATGACGGTTTTCGGTTTCCGCTCCGGGTGCTCAGCGAGCCACGCGATGACCTCCCATCCCGTCACCACCGGCATCATGAGATCGAGCACGAGAACGAGCCAATCCTGATTCCGAAGGTGCTCGAGTGCTTCCGCGCCGTTCGCCGCCGTCATCAAACGAAGCCGGCGTCGTCGTAACGCGGACGCGACGAGGCTGGAAATCGACGGATCATCCTCTACAACGAGAACCGGGCACTTGCTCGCAATACCAGCCATTACCAGAGCTCTCCTTCGAGACAGTTTCATGCATCATTGCGACGCCCGTGGACGACCGCAAAAGGACCTGCTGAATGGTGGTATCGAGTTGCGCGAGATCGAAGGGTTTGCGGAGGAACGCCGCGACCGGGAGTGTCTCGCGCCCAGAAGCATCCGGATCGCGCGGTCATCTTCGCAGGCGAGCACCAGCTGGTTCATGGCGTACATCCCCCTGTTGCGGCAGACGAGCGCAACGCGTTCGGAACTACAAATAATTTCACGAACGGATCTCGAAGGCTTGCGGGCTGGCCCCGAATGCAAGGAGCGCGACGGTGGCTCGCAACTACGGAAGCTCGATCTCGGGCTCCTCGTCGCGCTCGCGATACAGAATCGCGATCTTCCCGACGGTCCCCGCGATCTGCGCATCAGTTGCGCCCGCCAGTTTCTCCGCGAGCGACTTCCGCTCCGCGCTCTCGTCGACTTCGATGCGCACCTTGATCAGCTCGTGCGACTGGAGCGATTTCTTCGTCTCCGCGATGAGGGGCTCCGTCACGCCCGCTTTGCCGACGCGCACGACCGGCGCGAGCGGATGCGCGAGTCCGCGCAGATACTGACGCTGCTTCGAAGTCAGGACTTTCATTTCACACTCTTCGCGCGCTGCAAGAACGCGTCCGCGGGCTCGAACCCGACCAGCCGCGCCGCCGCGTCTTCGTTCCCCGTGCTGTCGAGGAAGAGAATCGTCGGCACGCCCTGAATCGCATACTGCTGCGTCAGCGCCTTCGTCGTCGCATCCTCGGCCACCGTCAAATCCGCTTTCACGCGCACGAAGCGATCGAGCTCCTGAATCACGCGCGGATCGGTGAACGTCTTGTGGTCCAGCTCCTTACACGGCAGGCACCAGTCGGCGTAGAAGTCGATCACCACCGGCTTCCCCGCCGCGCGCGCCGCCGACAACGCCGACGTGTCATACGGTTTCCACTGCACGCCCGGCAGTTCTTTCTTCGGAATGGCGAACGCCGCGCCCGACAGCAGCAGCAGCACGCCCACCGCGATGCGCAACGCGCGCGCGCCTTTCGTCCGCGAGATGAGCAGGAACGCCGCGCCGATCAGCAGACTGGCCGCGACGCCGTACTGAAACGCGAGCTCGCCGATCAGCGGCCGCAGGAAGTAGAACGCCATCGCGACGAGCACGAAGCCCATCCCCTTTTTGACCGTCACCATCCACTCGCCCGGCCGCGGCAACGCGTTGAGCATGACCAGGTACGGGAAGCCGAGGCCGAACGCGAGGACCGCGAACATCACGCCGCCGAGAACGGGATCGCCGAGTTGCGCGACCAGCGTGATCAGCGAGATCACCACCGGACCAACGCACGGCGCCGCCACGATGCCGATCGCGAGACCCATCGTCAGCGCGCCGAGCAATCCCGCGCGGCCCTGCGAACGATTCGCGATCCAGCGCGGCGGCTGAATGTCGAACGCGCCGAACATCGACGACGCCAGCACCAGCATCAGCAGCGCAAAGCCGATCAGGACCGCCGGCAGTTGCAGCCACGCGCCGAACATCTTGCCGCCGAGCGCCGCAAGGACGCCAAGCGTCGAATACGTGATCACGATGCCGAGGACGTACATCGAGGAGAGCGCGAGCCGGCGTGAACGGCGGCCGTCGCTCTGCATGCCGAAGAAGCCCAGCGTGATCGGGATCAGCGGGAACACGCACGGAGTGAGATTCAACGCGAGTCCGCCGAGGAAGAGCAGGCCGAGCGTGAGCGGCAGTCCGCGCGAGGCGAACGTCTTCGCGAGCCGATCCTGCGGGGCCGGCTTCGCACCTTTCGGGGCGGCCGACAACGGCGTGAATGCGCCTGATGCTGCAACCGGTGCGGCCGCGATCTTCGCCGCGTCGATTTCCGTCGTCGCACGATTCGGCGGCAGGCAAACGCGATCGCTGCAGGCCTGATACTTCAACGTCGCGGCGATCTTCGTCGCGCCGGACTTCAGCTTCGCGCGAAAGCCGACCGCGAACTTGCCGTCGAACACCGCCAGCGGTTTGCCGCCGGTGAACTCGAACGCTTTCATCGCGTGCGGCGGGAAGCTGGTGGCCAGCAGTTCCGCGGTCGCGGGATCGAGCTCGAGCACCGTCGGAATCGCGAACTCTTCGGTCGGCGTGTTCGAGTTGACATGCCACCCGTCCGCGATCGTCGCCGTGATCGTTCCCTCGACGACGTCGCCGTCGCGTTTCTGCAGCGAGCCTTCGATGGTCGCTTTCGGCAGACCATCGGCGCCCGAGAAACCGATCTGTCCGCCAATTTGAGCAGGGGACGGCAATGCGACGAGGAGCGTCAGGACTGCAAATGCGAGTCGGTTCATTGCGAACACTGCGCGCGGATCAATCCGGAATGCGCCTCTCGAGCTCGGCCAGCACCTGCTCGATGTTTCCGAGCAACGGCGAGTCGGGGAACAGATCCTTGAAGTTCCGGTACTCATCGCGCGCGCCGACCAGGTTGCCCTGCTGCAGATAGGTCTGCCCGAGCAGGAGGCGCGAACGCTCGACGGCATCGCCGGCGCGGCTGATCATCAGCAGCTCGCGGATCGTCTTCTGCGCATCGGTGAGCTTGTTCTGCATCGCCAGCGCGAACGCGAGCTCGTAGTACGCCTGATCGCGCACGGCGGCGGGAACGCCTTTCTCGGTCATCAGTTTCTTCAGCCGAGGCGCGGCCTGATCGAAGTCGGAGCGCTGGTTGAGCTCTTTCGCGAGCGCGAGACGTGCGAAGTAGTCGAGCTTCTTCTCGTTCTTGAGCCGCTCGAGGAACACCGTGTGCTGCCTGCGCGTCTCCTTCAGGTTCTTGACGAACGGCTCAGGTGGCGCGTAGCCGCGGATCTGGCCGGCCGAGGTGAGGTCGGGCGTGAGCAACACGAATGTCGGCAGCGACGTCACGCCAAACCTGCGCGACATCTGCGTTCCCTCTTTTCCATCCTCGGTATTGAGGCGGAGCAGGACCATGTCGGCGGTCGCGTCCTGGAAGACCTTGGAGGGGAAGACCTCTCTCTCGAAGCGATGACACCAGCCGCACCACTCGGCAAACATGTCGACGAGGATGAGCTGATTCTTTTCCTTCGCCACTTTCTGCGCGGCGGCAACGGTCTTCAGCCACGTGCCCGCAAACGTCTGCGGAGCGAGCACGAGCGCCATTGCGGCAGCGAGCAGGGTTCTTCGGTTCAAGAGCAGGGCCTCCGGGGTGCCTGAACGGGCGGCAATTTGGGGCTATTCCGAAGCGCGTCAACGTACGGCGACAGCCGCGTTTCGTCTTGTCTCCGCGTACTTTCGCGCCGCCTCGATGAACGCGCCGAATAAGGTGTTCGCTGAGCCTTCGCCCCTCATGTCCTCCGGATGCCACTGCACGCCGATATAGAACGGATGACGCGGATCCTCGATGCCTTCGACGACGCCGTCCGGCGCGTGCGCGGTGACGCGCATCCCGTCCGCGACCTTCGCCACCGCCTGATGATGCGAGGAGTTCACGTTCAACTCGGTCGCCGGCACCATCGTGGCGAGCTTCGTCCCCTGCTCGACGATCACGTCATGTCGCCCGCGATCCTCGGGAATGCTGGCATGCTCGATGTCGGTCTCGAGATGCTGCACGAGCGTGCCGCCCGCGGCGACGTTCATCATCTGCAGTCCGAGGCAGATGCCGAGCGTGGGGATGCCGCGCTCACGCGCTGCTTTGGCGAGCGCGAGCTCGTTGTTCTGGCGGCGCTCGTCCATGAGCTCGGAGACTTCTGGATGGCGCTCCTCGCCGTACAACGCTGGATCGCAGTCGTCGCCACCGGCGAGCAGGATGCCGTCCAGTCCTTCGACGAGGTCCGGCGCGTTCTCCGGCTGCGGCGGGATGAGCACCGGCACCGCGCCCGCGCGGCGCAACGCGTCGACGTAGGTGAGATACGCGAACGCACGGTCGCGCTTGCCTTCGACATGCTGGACGTCGGATCCGATTCCGATGATGGGCTTGATCAAATCAAAATCTCCTGGAGCAATCGTCGCACAGATTCACCCCTCATCCGCGCTTCGCCCACCTTCTCCCCATGAGGGGAGAAGGCGACCCAATGTAACGAAGACGGATGAGGGGTCGCTCACCTGCTCGCCCGTTTTTTCGTACTGGTCTTCTTTTTCGCTGGCCGTTTCTTCGCCGCAGCCTTCTTCGCGGGCTTGCGCTTCGGCGCGGCGGTGCTCTTGCCGCCCAGGCTGCGGCTGAGGACGGCGAGAAGATCGACCACTTCGGCGCCGCCTTCATCCTCCGCGTCCTTCCGCGATTCGGCGGGCGCGCGCACGATGTCTGCCTTCTTCTTCTCTTTCTGCGCGACGAGTTTCTCCAGCCGCTCGGTGTAGTCGTCCATGAACTCGTGCAGATCGAGTTTCTTCGACTGCCGTCCGATCGCCGCCTCGAACTTCTTCACTTCGGCCGGCGGCGCCTTCACCGGATTCGGCAGGCCGACGTCATCCGGCGAACGGACTTCGTTCGCGAAGCGCAGCGTCTCCGCGCGCAGGATGCCGTTCTCCGCGAGGATGGCCACCAGGTACTCCTTCGCGCGCATGACGAACGTGGCGATGCCGGCCTGGTTCTTCTTCTCCATCACTTCGGCGAGCAACCGATAGGCCTTGTTCGTACCGCCGCTCGGGACGAGGAAGTAGCCGCGGTTGTAATAGATCGGATCGATGTCGGAGCGATCGACGAAGAGCTGCAGATCGATCTCCCGCGTCTTGCGCGGCTCGATCGCTTCGAGCTCGTCATCGGTGACGACGACGAACTTCCCCTTCTCGACTTCGTAACCGCGCACGATGTCGTCCGCGTCGAGAACCTTACCGTCTTTCGAGCACACGTAGCGGCGCCGCACCGGCGCTTCGTCGGGTCCGATCATCTTCAGCGCGACGCCGCCCATGCGCGTCGCGGAGTAGAGCGCGACCGGCACGGTGACCAGGCCGAACGTGATGGTGCCGCTCCAGAAGGGGCGCAGTCCGGATGGTTGCTCGAAATCGTCGTCGTCTTCAGCCACGGGCCTTCCTCTTCGTCTTCACGCCCGCGAGGCTGGCTTCCAGCGCATCCGCAAGCTGGTCTTCCTTCTGTTTCTTCGGGCGGAACGCAACCACTTTCGGCTTCCTGCCGGCGGCTTTCGTCTCGACGAGATCGAGCACGCGCGCGCGGTATTCGTCGTGGAACTTCTTCGGATCGAACTCGCCGTGCAGCGCGCTGATGAGTTGTTCCGCCATCTGCAACTCACGCTGCGCGAGCTCGCGTCCGCCGGGCGGCTTCAATGCGTCGGCGGCGATGATCTCGTCGGCGTGGCGCAGCGTGATGAGCATCAGGTAGCCGTTGTCCGCGCGCAGCGAGCCGACGTACGACTTGTCGCGCATCACCCACCGCGCGATTCCTTCTTTCTCTTTCTTCTCGAGCGCCGCGGCCGCGGCAAAGTAAGACTTTGTGTTGCCATCGGGGCCGAGGTAGTAGGGACGCTCGTAGAGGCGCGGATCGAGCTCGTCGGAATCGACGAAGCGCGAGATGGCGATGTCGCGTGAATCGTCGGGCTCGAGCTTCTCGAGCTCTTCCTTCTCGAGCAGCACCATCCGCCCGCGTGTCAGCGGGAAGGCCTTCTTCACTTCGGCGTACTCGACGGGATCGCCGGTATCCGCGCTGACGAGTTGCTGTTTGACCGGCTCGTGATCGGTCTTGTGCAGCAGGCGGAAATGGATCCGCCGATCCTGAACCGCCGAGTAGAGCTTCACCGGCACTGAAGTGGAGCCGATCTTTACGACGCCTTTCCAGATCGCGCGCGCCGCCATGGCTTCTTCCCTCCTTCCGCGTGGCAATCGGAGCAGAAGAACTCCCCTTCGACGATGGAGACGCAGACCGAGCAATACGCGCGATCGCACGAGACGCACCGCGCCTCGACCGCGATTGCATGAGGCGCATCGCACCCCGCGCATCGCTGCTCATGCGAACGAAGCCAATACGGAATCAGCCGCCGAAGTTTCTTGCCCACGGGCGGGAACGAATGCGCGAGTTGTGCCGGTATGGAGTGAGGCGGCAAAGCCGCCGCTTTGACTGGCGAGCGAAAGCCGCGGCTGCGGCCGCCGCACTCCATAGAGTAGGACTTTGCTGCGTTTTTCAGATCCGAGGGATCCTCGGCTGATGAATGACTGGCCTCACGCTCCCGTGCACCGTTTCGGCGAAGGCGGCGTTTACTTCGTGACGGGCGGCACGTTCGGAAATCAACATTTCTTCGAAGCACCCCGCGCGCTCGACAACTTGCAACAGCTTCTGTTCGAGAAAGCGCGAGAACATCAGGTCGCACTCCAGGCCTGGTGCTTGTTTTCGAATCACTATCATCTCGTCGTCACGGTTGATGAGGGTGCGCGCATCAAGTGTTCAGCGCGGTGGTTCGCGGAAAACGCGCGACCGGCGTTCGTGGCGACCATGGACGCAATCAAGATCGACCGCGTCTCCATCTACGACGACTATGGAGTGCGGCGACCACAGCCGCCGCTTTCACTCCGGTAGTCAAAGCGGCGGCTTTGCTGCCGCACCCGAAATTACTTCACGAGGATTTCGACGGAGTCGCTGCGGCCGGCGGCGTCGATTGCGGTGATGGTGTGTCTTCCGCGCACGAGCGACCATTCTTCGCCGGCGATGCGGCGGTCGTTGACGCGCCATTCCACGCGCGACGCGCTTTCCGCGCGGAGGCGCACGCTCTGGTACTGCATGCGCAGCGTGGGGTCGATGAGGTACGTCGCTCCGTCGGGTGGGTTGGCGATGCGGAACTCCTCGCGGTGAGCGGTGCGAACAACCGCACGTGGCGCCCAGGCGCGGTACTCGGCGGGCCAGTCGATCATGCCGTCGTGGTGCCACGAGCAGAAACGCGCCGGCTCATTCGTCGCCAGCCCTTCTTTCGCGATCGCGGGGCAATACGGCGACGGGCGCGCGCCGGAGAGGACGCAGATGTCGATCGACTGAACGTCCGCTGGCACTGCCACGATCGGAGTCGCGTCGCCGATCGGGAGTGAGCCGCGCGCGCGCTTCATTGCTGCGAGCATCACCGCGTTGAAGATCGGCGCGGCACCGGTCACACCGCTCGATCCGCGAAGCGGCGTGCGATCGAAGTTGCCGACCCACACGCCGACAGTCACGTCGCGCGTGTAGCCGATCGTCCAGTTGTCGCGGTACGCCTGCGACGTGCCGGTCTTCACCGCGACCGGGAACGGGAACTCCAGGCTGCCGCCGCTGCCGAACGCGTACTCGCGCGCGTTCGCGTCGGTGAGGATGTCGGTGACCCAGAACGCGGTGCGCTGCGAGAAGAGCGGCTTGCCGCCGCGCGCGAACGCGCAGTACGCCCTCACGAGCTGTTCGAGCGTCACCTCCGCGTCGCCGAGCGTGAGACCGAGACCGTAGTAGTCCGCCGTGCGATCGAGGGTGGTGAAACCGGCGTTGCGCAGTAAACGCAGCAGCGACTCGGGGCCGAGCTTCGCGAGCATCGCCACCGCCGGGACGTTCTGCGAACCGGCAAGCGCCGCGCGCACGCGCAGCGGACCGCGATAACGATTGTCGTAGTTGTGCGGCGTGTACACGACGCCTTCTTCGGCGGTCGGGAAATGCGACGGCACATCGGCGAGCACGGTCGCCGGCGACAAGCCGCTCTCGAACGCGAGCGCGTACGTGAACGGCTTCAGCGTCGAGCCGGGCTGCCGCGGCGAGGTGACGCCGTCGATCGCGCCGCCAAACTCGTCGCCGAAGTAATCGCCGGAGCCTTCCCACGCCAGCCACTCGCCGGACGCGTTGTCGAGCACGACGACCGCGACGCTGTGCGCGCCATGCTTGAGCAATGACGCGCGATGCGCGGTGATGATGCCGAGGACTTCGCGTTGCAGGTTTGCGTCGATGGATGTCTTCAGAGAACTGCCCGTGCGCAGCACGCGCTCGACGTAATGCATCGCCAGCACCGGCTGCGTCCCGCGCGTGAATCGCAACCGCTCGGCACGCGCATGTTTTCGCTCGTCGTCCGAAAGGCGCATGCCAGCGAGGATGTGCAGTTGCCGCGCACGCGCGCGTTGCGGATCGCGGAGCGGATTGAACGCGCTCGGCCGCTGCGGCAGCGAAGCGAGGAACGCCGCCTGCGCCGGCGTGAGCTGCTCCGGCGCGCAGTTGAAATAGGCGCGGCTCGCGCGCGCGATGCCGTCGATGCGATTGCCGTACGGCGCGAGGTTCAGGTACAGCGCGAGAATGTCGTTCTTCGTGTAGCGATGTTCGAGGCGCAACGCGAGCACCGCCTCGCGTGCTTTCTGTTTCAGGCCGCGGTTGGTCGAACGGAGCAGCAACTTCGCGACCTGCTGCGTGATCGTGGAACCGCCTTCCACGACGCGCATCACTCTCGCGTTTCTGTAGGCCGCGCGAGCGATGGCGAGAGGGTCGAGGCCTGGGTGGTAGTGAAAGCGGCGGTCCTCCGCGATGAGCGTGGCTTCGGCGACCCGTGGGGGGATGTGCTGCGCGTTGATTGATTCCGCGCGCGTGCCGCTTGCGCCGAGGGATTCGTAGAGGACTTCGCCATGGCGGTCGAGGACTGTGAGGGATTGTTGCTGATTGAATAAATGTGGATCGATCGGGCCGCAGCGCAGCCAGACCAGGAGCGCGACGAGGAGTGCGGCAGCTAGCGCTGCCGCTTTTGAAAGCGGCAGCTGGCTCTGCCGCACTCCATAGGTCATCGCTTTACCTCTACGACGGTCGTGGCGGTTCTGCCGAAGACTTCGGGTTCGTACATTTCTTCGGCGTGTGTTGGTGCGGCGATGAAGGTGCCTGCCGTCGTGGCGCGCACGAGGTAGGTGAAGGTGTGATCGCCTTCTCCCAGTCTCGTGGCGAAGACGTTCACGCGATCGTCGTGGCGTTCGATGTGATCGAAACCGCCGCGCTCCCACCACGCCCACGAGCTCGAGGTCTGGTTGTTCTGCTGTGCTTCGACGAGCGCGGTGGCTGTCGTCGCGAACCACGTCTCCACCGGCTCCGTGCCTGCAGGAATCGGATCCGTCACCGCGACATAGCGGCGCTCCTTCGTGTTGCGGATGCGCAACGTGACCGTGATCAGGTCGCCCGCCTTGAACGACGTCGACGCCGGCTGGTCGTCCATCGAATACGTGCGCTCGAGGTGGAAGCCGCGATCGAGCGGCTGGTGATGCGTCACGTTCGCCGCGTAGCGCAACCGCAGCATGTAGTACAGAGTGCCGACGCCGTCGCGTGTGAACACGACCGGCATCTGCTGTCCCGCGGCACCCTTCGCCAGCACCTGCTGCATCGAGAACTGCCGCGACTTCGCCTCGGTCGACCGCCCCTTGAAGGTCTCGCGCGCGATCGTCTCGTTCCCCAACGCAACGCTGCCGATGAAGTCCGGTACTTCGGATTCATAACGCCGATAGAAATCGACCAGCGACTCCATGGCCCACGCGTTTTCCTGCGTGTCGTCCCAGCGCCCGTTCTTCCGCACCTGCATGAGCCAGCGCACCATGCGCTTCACGAGCTCTTCATCCTCGCCACCGCGCACCATCGTGCCGAGAGCGATGGCGGTCGAGCGCGCGTTCGAGCTCCAGAACCACATCAGGTACGGATCGCTCATCTCATTGACATGTGCGGTGCCGCCCTCCGGCAGGATCGAGTTCGCGATGCGCCGGCGCAGATCGGTGATGCGTACACCGGTGGTTTCGTTCTTCGCCTGGAGCGCGTCGACGAGGAATGACAACGCGAACACCGGCATCCGCTCGCGATACTCGTACACGCGGTTGAAGTGACTGTCGGCGTTGCGCCCGCCCTCGTGCAGCACCTTCACGACGAAGGCCTGCCACGCGTTGTACGCAGGACGCCACCCTTCATTCACCGGCGGCGGCTCGGAGAGTCGCCCTTCGAGATAGGTGTACGCACGCGTCAACATGTTTTCGTCGACGCTGTAGCCGAGCGACTTGCCGCGCTGGAACACGTGCACGACCCAGCTTGTCAGATATGGCGACGTCGAGGTGCAGTCGCCCGGCCAGAAGGAGAAGCCGCCGTCGCCGCACTGGAACTTCGAGAGCTCGACGAGGCTGTTCTGCACCGCCGGCTTTTCTTTGGCCGGATCGATGCCGGGCAGATTGAACGCTTCGCCGAGGTCCGCCGCGAGCATCAGCGCCAGCGAGCGTGACGCGCGTTGCTCCGCGCAGCCATACGGATATTCGACGAGGTAGCGCGCGCCTTCCGCGAGTCCGACCATCGCCGTCGACGCGAGCTCGACGCGCAAGCCGCCGAAGCCCGGCACGACCTGCGCCGGAATCTCGAGCGTCTCCTCCGCGCGCGGTTTCGCTTCGCCATACGCGGCCACCGTTTCGGGCGACACGAGGACGCGCACCGGGATGACGTCCTCGAAGGCGTCGTTCTCGCGTCCCATCTGCACGCGCATGCGAATGCGTGCATCGCCGACCGCATGGGCGATCGCATCGAAACGCACTTCGTTCGTCGCGCCCGGCTTCAGCTCGACGTTCTGTTTCCCGTTCACGGTGAGGATCGACGGATCGAGCGACTCGATCGACACCGTCGCCTTCCCTGCGCGCTTCAGCTGGTTGTGCACGACGGCGCCGAAATACGCCTTGTCGCCGACCGCGAGGAATCGCGGCCACGACGGCGTGAGCATCAGCGGCTTGTTGATGCGAATCTCCGCCTGGTCCCAGCCGAACCGCGACTGTTTGTCCGCCGCCACCGCCATCACGCGATACGTCGTCAGCGACTCCGGCAGTGTGACTTCCGTTCTCGCCCGGCCGTTCGCGTCCGTCACGAGCGATCCGAGCCAGAACGCGAGCACGCGGAAATCCTTGCGCAGCGTTCCCGCTCCAGCGTCGCGTCCGCCGCCGCCGCCGTCCGTCGCGCCTTTCGGCGTGAGCACGCGGCGGCTGATGATGCGCTGGCGCGAATCGCCGTTCGCGACCTGCAACGCCTTGTCGAGATAGATCGACTCGAGCACGTCCGGCGTCTCGTACCCCGTCAACGACAACACGCCGTAATCCACCGCCCACAACGTCACCTCGGACTGCGACGGCCTGCCCGCCACGTCCTTCACGTTCACTTCGATCTGCGCCTTCGTCGCGGGCCGATACTCGTCGCGATTCGCTTTCACGTCGACGGTGAGGCGCTTCGAGGCGTCTTCGACTTTCAGCTCGACGTAGCCGAGACGGAAGGCGGGCTTGCCGGGATCGCTGCCGTCTTTTGCAATCTCCTGTTGCGTGCGGCCTTTCACGAGCAGCACCGACACGTAGAGGTTGGGGATGTCTTTCTCGGTGATCGGAACGGAAATCGTCTGTTGCGTCGACGTGAGCGTGAACGGCTTCCACGTGCGCACGCCTTCGCGTTCGGTCGTGAGCAGCGCGGTTGCGGTTTCCCACGGCGACTTGATCATGATGCGCGCGGTGTCGCCGGGCCGGTATGTCTTCTTCTCCGGCACGAGCTCGATGCGGTTGTGGTCCTCGCGCGCCCATGCGGTGTAACCCTCGCCGACGGCGTAGAACCAGATGCGCGTTGTCGTCGAACGGCCGTCGTCATCCGCGTGCGCGATCAACAGATACTCGCCGCCTTCCGTGATCGGGATCGAAAGCGGCACCGGCTCCGTCTTTGTCGTGACGTTCCATTCGCCCGCCGCGATCTCTTTGCGCTCGCTTTCCCAGTCGTAGAAGCCGCCGCCTTCGGCCGCGCGCACGCTCGTCCACTGAATGCGCTTCAGCTCAACGGTGACGTCGACGCCGGCGACCGCGAGACCGTCGAGTCCAGCCGCGACGATGTCGGTCTCGATGTTCTTTCCCGCTTCCGCGAAGAACGGCGGACGGCGCACACCGATGTACCACGGCGCCGGATCGACGCGCATCGAGGCGCGGCCGGCGATCTGCTGGCGCGTGACGTCGGTGACCACGCCTTCCAGTTGATACTCGAACGGCACGCCCGCTTCTTTCTCGGTGTCGAGTGAAAGCGCGAGCTTGCCGTTCGCAGCGAGTGTTCCTTCGTTCTGCGAAAGGATCATCTTCGACGGCGGCTCTTCGTCCCAGTCGCGGCCGAGGAACTGGTAGCGGTCCGAGGACCAGCGGTCGGTGATCTTCGACGGCACGTCCATGAGCTCGCGCTTCGAGTAGGTCCAGTTCACGGTTTTGCCCGACATCGGCGCGCCGAACAGATAGCGGCCGTCGATCACGCCGTTGAGCTTCGTGCCGGCGAGCGAGCTGTTCGCGTCGAGCGTGACGTCGACGCGGAAATCGGGGCGGCGATACGCGGCTACCAGGATGTCGCCGCTGATCGTGCCGTGATGTTGCGCTGCGCCGCCCTCGGCGCGAGACAGCGTCTTGACTTGCACGCTGTACGTGCCCAGCGGCGCTTCATTCGGGATGCGATATGTCCACTCCGCGCTGCTCCACGCGCTGATGGTGAGCGTGCGGCGGTCGAGCTCGTTCGCGTGACTGTCGCGCAGGATCACCTGCGCGCTCGATCCCGGCGCGAGGAGTTGCATGCCATCCGGCGTATCCGCGCGCGCGATCAACTTGAAGTGCACTTCTTCGCCCAGCTTGTACACCCCGCGATCGGCGAACACTGTGCCGCGCAGCTGCGGTTCCGCTTCGGCGAGGTCGTAGCGGACGTCGAAGTCCCACGGCAGGATGCCTTCGTTCCAGTCGCTGCCGATGTACGCGACGTCGCCGTCCTTCTGCGCGATGACGACGAAGTGGATTTCATTGAGCGCGGCCCAACTGTCTTCCCACTCGCCTTCGTTCTCCTTCTTCTCTTTCTTGCGGCGCAGGTCGGTGTTCGGCGCGACGGCAATGCCGTTCGCGTCGGTGGTCCCGCTCCAGAAGATTTTGTTCGCGCGATCGCGGATCGAGACCGCGGCGCCCTCGACCGGTTTCGCGTCGTCGAGTCGCGTGACCATGACGATCGTGTTGCGCGGGCTGTCCTTGACGCTGATGCCGAGGTTGGTCGACTGAACGAGCGTGGAGACGGGATTCGGGTCATAGACACGCGACTTCGGGATCGCCGTACCGGGCTGGATCGCGGCCCACGCGAGACCCATGTTGTCCTCGCCGAGGACCGGTTTCAGATCGAGACCGATCGAGGCGATGCGATCCCGCGGTGTGTTCAGCGTGCGCGCTTCGCCCTTTCCGGGAGGCGTCACGTTGAAGCCGGACTCGCGCAGCTTCAGCATGGTCGGCATGAGGTCGTCGAGCTGCAGCGGCGCGAGCCACTGCCGCACGCTGCGGAAGTTGCGCGCGTGGAACGGCAGAATCGGCCCGCCGCTCGATTCCCACACGCCGTGGCCGGAGCCGAAGCTGACGAACGCGGAGCGATGCCAGTACTCGATGGTGCCGGCCCAGTCGTAGCCGAGCTGCTGGCCGTCGAATGACTTCAGGCTCGCGTCGACGCGCACGCTGTACTTGCGGCCGGGCTGAATGGTGTATCCGAGCTCGTCGAGGCTGTAGCCCCACGATGGATAGTCGTAGTCGGCGTTGACCTTCTTCGGCTTCACCGCGACCGGCTTTGCGGGATCGGTGATGTCGCTGACGAAGACCGCCTTCTGCGCGTCCACGAACTTGACGCCGGAGCCGGAGCGGAAGTTGATTGCGTTGCGCTGCTCGGGATCGCATTGCGACACGCAATCCATGCCGGTCACGAAGAACGTCGGCTCGAGCTCGATCGTGAATGTCTGCTCGCGGCCGCGCACGCGACGCGCGGCCGGCGCGAGCTTGTCGTCGATGAGGATGCGGATCCAGGTGTCGCTCGGAATGCCGGGCTTTGTTTCGAGAACGACCAGATCCTTGCCCGGCTTGAAGCGTTCCTTGTTCCAGTCCGTCGCGACGAATGCCAGGATCGCTTCGCCATCCGACGCGGCCGCGGCGATGGCCTGCTGCTTCTTCGCTTCACCGTCGGCGGGAACGGCCGGCAGTTCGATCGGATGTCCGTGCGTTTCGAGCTTGAGATGCGGCACGAGCGTGGCCGCGTCGACGGGCTGGTTGAAGCGGAGACCGATCACCACCGCGCCGTTGTTCCTGCGATACCAGTCGGTGCGCACGAGGCGGATCGTCGGCGTGTTGAATGTCCAGCGATACGGCTGATCGAGCGTTTTGCCCGCGACGGACTTCGCGCTCGGATCGATCGTGACCGTGTACTCGGTCGCGTACGGCAGCGGCTTGTCGGGCGTGAAGATCAGCGTCGTCGTGCCCGACCAGCGGAAGATTCCCTTCACCGCGGGGTCGATGCGGAAGAACGGTACGATGAGCGGCTGCGGAATCTTTCCGAGCACGACCATCGGTTCGGAGAAGACCACGCGGATCTCATTCGCCTCCGCGAGCGTGGCCGTTTCGCCGACCGGTCCGGCGCTGACGATGCGCAGCCCGTTCGCGGCAGACAGCGTGGTCGTGAGCAGCAGGAAAACGATCGCGGCGGCGGCTCTTCTCATCACGCCGTGCAGTGTAGTGCGTCAGGGCGGTAGGCCTTTGCCGTGTTCCTTGTTGTAGATGTACAACGCGACGTAGGCAAGCGCGTCTTCGTCCGAGCCGTGCGTGTTCAGAAAGTCGATGATCTCCGCCGCGATCGCCGCCACGCTCTCCTCGGCCGTCAGAAACTTCGAGGCGGTTCCGCCGCCCAGCACCGGGAAAGCAATGCTGCGCGCGCCGATCGACACCGCCGCGTCGAGACAGCGCCGCGTGAGCTGGCGAATGACGCTCGCATTCGGATAGCGGTTCTCATCGAGATCGATGACCGCCGCGTGAAACACGGCGCGCCGCTTCCACTTGCCGCCGGTGGTGATCGCGATCTGTCCCTGGCGGAAGCCGCAGCGGCGGAAGTGCTCCAACTCTCTGCGCGGACCGGAGCCGACGCGCTTGAGGATCGCCTTCGCGACGCCGCCACGCGCGGTGAAGTGATTGTCGTCAGAGCTGACCACGACGTCGGTCGGCGCTTCGAGGATGTCGCCATGAATCGCGGAGAACTTCGTGTGACCGATCTCCACGTCCTTCAGGATTTTGTGATCGGGAGTGAGCGACCGGATCTCTTCCTGCGTGCGGCCGAAGCGTTCGAGGTAGTCCGCGGTCGGCTCGGGGCGATCGGCGGCGGCGAAGCGTTTGGCGATGAACACGCCGAGCAGGATCACCACGCCGAAGATCATGAACGCGATGCACACCCACGGGTCGAGCTTCTCGGGCGGATTGAGAGGGTTCGTGCCGATGAGGCCGAGGGCGATGGCGAGCAGCCCCACGGTCACCGTGGACACTCCTTTGAGATCGCCGATCATGCGTGCCGGAAATAGTAACGCCTATACTTTTCGACACACACATGAAGGCCGTCCCGTTCTTCGCCGTGTCGAACATCGAGGAATCGCTGCGCTTCTACGCCGAGGGGCTGGGATTCGCGACGAAGAATCAATGGATCGACAAGGGCAAGCTGCGCTGGTGCTGGCTCGAGCGTGACGGCGCCGCGGTGATGCTGCAGGAGATTCCTGGAGCGACGGGCTCTCAGCCCGCCGGTATCACCATCTACTTCATCTGCGATGACGCGCTGGCGATCTATCGCGAGCTGCGCGCGAAAGGCATCGACGCCGCGCGGCCATTCGTCGGCAACGCGATGTGGGTCACCTCGGTGCAGGATCCGGACGGCTATCGCCTCTTTTTCGAGAGCGCGACCGATGCGCCGCAAGAATCGGAGTACGCGGAGCCATGAAGCTGGTCAGCATCTGGACGTTCCTGATCCTGGTCGCGCTCAACACGTTCTTCAATGTCTTCCTGTTCAAGCCGCGCGTGAAGAGCTATCCGGCGAAAACCTTCGACGGCCGCATCAAGGGCTTCCGGCCTTCCGAGGCCAAAGGGATTCTCAAGCAGTTCAAGGACGCCGGAAAGCTCGACGCGTATCTCGAGCAGGAGTGGAAGATCGATCTGATCTATCCGCTGATTTACACCGCGATGTTCGCGGTGGCGATCCTCGGCCTCGGCGCGCCGCGCTGGATGGTGCTGCTCCCGCTCATCGGCATGGTCGGCGATTACGTGGAGAACTTTTCCGTCATCGGCATGATCGTGCAGTACCGCGACCACGGCACGGTGCCGTATCCGCTGGCCGTGCTCGCGAGTGTGGGCTCGCGCGTGAAATGGAGCTTCACGCTCGCGTCGGCCGCGGTGGTGCTGGCGCTGGGTGTGTGGTGGCTGATACGCGTGGTGCGACGTTAGTAGTGATAACGCGCCTGCAGAAAATCAATCCGATCGTTCGTGACCAGATACACGATACGGTGCTCCTGCGTCAGTCGCCGCGACCCCGCTCCTGACGCCAGGTACTTCAACGGTTCCGGCTTCCCGATGCTCTCGAACGGCGTTCGGAGAATCGCTTCCACGACGTCCAGTGCACGGAGTGCCACGCGGCGATCGGTGTCGATCCAGAAGCGCAGATCTTCGCGAAACTCGGGATGAAAGACGGCGAGCCGGTCCCGCTTCGCAACAGTCTTATTCTTCGTCATCCAGGCCGAGATCCGAGCGCAACTTCGCGAGCGGCTCGGGCTTGCCTTTCCCGCTCTGAGCTCGGCGCAGTGCTGACATCAGCCGTTGCGCATTCTTCGGCGAGCGAAGGAGGTGTGCGGTCTCGATCAAGCCACGGAGCTCCTCTGCGGCGATGATCGCCACGTCGTCTCCGCCGCGACGCCGGATGATCACTTGCTCGCGATTCTCCGCGACTTCATCGAGGAGTGATTTTAGATTCGCGCGTGCTTGCGTGTAGGTGGTTTCAATGGCCATGGAGTCTCCGCGATCGAGGTGTACAGAGATACTGTACGCGATATTTCGCCGGGAGTGCGGCCAGCGATAGCTGCCGCTTTTCAAAGCGGCGGCTGTGCCGCGCACTCCATAGTTACGCGGGGCCTGGTTTTCCGAAGAGGAATCCCTGCACTTCTTCGCACTGCTGCTCGACGAGGAAGTTCACCTGGGCCTCGGTCTCCACGCCTTCCGCGGTCACGCTCAGGTCGAGGCCGTGTGCCATCGCCACGATCGCGCTCACGATGGCGCGGTTGCTGCGGCTCGTGTCGATCTCCTGGATGAACTCGCGGTCGATCTTCACGCGGTCGATCGGAAACTGGCGGAGGTAGCTCAGCGCGGAGTGGCCCGTACCGAAGTCGTCGATGGCGATGCGCACGCCGAGCTCGCGCAGTTCCGCGAGCATGGTGATGGTGCGGTCGGTCTGGAACATCGCCGTCGTTTCCGTGATCTCGAGCTCGAGGTAGCGCGGCTCGAGGCCGCTCTCCTCCAGCGCGTGCTGCACGACGTCGCGCAGATCGCTCTGCTGGAACTGACGCGGCGAGAGGTTCACGGAGATGCGCATCGCCGGATGACGCGATTGCTGCCAAGCCTTCGCCTGGCGGCACGCCTCATTGAGCACCCACTCGCCGATCGGCACGATCATCCGCGTTTCTTCCGCGATGCCGATGAACGTGGTCGGCTGCACGACACCGTGTCCGGGCCGGTTCCAGCGCAGCAGCGCTTCCATCCCCGCGACTTCGCGCGTCGCGAGCGACATGAGCGGCTGGTAGTAAACGACCAGCTCCTCGCGCTCGAGCGCGCGACGCAGCGCGTTCTCGACCGACAGCCTTTCCGCGGCGCGGCTGTTCATCGCGCGCGTGCACAGGCGATACGCGTTGCGGCCGGTATCTTTCGCGCGATACATCGCGGTGTCCGCGTTCTTGAGCAGCGCCTCCGCGGTGTCGCCGTCGTCGGGATAGAGCGCGATGCCGATGCTGGTCGAGATGTAGAGCTCATGACCGTCGACGCGCAACGGCTCGGCGACGGTGTCGAGCAACTTCTGCGCGGTCTTCGCCGCATCGCTCGGCGCCTTCAGGTCGGCGAGCAGCACCGTGAACTCGTCGCCGCCCATGCGCGCGATCGTGTCGCCTTCGCGCAGCACCGAGTGCAGTCGAATGGCGACCGAGCGGAGCAACTCATCGCCGAGGCTGTGGCCGAGGGTGTCGTTGACGAGCTTGAAGCGATCGAGGTCGAGGAACATCACCGCGAGCGGCTTCTGCTGCCGCTTCGCGTGCGCGAGCGCGATCGTGAGCCGGTCGCGGAACAGCAGCCGGTTCGGTAATCCCGTCAGCGCATCGTGGTACGCCTGATACTCGATCTGCTCCTCGGCCTGCCTGCGTTCGCTGATATCGCGCGAGACCGAAACGATCTCGTCGACGCCGCCGGTTTTCGAATGCGCGATGGCGCGGCTGGTCGTTTCGAACCACACCCACGTCCCGTCCTTGCGGCGCGCGCGATAGCTGAACGTGCGTGGCGTATTGTCCTGCTCCAGCCCTTCGGTGAAGCGGCGCACGACGTGGTGATCGTCCGGCTCGATGTACTCGAACACCGAATGCCCGATCACGTCGCGCGGCTCGTAGCCGAGGAGACTGCGGATGGCGTCGGAGGCATAGGCGAGGACGCCGCGCGCGGTCGTGCGCGAGATGAGATCGGTCGAGTTCTCCGCCATCAGCCGATACCGCGCCTCGCTGTCGCGTAATGCCGCCTCGGCTGCCTTGCGATCGCTGATGTCGACGAGCGTCCCTTCGAGGATCTGCGCTTCTTCGTCGCCGGCCAGGAGGTGCACGCTCTCGAGCAGCCAGATCGGGCGGCCGTCCTTGCGGCGCAGACAGATCTCCGCGCCGCGCATACCGCCGTCGGAAAGGATGCGATCGATGAACTGATCGCGATCGGACGCTTCGAAATACAAATCGCGCGCGTTCTGCCGCAGCAGCTCCTCTTTCGATTCGTAGCCGAGCATCTCCGCGAGCGCATCGTTGCAATCGAGCATCCGGCCGTCGAGCGTGTTGTGATACACGCCGGCGAGGTTGCGCTCGAACAGCAACCGGTGCCGCCGCTCGCTCGCGCGCAACGCGCGGTATGTGCGGCTGCGCTCGATGGCGCTCGCGAAAATCTCGCCGGTGATGCGCAGCAGCGCGATGGTCTCGTCGCTCCAGTCGGTCTCGTGCGACACCGTGCTGCAGCCGACGCTGCCGAACAGCCGCTTCTCGATGGCCATCGGCACGAAGATCGAGCTGCGGATGCCGTGGCGCTCGGAGAGCCGGCGCTCGTTCGCTGCCTCGGGCGGAAGCTCTTCCGGCGTTCGCCAACTGGCGATGCCGCCTTTACTCATCTTGTCGCTCCACCAGGGAAACGCCGCCGCGGGAAGCTGGCCGTACGCTTCCTTGCGCGATGACACTCCGGGCGCGTTCCACTCGTACGCGATGTGTGCGCTCAGGCCGTCGTCGAGCAGCATGAACACGTGCGCGCGATCGGCGCCCACGAACTGCCCGATGTCGGCGAGCGTTTCACGAATCGCGACATCGAGCTCCTCGTCCGCGAGATTGGCGAAGCGCGTCGAAACGCTCGCGACCAGCTTCTCGAACTCGACGCGACGCCGCAGCGCTTCCTGCGTCCGCCGCCGCTCAGTCGCGTCCACGGCCATCGCAACCAGGTCCGCGATCGATGTCGCGAAGTTCTCCTCCTCAATGGTCCAGTTCCGAGCCGAGCCGACGTGCTCGAGGCAAAGCAGGCCGATGGTCTGGCCGAGTCGGCGGACGGGAACGTCGAGCATCGAGGTGACGCCGAACGGGACGAGGTAGGTCTCCGTGAATGCGCTCGTGCGCGGATCGAGTCGCGCGTCGTGCGCGGAGATCACGCGCTCGGTCTCGACCGCTTTGAAGTACACCGGATACTGCGCGGCGTGCAGCTCGCCGCCGCCGGAATGGACGCCGAGCGTGCGCTCATACAGTTCATCGCAACGAATGGACTGGCGGGATGACGTGTAGAACCAGACGCCGACGCGCTCGACTTCGAGCGTCTCGGCCGCGGCCCCGGCGATGTCGCGCAACGCCTCGGCGAGATTGCCGGAATGGATGGACGAACGGCGCGTCAGCTCGACCAGGACGGTGTTGTGACGGCGCAGCCGTCGCTCGGTCTCACGAAGCAAGGTTTCGACGTGAGGCGTGGAACGCTGGCGGATTGGAGGGGTCTCGGACACGGGTAGACCGGAGCACAGTATAGGAGCGGACGGTCAGCAGCGTTCCAGTGGATACACGTTCACGTTCACTTCGCTCGCGTAATGCCGATACGCGGGCTGCTCGTGACGTTTGATGCCGGCCGCCCAGATCAGCGTTTCCTCGAGTCCATCGACGTCGACTCGCTGTACAGGATACGGCTGATGATGCACGCGCGCGCGATGCAACTGGCGCTGCTCATCCTCGGCGTAGAGGATGTAGCGCTCGATCAGGAAATGCTCGAGCGTTCCCGGCGCGGAGGCGGTGGCAGGACCTTCGACCGGTTGATAGCGCATGCGCGCGGTCGCGGGCGTCGTGCCGCGTTCATCGGTGCGGCGAGCGTCGAACTCGATTGAAGGTATCGCGCCCGATTGCACGCGGAAATCGATGTCGGCGCCGAAGTACGGCAGCTTGTACGCGGCGCGCGCGGCCGCCACGGCGATCGCGCTCGACGCGTCGAGACTGAAGAACCACACGCCCGGATCGCGGCCGCCGAGGTGCACGTAGGTGCGGACGTTGATTTCGTGAAAGGAGGAGATCCACGGCAGCGGCGGCACCATCACGGGCCGAACGCCTGTGAGGGTGAATGGCACCAGCCCGACGAATGCCTTCCCTTCGAACGTGTCGACGGTGAGACCGACTGGCAGCAACGACTGCAGTTCGGCCACCGGCACTTCCCAGTGCAGGAACAGCAGGTGATGCCAGTTCTGATGCAGTAGAACGGGCTGATCGGGCTCGAGCGTCGGCGAAATTCGGTCAATCGTGTCGTGTCGGTGCATTCGTGACGATTTTGAAAGCAATCAAAAAGCCAGTAGCGGCGTAAGATTCGCCGATGAGAACTCTGGCCGCCCTCGCCGCTTGTGCATTGCTCGCCGGTTGCGGATTCTTCCGCGGCACGCAGACCGAGACCACACCCGCGGCGAAAACTGCGATGAAGGCGCCGCCGATGGTCCAGCCGCGAGTGGACATCGTGCAGCTCGTCGGTCCTCAGCAACTGAACTGGGAGAGCGGGCAGATCGAGATGAAGTATGCGTTGCGCGTCACGAATCCCGGCGCGGTAGCGATCACGCTGCGGCAGATCCAGATTCAGACCGTTGGAACAGCAGGATCGTACGTCTTGCCGCACTCGAGCTACTTCTTCCGTGAGAGCGTTGCGGCGGGCACGGAGCGCTCGATCGTGTTCCACGCGAAAGCATTGTCGGACGGCGATCGCTATCGCATCGATGCCGAATCGCCGGTGTCCGTGCGCGTCATCTCCTATTTCGAAGCGCCGACCGGCAACTTCCGCAAATCGTTCATCAAGAACCTGGCCCAGTCGTTCTCGAGCCGGTAGTCAGGCAGCCCCTCACCCGGCCTGCGGCCACCCTCTCCCCGCACGCGGGGCGAGGGTTACCTACGTAGCCTTCTCCCCTTCGCAAGGAGAGAAGGTGCCCGAAGGGCGGATGAGGGAATCACTCGAAGAGATCGTATTCAGCGACCGGCAGCTCGGCCGGCTCGCGCCAGCGCCACGTCTCGAACACGTACAGATCGAAGAGCAGCAGGAAGACCTCGCGCGACATCCTCCAGCGCGCGTGCAACCCGTCCGCGAGTCCCAGCTTCGATTCCTTGATGACGTGATCGAGGCCGTAGATGATCGTTTCCTGCTGGCGATATCCAGCACTCGCGCAGAAGCAGTTCAGCGCCGCTTCGATCTTGTAGTGCGACTGGTACTGCGGCGGCACGGTCTCGAACACGGCGCGGCGCATCACGCGAATGCCCGAGAGGATCGGCCCGCACTTCATCTTCAGGTGCAGGAAATTCTTCACCGGTCCGCGATTGCGAATGCCGATGTTCATGTCGCATTCGCCACGCAGCACCGGCATCACCAGCGCGGTGATGTGCTCCTCGGTGACGTTGTACATGTCGCCGTCACAGAAGAAGAGTGTGTCGTTGGATGCGTTGGCGACGCCGACGGCCATGGCGAAGCCTTTCCCGTGATTCTCGCGAAGGGCGACGGTGCGGACTCCGTCGAAGCCTCTGGCGATCTCGACCGTCCGGTCTTCGGAACCGTCGCTGACGACGATCACTTCGTCGATCAGTGGGCTGCCCGTGAGCGCGTGGAGGACGGCAGCAATCGTTCTCTCCTCGTTGTAAGCCGCGACAATGGCGGTCGTCCTCACTCGGTCATCTCCTCGGGTGCTGGCGTTTCCCGCCCTGCCGCTGGTGCAACGGGTGGACCACGGCGGATTCTATCCGAAGTTCCTGACACGCCATTTGCACAACCGGCGGCCATGAAACGCAACCCTCTGACTCTCGGCGCATTCCTGGCGTTCCTCAGCATCTCCGCCGGAGCGGCCGTTTTTCTGCTCTCGGGATGTTCGGCCATTCAAAGCGCGCTGGATATCGAGAACCCGCGTTATTCGATCCGCAATATCCACCCGCGGCTCGACATCGCCATCCCGCTGTCACAGTCCTCGATCGATATCGATTTCGCACTGGAAGTGGACAATCCGAACCGCGTCGGCCTGCGCCTCGATCAGATCGACTTCAACCTGTTCATCAACGAGTCGCGCGTGCTGGACAGCATCAGCCAGCAGAACATCAGCATCCCGGCGAACGGCCGCGGCGACGTGCAACTGCGCACGCGCATCGGTTACCAGAACATCCGCAACCTATGGTCGGAGATGGTGGACATCGTGAGCGGCCGCCAGCGCGCCAAATATGAGCTGCGCGGCAACGCGTACTACGACACGCCGGTGGGCAGGCTGAAGTTGCCGGTGACGGTGTTTTCGACGCGCTGACGGGCCGAACGCCGTTCTGCGTAACCTTGCCCGTCGTGGGTCGTACCGAAGATGTGCAACTACGTCGAATCGTCCTTGCGCTGACCATTGCCGCTCTCGCCGCCGACGCGTCCGCCACCGAACTGCTTCCTCCCACCGGCAAGTACCCGATCGGCCGCGTCACATACGTGTGGCGCGACACGAACCGAATCGATGAACTAGCGACGCCGCCCGCGCCCCGCGAAGTGCGCGTGCATGTCTTCTATCCCGCGCAACGCAGCCACCGCACCAGGACGGCGCCCTATCATCCCGACCTGGAGCTGCTCGAGAATTACGCCGACGAGCACATTCAGAAGAACTACCTGCGCGAAGACTTCGGCGGCTCCTACGCGATGTTGAAAGCGCTCCGCGGTCACGCGCTCGACCATCCGCCTCCGGCGAAGTCGCCGCGACGATTTCCAATCGTCGTGTTCTCACACGGCGGAGGAATTCAGGTGCTCTTTTACTCGGCTGTTCTCGAGGAACTGGCCAGCCACGGGTACGTCGTCGCGGCGGTCGAGCATCCGTACGACGCAGATCTCGTGGCCATGCCGGACGGGCGCGTGCTGAAACAGAAAGAGTGGGAGCATGATCCGCAGAGGACGCCGGCCGAGCGCGCGGCATTTCATCGGACGCGCCACGATGTGGGAGCACGAGACAACAGCTTCGTGCTCGACCAGCTGGCGCGCATTCATGCGGGTGAGATCGCGTCGCCGCTCCGCGGCCGCCTCGACCTCGACCGCGCCGCCGCCGCAGGACATTCGCTCGGCGGGATGACGTCGGTCGCCTCGTGCGCAACGGATCGGCGCTTCCAGGCGTGTGTCAATCTCGATGGCGGCCTGGACGCCGGCCAGAAATATCAGCCGACCACGCAGCCGCTGCTCGCGCTTTACGGCGGTCCGTCACCGGTGAAGATGCCGATCGAAACGGACGACGGTTTCGAAAAGCGTCGTCAGCGAAACAGGGAATTCCTCGAGTCGGCGGGACATCGGCAGACGGTCGAGCAGTATTCGAATGCCGCGCGCGGTGTGCTCGCGTACGTGATCAGCCCGGGCTTCAGTCACTTCTCCTATTACGATCTCAACAAGCCGGAAGCGGAACCATGGGGAGGCACACCGGAACGGTCGCGTCGCAACCTGGAGATCATCCGCGATTGTCTCAGGACGTTTCTCGACGCAACCCTCCGGCAGCAATCGGCGTCAATGGTCGGTGCAATGCGTGCCGTCGACGCACAGCTGATGCTCGTGCCGCTGGGTGATAGTCGTTAGGCGGAGCGCCTTGCCGAAACAGGATTCGACGCGCTGACGACGAAGCGGGGTTACCGCACTGGCGCGCGGGGTCTTGTGTGAAGGCGCTTGCGATCCAAGTCCCGGAAGCACACGACTGCACAGACAACCCCGCGCGAAGCGCGGTGACCGACAACTCAGCAAACCGCTACGTTGCGTCGCGCACGACCATGATCTGCTGCGCGATGTACCGTCCGTTGTCGGCCACGCCGGTCACTTCGATCTCATCGCCGCGCTCGAGGTCCGTCACGGCGTAGTCGCGGCCCTGATACGTCACTCGCGTGTTGTTGTCGTAGTAGATTGAACCGCGCTGACCGTTGTTGTCGTCGCGCAGGTTGTTCACGTATGTCACGTTCAGGTCGATGCGCCGCGCGTTCGTGTCGATCGACGACACCGTGCCCTTCACATCGGACGATTGCGTGCTCGACGGACTGCCGAGAATGATGTCGCCGATGCTGCCCAGGCCACCGTCCCCCATCGAACCGCAGGCCGCGGTCATCAGCAGTGCCGCCAGCACCAAAGTAGCTCTTCGCATTTGACTCCTCCTTCGCTGACAATCAGAGCAAGGACCGTGCTTGATCTCTCAAAATAACCAGCGCTGGACAATACCCGCGCTCGCTTGCATCCTCTATTTTTCGGAAGGATTTCCGTTCGGCATCGTCAACGAGACGGTGAACCTCTACCTCGCCTTCGCGAAGATCGACCTCGGCACGATCGGACTCATCGGCAGCGTCGGCATCATCTGGACGCTGAAGTTCTTCTGGTCGCCACTCATCGATGCGTTCGCCACGTATCGCGCCTGGATGTTCGGCTCGCTGGTCGTGCTCGCGCTCTCGCTGGCTACGCTCGGTCTGGTGCCGCCCGCGAGCCCCGTCTTCTGGGGAGCGTTGATCGTGCTCGTCTTCGCTTCGGCGACGCAGGACATCGCCATCGACGCGCTCGCGATTCGCATCACGCCGTCGCACCTCCTCGGCATCGTGAACTCCGCGCGCGTGGCCGCGTTTCGCGGCGCGATGATCGTCGCCGGCGGGGGCGTCGCGATGATCGCGGACGTCATCGGCTGGCGCAGCGCGTTTCTGATCGCGGCGCTCGTGCCGCTGATCGTGCTCGTGCTCACAGCGCTTACCGCGCCGGCGGAACGCGGCACCGGCGAAAAACGCGAGAACCCGCTCCGCGGCCTCATGACCTGGCTCTCGCAGCCGGGCGCACTGTTGCTGCTCGCCGTGATCCTTCTGTATCGACTCGGCGACAACGCGCTGACGCCGATGATCCGCCCGTACTGGGTGTCGCGCGGGTTCAGTGCGACCGAAGTGGGGAACGTCACGACGACGCTGGGGATGATCTGCACCATTCTCGGCGCGATCGCCGGCGGCGCATTCGTCACGCGCTTCGGCGTCTATCGCGGCCTCTTCGTCCTCGGCGTCGTGCAGATGCTGTCGAACTTCACGTACGCGATCGTGGCCACGACAAACGGCGGCCGTCCTGCGCTCTACGGTGCTGCAATCGTCGAGACGTTCTGTGGCGGACTCGGAACCGCGGCGTTCCTCTCATTCCTGATGTACATCTGCGATCGAGACAACGCGGCGACGGAGTACGCGATGCTCAGCGCGCTGTTCGGCGTCGGCCGTACGTTCGCGTTCGCGCTCAGCGGCTACTTCGCGCAAGACCTCGGCTACGCGAAGTACTACTGGCTCACCGCTGCGCTGGCTCTGCCGGGGCTCGCCCTTCTGCCGGCGATCCGGGGCCGCCTGTCAGGAAACGCCACAGCCGCAGAAGCCGCACGCTAGGCGATTCGCCTGGCGCTCGGACGTCGGTTTCGGCGTGCCGTTCGCCGAGGAGGATTTCGCGGGTGCGGAGATCACCGAGCGTCATCAGCTCCGTGAGACGCGACCAGCGCCGCTCGACGAACGCGTATGGCAGTCGATGCCGCGGACGAATCACGATCACGCGGTCGCGGAGCGAGGGCGGGATCTCGTGATCGGTGTCGGCGGTGCTCTTGTAGATGCCGCCTTCCGATTCACCTTTCAGGCAGATCAGCACGACCGCGTCGCAACCCTGCTCGAGCGCAAGCTCGTACGGTGCGTTGTCCGTGATGCCGCCGTCGCCGCAGCGTTCGCCGAAGACGCGCGGCGCGCGCGTGTAAAACGGCGGCAGGTAGTTCGCGGCGAGCAGCAGATCGACCGCCTTCTCGACGTCGCGCGCGGCGATGAGCAGACCGTTGCGATCGCGCAATCGCGTCACGGAAATGAAGCACGGAAGCGCGTCCGGCGCATGCAGGCGATTGCCGATGAAGCGCGCGAAGTTGCGGCGATGCATTTCCGCATAGCGCCACGGCGAAAGCTCGGCGAAGACATTGCGCAGGTCGAACTCCGGCATGCGCGCGAACGACCTCCAGGCGAAGCGCATTCGCTTTTCGATGCGCGCCGCCACGAAGGCGGCGTTCCACGCGCCGGCCGACACGCCGACGGTCATCGAGGGCACGACGCCGAGCTCGAGAAGCCGCTCGACTGCGCCGACCTGAAACGCGCAACGGGAGGAGCCGCCCGAGAAAACAAAGGCGACCTTTTGCGCGGCACGCAAACGTTCGAGAGCTTCGCCCACGCCGAAAGTGTAGCGGAAGGCCGGCGTCTCGCCGGCGTTCCGATAGACTTTCCGCCATGCGGCATCGCATCTTCGTCGACACGATCACGCCGCCCGAGGTCACCGTGCGCGGCGATGAGTTCCATCACTCGGTGCGCGTCGTGCGCGTGCGCGCCGGAGAAGAGGTCGAGCTTTTCGATCGCGCCGGCAACGCCTGTCGCGGCATCGTCGAGCACCTCGATCGCGAGCACGCCGTGATCACCACCGGCGACGCGCTGCCGTCGCGCGAATCGGCGCTGAACGCGCGGCTGGCGATGGCGATCATTCAGCTCGAAAAGTTCGAGCTCGTGCTGCAGAAAGCGACCGAGCTCGGTGTGCGTTCGTTCGTGCCGCTTGTCACCGAGCGTGTCGAGTTGCGCCCGGAACGCTACGCGAACAAGCGCGAGCGATGGGAGCGCATCATCTTCGAAGCGGTCAAACAATCCGGCCGCACCGCGGTCCCGCGCATCGAAGAGCCGCGCGCTTTCGCTGACGTCTTACGCGACGCCGAGACGAAAATCCTCTTCGACGCTGACGCCGAACCGGCAGCGATCGAGCGGCTCGATTCAGTCACGCTGATGATCGGACCGGAAGGCGGCTGGAGCGACGACGAACTGCGCGATGCCCGCGTCGCCGGCTGTCTTTTTCAGCGCCTCGGACCGCGTCGATTGCGCGCGGAAACGGCCGCGATTGCAGGCATCGCCGTCATCACATCGCGCTTCGGGGACTTGTAGTAGATTACGCGTCCCATGGCCGACACGCTGACCGTCACCGACAATCGAAACGGCAAGTCGTACGAAGTCCCCATTACGGATGACACGATCAGGGCCATCGATCTCCGCAAGATCAAAGTCAACGACGACGACTTCGGGATGATGACGTACGACCCGGCATTCATGAACACGGCCGCGTGCCGCAGCGCCATCACGTTCATCGACGGCGACAAAGGCATCCTCGAATACCGCGGCTATCCGATCGAGCAGCTCGCCGAGAAGAGCACCTATCTCGAAGTCGCATACCTGCTCCTGCATGGCGAGCTCCCCAGGGGCGATGAGCTCACGCAGTGGCAGCACACCATCACCCATCACACCATCCTCAACGAGAACTTTCGCAGGCTGATCGACTCGTTCCGCTACAACGCGCATCCGATGGGGCGCTTCATCGCATCGATGGCGGCCCTCGGCACCTTCTATCCGGAGGCGAAGGACATCTTCGATCCGGAAACGCGGAGGAAGCAGATCCATCGCATCATCGCCAAGGTCATCACCATCGCCGCGTTCAACTACCGCAGCACGGTCGGGATGCCGTACGCGTATCCGGACAACGATCTCTCGTACACCGGCAACTTCCTGAACATGATGTACAAGATGACGGAGGTGAAGTACACGCCGAACCCCGTGCTCGAGCGTGCGCTGGACGTCCTCTTCATCCTGCACGCCGATCACGAACAGAACTGCTCGACGAACGCGATGCGCGCCGTCGGCAGCTCGCACGTCGATCCGTATTCTGCAGTCGCGGCCGCAGCCGCGGCGCTCTACGGCCCGCTGCACGGCGGCGCGAATGAAGCCGTACTGCAGATGCTCGAGGAGATCGGGTCCGTCAACAACGTGCCTGAATTCATCAAGCGCGTGAAGAGCGGCGAAGGCGGACGCCTGATGGGCTTCGGCCACCGCGTCTACAAGAACTATGATCCGCGCGCGAAGATCATCAAGCAGGTCGCGGACGAAGTGTTCGAAGTGACGGGCCGCAATCCGCTGCTCGACATCGCGCTCGAGCTGGAGCGGATCGCGCTCGAAGACGAGTACTTCGTCAAGCGCAAGCTGTATCCGAACGTCGACTTCTATTCGGGACTGATCTACCAGGCCATGCGCTTCCCGACCAGCATCTTCACGGTGCTGTTCGCGATTCCGCGCGTGTCGGGCTGGCTGTCGCAGTGGCAGGAGATGCTGGGCGATCCCGATCAGAAGATCGCGCGTCCGCGGCAGATCTACACCGGCGCGACGCGCCGCGATTACCCGGGCGCCGAAGGCGGATGACGGGTCCTTCGTGGAGCGCGGCGCGAGAACGCCCCCTCACCCGGCCTTCGGCCCACCCTCTCCCCGCAAGCGGGGCGAGGGCTACTCGGGGTGGCGCTGAAACACTCCCGCCCACCACTCCCCTTTCGTCCGTTCACTGACCGGCATCATCCGGTGAGCGCGCGCGGCCGCGACCACGTCATCGCGCTTGATCACGAGGATGCCGCTGAGCAGCAGGTATCCGTCGACATCGATGCGCGCCGTGATGTCGCCGAGGAGCGGGATGATCACCTCGGGAATGATGTTCATGGTCACGACGTCGAACGTGCCGCCGCGCACGGCTTCGACGCCGCCGATGAACACCGGCATCTCGCTTTCCGCGACACTGTTGCGGATGCGGTTGTCGCGCAACGCGCCGTACGCGTCGTTGTCGTTGTCGAACGCGATCGCTTTGCGCGCGCCGAGGCGGTGCATGGCCAGGGCGAGGATGCCGCTGCCGGCGCCGACGTCGAGACCGCGCTTGCCGGCGAGCGTCAGCGCCTCCAGCAGCTCGATGCACAGCCACGTCGTTTCATGGGAGCCAGTACCAAAGGCCTGTTCCTGCGGCACGATCAGCGTGAGGCGGTCGGAGTCTTCGGGCAGCAGCGACGCATCGGGCACGACCACGAACCGCGCGCCGATGTAGAGCGGCTGTAGCGATTGCTGATACAGCGCCAGCCAGTCGCTGCGTTCGCGGTCGAAGGTGCGCAGCTCGAAATCGCGCAGCACTTCCGCCGCCGCGTCGCGATCTGCGGCCGAGTCGAAGTAAGCCTCGATCGTGTTCTGCGTCGCCGTACTGCCGGTCGATTTCGTGAGGAAGAGTTTCGCGACGATCACGTCCTCGTCCGCGGGATCTTCGAACTCGATCGCGAGGATGAAGTCGATCACGCGTCGCCGGATCCAAAGTGCGCGCGATAGTCCTCCATCGCGGCCTGCACCACGGCGGCGGCGTGTTCGTAGCCGTAGGTCCCGGCCACGCGGATCTTCTCCCCTTCGCCCGGCACGAGCTTGTACGTGCTGAAGTAGTGCTCGAGCCGTTCGACGAGAACGGGCGGCACGTCGGCGATGTCGTTCGCGTCGCCCCAGACATAGTCGCCTTGCAGCACGGCGATGATCTTGTCGTCCGCTTCGCCGCGGTCGATGAGCTGCAGTCCGCCGATGACGCGCGCCGCGATGATGATCTCGGACTTGGAAATGGGACGCTCGCTGAGGACGCAGATGTCGAGCGGATCGCCGTCGCCGCGCGTTGCGACCGGCGAGAGTTTCGTGACGCGCTCCGCGCAGTACGTCTGCGGCACGAAGCCGTACAGCGCGGGCGGCTGCGACGAAGTGCGCTGCGGCCGATCGACTTTCAGATAGCCGGAAGACTTGTCGACCTCGTACTTGATGAGATCGAACGGCGTGATCTCGACGAAGACGTTGACGACGCGCGGCGCGTCATCGCCGGCAGTGAGTCCATGCCACGGGTGGGGACGCCAACGCGAAAACTGATCGGCCATGCGGCGCGATTCTATCCGTACATCGCGATCGCTCTGTATTGCTGAATCGTCTGCCACACCATTACGCCGGCAATCACCGCGACCGCAAGCATGATGGTGATCCCGTACGGCAGAGCGCGCGAGTTCACGCGGCCGCGGCCGACAAGGACTGTCCAGACAACGGCAATGATCGCGATCAGGAGAGCGGTGATGACGCCTGCGGCAGCGACGTATGACTGCCACGTCATCTGCGCGAGCGTTCCGGCTGCCACGCGCGCAGCGACGATGTCGATCATCAGCACGGCGAAGAGCGTCGCCGTGAGCCGATCGGCGAACGGACGATGTAGGCGGATCGCAGCGAAGACCGCCACGGTCGCCATGAAGAACGCGGCCGCGTAAAGCGCGCCGAACGACTCAGCGATTCCTGCCGCCACTGATGCGCGGCCGCCTGAACCGCTGATGGCCATTCCGCGCGTCGTGTTGATCAGGCCTACGCACGTGGCAGCCGTGAATAGCGCGAGCGGAACGAGGGCGGCGGCGACAGGACCCGCCGAGCGGCCTCGCCGCGTCAACAGTGCCAATACGATGAACGTCCAAAGGACACAGAAGAGTACGGGCAGCGTATACGACGGCGGATAGTGAACGTGCGTCGACGACAGATCCATGCGCAATCAGACACGCGAGAACCTGCGATAGAAACCATACGGAACGCCGGCGTCTCGCCGGCTGAGCACGCGGCGTCCCGCCTCGGGTGGGGGACGGCGCCGAGACGGCGCCTGTTCAGCCGGCGGGACGCCGGCGTTCCCTACGAAAAAAACTCTTTCACTTTTTCGAACACGCCCTTTTCGCCGGGCGGGTTCTCGCCTTCGATCGCCGCCAGGCGCTCGAGCAGCGTGCGCTGCTCTTCGTTCAACGCCGACGGGATGCGCACCGCGATGTGCACGTAGTGATCGCCGCGGCCGTTGCCGTCGAGCGACGGCACGCCTTTGCCGCGCAGGCGGATCACCTGATTGGGCTGCGTGCCCGGCGCGATCTTCAGCGACTCGACACCGTCGACGGTCACGATTTCCGTGTCGCCGCCGAGTGCGGCCTGCGTGAAATTGATGGTGTGCTCGGAGTGAATGTCGAAGTCGCGGCGCCGGAACGTCGGGTGCTCGCCCACATGGATGAAGACATACAGATCGCCAGGAGGTCCGCCGTTGGATCCCGCGTCGCCCTGTCCGGGCACGCGGCGCGAGCCGTCATCGACGCCGGGGGGGATCTTCACCGTGATCTGCTTCTCCTCGCGCACGCGCCCCGCGCCGTTGCACGTCGCGCAAGGATCCTTGAACGTACCGGCGCCGCCGCACTGCGGGCACGTGCGCGCCACCGCGAAGAAACCCTGCGAGTAGCGGATCTGTCCGCGGCCGCCACAACCGGTGCACGCCACCGGCTGTGTCCCCGGCTTCGCGCCCGAGCCGTTGCACGTCGTGCAACCGATCGTGCGCGGGATGTTCAGCGTCACTTCCTTGCCGAACACCGCCTCCATGAACTCGAGGTGAAGGTCGTAGCGGAGATCGTTGCCGCGCGCCGCGCGCGTACCGCGCCGCCCGCGCGTGCCGAAGAAGTCGCCGAAGCCGAAGAGATCGCCGAGGATGTCGCCGAAGTCGGCGAACTGATTCGGGTCGAAGCCTCCGGCGCCGGAGATGCCCTGATGTCCGTAGCGGTCATACCGCGCGCGCTTCTCCTCATCGGCCAGCACCCCATACGCCTCGGCCGCTTCCTTGAACTTCTCTTCCGCGTCCTTGTCGCCCGGGTTCTTGTCGGGGTGATATTTCAGCGCGAGCTTGCGGTACGACTTCTTGATGTCGTCGACGCTCGCGGTACGCGCGACGCCGAGGACCTCGTAGTAATCACGTTTCTCGATGGTGGACATTAGGTACTGGGTTCGCTGCTCGACGACATGGTCTTGAGCGGGTTGTACAGCATGACGCTGGTGAGGATGCGCGCGGCGGTCTGCAGTTCGAAGACCGCATCGTTGATCTGTTGCTTGTCATCCGTGCCGACGGCTTCCTTGGCGCGGTTGATGATCTTCTGCACGCGTTCCCGTTCGTCTTCCTTGAGAAGCTTTCCGAACTCGCGGAAAACCTTGTCGTTCGTGTAGATCATTCCATCGAGCTTGTTGGCGAGCACGCGCAGCTCGCGGCGGAGTGAGTCGGCGCGCTGGTGTGCGGAGGCGTCGTTGATGATGCGGTCGATCTCGTCTTTCGAGAGGCCGCCGGCGGGATTGATCTGCACGCCCTGCGACTGCGACGTGGCCTGATCGCGCGCGGTGACGTTGACGATGCCGTTCGAATCGATCGCGAACGTGACCTCGATCTGCGGCACGCCGCGCGGCGCTGAGGGGATGCCGATCAGGTCGAACTTGCCGAGCGACTTGTTCTCGTTCGCGAACTCGCGCTCGCCCTGCAACACGTGCACGGTCACGCGGGTCTGGTTGTCGGCGACCGTGGTGAAGATCAGCGAGTTCTTCGTGGGGATGGTGGCGTTGCGGTCGATCAGTTTCTGGAACAGGCCGCCGCGCGTTTCGACGCCGAGCGACAGCGGCGTGACGTCGAGCAGGACCATGTCCTTGATGTCGCCGCGCAGGATGCCGCCCTGAATGGCAGCGCCGACCGCGACGACTTCATCAGGATTGATGTTGCGGTTCGGATCCTTGCCGAAGACCTTCTTCACGGCCTCGATGACTTTCGGCATGCGGGTCTGGCCGCCGACCAGCACGATCTCATCGATCTGCCGCGGCGTCACTCCCGCCGCTTTCAGCGCGTCGTTGACCGGATCGATGGTGCGCTGGATGAGGTCTTCGACGAGCGACTCCAGCTCGCGGCGCGTGAGCACGTAGTTGAGGTGTTTCGGCCCCGCGTCGTCCGCCGAGATGAACGGCAGCGTGACGCGCGACTCCTGCTCCATCGACAGCTCGCACTTCGCGCGCTCGGCCGCTTCCTTCAAACGCTGCAGCGCCATGCGGTCGTCGTGGAGATCGATGCCCGTCTCGTTCTTGAAGACCTCGAGCAGGCGATCCATGACGCGCTTGTCGAAGTCTTCGCCGCCGAGGTACGTGTCACCCGAGGTCGAGAGCACTTCGAAGAGGCCGTCCTCGAGCTTGAGGATCGAGACGTCGAAGGTGCCGCCGCCGAGGTCATAGACTGCGACGATCTGGTTTTCCTTGTTCTCGAGGCCGTATGCGAGCGCCGCGGCGGTCGGCTCGTTGATGATGCGCAGCACTTCCAGTCCAGCGATCTTGCCGGCGTCGCGCGTCGCCTGCCGCTGCGAGTCGTTGAAGTACGCGGGGACGGTGATGATCGCTTCCTTGATCTCCTCGCCGAGGAAATCCTCGGCGAAGGCCTTGATCTCCATCAGCACGAATGCCGAGATCTCCTCGGCCGAAAACTCGCGGTCGCGGATGCGCACCTTTACGTCGCCGTTGTGCGCCGGGACGATCGTGTACGGCAGGATGTTCTTCGCGTGCGCGACCTCTTCGGAATCGTATTTGCGGCCGATCAGGCGCTTGATGGCGAAGACGGTGTTGAAGGGATTCGTGATCGCCTGGCGCTTCGCGATCTGGCCGACCAGCCGCTCGCCGTCCTCGGTGAACCCGACCACCGAAGGCGTGGTGCGGCTGCCTTCGCGGTTCGGGATCACCTGGGGAGTCGTGACGTCGACGACTGCCACGCACGAGTTCGTCGTGCCGAGATCGATTCCGATGATTTTGGGCATTCTTGCAGTGAATAAGCGTACTACGCCGGATTGTCGGGGCCGCCGACCGCGACCTTCACCAGCGCCGGCCGCAACAGGCGGTCGTGGAGGAAATAACCCTTTTGCAGAACGGCGGTCACGGTATGGGAGGGAACGGAGGCATTCTCTTCCCGCACGACGGCTTCATGGACGTTCGGATCGAAGTGGACGCCCGACTCTTCGATTGGCCGCAGCCCATGCTTGTACAGGACGTCCTGGAGCTGCTTGTAGATCAGCTCCACGCCTTTGTGGAACTCGTCATCCGCCTCGGAATGCTCGAGCGCGCGATCGAAATTGTCGAGGACCGGCAGCACGTCCTTGAGCACGGCCGCGGTGGCGTAGCGGAAGAAATCGGTTTTCTCGCGCTCCGTGCGTTTGCGCAGATTGTCAAAGTCCGCGAGCGTGCGCAGATAGCGATTCTTGAGCTCCTGGTTTTCCGCGCGCAGTCCTTCATCGGTCGACGGCGTGTCGGCGGAGACCGAGACCGGCTCGGCGACCGCTTCCTCTTCGAGTGCTTCCTGCGCGGCCTCGTTCATCTCGCGCTCGATCTCCTCGATCGACTCGCCGGTGTCTTCGATGATGTAAGTGTCGTCGGCTTCTTTCTCGTCCATCAGTTGCTCTTTCTCTTTTCGCGTTCGGACGGGCTGAGAGCCCGTCGCTCCAGCACCCTATGCTACTGCCGCACCTGATCTTCTTCGATCTTGCGGCTGAGCGCTCGGCTCAGGTAATCGACCAGCGGGGCCATGCGCGCGTACTCCATGCGCATGGGGCCGATGATGCCGACCATGCCCAGCGGCGCCGAGCTGGAGCCGTAGCGGCGCGCGACGATACTGAAGTTGTGGATCTGTGTGAAGTCGCTCTCGGATCCGACCAGGATCTGCAGCCCTTCTTCATTGAGGCAGGTCTCGAGGATCTCGATGAGCTTTTCTTTTTCCTGCAATGCCAGGAAGGTCTTGCGCAGCGAGGCCGCGTCCGCGAACTCGGGTTTGTTGAGGATCGACGCCGCCCCTTCGACGTACAGCTCGTGCTCGAACGGCACGACGTCGTTGACGGCTTCGATGCCGAGGGAGATCGTCTTCTGCAGCATCTGATCGTGGTGCGCGCGTTCCTGTTCGGTCATGCGGATCAGGCGGCGGCGGATCACGTCGAGCGTGCAGCCTGCGAATTCGGTGGTGATGTAGCGGCTGATTTTTTCGAGTTCGTCGCGCGTGCACACGTAGCGCGTCTCGATCACTTTGTTGACCACGACGCCGTTCGTGCCGACGGCGACGCACATGATCTTGTTCTCGGCGACGAGGATGAAGTCCATCGAGCGGATCGCGAACTGCAGCAGCGTGGGCATGAAGATCAGGCCGACCTGGTCGCTGAGCTTCGAGAGCAGGGCGCTGGAGAGGTGGAGCACTTCATCGATCTCGGTGGCGTGGCCGACTTCGTCGTCGATGGTCTCGCGCTCGCGGAGCGTGAGCGCACGCGATTTCATCAGGTGGTTGATGAAGTAGCGGTAGCCGCGGTCGGTGGGGATGCGGCCCGCGGAAGTGTGCGGCTGCTGGAGGAAGCCGAGGTCTTCGAGGTCGGCCATGACGTTGCGGAGGCTGGCCGGCGAGAGCTGGAACTTGCCGCACTTGGCGAGTGTGCGCGAACCGATGGGCTCGCCGTTGGCGATGTGCTGCAGGATGATCTCGCGCAGCACCTCGCGGGCGCGCGGATCGAGATCCGAGTCGTGCAGTTCGTGTCGCGCCACCATGAGCCTGTTGGCAGTCCAGGGGTTGGAGTGCCAGTCAGAGGGTAGGAACAGGGGCGTGCGGTGTCAATATGCCGGCGCGGCGCGGGGCTCTTCGAGCGACCCTGTCGCACGCGCCACGATGCTTCTACGGATGGAACCTGCCGCGCTACACGACACGAACGTGGAGACCGCACTTTGCTACGCGACGAGCGAACCGAAGGAACATACGGTGCTACCCGTCACGTGATCGTTTCGCCATCTGCAAATTCGCGGTGGACTTCGCTGACATAACAGGACAGGCCCGCTGCGTAACGCAAGTGAACCTCGCTACGCGGATCTGTCGACATAAGAGTTAGGCCGACCAATCAACATCTCCGCGACGGCACATCTCTATAAAGCTCAGCGCACCTGTATGATCTGCAGGCGCATTCAGCAGGTGGGGGACCGCGCGGTGCGGAAGCGTCGGAACGCTGCCCGACCGTCTCAGTAGCATACAAGTCTACAATAGATGTGCGGCGGCATACGTACATGCATACTGCGTCGTCGTGAAACTGACGTTCAGGGTGTCACCGTTCCTCCCCCGTCGGTTGAACCGCGTTGCCGGGCCGCAAACGCACGCCGTCACGCGTTTGAAATTCGTCATCAGCAATCGCGAAAGCATCGAGCCGCGCCTGGCCCGCGCAGTAAGCAGCGTCCCGCTGCTCTCGTCAGACGTTCAGGTTCACTACAACCTGCACAGCGTGTTCGGAAGTACGCATCGATTCGTCCTTTGCAAGTGTCCTGCTCTTCAGTACTGACCGAAGTGCCGCTCCCACCCTCTGCTATGATTGTCACGCCCGAAGAAGTTCTTCCAACTCACGATGACAGCTCCCGAAATCCTCAACGAGATTGCCGGCTATTGGTGCAACGTCAACGTGCCGTGTGAGAAGACGACGGTGAGCGGTGGGCTGGCAGGCAGTGACCTTGCCGAACTGTGGCAGTTCGTCGGGATGCCAGCGCAGGATTGGTGGGGCTTTAGCTTCGAGTATCCCGTAGATCCGGGACCAGAGCAGACAGATGTTGTGCTGGGGTCGTTCGGCGACTGGAGGTTATTCTGGCGGCTGACTGATGGTTCGTGCTTCGAGATGAACATGCAGGGCACGAAGAATTTTGCGAATAGTTCGGTCGGAGCGTTTGCACAGATGCTCACCCTTTGGGATTCCGCATACCGCCGGATCCAGAAGGAGTGCCCCGGAGACAGCGGAGATGACTGGGCGCACGGTGACACCATCGTGAGCGAGATGAAGAAGGCGATGCGGCAGGTCGATCCTCAAGCTTTCGCAAGCGAGAAGTCCTTTTGGCCGTCGCTGATATTCGAACTCGCGGAATAGTAGTCCTCGACCCGTGTGCGGCCTAACTTTGGTGTGAAGCTGGCACGGCCCGGCTTCGGCCCGGCAGCCGAGCTGCCTGCGTCATGCCCAGCGGGACGGCGTCACGGCAGTTGCAGGTCGCCACTCGGTGCTCCGCACGTCATCGGCGGCAACCGCCGTGCCGCTCCGGCTTCGGCACGCGGGACCGGCCGTGCAGCTTACACCAAGGACGTTAGCCGGACGACAGGCAAGAGTAATTTTGCTCTCCTCGATTCCAAGACGAAGTCGAGTTAGCACTTCCGGTGGCGGGTAGGGATGTGGCGGGTTCAAGACTCTCCTCCTATGAAACACGAGAGGAGAGAACCATGCGAAACCTGCTATCAGCTGTCACCATTGCCTTGTTCTTCGGCTGTTCAGCCTCTGCACCGAGCCGACTCGCAGACAGCGTCACGGACACTAACCACAACCTGTTGCCAGGCACGCGCGCCCGTGGTTCGGTCGACGCGATGCTCGGTGCCATCGGGCTAAAGGCTGAACCGCGCGGCGAAGAATCGTACTTCACACGAAGCACACTTCCTGACTGGACGCAGTTGCAAGTCTACAACGCAGGTTCCGTCGATCGAACGCAGAGTGACATCCGGGAACTGAAACGTATCGGGCTTTCTGCGGCAGCCGTTGCTAGCTTGGAAGCGAGTGCAAAGATAGAGGGCGAGAACAAGTACCGCCTCCAGATGTTGCAGATACGAGATGGTCAGCGAGTCGCTGGTGAGTTGCGACGGCTAGCGAATGGAGATCCAGAGCTGCGAGGACTGTTGATGGTCCCAAACCTCCGGATCGTCACGTCCGTGGAGCAGGTTTTCGGCCACGACACCTCGGCGAAACTGAACGCATCCGCAGGTGTAACGGCCAATGCAACCAAGGTGGGCGCTTACGACATCGCGCTTAACTTCGCCGGCGGCGCCACGTCTTCCGACGTACTCAAGATTAGTGACGGCACGGTCATAGCCTATAGGCTCGCACGCCTCTGCTGGAGCAAAGATGCTAGCTTCTTGACATTTATTGTCGACGCGCCCGGACGAGACGCATGTCCACCGGAGATGGTTGAGACGCCGAACTTCTCAGCTTCTGTCCCAGTACCCACGGGCGAGGCTTTGCAAAACATCATCTGGGCGCTGGCCGACACCGGTTCTCCAGATTGTACGTGGCGGTACGAAACGCTTGCGCCTGAGTGTTTATCATCCGGAGCTTATCGGCGTTGCGCTATGGAGAAAGCAGTTCGCGAGGCGAAGGCGAATAACTGTGAGAGAGCTTACGAACTGGCGATGCTAACGCAGTGCCATGATGCCGGCGCCGCACAGACGCTGGTCGCTACTGGTGCCATGCCCATCTGTAATTATCTAAAAGCTCGCTAAGACGCCGGCTAACTCCACGCTGAAGCTGGTGCGGCGCGGCTTCGGGCCGGGGCTGAAGCCCCTCAATTAACTGCCAAGCGCGTGGCCGGCGAACTTCGGCACGCGGGCCTTGGCCGCACAGCTTAGACAAGATGGAGTGACCCGCTCCGTCGTGTACGTTTCCGTAGGTTACGCGGCGAGGTGCACGTGCAGAGCTACATACAGGAGGAACGGGTCATGGCACATCTTAGCAACTGGGTCGGCATCGATGA
>DASPNA010000115.1:0-66864 GCA_035626775.1 Thermoanaerobaculia bacterium
GCTGGCCGGGCGCCGTCCCGGCGCCCTAGAGCGGCGGCGAGACGCCGCCGAGCCAGCCGGCGAGGACGCCGGCGTTCCGGATCTCTTCGGGCTCTTGGCCACGTCGAAATAGCCGCGCTGTTTGTGCGCCGAGGAGCGTGATCACGCCGTCGTTCACTTCGAGCATCGAGCCCTCGCGCAAGCCGATCACCGGCGTCGTGTTCTCCTCGTGAAACTCGCGAATGCGCTCCTCGCGCGTCTCGCCCTTGTGCGTGGACGACGGATCGGGATCGAGATAATGCGGATTGATCTGAAACGGCACGAGACCGAGCGCGTCGAATGACGGCGGATAGACGATCGGCATGTCGTTCGTCGTGCGGATACTCGGCGTCGCCACATTCGTCCCCGCGCTCGAGCCGATGTACGGCACCCCGGCTCGCACTCGCGCACGGACGGTGTCGAGCAGTTCGCGTTCGTACAACTCCTTCAGCAACCGAAACGTGTTGCCGCCGCCGATGAAGATCGCTTCGGCCTGCTCGACATCGTCATGGCTGCGGACTTGTGAGACATCGAGCTCCATCGCCGCGAGGCGCTCACGCACGCGCGACGTGTAGGCGTCATGATCCTGGTGCGCGAAAGGCACGAACGCCACCGTGCTCACGCCGGCGAGCACGCGCCGCAGCTCAGGTTCGGCGTGATCGAGAAACCCGTAACCGTGAACGACAGAGCTCGAGATCAGTAGCAGCCGCATGGGCGCGGAGTCTACTTCCGAAGCCACCATGCGTGGGAGTCGGGATACCAATGGAACAGCCCGTATCCTTTGGCGACGCGCACGTTTTGCACGCGGCGGTTCACCGCCCATTTCTCCGCGACCTGCAGCATCCACAGATACGGCTGGTCCCGCGCGAGCACGTCATGCAACTGGTGGTAGATCTCGACGCGCCGCGCCGGGTCGAGCTCGCGCGCCGCGCGGTCCATCAACTGATCCGCTTCCTCGCTCTTGTAGCCGGTGACATTCATGCCGTCCACGAGCCCTTTGGAGTGAAAAAGATCGGACGGATCGGGATCGGGCTCGTTGACCCACGCCACGAGCGCCGACTGATAGTTGCGCTGCAGCACGAGGTCATAAAACGCGGCCTCGTCGAGCGGTTTGATCTCCAGCTTCACACCGATCCGGCCGAGCGCGTCCTGAAACACTTGCGCCTGACCACGGGAAGTGGTGCTGCCGGCGACGATGAGCAGCGTCAGCGCGAACGGTTTCCCATCGCGATCGAGCACGCCGTCCGCATCCGAGTCGCGCCATCCCGCGGACGCAAGCAGTGCGGACGCCGCAGTCGGATTGAAATCGATGCCGACGGCTTGTGGATTGTTCTCACGCTGATCGTGCGTGAACGGTCCCGTCACGGCGCGTGCCTGACCGTGATACAGCTTGTCGATGACGGTCTGGCGATCGAAGCTCATCGCCAGCGCGCGGCGAACACGCGCATCACCGAGCAGCGGGTCGGAGAGATTCCAGACGATGCCGTGGTAACCGAGTTGCCAGACCGTGTGGAACTCGACTTTCTGCTGTACGGCCGGGTCGTCTTTCACGCGCGCCCACGTGTCGTTGTCGATGCGCGCGACGTCGATGTCGCCGCGTTGCATGGCCTGCCACGCCACGTTGTTGTCGGCGATCAGGCGGAACAGCACGGAGGTGATGGCCGGCTTTTCGCGCCAGTAGTTCTCACGCCTTTCCAGCACGATGCTCCGATCGCGCTCGCGGCGCTTGAAGACATACGGCCCGGTGCCGACGACTTTGGTCGTCTTTGTCAAATTCTCATTTGCGTAGACGTGCTCCGGCAGGACGCTGATGTTGAACGAGTGCACGCGTCCGGCGTGGGCCTCGGTGAACACGACCCGCACCGTTCGCTCATCGATCGCCTTCGTCCGTTCGCGATCGAGCCCTTCGAACCACGGTCCGAACTGGATCGATTGCGCGTCGAATATTTTGCTCAGCGTGAACACGACGTCGCTCGCGCGCACCGGCGTGCCGTCGCTGAAATTTGCGCGCGGATCGAGATGGAGCACGTACGTCTTGCCGCTGTCGAGCACTTCCCAGCGCGCGGCTACGCCGGGAATGGGATTGAGGTTCTGATCGAGATCGATGAGCGGGTCGTAAATCAGCGACAACACCTGACGCTCGTCTTCGGTTGATTGCATCAGATAGTTCAGCGACTTGACGTCGCCTTCGAGCCGACGCACCAGCCGGCCGCCGTCGCGCGTTTCCACGGCTGCTTTCTTCGGTGGCGCCGGCGGCGGAGGCTGCGGCGTCTCGCGCGTGCACGCGCTTCCGAGGAGGATGATGAGGAGGACGACGGCGCGGCGCATGTGCGCGCGATTGTAGCGGCTGGGCGCTACTTCTTCCGCGCCAGGAACGCGCGGATCACCGCTTGCTCGTCATCCTTCTTGATCCGCGTGAAGAGTTTTGTCCCGAGCTTGTCGATCGTCACCGCCTGATCGAACGGCAGCTTCGCGTGCATCGTGCCGCCCGGGAAGTGGCAGGGCTGACAGCGCTTCTCCATGATCGGCTGGACGTCGCGCGCGAACTGGACGTCTTTCGGCGGCTCGGCCGGCAACGGCATCAGCGTCAGCACCATCAGGAAAAGTGCAAAGCCGATCTCCAGCATGCGAAAAACGTAGCGCCGGCCGCGCCGGAAGTCTTGTCAGATCGGTGACGAGTGGCGCCGCCCCTCACCCGGCCTTCGGCCACCCTCTCCCCGCAAGCGGGGCGAGGGTTACCTATGTAGCCTTCTCCCCGCCTCGAGGGGAGAAGGTGCCGAAGGCGGATAAGGGGTGATCATTCGTTGCCGATGACCCACTTCTCGTAGACATCGCCTGGCAGCTCGCGCACGAAGCGCGACGGCTCCATGAGGATGTCCATCCCGCCGCGATCGCGTCCCATGACCGGGAAGACGAGATAGAGTTCCTGCCGCGCGCGCGTCACCGCCACATAGAACAAACGCCGCTCTTCTTCCTCGCCCGGGATCACCAGCTCGCGTGTGCCCGCCTCGTCGACGATCGGAGCATCCTGCGTGGCCCCTTCCAGCAACGGCAGCGCGTCATGCATGCGATCGGGTGTGAGCCGAATGATCCCGCCCGGCACGCGCAACGCGCGCTGCGATGGGAAGCGCCCATCCGCGAGCCAGATCACGAACACCACGCGCCACTCCAGCCCCTTGGCCTGATGCACCGACGACAACACGATCTTCTCGTCCTCGGGTGCCACGACCGCGACGTCCTCGCCGGCCATCGGATTCGCCAGCGCGATCTCGTCGAGGAACGTCTCCACGTCCTCGTAACGCAGCGCGTACTGCGAGAGCTGTTCGAGATCGTCGAGCCGCGCCTGCGAGTTCGCGAATTTCGATCGCGCGTAATCCGCATATCCGCGCTCGACCACGAGCCCGATCGCCTCGGATGGATTGCGCTTCATCGCATCCGACGAGATCAGATTGAGAACGTCGCGAATGCTCTTCATCGAGCCGCTGGCGCCGCGTCCGCTGACTTCGACGCCACGCAGAAACGCATCCAGGGGATTCGACGACTGGCTGATTCGCAACCACACTTCGGACGCCGTCTTCTCGCCGACTTTCGGATACAGCTTCATCATCCGCTTCCACGAGAGCTCGTCGCGCGTATTCGTGATCACTTTCAGGTACGCGAGGACGTCCTTGATGTGCGCCTGCTCGAAGAAGCGCACGCCGGAGCGGATCTCGTACGGGATGTTGCGGCGCGTCAGCTCCATCTGCAGCTCGAGCGACTGATAGTGCGAGCGGTAGAGGATGGCGATCTCGTCGAGATCGACGCCTTCATCGCGCAGCTCGAGAATGCGTTGCGCGATGAACGTGGCCTGTTCGAACACGTCGTCGACGCCGACCACGGCGGGATCGGGACCGTCGCCGCGCACTGCCTGCAGCTCCTTCCGGAACTGAAAGCGATTTGCGGCGATCGAGGCGTTGGCGAGGTTCAGGATCTGCCGCGTCGAGCGATAGTTCGTTTCGAGCTTGTAGATCGTCGCGTCGGGGAAGCGCAGCGGAAACGTGAGGATGTTCTCGAACGACGCACCGCGGAATGAATAGATCGACTGCGCGTCGTCGCCGACCACCATCACGTTGCGGCGCACAGACGCCATCGAGTCGATGATGTCGGCCTGCAGCTTGTTCGTGTCCTGGTACTCGTCGACGAGGATGTGGCGGAAGCGGCGCTTCAGCGACTCCGACACCTCTGGATGGTCGTCGAGCAGGACCTTCCAGAACACCAGCAGGTCGTCGAAGTCCATCGAGTTCGCGTCGCGCTTGCGCTCCTTGTAGCGGCGGAAGACGTTCACGATCTCGTCCTTGAACAGCGCGAAGTGGGGGAAGTTGTTCTCGAGATGCAGCTCGAGGGGCGTGCGTGTGTTGATGAGGTACGAGTAGATGTCGAGGAGCACGTCGCCTTTCGGGAAGCGCTTCTCGAGCGTCTTGATGCCGAGGGAGGAGACGGAGGATTCCATCATCTCCTTGGAGTCTTCATCGTCGAGGATGGTGAAGTTGGAGCGGTAGCCGATCGCGTCCGCATGGCGACGCAGCAGCCGATTGCCGATCGAGTGGAACGTGCCGCCCGAGATGCGCCGCGTGTCGGTGGTGACGAGCTGCTCGACGCGGCTGAGCATTTCGCGCGCCGATTTGTTCGTGAACGTGACGATGAGGATCTCGGAAGGGTCGACGCCGTCTTCGATGAGCCGCGACACGCGATAGGTGAGCGCGCGCGTCTTGCCGCTGCCGGCGCCGGCGATGACGAGCATCGGCCCTTCGCCGGCCATTACGACTTCGAGCTGTTCCGCGTTCAGCTCCTCGTCGTAGCGGACCTTGTACTGTTTCTGCGGCTTGTCGGGTCGCTTGAGGGTGTACTTGCGGATCTTCGTGGACATCGGCTGGGCAAGGGTAGCAGCGTGAGTCGCGCCGTGGCCGAGTCGTAGAGTCTTAGAGTCGTAGAGTCTTAGAGGCCGCGAGTTTGCCAAACCTCTACGACTCTAAGACTCTGAGACTCTACGACTGGACCTGCGTCGTCGTACGATGTCGCGCGATGCGCTCCCCCCGCTTCTTCGCCTTCATCGCGATCGTGTTCTGGGGAATCTCGTTCGTCGCGACGAAGGCGGCGTTGCGCGACCTCTCGCCGGTCACGTTGATCTTCTTCCGCTTCGCGATCGGCGCAATCGTGTTACTGGCGCTCGCGCGGGAGCTGCCACCGCGACGCGCCTGGGGCTCGCTCGCGCTGATGGGATTTGTCGGCGTGTTCGTCCATCAGATGCTGCAGGCGTACGGGCTGACGCTGACGTCCGCGACGAACTCCGGCTGGCTGATCGGACTGACACCTCTCTGGTCGGCGGTGCTCTCCGCGATCGTCTTGCGCGAGCGCTTCAGTGCGTGGAAGGTGATCGGCCTCTTCGGCGGATTCGCCGGCGCGTTGCTCGTGGTCACGCGCGGTGATTTCAGCGCGAGCGTCTTCGGCCGTCCATCGACGTTCGGCGATCTGCTGATCTTCATCAGCACGATCAACTGGGCGATCTACTCGGTGCTCGGACACGACACCATCCGCAAGCTCGGCCCGCGCCGCGCCACGTCCGGCGCCATGCTGTTCGGTGCCACGATGCTCGCGCCGTTCTTCATCGCGCAGCGCGGCTGGAACGAGTTGCCGCGCGTCACGCCGGCCACGTGGGGCGCGCTGTTGTTCCTGTCGATCGGGTGTTCGGCGCTCGGCTATCTCTTCTGGTACGGCGCGCTCGAGACCGTGGAGGTGTCGCGTGTCGCCGCGCTGCTGTATCTCGAACCGCTCGTCACCTTCATCGCCGCCGCGTTGCTCCTCGGGGAGCGCGTCAGTGGCACCGTCATTGCGGGCGGCCTGCTCGTTCTGGCGAGCGTCGTCATCGCTCAGTACGCACCCGCCGCGTTGCAAACGTCAGTACCAACGGAGGAATCATGATTCGCCGTACCTTTTCTATTCTCGTACTCGCTCTGCTTGCCGCGTGCGCCTCGACGCCGAACCAGCTCGATGAAGATCAGGCGCCGCGCTCGCGTTACTCTGGTCAGGCGGGCGAGTCGCCTGTGGGCGTAATCCCCGAAGGGACCATTCGCGATGAAGAGCGCGGCCGCGAGCTGGTGTTCACGGTCGAGTATCCTACGAAGCCCGGCTCGTATCCACTGATCATTTTTTCGCACGGCTTCGGCGCGACGCGCAATGCGTACGTCGGCCTGAGCTCGCACTGGGCGAGTCAGGGTTATGTGGTGATCAAGCCGGCGCATGCGGACTCGGGACGACTGCAAGCCGGCAACGCCGCGCAAGACTGGCGCGACCAGACGCAGACGGACTGGCGCAATCGCGTACGCGACGTGACGATGATCCTCGACTCGTTCGATCGCATCGAAGAGGCCTATCCGGAGCTGAAGGGGAAGGTCGATCGCGCGAAGATCGCAGTGGGCGGACACTCGTACGGCGCGTTCATCGCGATGCTGATCGGAGGCGCTCGTGCGCGCGGCACGAGCTACGCCGATCCACGCGTGAAGGCGATCGTCGCGATGTCGCCGCAGGGTGCGAGCGAAACTTTTGGCCTGACGAATGAGTCGTGGGCGAACGTGCGCGTGCCGACGCTGTTCATGACGGGCACGAACGACCGCGGCATCGCCGAGGACGAGACGCCGGAATGGCGGCGACAGGCATTCGAACATTCGCCGGACGGAGACAAATGGCTGGTGGTGCTGGAGGGTGCAGGCCACGCGTCATTCACAGGCCGTATCGACGTGGCTCCGCCGACCCGTGCGGCGACCGGGCCGATGCTCGGCGACGATTTCCGCCGTCCGGGCGAAGTCATGGATCAGACGCGCCGCGACACGCCGCGCGAGGGGAGGGCGGGGATGAACATCCGCTACACGTTCAACAACATCAAAGCAATCTCGCTGGCATTCCTCGATGCATACCTGCGCGGCGAGGCGGAGGGAAGAACGACTCTGGAGAACGCGGCGCAGCGGGGAGGGGTGGAGTTGCAGAGGAAGTAGCCTAGAGAGGTCGTTTACCGCGGCTGGTGTGCCAAAGCGCCAGAATCTCTACGACTTGATCTTCTTCCGAAGGGACGTAGTAGAGGTGATACTGCGTATGGGCCAATAACACGCGGCGCAAACCGTTGATGCGCGAGTGGGAAACTGTTTCACCCGCGAATGGCAAAGCGTCGATGAGCGCGTACGCCGATTCGAGCTCGTCTCCCAGTATGGTGGGCGCCGCCGTGCGATTCTTCAGCCACCACTTTGCCGCGGCGCGGATTTGTTGGCCAGCGCGAGGTGAAACTCTGAATTCGAATCTCAACGGCCGCTGAGGCCCTTCAACTCGCGAAGAAGCTCACGGCCGTCCTCAAAGTTTCCGCGACGAATATCGTTCAGCGCCGTGACCAGCTCTTCTTCCTCGTCATCCGTGAGTTGGAAACCGGAATCCCCGGCGGCGATGATGGCGATAGGCGTGCCGTCCTGAAGATCGGTCTCGATCTCGATCTTTCCGTTCACGACTCGACTACTGATTACTTTCATCAATCGTCATTCTACGCGCCGTTCACGCCACTCTCACATCTCTCCTACAACCAACCGCGTCCTCGAAGCGTATGATCCGATCGTGACGGAACTCCACACCCCCTGGCCGACGACGGCTGAATCCCCCGAAGTGTTGCAGCGAAAGCTCACAGAGCAGCGCATCCAGGGCGAGCAACTGCGGCTCCTCGGCTCCGCGATTCATGTCACGGCGGAAGGGATCGCGATCATGACGCCCGCGGTCGAAGCGGTCGGGCCGCGCATCGCGTTCGTCAACGACGGCTTCTGCGCGATGTACGGCCGGCGCCGCGAGGAAATCATCGGCGAGACGCCGCAGGTCTTCAGCATCATCGCGCGGCATCAATCGATCCTCGACTCGATGCTGCATCACGTCTTCGAGCATCGGCCGTTCGAAGCCGAAGCCACGGCGACGCGCGCAAACGGCACCGAGTTCGAGCTCGACATCCAACTCGTGCCCGTCGTCGACTCGGGACAACTGACGCACTGGGTCGCGTTCCTTCGGGATGTCACCGCGACGAAGCATCAGGTCACGTCGCTGCGGCATCAGGCCACGCATGACGCGCTGACCGGCCTTCCGAACCGCACGTTGCTCTTCGACTCGCTGGAGAAAGAGATCGAGACGGCGCGCTCGAGCGGCGCCGTGCTCGCGCTGATGCTGATGGACCTCGACCGCTTCAAGGAAGTGAACGACACGTTCGGCCATCACTTCGGCGATGCGCTGCTCAAACAGGTCGCGTTCCGACTGCAGAATCAAATGCGCGGCGAAGACGTCGTGGCGCGGCTGGGTGGCGACGAGTTCGCGGTGATCGTCCCCGTCGCGGAAGACGCCGGCTCCACCACGCACATCGCACAGCGCATCCTGAACACGCTCGAACAGCAATTCGTGATCGAAGGACAAGTACTCGAAGTCGGCGCGAGCATCGGCATCGCGCTCTATCCCGAACACGGCCGGGACGCGCGCACGCTGCTGCGGCGCGCGGATGTGGCGATGTACAACGCGAAGCAGAAACAGAGCGGCTACAGCTTCCATCGCGAAGACGTCGACACGAGCTCGCCCGATCAGCTCTCGCTCGTGGTGGAGTTGCGCGGCGCGATCGAGCGCAGTGAGCTCGAGTTGTATTACCAGCCGAAGTTGCACATGCGCACCGGGCTGATGACGCGCTGTGAAGTGCTGATGCGCTGGAATCACCCGCGCCGCGGTTTGCTCGGCCCCGATCACTTCATTCCGGTCGCCGAACGCACGGGTCTCATTCGCTCGCTGACGGATTGGCTGCTCGATCGAGCGCTCTCGCAGTGCAGCCGCTGGCGCGAGAACGGCGCGCCGATTCACGTCGCCATCAACATCTCGGCGAAGAGCCTGCTCGATCAATCGCTGCCGGGGAAGGTCGAGGCGGCGCTTGCGCGCTGGAACGTCGACGCGCGCTTCCTCAAGATCGAGATCACGGAAAGCAGCATCATGGCCGACCCGGCCCACGCGCTGGCGATCCTGTCGATGCTGCAGTCGATGGGCGTGCGGCTCTCGGTCGATGACTTCGGCACCGGCTATTCGTCGCTGACGCATCTGCGCGAGTTGCCGATCGACGAGATCAAGATCGACAAGTCCTTCGTGATGGGCATGGCGTCGAGCGACGCCGACGCGGCCATCGTCCGCACCGTCATCGATCTCGCGCACAATCTCGGCAAGCAGGTGTGCGCCGAAGGCGTCGAAGACGAAGCCGCCTGGCACACGCTCCGCGACCTCGGCTGCGACCTCGCGCAAGGGTTCTGGATCGCGCGCCCGATGCCCGGCGATGCGTTGATGCGGTGGCTCGACAGGACGTCCTGGGGATTGGAACGAGGGTTGTAGGTATGGAACCACCCTACAAAGATGCCCTGCACGAGCGCGGCGGCCGCATCGACCCGCTCAAGAGTCCCGAGCCTCCGATGGATGACGACGATCGCATCGATCAGGCGATCGCGGAGTCGTTCCCCGCGAGCGACCCGCCGTCGTTCAATTCAGGCGTGGACGACCGGGAGTCAGAGTCTGGAGCGAAGGGCTTTAGCCCGTCGGATGGGTCGACGGGCTGAGAGCCCGTCGCTCCAGAGAAGGTTCACCGCGTCGTCACCCGAATCTTCGCCCGCTCCGTCGCTTCGATCCGGCGCAGCTCGCGGTTGATCTCGCGGCGCGTGCGCCAGCTTCGCGGTGACGTCGCGATCTGCGTTCCGGTCAGCGCGAACGGATCGGGTACCACGTTCGTGACGCCATCCAGCGTGCCGTGCATCGCCATCATGATTCGTGGCACGTAGTTCAGACGCCAGCTCGTGCCGAAGGCGTTGAAGTCCAGGGCGCCGCGCGTGCGGCGGATCGGGTTTTCACCTTCCTGCTGCGCGGCGTTCGCGAACAGGCGTTGCAGGGTGTCTTTCGAATAGTCGCTCGACGCGGGCGAGTCCTGTGCGACGGCCGTCCCGGCCACGAGCAGAAGGGCGAGAATCGTTGCGCTTGCTCTCATCACTCCTCCGACGTCTAACTATGCAAGAGCGTTACACAAAATCTCATTTTGTGACCTTCAGTTCCTGTAACAACTCGGTCGCTTTTTCGACCTCTTCGAGCATCCACAAGAGGTACCGCACATCCACGCTGATGTTCCGGGCGACCTCCGGGTTATAGCCGAAGTCGTTCGCGACATTCTCCCAGACGCGGTCGAAATTCACGCCGACCAGCTCGCCTCTGCCATTCACGACGGGGCTGCCGGAGTTGCCTCCGGTCGTGTCCGCATCGGCGAGAAAGTTCACCGGAATCGCATCGAGCTTCGCGGTCTTCGCGGCGGCGAGCACCTTGTCCGGAACGTCGAACGGCTCCGCGTCGCTGTGCTTCTCGATCACCCCGCGCAGCGTGGTCTGCGGCACGGCGATGATGCCGTCGCGCGGCTTGTAGCCCTTCACATGCGCGAACGACGCACGCAGCGTCGAGTTCGCGTCGGGCGCAACCGGCTTGCCGGCATGCGCGATGACCGCACGGCGCCACTCGGGGCGGAGGCGCGTGATCATTCCAGCCCAGCGATCCACGCGGTCGACCATGGTGCCGATCTCGGTGACCAGCGCGAAGCCGAGGTCGACGAGCGGGTCGCGACGGGCACGGAGTTGTTCGGGCGTCTCGTCGAACATCTTCAGCCGCTCCGCGAGATCGAGCAGCTTCGTGTTCGCGTACAGGTCGTCGATCGAGGTGATGCGGTCGAGCGCGGCGATGCGCTGATCGGCGGGGAGCTCGCGCGCGCGGCGAAGGTAGTCGGCGAGGATGGCTTTGTCGGCGGCGGGGAAGAAGTTCTTCTGCTCGCGCTCCATGCGCTCGCGCACGCGTCCGATGTTGCGCTGCATGAACACCGGATCGCGTTCGATGTCGGGCTTCTGCCGCTCGAGCGCCGATTTCGCAATCGCCACCGCGAACACGAGCGCCTTCGGCCCGGTCGGCGTCACCGACGCGCCGGTCATGCGGATGTGATCGAGGAGGAAGTCGTGATCGAACGTGGCCTTCTTCTCCAGGGCCATCTTCGCGAGGTCGTCGTACGCGGCGCGCGCGCTCTTGTGCGACGCGAGCACGGCCTGATCGGCGGCGCGCTGTTTCTCGAGGATGCTCCCGCGCTTGAAGCCGGCCAGTTGTCCTTCGCCGTTCTTCTGCCGGTTCGCGAGCGTCTTCACGAGATCGGCAACCGCGATCTCCCCGGCTGGATCGCCTTTGGTCGCGGTCTCGAGAATGCGGATCCAGTCGCGATACACATTCGCGCGCGCGGCGAACCAGATGTGGCGCTCTTCCATCTCCGCCGCGGTCAGCGCGCGGAAGGTGGTGCCGGGGTAGCCGAGGACCATGACGAAGTCGTCGGGCTGGACGCCTTTGGTGGACAGCGGAAAGAAAAACTCGGGTCGATGCGGCTTGCCGTCGACGTACACGCGGCCGATGGCGAAGTCGCCGGTGTGCCGCGGCCAGCTCCAGTTGTCGATCTCGCCGCCGAACTCGCCGACCGCGCGCGGCGGCGCGTACACCAGTCGCACGTCGGGCAACTCGGTCATCTCCTGCAGCACGTAGTGCAATCCGCCGTCATGCGCGGCGACTCTGCAACGCGCGGCCGGCTGCTGCTCGCACGCGGCGACGATCTCGTTCGTCTTCCGGTCGATGATGCGGATGCGTTCCGCGTCGCCCGTGTTCGGCGGAATCGCTTTGAGCACATCGGCAGTCACGTCCGTGAAACGCCGCGGCACGGTGATGCGCGTGGTCTTGCTACGCAACTCCGCATCGCGCGTGCGCGCGAGAAATCCGTTCTCGATGATGTCGTTCTGCGGCGTGGCGTGCTCCTGCAGGACGCCGAAGAGGCAATGGTGGTTGGTGATGAAGAGGCCATCCGCCGAGATCCACGCGGCGGAACATCCGCCGGTGCTGATCGTCGCGGCGAGCAGGCCGGTGCCGCGCTGCGGATCCCACAAACGCGACGGCGGAAGTTGCAGTCCCTGCTGCGCGAGCCACTTCGGATCGAGCTCGAGGACCTGCTGCGGAGTCCATTTGCCTTCAGCGGCGAGGAGCGCGGGTGCGAGGAGGAGAAGGAATGCCAGACGTTTCACGCGCCGACGATACACGAACAAGCCGACGGGAGGCCTCCGGCGGCCTCCCGGTGGGTCTCATCGCGCAGCGTCAGTGCAGGAACATCGGCATGCCCATCACTTCCGCGACCTTTGGGCGGTACTCGGCGGCGTCGTAGAAGCGGGGGACGTCGACGCGCTTCACGCCTTCACCGGTGAGCTCGAGCGGCACCGCGGTGTAGCGGCCGCCGACGACGGAGACCATCTGTCCCGTGTGCCCGCGACGCAAGAGATCGGCGGTGAGCGAGCCATAATTCTTCGCCACGATGAGATCGAGCGAGTCAGGTGCGCCGGAGCGCATCAGGTACGCGAGCCTCTGATAAATCACGTTCGAACCGTCGCGCTTCTCGAGGTGGCCGGCGAGCACCCCGCCGATGCCGCCGAGTCTGCGCTGGCCGGCCGCGTTCGGGATGCCGGTCTCGATCACTGAGCCGCCGGTCATGCGTGCCCCTTCGGAGACCGCAACGACCGCATAGTTGCTCGGATTGTCTGCCTTGTCGCGCAGCAGCATCTCGTGCAGCAGGTCGGGATCAAATGGCACTTCGGCGATCAGAGCGCGATCGACACCGGCGAGGTATGCGGCCAGCAGACACGTCTCGCCGGAGTTGCGGCCGAACAGCTCGACGATGAGAAAACGTTCGAGCGAGCCCGCGCTCGTGCGCAGATCGTTGATGAAACTCACGGCGCGCGTGACCGCTGTCGAAAACCCGAGACAGTAATCGGTGCCGTAGACGTCGTTGTCCATCGTCTTCGGAATCGCCAGCAGCGGCACGCGCTCCTGCTGCAGCCGTCGTGCGAACGTGAGTGTCCCGTCGCCGCCGAGGGCGACGAGCGCGTCGAGCTTCAGAAAGTCGATGACACGCAAAGCCGCGGGTGTGAGGTCGTAGCGGCCGCGATCGTCCGGCGTCGGGAGATCGCCGAGGAGATGCTCCGGGATGTGTTCGCGCTTGGCGATGGATGGATTGACGCGCGACGTGTGCAGGATCGTACCGCCGGTGCGATCGATCGCGCGCGTCAGCAGGCGCGTGAGCGGCAGCATCCACGCGGAGTTGTCCGCGGACGCGTCGGGAATGATGTTGACCAGCGAGGCCCAGCCGCGGCGCAGGCCGACGATCTCGCACGGCTCGTCGAGCATGCGCCAGACGAATGCCTTGATGGCGGCGTTCAGGCCGGGAACGTCGCCGCCGCCGGTGAGGATGCCGATGCGTTTCACCGCAGTCGCGCTTCCGCCGCCGCCTCTCCCTCCGGGAAGAAGACGACCTTCAGCGCCTCGTGGCGATCGAACTTCGCGATGCCTTCATGGAAATCACGGAGCGAATCGTAGGTGGCCTGCACGACCCAGGCGACGTCGAGTCCGGCGCGCAGCATGCCCAGCATGCGTTGCCAGGTCGAGTACATCCGCCGTCCGATGATCCCGTGCATCGTCACGCCTTTGAAGATCACGTTGCGCGTGTAGTCGTCGATCGTGACCGAGTGGCCGGCGGGGAGGCCGAGCAGCGAGAGCGTGCCGCCCATGCGCACGATGTCGAGGCCGAAGTTGATCGCGGCGCCGGAGCCCGACATCTCGCAGACGACATCGACGCCGACGCCGCCGGTGAGCGCTTCGACTGCCTGCTTCAAGGCGCGCGGATCGGTGGTGCGCACGTTGAACGTATGCAGGTTCGAGAATTCACGCGATGCGGCCCAGCGGCGGGCGGTCTCGAGCGCCTGATCGCTGACGTCGGTGACGATCACGACCGACGCGCCGTTGTGCTCCGCGATCGCGGCGGACATCGCGCCGATCGGTCCGAAGCCGGTGATCGCGACGGTCTTGCCGGCCAGGTCGACGACCTGCGTCGTGTGGACCGCGTTGCCGAGGGCGTCGAGGAACGCGCCGACGCGCGGCGGCACGAAGGAGGGGAGCTTGATCACGTTCGAGGCGGGCACCTTCACGAACTCGGCGAAGGCGCCGTCGTCGTCGAGACCGTAGATCTTCGTGCGCACGCAGATATGGCCGTCGCCCGCGCGGCACTGATAACACTCGCCGCAGATGATGTGCATCTCCGCGGCGACGTAATCGCCGATGGCGAGTGTGCCTTCGTGCGCGCGCGATGCGTCATTGCCGAGCTCTTCGACGAAGCCGCAGAACTCGTGGCCGTACACGCGCGGCGGCTGCACCTTCGCGCGGATCGAAGGATCCCAGTGATAGATATGTTTGTCGGTGCCGCAGATGGCGGCGCCGGCGACGCGGATCAGGACCTCGCCGGGGCCGGGTTTCGGGACAGGACAGTCACGGATTTCGGTCCCTTCCGGACCGTCGAGAGGAGCTGATTTGACGACGGCGATCATCGGGGCGCGGATGCTATCACGCCGGGTTTTCTGCGCAGGTTGCGGCGGATGACGCGCAGTGCCGCGTCGATCGTTTCTTCGACTCGCGACGGCGGTTCCACTTCGACCTCGCGCGTTGCTTCCGGCAGCTCGGCGACGAACTGCGAGATCGCGCGGACGAGCGAATCGGGATCGTGCTCGAACAGATTGCCGTGCATTCCGCCTTCGACGATGTGGATGCGCTTCGGCGTGTTGCACGCGCCGTAAAGCTCGTGCGCCATCGAGCTGGGGATCGATTCGTCGTCGCGGCCATGCAGTACGAGCAGCGGGATCTGCAGCCTGCGTACGGAATCGATCGTATCGAACAGATCGCCCGCGAGGAGATGCAGCGGCAGTTTCGGATGGAGCAGGCGCGCCATCGCGGTGAGATTGCTGAACGTCGACTGCAGGATCATCGCGTCGAAGCGATGGCGGCGCACGACCTGTGCCGCGACTGCGCCACCGAGGGAGAAGCCGTAGAGGATGGAGGGGAGAAGGGTCGGGCGGATCGAGTCGTGAAAACGCGCGGCAGTCACGCCGTCGTCGAGGACGCCGTCGACCGAGGGAGTGCCGGTGCTTTTGCCATAGCCGCGATAGTCGAAGAAGAGCACGTTCAGCCCCGCCTCGAGCAGGTGTGGAATGATCGGCGCGCTCACGGTGAGATTGCCGCGGTTGCCGTGACAGAAGATCGCGCTCGCGACCGGCTTCTCCGCACGGCAGTACCAGGCATAGAGCTCTTCGCCGTCCGGCGTTTCGATCCAATGCTCCTCGCACGCGCCCGCGGGGATGCCGTACGCGGTGGGATCCCAGCCGTGCTCCGGTTCCGGCGAAGGCTTGAAGATCTGCGTGCGGCGGTATTCGCGGCGACCGAGTGCGGCCGCGAGGACCACGCCGCCGCCAACTGCCAGCGGCAAGGCGAGCAGGTCGAGCAGCTTTCGGCGCGGCGCCATGACAGGCGTGCAGAGCAAGAGATGTGCAGGAGACGACGGGAGGCCTCCGGCGGCCCCGGCCGCCGGAGGCCTGCCGTCGTCTCTGCTACGCTCCGCGCATGCACGTCGAGTCGCGCCTGCGCGTGCGGTACAAGGAAACGGATCAGATGGGCATTGCCCATCACGCGAACTACATCGTGTGGTTCGAGATCGGGCGCACGGACCTCTGTCGCGCGACCGGGTTTCCGTACAACGAGATCGAAGCGCGCGGCTTCATTCTCGTCGTCACCGACGTGCAGGTCCGCTATCGCACGCCGTTCCGTTATGACGACGAGGTCTTGATCCGCACGCGCGTCGCGGAGATGGGCAGCCGCATCATCCGTTTCGCGTACGAGCTGTTCGACGGGAGCGGGGAGACACCGCGCGCGACCGGGACGACGTCGCACGTGTGGCTCGAGGAGAAGACGCGCAAGCCGGTGCGCGCGGATGAAGAGGTGCGGCGCGCGTTCGAGCCGTGGCTGCCGGCTACAGCTTCATGAAGCCGCCCTTGAGGAACTGCTCCGGGTTCGCGGCGAAGGTCCGTTTGTTCTCCTCGGTCGAGAAGTAATAGATCTTCCCTTTGTATTCAAAGGTGGGCGTGTTCGCGCGGATGGAGATCTTGCTGCCGTCGAGGGCGTCCATTGCGATGGCCGGCGAAAAAGGCAGCGACGCCCGCACTTTCTCATCCTCGGGTGAAAAGATGATCGGCGTCGGCGTCTCCCACGGCAAAGCCTTCGGCTTCGGCGGTGGCGCTTCGTCGAGGAGCATCGGCGGCGGATCGAGCGGAGCGGGCGTGGGGACGACGGTGTTGATCGACTGCACCGGAGCCGCCTGCGCGGATTGCGTAGGGCCCGAGTCGCACGCGGTGAGTGCGAGCATCGCGGCGGCGAGCGGAGCGAGAGCGGAAAGGCGCCTCATCTGATTGTCGCTCCAGGCCGTTGCGAATCGTAGGCCATGGTGCCCGGGACTGGAATCGAACCAGCACCCGCTAATGCGGACAGGCTTCTGAGACCTGCGCGTCTACCAATTCCGCCACCCGGGCAGGGGGAGCGCGATTTTAGTCGCAGGCGGATGAATGTCAAAGACGGCCTCGAAATTCCGTTGCGCGCGCTTCCCACGCCTCGGTGAAACGAATATCCTGCCGCCGCGAGATCTGAGCGTCGATGTCAGCCGCAATCCACCCCGTGCCGCGCGAAAAGCTATCGAACGAAGTCTGGAACCTGCCGAACGCGCTGACGCTGTTCCGCATCTTCCTCGTGCCCTTCCTCGTGGTCGTGCTGCTGACGAAATTCGAAGGGCGCGAGTACATCGGTCTGGCGATTTTTCTCGTCGCCGCCGTCACCGATTTTCTCGATGGCTGGGTTGCTCGCCGGCGCAATCAGACGACGAAGCTCGGCGCGCTCCTCGATCCGATCGCGGACAAATTGCTCATGTCGGCGGCGTTCATTTCGCTGGTGGAGATGGACGCGCAGCACGTACCAGCATGGATGGTGGTGATCATCATCGGCCGCGAGTTCGCGGTCTCCGGTCTGCGCTCGATCGCCGCGCAACAGGGTGTGACCATCGCCGCATCGCCATTGGGCAAATTCAAGATGTTCTCGCAGGTCATCGCCATCTCGCTGCTCATCCTTGGCTATGAGCTCGGGCAATTCCGCGTCATCGGCACCGTGGCGTTATGGGGCGTGATGTTCTTCGCGCTCGCGTCGGGCGTCGATTACTTCATCAAGTTCGCGCGCGGCGTGCTCATGGATCAGCCGACCAATACGCGATAGACGTCGTTCTTGCGCATCCCGAATTTTTCCGCGACCGCTTTGACCGCGTCGTTGCGGCGCATGCCGGTCTGACGCAGGCGCTCGAACTCCGCGCGCAGTTCGTCCGTTGTCACTTCCGCGGCCGCTCGTGCGGGGGCGGCCAGGACGAGGGTGATCTCGCCATGCACGCGATCTCGCTCGCGCAACGTCGCCAGCACTTCCGAGATGCGGCCGCTGAGGAACTCCTCGTGCATCTTCGTCATCTCGCGCGCGACCGTGACCTCGCTGTCGCCGAATACTTCCAGCACGTCTTCGAGCGACGCGACCACGCGCTCGGGCGATTCATAGAGAACGACGGTGTGGCCGAGGGTTGCGGCGTTGCGATAAAAATCGAGCCGCTCGCCTTGCCGATGCGGCGTGAAGCCGAGGAAGCTGAAGGGGAGGGGGGCGATGCCGCTGGCGGCGAGCGCGAGGACGCCGGCGAAAGGACCCGGGATCGGCTCGATGGTGAGTCCGCGCTCGCGCGCGAGACGCACGATCGGATAGCCGGGATCGGAGATGACCGGCATCCCGGCATCACTCACGAGCGCCAATGTTTCGCCGCGCTCGATGCGTGACACGAGCAGCTCCGCTTTCTGATCCTCGTTGTGCTCGTGATAGCTGTCGGTGGGGCGATCGATGCCGAAATGCGTGAGCAGCTTGCGCGTGTGACGCGTGTCCTCGCAGAGGATGAGGTCCGCGGACTTGAGGGCGGCGATCGCGCGCGGCGAGAGGTCCGCGAGATTGCCGAGCGGAGTGCCGACGATGAGGAGCCTGCCCATACGTCGCGAGTGTAGTCCGCGGCGCCATCTGGAGCGACGGGCTAAGAGCCCGTCGCTCCAGATGGCACGCCGAGACGCAGCGCGTAACTGCGCGCCAGCAAAATCGCCGCACTCGAGGCCACGTTCAGCGACTCCACCCGCCCGGACATCCCAATCGCGATCGTCGTCGATTGCTCGATCAATTCGGTCGACACGCCCGCACCCTCATTGCCGAACACGAGCACCGCGTTGCGAGACGGCGGATCGCCGACAGCGCCCGATATCGCCGTGGAGTACAGCCGTACTCCCGCATCGAGCAACTCATCAAGGGAGATCTTCGCGACAGGCACGTTGAGAATCGCACCCGCGGACGAACGAATGGCCTTCGGCCCGTACGCATCCGCGGTCCCGGGCAACAGCAGCACTCCGGCCGCATCGAACGCCGCGGCCAGTCGCACGATCGTGCCGACGTTCCCCGGATCCTGCACCGCGTCGAGTGCCACCGCGATCGTGTCGCGTTTCGCGAGAATCCCCGCGGCGCTCGCGCGCGGCCGCTCGAACAATCCGAGTGTTCCCTGCGTCGTGCGCGTCTCCGACAGCGCGTCGAACAGCTCCGCGGTCATCTGCACGCCGCGCTCGATCACTACGATCGGCTTCCAGCCGCTGGCGATCGCATCGGCCACGGCCTTCGGTCCTTCGATGACGATCTCGTCCGCATGCTCGCGAATGGCCTCGCGGATCCGTTTCACGAGAGGATTCTGCCTGCTGCTGACCGTTCGCATTAGAATGCGCCGCCGATGATACTGAAGCCCAGCGGGACGATTCGTTTTTCCGATCGCGTCACGGCGATGCAGGAATCGCCCACGCTGGCCGTGCTCAATCGCGCCACCGCGCTCATCGGTCAAGGGATCGACGTCGTCGACTTCGGACCGGGCGAGCCCGACTTCGCCACGCCGCGCGCGGTATGCGAGGCGGGCAAGACCGCCATCGACAAGGGCTACACGAAATACACGAACGCGAGCGGCCTGAAATCGGTCCGCGAAGCGATCGCCGCGCGCTACAACAAACGCTACGGATTGAATCTCGCGCAGGAGCACGTGATCGTCGGCAGCGGCGGCAAGCAGGAGCTGTTCAACGTCATGCTCGCGCTGCTTCGTCCGGGGGACGAGGTGATCATCCCGTCACCATACTGGGTGAGCTTCCCCGATCAGGTCGAGTTTGCGGGAGGCGAGGCGGTTTTCGCGCACACATTCGCCGATGATCGATTCAGGCCGACGTTGCGCGCGATCGAGGAAGTAGCGACCAAGCGCACGCGCGGAGTGATCCTCAACTCGCCGAACAATCCCACGGGCGCCGTGATCCGCGAATCGGAGCTGAAGAAGATCGTCGAGTGGTGCGCCGAACGCGACGCGTTCCTGGTCTACGACGAGACGTACGAGCTGTTCGTGTATGACGGCAACGAGCACGCGTCCGCGGCGAAATGGCTTGAGGAGCATCTCGAGACGGTCATCATCGTGAACTCGATGTCCAAGACCTTCTCCATGACCGGCTGGCGCCTCGGCTATGCGATCGCGCATCCGCAGATCATTCGCGCACTTGGGAAGATCCAGGGACACTCGACGTCAAATCCGAGCACGATCGCGCAGCACGCGGCGCTCGAAGCCTTGAACGGCGTCGATGAAGACGTGCAGCGGATGTACGACGCGTATCGCGAGCGGCGCGCGTGGCTCGTACCCGCGTTGAACGCCCTTCCGGGGCTCTGTTGTGCGGATCCTGACGGCGCGTTTTACGTCTTCCCCGACGTGAGCGCGCATTACGGCAGCGGTCCGATCACGAATTCGCAGACGTTCGCCGACTATCTACTCGATGAGGCGCGCGTCGCGGTCGTGCCCGGTTCGGCCTTCGGCGCGGACAAGTTCATCCGCATCAGCTACGCGACCTCCCTGGAGCGGTTGCATGAGGGTGTGCGCCGGATGGACGCCGCGCTGCGCAAGCTTCGCTGAGGCCGCTGGAATCTCCCCTCGGTTCGCCCCGTTCCCTCTCGCGTTCCGAATCATTAGAAGGAGACCTCGTGAAGAAAATCATTACGACCACCATGGCGCTGGCGCTGGTCGCGTCGGCCGGATTCGCGCAGCAGCAGACGCCGGCTGCCACTCCCGCTCCCGCAGCGGCGGCGGCGCAGGCCGATCCCATCATCATCGCCGCGGGCGGCCTTTCAATCCGCCAGTCGGAGTTCGAGTCGGCGCTCAAGAGCCTGCCGGCCGAATATCAGCAATACGCTGCCGGGCCCGGCAAGAAGCAGTTCGCCGAGGACTATCTTCGGATGAAGATGCTGGCGGCGGAGGGGGCGAAGGCCGGACTCGACAAGGATCCGGAAGTCATCTCGCAACTCGCGCTCATGAAGGAGAACCTCATCGCGCAGGCCCAGCTCAAGAAGATCGAATCGGGCATCGCGATCACCGACGAAGAGCTGAAGAAGAAGTACGACGCCGCGAAGGCGGACTACGAACAGGTCAAGGCGCGCCACATCCTGATCGCGTTCAAGGGCAGCCCGGCGCAGATTCCGACCAAGCCGGAACTGACTGAAGAAGAGGCGAAGGCGAAAGCCGAAGACATCCGCAAGCAGATCGTGGCTGGCGCTTCGTTCGATGAGCTCGCGCAGAAGGAGTCCTACGACACCGGCTCCGGCTCCCGCGGCGGCGATCTCGGCGCATTCGGCCGCGGCCAGATGGTGCCGGAGTTCGAGAAGGCCGCGTTCGAGGCGAAGAAGGGTGAGCTTACGCCGGTCATCCGCACGCAGTTCGGCTTCCACATCATCCGCGTCGACGAACACGACATGACGCCGTTCGAGCAGGTCAAGGCCAAGCTCGAGAAGGACACGCGTCAGGCGGCGATGCAGGCCAAGCTCGAAGAGATGAAGACGAACGCGAAGGTCACGTTCAACGACACCTACTTCGGCGCCGAGCCCGCACCGTCCGCGCCGGTCTCGCAGCCGCCCGCCGAAAAGCAGTAACGATTTCGCGAGTGCGGCGGCTCCGGCTGCCGCACTCGCATGCTATCTTGCCGGCGCATGGAGATACCGTCCAGGGTTTCGGTCTTCAACCGAACGCTCGAAATCAAGAACAAGCCCGCGACCCTCATCGCGATCAACGACCTCGGCTTCTACGAGATCGTCCTCGAGATCCAGCAGCGCAACCACACGGTGCTCTTCCCGATCGCCGAGACCGTGCTGATCTTCACGGATCCGCAGCCGTCCGTGTCCGCCGACTTCGAAGTCGAACGCTAGATGTGGGACGCGCCGTCGATCGTTCCCTCGATCCCGTACTCCGACGTGCCGCGCGCAGCCGAATGGCTCGAGCGCGTGTTCGGCTTCCGCGAGCGTAAACACGCACGGCTCTCCTGGCCGGGCGGCGGGATGACGTGGATGGAAGTCGGCGACAGTCTCTTTCATATCTCGACCGCGGACCTCACGTGGGGACCAGCGCATCCCGCCTCAGGCTTCGTGATGAAGGTCTACGTCGGTGATGTCGATCAGCACTTTGAGCACGCGAAGCGCGAAGGCGCCACGATCCTCTCCGAACCGCAGGACGGATTCTGGGGCGGCCGCACGTATCGCGTGCTCGACCACGAAGGACATCGCTGGGAGATCTCGCAGAGCGGAGTCGACCTTGCGGTGGAACAATGGGAGTTGCCGCCGGGAGTAACGCGCGGCGCGACGTAAAATCGTTTCGTGCGCACTCTGCTCGCGATCTGCATTTTCGCCGCCCTTCCGTCGTTCGCTCAGGAGTCGTCGCTCGCAGGCACGTGGAAAGGCTCCATGATTCGAGAAGGTGTCGCGCTGCCGGTGAGCGTTACGTTCTCGACGGACGGTGCGACGTTTTCCTCTCCACGACAACGCGCACTGGACATCCCTTTGCGCAACGTGAGAACTGAGGGCGACGCGGTTCACTTCGAGCTCGTCGGCGATGCGACGACGATCGTTTTCGACGGGAAGGTCGCGGCCGATTCACTTTCCGGAACGTTCAGGGAAGGCGCAGCGGCAGGTGAGGTTCGCTTCAAGCGCGCACCGGCTGATGCAGCGACGTATCGTGTCGAAGACGCGCGGTTCAACAACGGCGCGGTCACGCTCGCGGGCTCGTTCCTCGTGCCGCAAGGGAAGGGACCGCATCCGGCGGTGATCTTTCTGCACGGTTCCGGCGCCGAGGGCCGCGCAGCTTCGCGATTCGTCGCCGATCGTTTCGCGCGCGCGGGCGTTGCAGCATTGATTTACGACAAGCGCGGAGTCGGTCAATCGACGGGCGACTGGCGTGCGTCGGGATTCGAAGATCTGGTGGCGGATGCGGTCGCCGGAGTGGATTGGCTCCGCAATCGAGGCGACATCCGCCGCGGTCAGATCGCGGTGTACGGCCACAGTCAGGGCGGAATGCTCGCGCCTTTCGTCGCGTCGAGCACGCCGCATGTTCAGTTCGTGATCAGTGGAGCGGGCAGTGCGGTGCCGTTGCGCGAAGCCGAAGTGAACAGCATCGTGAATCAGCTTCGCGCGAGAGGCGTGGCCGAATCGGACATGGCCGCCGCGGCGGCGTATGTACACCGATATGTGGGCGCGCTCGCGACGGGAGCGTATTCGGCCGAATTTGCCGCTGAAACGGAGAAGGTGAAGACGGCGTCGTGGTTTCCTCACGTGCGGGTGCCGTCCGCCGACCACTGGTTTTGGCGGTATTACGCGCGTATTGCGAACTACGACGCGTCTGCTCACTGGCGCAAGGTGACCGTCCCAGCCCTGGTCATGTACGGCGAGGCCGATTTGTACGTGCCGGTCCAACGGAGCGTTGCGAATATCGATCGGGCGCTGCAGCAGGCACAGAATCGCGATTACACGCTGGTTGTGTTTCCGCGTGCGTCGCACGCGTTCGACATCGAGCCGCCTCGTGACGGCCCGTTCGAGTGGCCGCGTGTCGCGCCCGGTTTTCCGGAGCTCGCGATTGCGTGGTTGAGGGAGCGGTTGCGCGAGTAGGCTGCTGCAGCACGGCTCGGCAGATCTTCATGCTTCACGTCACGGCGACCCGCTATTCCAATCTCCGCAGAGTAAAGTTATCGCGGGACTTCTCGTCGATAGTCGTGTACCGTGGGAGTTGCTGGGGAACCTTCCTCATCCTTTGGAGCGTCTGAGCTAAGTCTGCGCGCCGAACCCACCCTCTTAGCTTCTCACCGAACTCATCGTCAGAGTGTCGTCCGTCCGGGCGTTCGCCAATTCGATTGCGGTGCAGGCCACATCAGGCCGAGGAGCGTTTCATGAAGCTGCACATCGGAAACATGTCCAAACAAACTACGGAAGCTGAGCTGGCGGCGCTGATTTCGCCGTTCGGGCCGACTTCATCCATCGAGCTGGCGAAAGATCGCGACGGCGGATCGAAAGGATTCGGCTTCGCCGAGTACAACGATGCCGACCACGCCCGCGCCGCGATCGCCGCACTCGATGGCAAGGAACTCGGCGGTAACGCGCTGAAGGTCAGCGAAGCTCGCCCGCGCAAGAGCTAATCCATTCGAGTTCAGGAGCTCTGCACGAGCTCCTGAGCATCTTCGGCATAACAGGAGGCAATATGAAAAAGATCGAGAAAGTCGTACGCGCCAAGGCTGCACCGAAAGTTCCGATTTCCGAATTGAACATCCGGAAGACCGCGACGCGTCTGCTCACGGTCAAGCTGGTCTCAACCGAAATTGCTTACGTACAACGTGCCCTCGGAACCACCGCCACTCAGGAACAGCTCGATGAGCGCGTCCTGGCCGTTCGCAGCATGCCGTGGTCGTCCATCGCCCTGCCGGACTAACTTCGCCGCATCGATTTCGAGTACCGCTTGTAGCCGTCGCGGAGCATTTTCTTATCGAAAGATATGCGCCTCGTTTGTAGCGCCAGTTCACCTTGGCCATGAGCGAGTGCGCGCGAGCGGCCGGGCGGAACGCGCGCTTCAGAGCCCGTGCTTCGCGGCGAGGCGGACGGCATGACGTTCCCGCCGTCATAGAACGGGGCGGTGGCGGCGTCCGTCGTAAACGAAGTGTCGTTCCCACGCGATAACGAGTGTCGATGGTCACCGCGCAGAAGGTGTCGTGCCACACGACGCGATCGCCGACGCTGACCGCGATCGCTGCGCTCGGGATCTGCTCTTTCGCGATGAGCGCCACGAGATCGGCACGCGCCGCTTCGATCGCCGTTGTGTAATCGCGCTGCGCGCCGACGCGCATCCGGCGAGCAGCACCAGCAGGAGGACGCTTCTCACTCGACCTTCTTGCCGAACACGAAAGCCACCGCGATCCCGATCAGGTACAGCAGGATCATCGGCACGGCCAGCGCCGCCTGCGTGACCATGTCCGGCGTCGGCGTCACCACCGCCGCGATGATGAACGAGAACACCACCGCGTATTTGAACTTCTGCAGCAGGAACGCCGGCGTCACGATGCCCAGCCGCGCGAGGAAGAAGATCAGGATCGGCGTCTCGAACACGAGGCCGGTCGCGAGGATGATCGTGCTCGCGAACGAGAAGTAATCGTCCACCGTCACCATCTGCTTGAACTGCTTGCCGGTCTCGACGAAGAAGCTGCACGTCGCAGGCAGCAGAAAGCGATAGCCGAAGTAGCCGCCGAGGATGAAGAAGAGCGTACCGAAGACGATGAACGGCGCGGCCAGGCGGCGTTCTCTTTTGTACAGCCCCGGCGCGACGAAGAGCCAGAACTGCAGCAGGATTACCGGCGACGCAACGAAGAGGCCGGTGAAGAAGGACACTTTCATGTACAGAAAAAACGGCGCCGTCAGCCGCGTGTACGCGAGCTTGTCGCCGGGCGGCAGGAACTTCGTCAGCGGCGCCTGCAGCAATGCGAAGATCGGCTCCGCGAAAGCCCAGCACGCGAAGAATGCCACTGCGACCGCGATGAAGGAAACGACCAGACGGCGCCGCAGTTCCTCGAGGTGATCGAGGAAGGTCATCTTCGGCAGTTCGTGATCGGGATCGACCGCTGACACTACGACGGTTCCTCGGGGTCCGACGACAGTACCTCGGGGTTCCTCGGAGTTCCTCGGGGTTCCTCGGGAGGATTGGCGGTGGTCTCGGTCGCCGCCGCAGTCTCCTCCGAGGAACCCCGAGGAACTCCGAGGAACTCCGAGGAACCGGTCCCTGGCTCACTCCTTGATATCGACTCGAGCGGCGCCATGATCGACGGACCGACCGACTTCAGCTCCTCGAGGCGAACCTCGCGCTCGATCGTGTGCTTCAGATCGTCGGTCGCTTTGCGAAACTCGCCCAGCGCTTTTCCGAGCATCTGGCCGATCTCCGGGATCTTCCGCGGTCCGAACACGATCAGGATCACGATGAAAATCAGGAGGATCTCAGGGACGCCGAGCGAACCAAACATGTCGTGTGATGGGCCTCGAACCGATCAGTGGGCGGTGACTTCGTCGTGAACGCCGAGGGAGTTACGAATACTCCTCCCTATAATGGCGTTACATTCGGAACAGTGTAAGCGCGAAAGACAACTATGGCGAAACTGAGAAAGACCGAGAAGTGGACGTTCTCCCTGACGCTGGTTGCAGCCATGGCCGGCGCCACGTTGTTCGGCGGGTTCTACGGCAACCGTCTCTTCGGTGCGCCGATGCAGAACGGCGAGATGCAGAAGCGGCTGAAGGAATACACCGACCTGCTCAACGCCGTGACGACCTGGTCCGCGGAAGAGATCACGCCCGACAAGGCCGTGTACGCCTCCGTCGACGGCATGCTCCGCGCGCTCGATCCGCACACGTCGTTCCTCGAGCCGAAAGAGTATTCGGACATGCAGGATCGCCAGAAAGGCACGTTCTACGGCCTGGGCATCCTGGTCACGAAGCGCAACGATCAAGTCACCGTCATCACGCCGCTCGAAGGCACGCCCGCGTCGCGCCTCGGCATCCGCGCAGGTGACGTGATCTCCGAAGTCGAAGGTGTCCTCACCGACGAGCTCTCGCTCGATGAAGTGGTGAAGCGTCTCAAAGGTCCGAAGGGCACTACCGTCAACATCAAGATCCGCCGCGTCGGGATGAAGGAGCCGATTCCGCTCACCATCGTGCGCGCGGCAATCCCCACGAACTCGATTTCCAACGTGCTGATGATCCGCCCGGGCGTCGGCTACATCCGCGTGAAGGACTTCACGTCCACCACCGTCCGCGAGCTCGATGAAGCGATCGAGAAGCTGCAGGGTCAGGGGATGCAGAAGCTCGTCCTCGACCTGCGCGGCAATCCGGGCGGCCTGCTCGACGCTGCGGTCGGCGTGTCCGATCACTTCCTCGAGAAGGGGCAGATGATTGTCTACACCAAAGGCCGCACGCCCGATTCCGCGCAGGAGTACACCGCGCCGGGCAAGCATGAGAAATTCGACCTGCCGCTCGTCGTTCTCGTGAATCGCGGCAGCGCCTCCGCATCCGAGATCGTCGCCGGCGCAATCCAGGATCACGATCGCGGTCTCGTCGTCGGCGAGACGAGCTGGGGCAAAGGTCTCGTGCAGAGCGTGTATACGCTGCAGTACGGCGCCGGCCTCGCGCTCACGACGTCGAAGTACTTCACGCCCGCCGGCCGCAACATCCAGCGCGATTACACCTCGGTCTACGACTACTACATGGCCGACGAAGCAGAGAACGGTCCCGAGGTTCCGCTCTCACAGCGCGAGCAGTTCAAGACCGCGACCGGACGTACCGTCTATGGTGGCGGCGGCATCACCCCCGACGTGATCATCAAGCATCCGAAGCTCGCGCGCACGACGCAGCTCCTCGAAGTGCGTAGCGCAATCTTCAACTACGCCGTCGAATATGCGGCCAAGCATCCCGACGTCACGAAAGAGCTCGCGATCACTCCGGCCATCGTCGAGGAGTTCGTCCGTCACGCGGTCGAGAAAGAGATCGCGCCGGAAAGCGACATTCGCGACGCGCTGCAGAACGCGGCCGATCGCAAGTACGTCGAGCGCGCGCTGAAGGCGGAGATCGTCGCGGCGAAGTTCGGCTACGACGCGTCGTATCCGTACCGTCTGCAGGGCGACGCGCAGGTCGAGAAGGCGCTGGAAGTTTTCCCCGAGGCGCAGAAGCTGGCGACGCTCGCGGCGGCGCGGTCACTCGGCGGCGATGCGGTCGTCGGCGAAGCCGGCTCGCGCTCCGCGCAGGCCAATCCGAAATCCAAATAGGCGCAGTATCGGCAGTGCACGTTGGCGGTTGGGAGTTGGCGCTCCCAACCGCCAACTCTTTTTGTGTTAACGTGCCGCCGTTTTTTGAGAAGGGGATCCGGAAACACCATGCCAGAGCTGGGAAGAAAGTACACCTGCTATAGCTGCCACACGAAGTTCTACGACCTCGGCAAGCCCGTGCCTCTTTGTCCGAAGTGTGGATCGGACCAGCGCGATGCCGACGAGGCGCCGGTCTACACCGCGCCGCGCAGCCGCCGCGTCGTCGAGGAGCCGGTAGAGGAAGAAGAATTCACACCCGCGGCCGAACCGGCCGAAGGGGATGAGGAAGAGGGCTTCGTCGCTCCGGCGGACGAACGAGAAGAAGAGCCCGAAGAAGAAGAAGAGTATTGATCGGAGGCGCACATGCGGAACCTCGGGTTGCTTGGCTGTGTCGGCGCGCTGATCCTCGCGCTCATCATCGGCGGCGCGTATTTCGTCGGCGTGCGCAATAACCTCGTCGGACTCGAGGAGCAGGTGAACCAGCAGTGGGCGCAGGTGCAGAGCCAGTATCAGCGGCGCTACGACCTGATCCCGAACCTCGTGCGCACGGTGCAGGGCGCGGCGAACTTCGAGAAGTCGACGCTCGAAGCGGTCGTGAACGCGCGCTCGCGCGTCGGCCAGGTCGCGGCTCCGGCCGCGGGCGCGCCGACGGACGAGGCGACGATGAATCAGTTTGCGGCGGCGCAGCAGGGACTGAGCAATGCGCTCTCCCGATTGCTGGTCGTGGTCGAGCGGTATCCCGAGCTCAAATCGAATCAGAACTTCCTCGAACTGCAGTCGCAGCTCGAAGGAACCGAGAATCGCATCAGCGTCGAGCGCCAGCGCTTCAATGACAGGGCGGCGGCGTACAACACCGCCATCCGCAGATTCCCGGCGAGCGTGGTGGCCGGCATGAGCGGCTTCAAGGCGCGTCCGTACTTCCAGGGCAACACTGCCAGCCAGACTGCGCCGGACGTGAACTTCGATTTCACGAACACCGCGACGACGGCGACGCGCTAGGGGTCCGATGACCCTTCGCGCGCGCGTTTTCGCACTGGCGTCGCTGTTCGCAGCATCGCTGTTCGCGCTCGAAGTTCCGCCGCCACCCACGCAGTGGTTCACCGACAAGGCGGGCATCGTCCCGCCGACGGAAGGTGATCTGCTCAATCGCAAGCTCGAGCAATTCGAGCAGTCGAGCGGCGCGCAGTTCATCATCTACATCTTCCCGTCGCTCGAGAACGAGTCGATGGAAGACTTCACGATCCGCGCGGTCGAGCGCTGGAAGGTCGGCCAGAAAAAGTACGACAACGGCCTGGTGCTGTTCGTGTTCGTGAAAGAGAAGCGCGTGCGCATCGAGACCGGCTACGGCCTCGAGGGAACGATCACCGACGCGTTCTCGTCGCGCGTCATTCGCGATTTCGTCGCACCCGCGTTCGCGCGCGGAGAATACGGCCGCGGGTTGAACACCGCCGCTGACGCCATCATCAACAAGATCCGCACGGGCGAGGAGCCGGTGCCGCCACTGCGCCCGGTCGGCTCCTCCGCGCCGCGGCAAGCGCGCGGCGAAGACATCGGCATCGTCCCGATCATCATCATCCTGTTCGTCGTCTTCTTCGTGATCTTGCCGATGCTCTCGCGCAGACGCAGCGGCTGCGGCGGCTGCATTCCCATCCCGCTCTTCTTCCCCGGCGGAGGCATCACGTTCGGCGGAGGTGGATTCGGCGGAGGATTCGGCGGCGGCAGCTTCGGCGGGGGAGGCGGATTCTCCGGCGGTGGCGGGGGCTTCGGTGGTGGCGGCGCATCGGGAGGCTGGTGATGCATCAGAAGGACTTCCTCGCGAAACTCGATCAGCAACGCATCGTCGACGCCATCTCCGCGGCAGAGAAGCAGACGTCCGGCGAGATCCGCGTGCACGTGCAGCCACGCGCGCACGGGGAAATTCGTGAAGTGGCCGAGCGCACGTTCGAGCGGCTGGGCATGACCAAGACCGTGTTGCGCACCGGCGTGCTGCTCTTCATCGCCTGCGAAGAACAACGCTTCACCATCCTCGGCGACAGCGCCATCAACGAACAGGTGCCGGCCGGGTTCTGGGACGAGATCGCCGCGAAGCTCACCATCCGTTTCAAGGCGGGAGAATTCACCGATGGCATCGTCGAAGCGATCCACAGCGCGGGCGAAGAGCTCCGCCACTACTTCCCGCGCGCCGAAGGAGACGTGGACGAGCTCGCGAACGAGATCAACGTCGAGCACCACTAGCACCGTCGTTCTCGCGCTCGGGTCGAATCTCGGCGATCGCGCGTATCACCTGCACCGTGCGCTGGATGCCTTGCGCGACGTCGTACGCATCGTGCGCGCGAGCTCCGTGATCGAAAGGCCTGCTGTCGACGCGCCGGCCGACTCGCCGTCATTTCTCAATCTTGTGCTCATCGGCCATACGAAGCTTTCGCCAATGGCATTGCTCGACGCGGCGCTGGCGATCGAAAAGCGCCTCGGCCGCACACGCCGTGGAGTGCGCAATGAGCCGCGCGTCATCGATATCGACGTGATCCTGCACGGCGCGACTCGCATGCGCACGCGCACGCTGACGCTGCCGCATCCGCGCGCGCACGAGCGCGAGTTCGTCATGGCGCCGCTGCGCGAAGTCAGCGAGTCGCTCGCTGCTATCATCCGCCGGCCGTGAACGACCTCTCGTCCATCCGCTGGTTCCACACCATCGACCTCGGCGAGGCGGGTGTGACGCCGGGCGCCGACAATTCGCCGCAACGACTCTCGCGCATGCGATTTCCGGCCGATTTGCGCGGGAAGAGCGTGCTCGACGTCGGCGCGTGGGATGGCTTCTATTCATTCGAAGCGGAACGCCGCGGCGCGGATCGCGTGCTGGCCACGGATTCATTCGCGTGGGATGGACGCAACTGGTCGAACAAGGGTGGCTTCGAGCTCGCGCATCGCATCCTGAAATCGAAGGTGCAGTCGAAGCTCATCGATCCGCTCGACCTCAATCCCGAGTCCGTTGGCGGCGCCTTCGACGTCGTGTTGATGCTCGGCGTGCTGTATCACATGAAACATCCGCTGCTCGCGCTGGAGCGCGTGTCGAGCGTGACGCGCGAACTGCTGATCATCGAGACCGAAGTCGACAACATGCTCGTGCCATGGCCAAGCCTCGCGTTCTATCCGAGCAGCGAGCTCGCGGGCGATCCGTCGAACTGGTTCGGTCCGAACGCACGCGCGGTCGTCGGCATGCTGCGCGCCGTTGGCTTCACACGCATCGAGACAGTGTGGCGATCGTCATTCGCGCGCCGCGTCGCACGCGCGGTGAAGATGCGCGTGCAAGGCGGCCACCCCTTCCTGCGTGGCCTGGGCCGCGATCGCATGACGTGGCACGCGTATAAGTGACACGACGCGTGCCTGTTCCACTTCGAACCTGCAACGTCGCAGTGAATGGCCTTGGCGCGCGCGGCGCCGGGCTCTACGTTGCGAACGGAGGTTCAATCATGTTGAGCACGATTCTGTTTCTTTTCCTCCTGTTTGCAGCGAATGCCGATGACGGAAACGGCCTCGATCCTCACGGCTGAGCGGCGGCTACTGCGCTCGCGGCGATCGCGGGCTTCGGCTTCCGAAAGCCCCAAACCGCGAGCGCCGTGCCGGCGATTGCCGCGACCGCGAGCGACTGCAGGAGAAACGACACGACACTCTCTGACAGCGCGTCCGCCGCGGTGCCGGCGCCTGCGATGGGAGTGAGGCGACTTGCACCGGTGATCGCGCCGATCAAACATGCGAGCCAGTTTGCGTACGCCGCGTAGACCCACGTCGCCATCATCACGGCTGCCGAGCGCGCGCCGAGCGCGAACGATGCCGACAACGCCCCGAGCGCGATCAGCACGAGGCCTCCCGTTATGCCGACGATGTGCGAGGCAAGGCCGAGGCGCGTGTTGACGAACAACGGCATGCCGAAGGGTGTCAATAGCGCCAACAGGATCAGGATGAATCCCAACTGGATCTGCAGCCGATTCATATGTTCCCCCTCAAGGCAGACGTGGTTCGTTCGAACGCATCGTGCGCCGCAGTCAGCGCAGCGGCGATGTTTGCTGCACCCTCAGCGGGCGAGGTAACGGATGTGTCGATGCGCAAATCGTACTGCAGCCATCGTTCGATACCCGCAAGCTGATCGGCTGCGAGGCCGATGCGCCGATCGCCGCGTGCGATTTCGCGTTCGCGCAGTACGGACTCGGAGCAACCGACGAACACCATCAACACGTCCTGTCCATCGAGCGCTTCGACGAGGTGCTTCGCCTGATAACGCGCCGTGATCGCGTTATCGATGACGAGATCGTTTCCGCGGCTCGCGAGCTCGCGAACGCATGCGTAATACGCCGCGACGAGTTCCTGGAAGGCGATGCCCGGAATCGGATCGCCGGAGCGGATGCACTCGAGCGCGCCTGCAGGCAGCGCATAGAGAATGCTGTCGATGGAAAAGTTGAGGTAGACCGAGCCCGCGATCTCCTGAAACGCTTTTGCGATGGTCGTCTTACCGGAGCTGGAAGTGCCGTTGAGAACGACGACCGTGGCCATCGGATCTCGACGAGCGGGGGGTCAGCGCGTGCCCATCGCGCCGCCCGATTCCGTCGCGACGCGCGCGCGTGCGACCACCGTGGCGCGGGTGAGGATCGGATACGGATTCACCATCTCGTCGTTCTCGTTGACGCCGAAATGGAGGTGCGAGGGCGTGTACTTCGCGTTGCCGGTGTTGCCGACGTAGCCGAGGAGCTCGCCGGCGCGGACTTCCATTCCTTCGTACAGACCGGCCGCCCAGCGATCGAGATGCGCGTAGTAGAACGACGCGCCGTTCTCCGTGGTCAGCCAGAGGCAGTTACCGCCTTTCGGCTGCTCGCCGAGGTAGCTGATGATGCCGTCGGCGACGGCGACGATGGCGGTGCCTTTCGGCGCGAAGATGTCGATGCCTTTGTGCTTGCGCTTCCCGCCGTCGCGCGGATTGCCCCAACTGTTGGTGAGGTCATAAGGACGGATGCCGACCACCGGCATCTGCAGGCGCGTGCCGTTGAGCGGCGCGAAAAGCGCTTTTGCACGAGCCGCAAATTCTTTGTCGCGTTCCTTCTTCGTGTCCGCCGTGCCGGTCATGGTCGGTTTCTTCGTGATCTGCCGGCTGGCGTGCCGGTTCAGGTCGGAGCGCATCTGGGCGATGAGCTCAGTGAAGTCGTCGTCATCCGAGGGCGGAGCAGGGGGTGTCGCCACGACGGTGGTCGTGGTCGCACAGGCGGTGGAGAGGACGAGGATTGCCAGCAAAGGCACCAGCCTGCTGACCCACCCATTGCGCACGCGAAGCGATCTCATGACTGACAGGAGCGACGACACGGAGTGTAGAGGCGACGGCCGAGCTTGTAAAGCTTATTCAAACAAAGCGGACGCGACTTCTTCGACGCGACGGACCGGGATCACGTCGACGTCCGCTCGGATTTCCGTCGCGTTCGAGTGAGGCACGATCATGCGCCGAAACCCGAGCGCCGCGGCCTCACGCGCGCGCAGATCGGGCTGCGAGACGCTGCGGACTTCGCCGAGGAGGCCGACTTCGCCGAAGAGAGCGAGATCGTGGCGGATCGGAGTGTTGCGTTGGGAGGAAAGCGCCGCCGCGATCACCGCCAGGTCGAGGGCCGGTTCGTCGATCTGCAGTCCGCCGGTGACGTTGACGTAGATGTCCTGCTGCGCAAACGCGCCCGCGTCCTTTACGCGGTCGAGCACCGCGAGCAGCAACGACACGCGGTTGGCCTCGATGCCCATGGCCATGCGTCGCGGCGAGGGAAAATGCGTCGGCGATACGAGCGTCTGCACTTCGATCAGCAGCGGCCGCGTCCCCTCAACCGCGGCGAGAATCGCGGAGCCTGCGGACTGGCTGCGCTGCGAGATCAGTGCAGCGGAAGGATTCGGCACTTCTTCCAGTCCGTCGTCGTGCATCTCGAAGATCGCCACTTCGTTCGCGGGACCGAAGCGGTTCTTGTACGCGCGCACGACGCGGTAGTTCTGAAACTTCTCGCCTTCGAAGTAGAGCACCGTGTCGACGATGTGCTCGAGCGTCTTCGGTCCGGCGATCGTCCCTTCCTTGGTGATGTGGCCGATGAGGAAGATCGGAATCGAAAGCCGCTTTGCCGCGGCCATGAGCACGCCCGCGGAATCGCGCACCTGTCCGACCGATCCCGGCATGGAGTTGTTCGTCGCGGTGTGGACCGTCTGAATCGAATCCACAATGACCGCCACCGGCCGCAACTTCTCCACCTCGGCCAGAATCCGCTCAACGGAGGTTTCCGTGTAGAGGCGGATGCTCGCGTTCGTGGTGCCGAGGCGGCGGGCGCGCATCGCGATCTGCCGCGGCGATTCTTCGCCGGAGACGTACAGCACGGTGCCGCCTTCGGCGAGGTGCTCCGCGACCTGAAGCAGCAGCGTCGACTTGCCGATGCCCGGTTCACCGCCGACGAGCGTGACGGCGCCGATGACCAGGCCTCCGCCGAGGACGCGATCGAGACTGGGGATGGTGGTGGAGACGCGCGGCGCGGTGTCGAAGTCGATCGCGTCGATCGGCATCGGCGACGAGCCGGCGCTCATCGCAGTCGCAGGCATCGGCGCGGACGGTGCGTCTTCCTGCGCGTACGAATTCCACGCGTTGCAGTCGGGACAGCGGCCGAGCCACTTCGATGCTTGTGCGCCGCACTCTGTGCAGGAGAAGACGACCGCTTTTTTCGCCACTGGGATTCGATTGTAGTCGCAGGCTTTGCGACTCTACGGGTCGGAGAGGTGTTTCTGTTCGCCGACCGCATACGCCTCGGCGAGAAACGACAGAAACTCCGCGTCGAAGTCGCTCTCGTCCTCGATCCGGAACGCGTGCAGATGATTGCGTTTCGAGAACGTCTCGACGCGCGTGAACATCGGATGTTCGACCCGGCGCGCGAGGACGAAGTGCCCGACCAGGCTGTGCGTGCGCGGAGACAACACGGCAAACGACATGCGCACGTGAAACGCGATGCGCGTTTTTTCGGGCAGGATCTCGACCGGTCCGAGAGAGCGCACGTGCTCGACGAATCGATCGAACAAGCTGCGCACGCGGGGGTCACGGCGGGCGAAATGCGTGTCGAGCTCGATGATGCTGCCGCAGAAGTGCGACTGATTGCGGTTCGCGAACGTGCGGTTGCAGTCGGGGCAGGTCCACATGTTCATGAGGTGGAACGGCGGGCCCTCAGCCCATCGGATGTGGACGAACGACGGGCTGAGAGCCCGTCACTCCAGCGTTTTGCGCCTGCGATGAGCAGCATCGCCAGGATGGCCGGATAGATCGCGATGCCCATGTCGCGGATTGCGAACGCGATCACGAAGATGAGCCACAGCAGCGAAACGCCGATGGTCGTCGGACGCCACGCCGTAAAGATCATGAGCGCGAAGATTGCCACACCGCCGATCGACGTCACGTCGATGTGTGCGTTCGCGGGCGTCGTCAGAAACGCCACGCCGAGGATCGCCGCGAAGTGCACCGCGTGCGAAATCGGCAGGAGGATCAGCATCTGCCGCGCCTTCACGCCCGCAAATGCGAGTGCGATGCAGACCGCCGACGTTCGCGCGGTCGTGCGAATCGCCACGCGCAACACATCCTCCGTGAGGATGTCGGCCAGGTTCATTGCGCCGGCACCTCGTCCAGTCCCCAATTCTTCAGGACGTAGTGAACGCCGTGTACGGTCCCTTCGCCCGTGGCTACGGTCAGCTTGCGTGTGCGGACGTCTTCGCGCCACGCCGCCGATGCGTGATCGGCTACTCCGTTCGCGATCAGCGTGCGGATCGCTTTCTCCGTCATCCCCATGTTCGTCTGCCCGCGCACCTGCTCGCCGACCGACCTGGCGATGCCGCCGTTCTGCACGTGAATGTCGAAGCAGAGCGCGATGCCGAGCTCCGTCGTCAGTCCGTATCTTTTTGCGGTCGCGAGCGCGGGCTGGTAGTAATCCGCATCGACGTGTTGCTGCTGCAGCTCCTGGCCGAGGGGGGATTCGCCGAGCTTGCGAAAGCCGGTCTTGTACGGTTCGGCCAGATTCCCTTTCGACTTGCCGGAGCTGACGGAGTCGGCCCATTCGAGCTGCTGATCCTGCGGCTCGGCGAAAACTTTCAGGAGCGTGTCGGTGCAGTCGCCGAAGCAGTCGCGTACGAGGTTCGCGTCCGACTCGTACGCGGCGTTGACGATGCTCGACAGTTCGCCACCTTTCAGCGTGAAGCCGATGATTCCCCACGTGACGCCGGCGCCGTCGAAGTTGCCTTCGGCGAGCGTGTAGCCGTGGCCCTCGAAGGTGGAGGTGAGGCCGAGGCAGCGCTCGCGCAGCGTCGGAATGGGCGCATTGTTCGTGAGCGCGGACCAGGTCTGGTCATCGACGTTGCCCGTAACGCGCAGAGCGTGTTTCTGTTGAAACGCCTCGACGGCGCTGACGGTGCCGCCGCCGTAACTCGCGTCGACTCCTTTCGTGTCGAAGCCGGCGTCGACGAGTTTCTGCTGGATCGTGCGCACACTCTCACCGCGCGCACCGGGACCGAAGAGCAGTCGCGTCATGCGACTAATGTACAATGCGGCATCGTGACTCGCACGTTTGCCCGCTTCTTCGCGTTTACCAGCTCCATCGGAGCGAGGCCGCGGAGCGTGTAGAGACACCCAACACACGAACGCCAGACCGGCCCGCTCCCTTGCGAAAGGGGGCGGGCCTTTTTGTTTTTCCCCTCACGGGGCTCGGAGGAAGCGATGACGATCAGCGTGGCATATCAGGGTGAGCGTGGGGCCTTCAGCGAAGCAGCCGCGGTGCGGCTGTTGGGACGGGAGATCGAGCCGCTGCCGTGCGCGTCGTTCGATGAGATGTTTGCCGCCGTCGATTCGGAAGCCGCGGACTGCTGCGTCGCGCCGATCGAGAACAGCCTGGCCGGCTCGATTCACCGCAATTACGATCTGCTGCTCGCGTCGCGCCTGACCATCGGCGGCGAGACGCATCTGCGCATCGTGCACAATCTCATCGCGCGCCGCGACGTTCCGCTGACCGCGATCCGGCGCGTGTATTCGCATCCGGTCGCGCTCGCGCAATGCACGCGTTTTCTGCGCGCGAATCCGTCGATCGAGGCGGTGCCCGTGCACGACACCGCGGGCGGCGTGCGTCAGGTGATCGAGCGTGGCCGGGACGACGAAGCGGGCATCGCGTCGGCCGAAGCAGCCGGGATTTACGGAGGCCACATCGTTGCGTCCGCGGTCGAGGATCACACGGCGAATTTCACGCGCTTCCTGCTGCTGGCTCCGCGCGAGCGCGAAATTGAAACGCACGAGACGCCACGGCGCTGGAAAACGTCGATGGTGTTCCGCGTCGCCAATAAACCCGGCTCCCTCCACCGCGCCCTCGGCGCCTTCGCAATGTTCGATCTCGATCTCGCGAAGATCGAGTCGCGTCCGATCGAAGGCCGGCCGTGGGAGTACGCGTTCTATGTCGACGTCATCGGCCGCGAAAGCGATCCCGATGTGACGCGCGCGCTCGACAACCTGCAGCATATAGCCGAGATGGTGCGGGTGCTGGGGTCCTATCGGACGAAGTGGTGAGGCTACTCGTCCGTCGTGCGGAGCGTAGCCGTCCAGTCGTTCTCGAAATCTCGCGAGACGTCCACCTGCCACGGTTGGCAGCACACGGGGCAATCTTCGACGTACGACTGATGCGCGCCGCCGCTTTCGTCGACCGTGATCTCGACGGACTCGCCGCAGTAGGGACAGTTCGCGTCAATGCAATTCATCATCTGGCTCGCGACTTGTACAACGGTCCCTCGTGAACTGGATCATCTGGCTCAGTCTTGCCGTCGTCGTCACTGCACTGGCCGCCGTAACGGGTTGAAAGCGAAAGGGACACGGCCGGTCGCTCACACACGGATGATGGGCGTTGCGCGGATCGTGCTCATGGTAGTCGTCGTCATCTTCGCTTATCTCGCGTTCCGGGCGAGATAAGAGGCCGCTTGTTCCTGGTTGGCGTACCGCGCCCATTCCAGAGCAATTCCGTTGAACAGCGTATCGCCGATGTCCGTGCGCGCACCGTGTTCGATCAGCACTCTGATCGAGTCGAGATGCCCGGCCAACGCAGCCTGATGAAGGGGAGTGCTGTGCGAATGGCACCCGACCGGATTGAATCGGTTCGGATCCTCGCCTGCCTCGAGAAGCATCGTCAGAATCGCGGCGTGCCCATGTTGTGCTGCGAGCGCCAACGCGCGATGACGCGATGAAGCGTCGGCGCTGACGAACATTCGCTTTGCGTCATCCACGCGACCGGTTCCCGCCGCTACGTCGAGGGTAATCGGCGCGCCGAGGTGGATCAGCGCCTCCACGGCTTCGAACTCGGCATGCACGAGCGCGGGCAGCATCGCGCCATCGAGAGATGCGCCATGTTTCGCGAGCAACTCGATCAGCGGCACCTGCAGACCGCATTCGCGCGCGACCCGGCCTGAGCTCACGAGCATCAGTGTCTCGTCGATGGACGCGCGCGGCGCGCCTGCTTCGATGAGCAGTTCGGCGACTTCGACGGCGTTCGGCGGCATGCTCTCGTGCCGGACCGGATTCTCAGCGATGAACTCCAGCAGCGCGGGCTGCTGAAAGTAGTTCTCGCCTTCGAACGTCACACGTTGTGTGATGAGGTCGGAATGGGATCGCAGGTATTCGCGCAATCCCGCGAGATCGCCGGCGTCGAGGAGGTCGACCGCCTGACGAAAAGTCGAATCGGTGATGCGCTCGTGGTGGGCTTTGTTGAAATCCGGCGTCATCGTCGAGATCACGGCCGTTCGCAGGCGTACCCAACTCGAGAACCCGTACTCGCGCGCCAGGGCAAAGTAGGCATCCGCGAGCGTGAGCGGCGCCGATCGCAGCTCTGCGTCCGTCGCCCGTGCGTAGCGCGGGTGAAACTCACGCAGTCGTTGCAGGACCGCCCCGTCGCCATCGCGATGACCGCGCAGGAGATCTTTCGCTTGTAGCTGGAGATGACGAAGGTCGGGTTCTGCGGGTAGATGTCGGACCGGCATGCGAACGCCCCTTTCGATTCTCTGCCCGCGTCCGCACGCAATGGGCTGAAAGGTTCATTCTCGATGAGACGGGTTCGGTCGAGGGTGGACTTCTGTCCTTTTCGCGGACCGACGCGCTCCCTCCGCGCGAGCGGTAATCTAACACGACCATGCATGGATCATCCTGGCTCGCTCAGATGCTGGTCGTCAGCCACATTCGAGGTGGCGTCCCCGTCCTCGTTCATTGGTCTGTACCAGCGCTTGCTCTTTTCGTGCTGGGAACGGGGATCGACCACATCGCGAACGCCGCGGCCTGGGTGGTCGGCTATCTGGCGATTCTCGTGGTTCACGAGCTCGGCCATCACATCGCCGCGGGACGGCGTGGCGCACGAGTCATCGCCATCGCCATCTATCCGTTGCACGGCGAGTGCAAACACGAAGCGCCGCGATCAGCTCATGACGAGGCGTTCATCGCATTCGGCGGTCCCGCGGCGCAATTGATCGTAGCCGTTCCGTTTGCGACCTCCATCATGCTCTTCGGCTCGACGCGAGTCGGCGCGCTCGACATCCTGTCCGCCGTACTCGGGGTGCTCTCGCCGATGGTGGCATTGTTCAATCTGTTGCCGATCAGGCCACTGGATGGTCGTCGCATCTGGACGAGCCTCACTCATGCGAGACGGATGCGGCGGATGGAGGAACGAGAGAAACCTCTTACCGCGATGGAAGCGATGGAGGCGGCGCTGCGCAAGGCGTCCGTGACGGCCCGGCGGCTGCCGCAGCAGAATCGTCAGAGCCTCCAGACGAGCACTCCTGACGCCCTGTTCCTCGCATTCAAGCAGCGTCTCCTGTGATCTCTCCCCGCAGGTCCGTCTGCATCTCGCGCTTCACGCGCTCGGGCGCGTAGCCGCGGCCGAGGAGGTAGTAGAGCTTCGCGAGCGCGGCTTCGGCGGTCATGTCGAAGCCGCTGATCACGCCGGCGCGCGCCAGTGCCGACCCGGCGGCGTATTCGTGCAGGTCGACCGTTCCTTCGAGGCACTGCGTGCAGTCGACGATCACCACACCGCGCTGCACCGCGTCCGTGAGCGCATCGATGAACGCGCGGTCCTGATCGGGCCCGTTGCCGACGCCGTATGCCTCGAGCACGAGGCCTTGCAACGGCGGACGCAAAACGTTGCGCACCAGCTCCGGCGAGATGCCCGGAAACAGTCGCAGCGCGCTGACGACCGGACGCCTCAGCTCGGGCACGCGGATCTTCTTCGGACCGCGCGCGGTGCGCACGAGATCCCAGTTCACGTCGATGCCGATGCCGATCGAGCCGAGCGGCGGAAAGTTCGGCGAGTCGAATGCCGCGAATCCATCCGCGCTCACTTTCGTGGAGCGGCAACCGCGCAACAATTTCCCGCCGAAGTAGAGGCACACCTCGGGGATCGCGTAATTCGACGCCAGCATCAGCGAGGTGATGAGGTTCTCGCGCGCGTCGTTGCGGATCTCGCACAGCGGAATCTGCGAGCCCGTGATGATCACCGGCTTGCGCAATCCGCCGAGGAGAAAGGGGACGGCCGAGGCGGTGTAGGCCATCGTGTCGGTGCCGTGCAGCACCACGAAGCCGTCATAGCGGTCGTAGTTCAACTCGACGTCGCGGGCGATCTTTACCCACTCCGCGGGCGTCATGTTCGAGGAGTCGAGCAACGGGTCGTATTCGTGAATCGCGTACGCCGGCATCGACTCGTGCCGCAGCTCCGGCATCTGCGCCATCTGCGATTGCAGGTAGCCAGGCTCCGGCCGGTATCCGCTGCGCGTCCGTTTCATCCCGATCGTGCCGCCGGTGTAAACGATGTAGACGCGCTTCCGCATGCGAACGCGGATAATACCGTCATGCCGAAGAAGACGCTGGAGTCGCTGGAGCTGGAGCTGCGCGATTACGCGATGACGTTTCCCGAGTCGACGGAAGATCATCCGTGGGGCCATCGCGCCATCAAGGTGAAAGGGAAGTCATTCCTTTTTCTCGGCGGTGAGAAGGACACGAAGGAGCTCAGTCTCTCCGTGAAGCTGCCCAGCTCGCGCGACCAGGCGGTCGATCTGCCGTTCGCCGAGCCCACCGGCTACGGCCTCGGCAAAAGCGGCTGGGTCACCGCGCGTTTCGCGAAGGTGAGCGACGTGCCGGTCGAGTTGCTGAAGGCGTGGGTCGACGAGAGCTATCGCGCCATCGCGCCAAAGAAGCTGGTCAAGACGCTGGCGTAGTGAGAGACGACCGGAGGCCTCTCGGTCGTCTCACGTCGCCCGCGTAAAGATCTGCCGCTGGCTCACCTGATACGCCTCGGCTCGGATCATCTCGCGCACGCCGCGCGGGTCTTTGATCGAGCGCAGCATGTAGCGCGGCGTATTCGTGTCGGACGACATCAGGGTCACGCTGCCGATGCCGAGGATGCGGTCCATGAGGGATTGCGTGAAGGTGGAATCGTCGACGTAGCGCAGATCGATCTCGTCAACCGTCTTCGAGAACACGCCTTGCTCGATCAGCACCCGTTGATTCGTGACGCGATACATCGTGCTGCGCAGTTTGATCCACGCGACGAGTAGCGCAATCGCCTGGATGAACACGAGGATCGCCGTGGCAACCCAGCCGAACCGCTCCATGCCGGCGGCGCGCGATTCATCGGGCATCGTGGACGCGAAGAAGTACGCGAGCAAAGGGATTGCGATGAGCACGAACACGATCCCGAAGATGTGGCCAAGCAGAAGGGTGGGCGAGGGCGTGCCTTGCCAGAGCGTTTCCTCGCGACGCGGCTCGGCTGGTGCGCCGGGCACGACGGCGTTTCCCGCGGGCGATGGACGTCCGCAGTGCGGGCACGCGGCCGCGAGCGTCGAAACGTCACGGCCGCAGTCGGGACAGGTGATCACTGGCATGCGGCGGATTGTAGCGGCTTCTATAATGAACGGACCGCTGCGACAAACGATGGCCGTCCTCGCGAAAGAGATCGAAGCGACGTACGAAGTCCTCTCCAAGATGGGCGAGGGCGGCATGGGTGCCGTCTACAAGGTCCGCCACAAGTTCTTCGACGAGATCCGCGTCATCAAGGTGATGCAGGCCGAAATCGAAACGGTCGACGAGCTCAAGGAACGCTTCCTCGGCGAAGCGAAACGAGGCAAGCAGCTCCGCCATCCCAATCTGGCCGAGGTGATCGACTTCAGCGTGGCGGCGGACGGCACGTCGTACATGGTCATGGAGTACATCGAGGGCGTGAACCTGCGCGAGCTGATGACGCGCAACAACGCGCCGCTCGACGTGAAGATCATGATCCCGATCGCCGAGCAGGTGTTGGCGGCGCTCGGCTACCTGCACAGCAAGAACTTCGTGCATCGGGACATCTCGCCGGACAACATCATGCTCGTCAACGACGGCGAATCCGCCGACCCGCGCGTCAAGCTGATCGACCTCGGCATCGCGAAATCGCTCGAGGCCACGGCGCAGAACCTGACCATGGCCGGCAAGTTCGTCGGGAAGGTGCGGTACGCGTCGCCCGAGCAGTTCAGCGGGCGCGTCGACGCGCGCAGCGACCTCTATTCGTTCGGCATCGTGCTTTACGAGCTTCTCACCGGTGCGAAGCCGATTACCGGTCACGACTACTTTTCGATTCTCGGCGGACATCTGCAGCGGCCGCCGCGTCCCTTCTCGGAGACCGATCCCGGCAATCACGTTCCGGCGCCGGTACGCGAGGCCATTCTGCGCGCGCTGGAGAAGCGGCCGGAGGATCGCTTTCAGTCGGCGGCGGAGTTCGCGGCCGCGTTGCGCTCGACGCTCGCACCGAGCGAGCAGCGGACGATCGAGAAGCCGTTCACGACGACGGTGCCGGCGATGATTCCGCCGCCCGAGGTGACGGAGGTGGATGTTGCTGTCACCGAAGTCACGCCGCTCACGCCCAGCCCCTCTCCCCGCACGCGGGAAGAGGATGGCCGCAGGCCGGGTGAGGGGCGCACGATCGCGGCATCACTGCCGCGCTGGTATCCAGTCGCGGCGGTGGTCGCGCTCGTGCTGCTCATCGCGGTGATCTCGTTCTGGACGAAATCGCGGCAGGCCGTTACGAAGGTTGAGCCGGTCGCGGTCGTAACGGCGCCTGTGACGACGACGACCGCGATAACAGCTCCGGCGCCGCGCGCCGTAGTGGTGGATGTGCCGGCGCCCGCTGAGGTTCCGGGCACGTTGCGCATCAATGCGTTTCCATGGGGACAGGTGACGTCGGTGACTGACTCCGCGGGCGCGGAGCGGCTCACGTCAGGAAGCGCCGAGACGCCGCTGGTGCTATCGCTCGCGCCGGGAGCATACAAAGTGACGCTGATGAATCCGAACTCGAAGCGGTCGGTGGTGCTGGAAGCCACGGTGACGGCGAATGCGCAGGCGCGCGTCGAGGCGGAGCTCGACCGCGTCGACATCAACCGCTACGTCGACGCAATTGGAATCGGACGATGAACGTACGCGCGGCTCTCAGCCTTTTCGTTTTGGCATTCGCGGTGACCTTGCACGCGCAGGCGCCGACGAGTTTTCGTGAAGGTGTGCTCGCGTTCGAGAAGAAGGACTGGAAGGCGGCGGAGAAGTTGATGCGCGAGGCGATTGCCGGCAATCCGAAGGAGACGGAAGGGACGGTGAGCATCGCCGGCAGTTGGTTCGAGACGTACGTGCCGCATTACTTTCTGGCGCGCGCGCTGGCGCGGCAGGGCAAGTGCGCGGAGGCGCTGAAGGAGTTCGAGGAGTCGGAACGGCAGGGCGTGACGCCGGCGATTCCCGATTTCGCGCGCCACCTGCAGACGCGCGGCGGCTGCAAGCCGCAGCCGAAAGCGGAGAAGCCGAAAGAGATCGTGTTCGAAACGTCGGTGCCATTCGCGGATGCGCCTGTGACGAAACCATCTGGAGCGACGGGCTCTCAGCCGGTCGTCGTCGATCCTCCTCGACGGGCTGAGAGCCCGTCGCTCCAGGTGGCGAAGCCTGATCCAAACATCGCCGTGCGCCAGAAGTTGCGTTCCGCGATGAACTCCTACCTGCACGGTCGCTACGACGAGACGCTGCGCGTGCTGACCGGCGTGAACTTCGACGATCGCGCTGCCGCGGCCGAGGCGGCGTTGTTTCGCGCGGCGGCGCGGCATGCGCTGTATCGCATCGGCGGCTCCACAGACGCAAACGCGCTCGCGCTGATCGAGGCCGATGTGCTGATCTATCGCAACCTGCGGCCTGGTGCGAAGCCCGATCCGCGTCTGTTCTCGCCCGGCTTCATCGCGCTGGTCGCGCCGCGTTAAAGGATTTCGTGCCGGTGTTGAATGGGACCAGCAGGAGGACCGGAGTTGACCTGCTCACGAATGCTCGCGATCGTATGCATCGCAATCACGACGGCCGCGCACGCCGAAGGCACCGCTGAAGGTCTGAAGCGACTCGATTTTATCGTCGGCGAATGGCGCGGGACGAGCCGCGGAGAGCCGGGCGAAGGGACGATCGAGAAAAGCTGCACGCGTGCGTTGAACGGCCGTTACATCGAGTGCCGCACGACGGTCACGTACAAGAAGGAGGTGCACGTCGAACACGCCTTCTACAGCTACGACAAAGCGGCGAAGAAGCTCCGGCTGCGCCAGTTCCACGGCGAGGGATTCGTCAACACATACATCGAAACCGAGCCGCTGGTGTTCGTGACGTCCGACATCGAGAACATCCCTGCCGGATGGCGCGCGAGAGACCTACGAACAGAAATCGCCCGACGCGTGGACGGAACGTTTCGACCTCGCGCAACCGGGGAAAGAGTTCGCGTCGTATACGTCGAGTGCCCTCGAACGGTTGAAGTAGGACTGCAGCCGTTCACGGTTCGATTCGGAGGAACACGTCGTAATAGGTGCGTTGATGTTCCTGCCCGAGCTGTCGAACGCGAAACTTCGACATGAAAGAGAAGAGGTTGCCCCATTGATCCTTCTTCCCAATCGTCCGGTACGAAGTTTCCAACGCGCTGACGATGCTTTGTGAGATCGGCTGCAGTTCATCCGCGCCCGACCATCCGTCGTGATTGCGGTCGGTCCAGAGAAGAAGGATCTGCCATGCCGCATCGCGCGCATCGACGACGCGGTCATAGTTGTCATCGAGTTCGGCAAGCGCTCGGAAACCGTTCGGCGCCAGCGCGCCGGAACGCAGCGGTGTGTAATTGCCGAACAGCTCGGAGCCGTTGTCGATGCGGCCATTGCCGTTCCGATCGAGCGCCAGAAAAGCGTTCTCGACGTGCGCGCGCGTCCAGGCGATCTGCCGCCGGCGACCTTCATTGCGGAGGTCGAACTGCACGCCGTCAGGTAATGACGTGAGCCGGTAGTTGTGCTCTCCGAGGTCGAGGATGATCGGCTCCGCTCCGTTCGGATCGAGTGTGTCAGGGTCGTCCGGCCGGTCATCCGGACACCCGAGGTCAGCCTGGGAGGACGCGCAGACGGTTCCGTACATATTCGATTCCGGATCATTCACTTCGCTCGTGAGACATCCGAATCCGACGTCGGTGTCCATCACGACATATCCCGGGTAGTTGCAGGGGGCATCGCAACATGCGGCCGCGAAATCGCTTCTGAAGTCTCCCTCGTTGCCGATCGGTGTGAAGGTCGATTTCTGGTAGCAATCCATGCATTCCTCCACGAGCTGAGCGGAGACAGGGAAAGCAAGCAAGGCGGTCAGGATCAATGTGACGGAGATCAGCAGACGAAACATCATGACGCTCCTTCCGGTAGTACGACGCGCGTTGTTTTTCCGGCTTCGACGACGAATGTCTTGATCGGGATCAGCATCGAGCCGCGGCCTTCGAGCACGGCCGCGAGCTCCTGCGGGTTTCTCGTTTCGACGTACTTCCAGGTGCCGGAGGCGAGTCTCCGGAACACCATCGCCCGCAGCCCGTCGCTGTCGTCCTCCGCCTTCGCGAGGAACGGCACGGCGCATCCGCTCGCGGAGACGAGCCACTTCTGGGCGGCCGCTTTGGCGATCCATCGCCGAGCGAGCAGGCGCAGCTCACCGGCGTGGGGCTGCACCTGAATGGTCTGGTCGGAGTCGAGTGTGCGCATCGTGCACGACAGCGTTCCATCGGCAAGCGATTGCATGATCACACTGGTGGGTGTCCTCTGCTGCAGGGTCGAGAGTCGGAGCTCCACTTCGCCCGTCGCGCGCGTGAGATTTCCTTGGAACTGCGGCTGGAGTGTGCCCGGTGCCAGAAAAGCGGTGGTGACGTTGACGGAGCGCAGCGGCGCACCGGTCATATCCACCACGCGCACCTTCACGGTCCTGGTCGACTCGACCACGAGCGTGACGCCATCGACGTCACCCGTGCCTACGTCGATCATCGACGGTGCGCTGCGATAGGCCGTCGATTCGGCGGTGAGCTCCCAGCGCCCGGCGACGACGCCATCGAGCGTGAAGGTGCCGTCGGTGGAACTGGCGAAGCCGATGAATCCGGCCGGCTCCGCCAGTTGTTGGGTCGCACCGATCGAGACCCCCGCGACGGGAGATCCACTCGCATCGACGACGCGGCCACGGATCTCCTGCCCGGCCGGCAGTTCGATCTCGACTTCATCTTCCGGATCATCGAACGTGATGGGACGGCCGAGCCTCACCGTCGCGCGAGAGGAATCCTGCACGAACACGCGGTAGTCGCCTTTCGACTCGAGCAGGACCTGAAAATCGCCATCGGGTCCGAGCTTCGCGACAGCCGCGCGGCGGTTGCGGCGCTCGTCCGCGGGTGTGAGGTTGATCGTTCCGCGAACCGCCAATCCGCCGCGCGTGACGCGGCCGTGATACAGCGTGTCGTTCACCGTCAGCGTCACATGGCGGTCGACGCCGGGTGCCACATCGATCGTGGTTTCACCGAGGTTCAACGCGAATCCGTTCCTCAGCCGACCTGTCGCGCGCACTCTCCACGTTCCCGGTGGCACGTCCTCCACCACTGTTCCCGCGGCGTCCGGCTCGGCGCGCATCGGCACGCGCGATGGCCAATGCGTGTGGCCGGTGCCTGTGAGCTCGACGGCGTGAAGCTCGACATCGTCCTGAAGATCCGCCGGAACCGATACGGTCACGAAGACATTCGCGGGCGTCTCGACCACGAGGTCGTCGATCACGGTTTCTTCTCCAGCGCGGAGCTCATATGGCTCGCTGACCTGCGGACGTTTCCGTCCGGCGCCGTGCAACAGAAAGATGACGCGGCCTTCCGGCAGACCGGCCAATCGCGCCCATCCGGAAACATCGCTCGTCGTTTTGCCGAGTGCGACAGGTTCCGCATCGAGCTGACCACGCATCGTCGCGAGGTCCCCTGGCCGCACTGCCGTGATCCGGACTCCCGCCAGCGCGACCGCATCGCTTCCAGCACGAACGTGAAGCACCGCCGCGGCTCCTTCGCGAAGCACGATTGTTCCGGCATCGCCGTTTTCGCCGGCTTTCAGCGGCTGATGCGAAACTCGCATCGGCACCAGGCCGGTGGCATGCGCGCTCATCTCGCCGCAACCCGCGGGCACGCTTGTGCGCATCCTGGAATCGGAGATCGCAAATGGGATTTCCATGGATGCATCACCTGCGCATTTCGCGAACCGGAGCGAACCCGATCGAGGAACCGACGCATCACCGGAAACGGCGATTCGTGCGGTAAGAGTCGCTCGTTCCGCGAGCGGCACATGAAGCGTCTCCGTACATGCGCCATCGAGCGACGCAACCCCGATCTTCGTGGGCGACTCGATCATCACGACACTGCCGGGAATGCAGGGCGCCTGCATGGTGAGCAGCGTGCCTGCCGATTGCTGCTGACGCGTCGCCGCGAGGTCCACGCGAGCTCCGTCGCGCCAATGCGCGACACGCAGACTTTCGGCATCGATCGGTTCGCGGATGAGAACGCGGAGCGTGCCCGCCGCCGGCTGCGCACTGCTTGCCGGCACCAGCGGCAGCTCGATCGGCACGGTCCGTTCCTCGCCGGGACTGAGGATGACTTCTCCGACTTCCACGGGGACTGTGTTTGCCGAGCGAACGATGATCCGATAGGTACCGGCCGGCAGGGAATTCCATTGCTGCTCGCTGCCGATGATCGGCCGCGTCCACATCCGGATGGCGTTGTCGCGACTGATCCCCGCAGGCAACGCGACATCGATGGGAAGGAGCGACAGCTTTTCCGGGCGTTCGACAGCCGCGGACGGCCAGCGGACGCGGAGGGACGCGGTCTCCTCGGATGCCGCGCCGACAGTGACGGCGCAGAAAACGAAAATCGCGGTACACCACAGATGTCGCGCGTTCACGGCATGTTCCTACCGTTGCTATCTTCGCAGAACGCGCGCTAGAACGGACAGTCGATGCAACCGGAGCCGCAGCAGGTGGGCTCTTCGGCGGGACGCCAGCGGCGAGGAGAGGGAGTTTCTATGAGCTCCTCGGGCGCCTCGCGTTCCTCAGAGTGAACTTCGCATTCACTCCGAGGAACTCCGAGAGACTCCGAGGAACCCGAGGAACTCACTGTCAGGCGTTCCGGTCTGGCGAAGCCACCGGCGTCGCGACTTCCGTCGACGGCCCCGATCCCGGCGCGATCGTCAACTGATCGCCGGGGCTCTGATCGGGGTAGTACTCCTTGAGCTTCATGTAATCCGTGCCCGTCTCTTCGGTGATGATCGCGTTCACCTCCGCGCCGTCGAGCGTCTCGCGCTCGAGCAGCTTGCGGGCGATGCGGTCCAGCGCGGTCTTGTTGTTGTTGATGATCTCGTGCGCGGTCTTGTACGCCTTGTCGAGAATGCGACGCACTTCCTTGTCGATCTCGATGGCCGTAGCCTCGGAGAAATCACCGTGCTGCGCGAACTCGCGGCCGAGGAAAATCTCCTGCTCCTTCTTGCCGAACGTGACGGGACCGAGGTCGGACATGCCCCATTCGCAGACCATCTTGCGAGCCATGCCGGTGGCGCGCTCGATGTCGTTGCCGGCGCCGGTGGTGAGCTCGTTGAGGAACACTTCCTCCGCGATGCGGCCACCCATGAACACCGCCAGCATCGCCTCGAGATAACGCTTCGAATACGAATACTTGTCCTCGGTCGGAAGCTGCTGGGTAAGACCGAGCGCCCGTCCGCGCGGAATGATCGTGACCTTGTGCAGCGGATCGGCGGCGGGGAGCATCGCGGCGACGATGGTGTGTCCGGACTCGTGATACGCGGTGTTCCGCTTCTCGCGATCGGACATCATCATCGACTTCCGCTCCACGCCCATGATGACCTTGTCCTTCGCGTATTCGAAGTCGACCATCTGCACTTTCTTCTTGTCATAGCGAGCGGCGTTGAGCGCGGCCTCGTTCACGAGGTTCGCGATGTCGGCGCCCGAGAAGCCGGGTGAGCCACGCGAGATCACCGCAAGATCGACGTCTTCCGCGAGCGGGATGTTGCGCGTGTGCACGCGCAGGATGCCTTCGCGGCCTTTGAGATCCGGCAGGTCGACGACCACGCGGCGGTCGAACCGGCCCGGACGCAGGAGCGCGGGATCGAGAACGTCGGGACGGTTCGTGCCCGCGATCAGGATCACGCCTTCATTCGACTCGAAGCCGTCCATTTCGACGAGGAGCTGGTTGAGCGTCTGTTCGCGCTCATCGTGTCCGCCGCCGAGGCCTGCGCCGCGGTGACGGCCGACAGCGTCGATCTCGTCGATGAAGATGATGCACGGCGCGTTCTTCTTGCCCTGTTCGAACAGATCGCGCACGCGTGAAGCGCCGACGCCGACGAACATCTCGACGAAGTCGGAGCCGGAGATCGAGAAGAACGGCACATTCGCCTCACCGGCGATGGCGCGCGCGAGCAAGGTCTTGCCGGTTCCGGGAGGACCCATGAGCAGCACGCCCTTCGGGATCTTGCCGCCGAGCTTGGTGAACTTCTGCGGCTCCTTGAGGAACTCGATGATCTCGGCCAGCTCGACCTTCGCTTCGTCGACGCCAGCGACGTCCTTGAACGTCACCTTCTTGGCGCTGCCGGAGAGTAGTTTCGCCTTCGATTTGCCGAACGAGAGGGCTTTGTTGCCTCCCGCCTGCATCTGGCGCATGAAGAAGATCCACAGGCCGATCAGGAACAGGAACGGCGCCCAGGTAATGAGCGCGGTGATGAACGGCGCGTCGCGCTGCGGCTCGATCTCGACTTCGACATTCTTCTCGTCGAGCGGCTTCTGCAGCGACTCCCACCATGCCGGCAACACGGTCGTGTGGAAGTCTTTCTGCCCACCGGGAGCGGTGGCTTTGTACTCGCCGCGCACTTCGTCGCCGCGAACGATGATCTTTGCGACATGTCCCTGGTTCAGCTTGTCGCGGAAAACACTGAATTTGATGGGCTCACTCGCCCCTTTGGCCGTGTTGAACAGGCTCCAGAGGAGGAACACCAACACGATGATGACCACCCAGAGAAGCGCGGTCTTGACTGTGGAATTCAACGGATTGCCTCCTGCGCGGCGGCGCCGATGCTCCGCGCGTGCCACGTACACACTATCGCGTTTGCGTAACGGGGCGGGAGTAGGGCTTATTGCAGGTCGACACGGCCGAGAAAGGGAAGGTTAGCGAACCGTCGCTCGTGCTCGAGGCCGTAACCTGCGAAGACCCCTTCCGAGATGGTGAACCCGTGAAAGTCGGTGCGGACGTCCACGGTGCGCGCGTCGGGGCGGTCGAGCAGCGCCACCAGCCGCAGCGTCGACGGCGCGTGCATGCGGAGCTGGCTGAGCAGGTAGTTCTCGATGATGCCGGTGTTGACGACGTCCTTGAGCACGAATACATGTCTGGCGCGGATGTCGGTGAAGCTGAGGAAGTCGATCTCCAGCGCATCGGCGGTGCTGTTGTCTTCGGCGTCGCGCACCACGTCGATGAAGCCATAGCTGACGTCACCGCTGACCGAGCGGAGCAGATCTGCGAGAAAGATCGATGCGCCCTTGAGGATGCAGAGGAAGAAGATCTCGGCCTGGCCGGCATCGGCGCGGATGGCGCTGGCGAGCTCGGAGACGCGAGCCGCGATCTCCTCAGCGCTGAAGACCGGAGTGATGGTCGTCTGTGGCACCGGAGTCCTCCATCCACACTTCGTAAATCCCGCCCGCGGAGTCGGTGACTTTGAACTTCTCGGAGATCTCGACGCCCGCGACCCAGACGATCTCGCCGTTCCAGATCAGCAGCGGGAGCCGGTCGCGGACTTCGACCGGGATTTTACGATCAATCAGGAAATCCTTGAGCTTTTTCGGCGAGCGGGCGTTGAGCGGGTGGAAACGGTCTGCTTTTCTTCGATTGCGGATTGTGAATGTTGGTTCGTGCTCGGGTGGTAACTGGAACTGTTGTCGGTTGCCGGTCGTCGGTCGTCTGTGAGTCCTCGCGACTCGCACTGTCTTCGCGAGAGCTTCGATGCATGCCGGGTGTTCCGGTGTCAGCTCGTATTCAAAACTCTGGAGCGACGGGCTCTCAGCCCGTCGACGTCGCAGGATCAACGTACTGTCACGATTCACCAGTTCGAGATGTTTCGTGACGCTCGTTCGTTTGATCGCCTCCAGCTCGTTCGCGAGTCGCCGCGCGTCGAAATCGCGCGCGTGAGGGTCGAGGCGGCGGATGTGGCGTTGCATTAGCGCGCCCCGAAGCCAGCTCTTTTCGGGCCAGGAGTGGAAGCGTGACTCCTCGTCCGTGACCTCGACGTGCGCGCGCTCCGCTTCATCGATGGCGCGTTCGAGAATCGGCCACTGTTCGCGTGCCTGTGCGGCGACGGAGGCGAGGTTCTCGATCGCGCCCAGCTCGCGCACGACCGCGCGCACGCGATTGCGGAGAAATCTCGGGTCATCGTTCGATCGATCGTGTCTCGGCGTGATGTTGCGCTCGCGCAGATACGCTTCGATCTCGTCGCGCGACACTTCGAGCAGCGGGCGGATGAAACCGTCCTCGCGCATCGGATGAATGCCGCGTAGTCCTGCGATACCGCTGCCTGTGAGGATGCGCATCAACACCGTCTCCGCCTGGTCGTTTTTCTGATGCGCCGTGGCGACGAAGCGCGCATCCCTCTGCACCCGGATTTGCGAGAGCCGTTCGTATCGGACCGCGCGCGCGGCAGCTTCGATGCCCCGCGCGCGAACGCATTCACGATCGAGCGTTCCGTCGATCACATGCAGCGGAATCTCGAGCTCGCGGCAGAAGTCGCGGACGAACTTCTCGTCGCCCTCGGACTCCTCGCCGCGGAGATGATGGTTGACGTGGGCGGCCTCAACGGCGAATCTTTGTAGTCGCAGAGCGGAGAAAACGAGCAGCAGTGCGGTCGAGTCAGCGCCGCCGGAGACGGCTGCGAGGATCCGGCACGGCTCGATTCCGGCGCCCGCGAAGAAGCGGCGCACGGCCGCATCGATGGGAGAATCATTCATGCCGCGTCACCGTGAAAAAGGCTTCACGCTCCTCGAGCTCCTGGTCGTGGTCGGCATCGTCGGCATCATCGCCGCGATCGCCGTCATGAGCTACTTCATGGCCATCGACCGCGCGCGTCAGAAGCGCACCGTGAACGACATGCGCACCATCGCTTCGGCGTGGGAAGCGCGCGCCACTGACATGCACACTTACGCGGCGGCAGGTTACACCTTTCCCACGGTGCCGGTGACGGCGGGCACGCTGCGCGGAATGCTCATCCCGACGTATACGAACAACTTCCCGCTCTACGACGGCTGGATGCACACGTACGACTATGCAGTCGCTGCAGACGGGAAGGAGTACGGTGTGCGCTCGCGCGGAAGCGATGGCGTGGTCGATGGCGCGTCGTACCCGCAGGGCGAGACCGACAATCCGGACTGCGACATCATTTATTCGAACGGCAGCTTCGTGACGTATCCGTCGGTGGCGCAAACCAAGTAGTACCTTGGAGTACCTCGGTTCCTCGGGTTCCTCGGGGTTCCTCGGTGGGAGTGAGTCAACCCCCCGAGGAAACTCCGAGGAACCCGAGGAACCCGAGGAACCCCGAGGAACCGCGCGGTACTGAGTCCTGCCATAATCGCCGCGTCAGCACTTCATGGCTATCGCAAAGGGTGTGTCGCTTGGACCTTACGAGATCCTGAGCCAGATTGGTGCGGGCGGGATGGGCGAGGTCTGGCGCGCGCGCGACCAGCGCATCGGACGCGATGTCGCGGTGAAGGTCCTTCCCGACTCGTTCGAGCGCGGTGATGAGCGGGTCTGGAGATTCGAGCAGGAAGCGCGTGCCGCCGGCGCCCTGAATCATCCCGGCCTGGTCACGATCTTCGACGTCGGCACGACGGGCAGCGCGCCCTACATCGTGATGGAGCTGCTCGAAGGACAGACGCTTCGCGAGATCATCGGCGACGCGATCCCGGGAGCGCCACTGCCGATCCGCAAAGCGATCGACTACGCGTCGCAGATCGCCTCTGCGCTCGCGGTCGCGCACGAGAAAGGCATCATTCACCGCGACCTCAAGCCGGAGAACCTGTTCGTCACCAGCGACCGGCGCGTGAAGATCCTCGACTTCGGCCTGGCGAAGCTCGCCGGCGACGCGCCCGACGCGAACGCTGCGCGCCGCACCGCGCGGCATCTCACGTCCGCCGGTATCGCAGTCGGCACTCCCGGCTACATGTCGCCCGAACAAGTCCGCGCGCAACCCATCGATCACCGCACCGACATCTTCTCCCTCGGCTCGGTGATGTACGAGATGCTCACCGGCTGTCCCGCGTTCGATTGCTTCTCGGCCATCGAGACGATGCACGCGGTGCTCAACACCGATCCGCCGCCGATGGCGAACTACGTGCCGGGCATTCCGCCGGCGCTCGAAGCGATCGTGCGTCACTGCATGGAGAAGGATCCGCGCGAGCGCTTCCAATCCGCGCGCGATCTCGCGTTCCAGCTGGCGATGCTGACGGAAGGACAGAACAGCACGAGCGCCGTCAGCCAGCCGATCGGAGCGGTCGACAAAAAGCGCAAATGGATGCCATCGCGCACGGTCCTCGGAATCACGGCCACATTGGCGCTCGCTGCTGCGGCGGGCGGCTTCGCCGTGTACCGCGTACGCGCGGGTCATGTAAATCCGGGCTCGGCGCGCACATTCAAACAACTGACGTTCGGCGACGGCGCCGAGGTCTTCTCGACACTGTCGCCGGATGGGAAGACGTTCGCGTACGTCTCTTCGCAGTCGGGCCATCGCGACATCTACGTGCAACGCATCGACGCACGGATTGCGTTGAACGTCACGGCCGATATGTCCGAGGCGGCTTCGGCGCCGGCTTTCTCGCCGGATGGGTCGCAGATCGCGTTCCGCTCGGAGCGCGGCGGCGGCGGAATCTTCGTCATGGGTGTGTCGGGAGAATCGAAGATCCGTCTCACCGATTTCGGACACAACCCCGCATGGTCTCCGGACGGAACGCGGATCGTCGTGTCGACCGCGCCGACCGAACTGCGTCCGCACGTTCACCAGACCAACGGAGACCTCTGGATCATCGACGCAAAAACAGGTGCGAAGAAGCTGCTGTTTGCGTTCGAAGAACGGGCAGGCGGCAATGACGCGTTGCAGCCGAGCTGGTCGCCGAACGGAAAACGGATCGCGTTCTGGGGCGTTGCGCAAAACGGCGAACGTCACATCTGGACGATCGAGGCCGATGCGCCGCAGCCGAAGCAGACCGTCGTGCGCGTGACTTCGCACGTCGCGCTGCATTGGAATCCGGTGTGGTCGCCCGATGGAAAGTTTCTCTACTTCGGGTGCAACCGCGACGGCACGCTGAATCTGTGGCGGACCCCAATCGATCAGGAAAGCGGAGAAGCGACTGGCGAGGCCGAGCCGCTGGCGTTGCCGGCGCTGGTGAGCGGCAACTTCAGCTTCTCGCAGCAGGGCGATCTCGTCTTCACCACGCTAAGCCGTTTCTATCACCTGATGGCGGCGCCGTTCGACGCCTTCGCCGGCACCGTAGGCGAGCCGCGGCCGCTGTTTGGCGGCGCGCAGGAAATCCTGAACTTCGACCCGTCGCCGGATGGAAAGGAGATGGCCTTCACCACGGGCGGCACACAGGAGGACCTGTTCGTCGTGAACATCGATGGGACGGGCCTGCGTCAATTGACGAACGACGCCGCGAAAGACCGCGGCGTGACGTGGTCGCCAGACGGAAAAAAGATCTACGTCTATTCCAATCGCGATGGCGCGTATCACACGTGGAGCGTTGGTGCGGATGGCAGCGGCCTGGCGCGCGAGACCGATCCCGCCGATCTGCGCCGGTACGGCGAACAGAACGTGTACGCGATCAGCGCTTCTCCAGACGGCCGCACGCTTGCCGCGGAGACGCCATCGCGCGCGCTGCTCGTCCACCTCGATCGCCCGCTGGCGCGGCGGATCGAACCGCTCGGCAAGGGCATCAGCTCGCCGAAGTTCTCGCCCGATGGAAAGTGGCTGATCGGCAGTGGCGTGCCGAATGCGGCAGCGGAGCGCGGGATTGCGCTCTATTCGTTCGCAACGCGGCGGGTGGAGAAGGTTTTCGATCGCGGCCGCACGCCGCAGTGGCTGCCGGACGCCAAACGAATCGTGTTTTTCGAGAAGGACCGCATCGGCATCATCGACGTCGAGCGCCGGCAGGTGAACGATCACGTTTCCGTATCGCCGTCAGGCATCGATTTCGACACCAGCGTGGGCGGGCCGCGCCTGTCGCGCGACGGATCGACGTTGTACGCGCGGAAGACCGTCGAGCACGGCGATGTGTGGCTGGTTCGTTTCGATAAGGAATGACGCGCCGCGCGTTTCGTCCGGCGGTACACTCCCTCCGTAGGCTTCCGGTCCACCCCACGTCATTGACGCAGAGAGAGAGGAGGAGTGATGCCCAAGATCAAAGACCTGGGAATCAACACCATCCCCATGCGGCCGCCGCAGATCGGCACCGGCGGTAGCCTCGACAACGAGGGACTGCAGTACTTCGCCGCGCAGGAGCACACCGGTTGCTCTGAAGCGACATGCGGCCGGCAGCAGCCGCGAGATAGCGGCGGCGGCGGGTCTGACTACACGTCGGGCTGTTCGGACGCGAGCTGCGCGCCCGACACCTCGGCCTGTGGCGACACGAGCTGCAAGCCCCAAGACACCTCGGCCTGCGGCGACACGAGCTGCGGCGATCCGCGCCGCAGTCCATCGCCCAAAGACAAGAAAAAGGCGAGCGCGTTTCATCCTGACGCCATCGCGCAACTCAGGCAACAACTCGAATCACACATCGGTATGTAGCTTCGACGCTGGAGCGGACCGGAAGCCTCCGCTTCACCCCCGAACCGCATGACCGCTTCGCTCAACGACATCCGATTCCGATCGAGCCCGTTCATCACGCTCATGACGCTCGATGAGCTGACGCCCGAACAGCGCGAGCCGCTGCGCGAGCTCGAGAACGATCCCGACTTTTACCGTCTGCTCATCCCGAAGCTGCCGCTGTCGATGAACCTGAAATCGGTTTCGCGGCAAACGGCGGAGCTGATCGAGTCACTCGCGTTGCCGTCGCATCTCGATGAGGCGCTGTTTGCGGACGTCGTCGATCTCGTGCTCGATGGCATTGTCGAGATCGAACGTGACGGCGAGTTCGTATCGGGCGCCGACGCACTCCAGCTACTGACCCGTCTGGAGCGACGGGCTTTCAGCCTGTCGAGGACCGAAAGAGAACCGGACGGGCTAACAGCCCGTCGCTCCAGAGAGTCTTGCGATTTGTCTCGCGACGCCTTGCTCCACGCGCAGGACCTCGAGACGAACGACATACCCACGCTGACCGCAGCGCTGTACCTCTTCAATCGCATTCCGAAGACGCCGTTCTGGACGGAGCGCTTCGCCAGTCGCGAGGCGATCCTTGCGCACGTCGGCGCCGACCGCGGCGCGCTGCGCGCTGTGCTCGAGCGCGACTGGACTGCGTCCGACACATTGAAGGGATGGCTGAGCTGGTCTTCGCGCAAACCTCAGCGTGGACGCGACGACGCGGTGACGTACAAGCTGTACGTCAGTCCGCGTCCGGAGCGCATCCGCGACGCGTTCGCGGTCGTGGTGCGTGTGCTGTCCGCGTTCGAGGCGGCGCCGTTCAAGATCGGCGGGAGCGTGACCGGTCTGCTGCGTTCGGACAAGATGGTGGCGTACTTTTCGACGCGCGCGGAAGTCGACGAAGTCGCCGATGTGTTGCGTCGCGAGCTGGCCGGCTGCGATGGGCACGGTGTGCCGTTCACCGCGCCGCTCGACGACACCGGCCTCCTTGCCTGGGGCGTCGATCCGCCGGACAACGAGCGCGCGTTGCAGTGGCTCGGACGCGAGAGCTGGCGTCACTGGCTCGTGCAGCGCCTCGCCGCCGCGATCTCGATCGCGAAAACTGCTCGCGGCCAGAATGCCATCGAGCCGTGGCGTTTCGCGATCGAGCGCGCGCGGCGGCACGGGGTCGACGTCGACACGTGGACGCCGTCCGCATCGCTCTGGAGCGCGTCATGAACGTCACCGAGCCGTTCGTGCTCAAGCGCGACGTGCTGCTCATCCCGTGCGCGGATCTCAATGAAAACCTCCGCAGCCGGCTCACGTTCGAGGAAGGCGACTTCACGCTTTCGCACCGGCACGGCCGCTCACTCGCACAGGTCATCGATCGCGACACGGCGTCGCTGCTGGAGTTGTTCCGCAAGCCACGCACGATCGTCGAAGCCGTCGTCGAGAACAGCCGCGTCCTCGGCAAGGATCCGCGCGCCTGGCTCGATGAACTGCTGCCGTTCTTCGGCGAGTTCGTTTACAACCGCGTGCTCGTTCCCGCGGGATCGGACGATGAGCACGAGATCCGGCCCCAATTCGAAAGCGGCGAGACGATCGGCGACTGGACGATCGGGCGCTGCGCGAGCCTGGTCGAGGATGCCGAGGTGTATCAGGTGCGGAAGGGCGGGGAGGTTGGGGCGCTGAAGATCGCGCGGCTCACGACGCAATCGTCGCGGGACGTCTTCGAGAATGAGATCGAGATCCTGCGTCATCTCGAAGGCGCTGGGATCACGCCGCGTCTCATCGAGAGCGGCATGCACGACGAGCGGACGTACTTGATCGTCGAGTGGGTGACAGGCGTGGATGCGAGCGTCGCCGCCGCGCAGCGCCGCCACGACCGTCCGCACCTCCTCGGCATATGCGCCTCGATCGCGGCGGCGTACGCGACGCTGCACGACCGCGGCGTGCTGCACGCCGACGTGCATCCGCGCAATGTCGTAGTGGGCAATACAGTGGCGCTGCTCGACTTCGGCTACTCGCGCTTCATCGACCGCGAGCCGCGGATCGGAAGGGGAGGGATGTACTCCTTCTTCGAGCCGGAGTATCTCGCGGCCCAGGACAACGTGCATTCGTCGGCGGCCGGCGAGCAGTATTCGCTCGGCGCGTTGTTGTATCTGCTCATCACCGGAAAGAACTATCTCGACTTCCGGTATGACCGCGAGGAGATGGTCGCGCAGGTCGCGAACGAAGCGCCGGTGCCGTTCGCGAACCGCGGCGTGCCGCCATGGCCGGAGGTCGAGGCGATCATCTTCCGCGCGCTCGAGAAGGATCCGGCGAAGCGGCACGCTTCGATCGCGGAAATGGCTACGTCGCTCGCGAGCGCGTTCGACGCGGCGATGGAAGAGTCGCAGGCCGCGCCACTGAGTGACGAGGCGAATGAACTGCTCGAGAAGACGCTGCAGTCATTTGCGCGCGGCGGTGAGATGTTCGTGACGCGTTACGTGCATCCGCCGAAAGCGAGCATCAATCACGGCACCGCGGGCGCTGCGGTGGGGCTGTTGCGCATCGCGGAAACGCGCGGCGACGCCGCGCTGCTGGCACTGGCGGACGTGTGGCGCTCGCGCGCGGCTGCGCTCATCGGCAACGACGATGCGTATTACGCCGCCCCGGAGCTCACGCGCGACGTCCTCGGCGAGGTCACGCCGTATCACACCGAGTCCGGCGTTCACGCCGCGGGAGCGATGATCGCAGCGGCGTTCGGCGATCAGTTCTCGTTTCGCGCGCGCATCTCCGCGTTTCTGCACGCATCACGCAAACCGTGCCGCGAGCTCGATCTGACGCTTGGACGCTCGGGCAGTCTGCTCGCCGCGGCGATGCTGCTGCCGCTCGGTGACGACGCGCCGTTGCGCGCGGTCGGCACCGAGACGATGCGCGCGATCTGGAACGAGCTCGATGGGCGCCCGCCCATTGCCGATTCGCCGTCAGGTACGTTTCTCGGCATGGCGCACGGATGGGCGGGCTATCTCTACGCCGCGCTGCGCTGGTGCGCGGCATCGGGCGACGCACTGCCGCCGCGCCTCATCGAGCGCCTCGATGAATACACGGTGTTCCAGTCGAACAAAGGACGCGGCGCGTACTGGCGGCGCATTGTCGACAACGACAAATCCATTCCGGGCTGGTGCAACGGCACCGCTGGGCAGGTGTTCCTCTTCGCGCTCGCCCATCGCATGCTCGGCGACGAGCGCTGGCTGCAACTCGCCGAGCTCACCGCATGGCACAACTGGGAAGCCCCACGCCTCCTCGGCAATCTCTGCTGCGGCAGCGCAGGCCGCGCGTACGCGCTGCTCAATCTCTACAAACACACCGGCGCGACGGAGTGGCTGAGCCGCGCGCGCCAGCTCGCCAATCACGCCGCGTCGGTGGAGTTCACCGACCAGGCGCGCGCGAATACGTTATGGAAGGGGACGCTCGGCGTGGCCGTGCTGATCGCCGATCTCGCGTCGCCGGAAAACGCGCGCATGCCGTTCTTCGAGTGACTGCGCGCTCTACGATTGCGGCTTCCCGTCGACCGTGAATAGCAGTTGCTTCCCTTCCTGCGTCAATTGCAGTTTCCAGCCGGCCGGCGTCTTGATCCATGTGTCGGTATGGATCACGTTCGCTTCCACGAGATGGTTCAAGCCGTCGCTTCGACGCTGGATGCGCTTGTCCCGTTGCTCGACCTCCACGATGGCCTGATCGCCCCGCACGTCAACGTGCCGCACGACGTAATCGAAGCTGACCTGTTCGACGAGCTGCTGGGCGAAATACGCCTCGAGCCTCTTCGAGAGCTGATCTCGCGTCATCGTCTGGCCATTCTCCAGGCGCACGACATAGTCGTCCGTGGTCTCGGCCATGAACTCCGCGAGTCTTCGCTCTGTCGCAATCGATGCGCGCTGTTCGTACAACCTTCGAAACTCGTCGAGATGGGAGGTTGCGCAGGCGCCGATGAGAATGATGGCGAGCAGGTTCGCGGCCAGGACAAGAGTTTTGATCACGTCGTTTGGACGGATCGCGTTGCTTGCGGTTAGCCCGAAGCGTCGCGCGGCTCGCGCCGTCCTGCATGGGCGTCATCTGCGACTCTCCGAGCGGACAGCACAGCACGTGATTTCATCGCCTCGCGAGAGGAACGCGATGGCACACCACCTGCGATGAGGCCGCCATCGTGGAGTTCAAATACGTAGCAACAGGCGGTGTGCAGTGAGAGTCTTGGTTCTGGTCCTGTTTCTGGTCGGATGCGGAACGGCGCGTCCGCTCATGCCCGTTCCCGCGTCACTCGAACAGACCTCCGTATGGACGGTGCAACGACATGGGTGGGGCATCGGCCCGAGGCCGATGAGCTTCGGCGAATGGGACGTCGTCGAATACCACAAGAACAAACGCCCCACCGAGAGACGCCGTGCCGTCGGCGTCGCACCGGTGACGTACTCGCAGACCGAAGGCACGGCGGCGTACAGTTTCGTTCTCGCGCCGAACGGACGCGATGCCTGGGAGTGCTATTGCGAGCACCGGCGCGATCACGAGGACATCGGCATCGGCTCGGTGGAAAGCTCGATGGAAGTGGCGCTGACATATGACGAGTCGCTCGATTGCGAGCTGCAACGCGTCGGCGACGAAGACGTCTGGAAGCTGCACGTCGTCGGCAGCCTCGCCATCGGCGGCGAGGGCTATACAGGCACGCTCACGGACGGCTCGCGTAAGGTCGCACTCCAGGCCAGTCACGGTCTCGCGAAGTTTCGGAACGTTCCGGGCCCGCCTACCGGATACATCTTCGAGCGCGATGGCGTGAAGGTGGCGAGCACGGAGTTGCTGACGCCCGGTTTCGTGAGAATCGGCGAGGACGCCGGCGAAGATCGCGACGCGATCGCAACCGCGGCGGCCGCACTGCTCATGCAGCCGCAAGCTTTCTGACGACGCACGTCCGGCGAAGCTTCCCCCGTCGCAAGGCCGTCTTCGCGAAAGCGATGGATTTCGCGGAACCGGCCGGTATTCGCGGCCGAACTGCGATCTGGAGCGACGGGCTCTCAGCCCGTCGAGAACATCCGACCGACCGTCGTCGCCGACCATCACGCTCTTCGCGCCCTGCACGACGATGCAGGCCGAGGCCGCAGGATCGCCTGCGGCGCTTTCGCGCTCGGCTGCGCCACGTTGATCGCGTATACACCGGGAACGCGGCGCTCGAACGCGCCGTCGTACGGAGCTGATCGTTCATAACAATTTGTCCGGCGTGATCGGCAACTCGCGCACGCGCCGGCCGGTCGCGTGAAAGACGGCATTGGCGATCGCCGCCGGAATGCCGACCATCCCCAGCTCGCCCATGCCTTTTACGCCGAGCGGGTTGACGATCTTGTCGTCCTCCTCGATGAACTCGGTCTCGATCTGATGGATGTCCGCGTTCACCGGCACGTGGTAGTGCTGCAGGTTCGGATTCATGATCCGGCCGAAGCGGTGATCGATCTCGGTAGCCTCGTGCAGCGCCATGCCGATCCCCCAGACGATGCCGCCGATCTCCTGACTGTGCGATGCCTTCGGATTGATGATCTTGCCGCACGCGGAAACTTCGATCGCGCGCGTGACGCGCACGGTGCCGAGGTCGGGATCGACTTTGACTTCGACGAATTGCGCGCCGTGTGCAAGGAGTGCGTAGTTGTTGCGCTCCGGCGACGGCTGCGATTGAAATGTCTCATCGATCTCCGTCACGCCATTCCGCTTCATCACCTCGGCGATGCTCACCGAACGCGCGGGGTCGGCCTTGAGGCGTAGGCGGCCGTCGAGCATCTCGACATCCGCTCCCGCGGCGCCGGTCAACGGTGAGCTCGGATCTTTTCTCGCGAGCGAAAGGAGCTTCGCACCGACTGCCAATGCCGCGCCGTAAATCGCGGAGCCGACACTCGACGTCGTCTGCGATCCACCTTGCGACGGCGCTCGCGGAAACTTCGTGTCGCCCAGCTCGAACGACACCTGTTCGGGGCGGACGCCGAGGTACTCGGCGGCGATCATGGTCATCACGGTGTAGGTGCCGGGACCGATGTCGCTGGTCGCACTCGTTACGTTCGCCGTGCCATCGGCTCGGTAGACGATCCGTGCGCTCGCCGGCCGTTGAAATGCGCCCCATACACCTGTGGCCGTGCCCCAGCCGACGAGCAGGCGTCCGTCACGCATCGAGCGCGGCTCGAACTTGCGATTCTTCCAGCCGAACTTCTCGGCGCCGAGGCGGTAGCACTCGCGCAGCGCTTTGCTCGACCACGGCTTGCCGCTTTCCGGATCGACGTCCGCGTAATTGACGAAGCGCAGCTCGAGCGGATCGATCTTCAGCGCGTACGCCAGTTCGTCCATCGCGCATTCGAGCGCGAACATCCCGCTGACCGCACCCGGCGCGCGCATCCAGGTCGGTGTATTGAGATCGGTATTCGCGACCTTCACCGGTGCGTACAGATTCGGGCACGCGTAGACCTGGCGCGTGAAGTTGGTGGTGCCGTCATTGAAGGCCTCGAATGACGAGGTGTTGTGCACCGCCTCGTGGATCATCGAGGAGAGCTTTCCCGAAGAATCGGCGCCGAGGGCGATCTTCTGAATCGTGAAAGGGCGATAACCGTGGCCGGTGAACATCTGCGTGCGCGTGTAGACGAGCTTCACGGGGCGTTTGAGCTCGCGCGCGGCCATCGCGGTGAGAGCGGGGTAGTAATTCGGACGCAGCGAAGCGCCGAATGCGCCGCCGACGAACGGCGAGATCACGTCGACGTTCTCCTGCGGGATGTCGAAGCTGGCCGCGAGGTGCTCGCGCACTCCGTAGACGTTCTGGGTCTTGTCGAAGATCGTCAGTTTGTCCGCTTGCCACACGGCGACGGCCGCATGCGGCTCCATCGGATTGTGATGTTCGATGGGAATGCGGTACTCGGCTTCGATCTTCACCGGTGCATTCCGCATCGCTTCTTCGGGATTACCGCGGCGCACGTCGGGAACGCGAGGCGGGACGCGTGCGCTGTTGCGGACTGTCTCCGTGTCGGTGACGTGTTTCTCCTGGTTGTAGGCCACTTTGACGAGGCGCGCCGCGAATCGAGCCTGTTCGTATGTTTCGGCGACGACGAGCGCCACCGGTTGCGCATTGAAAACGATTCGGTCGGTCTGCAGCGCGCGAAACGACTTGTCCTCTTCCGGCCGAGTGCCGCGCGGCGGCGCTTCTTCGACCGGCGGCTTCGGTCCGAATTTCGGTGTGTTGAGGTGCGTGAAGACGCGGACCACGCCGGCTGATTTTTCGGCATCACGCGTGTCGATCGATTGGATCGACCCTTTGGCGATGCTTCCGAGGACCACGAATCCGTACGCGAGGTTCGGCGCGCGAAACTCGGCGGCGTATTTTGCTTTGCCTGTCACTTTGGCCACGCCGTCGACGCGGCTCATTTCTTTTCCGATGTATCTCGGCATCGCGTCCTCCCGATTACGCGAGCCGGCTCGCACGCAGCAGCGCGCGCACGATGGCTCGTTTCCCCAGTTCGACTTTGTAGGCGTTGTGCGCGAGCGGTTTCGCGTCGCGCATCGCCGCCTCCGCGGCACCCTCGAAGCTCTCCTGCGACGCCGGTTTGCCAGCGAGAGCTGCTTCTGCTTCGCGGCTGCGCCACGGCTTGTGTGCGACGCCTCCGAGGACGAGGCGCGCGTTGCGGATCGTTCCGCCGTCGAGGTCGAGCGCGGCAGCAACGGCGACGAGCGCGAATGCATACGACGCGCGGTCGCGCACTTTCAGGTAGTGCGCGTTCTTCGCGAAGCTCGACTTCGGCAACTCGATGGCCACAATGAGCTCGCCGTGCTCGAGGTTCGTGTCCTCCTGTGGTGTGGTGCCGGGCAGGCGGTGGAAGTCGTCGATCGGGATCGTGCGCTCGTTTCCGTTTGCGGCGCGAACGCGCACGACCGCTTCGTACGCGTAAAGCGCATTGGCCATGTCGCCGGGATAAGTGGCGACACACGCCTCGCTCCAGCCGAAGATCGCGTGAATGCGATTGAGACCTTCGCGCGCGCCGCAGCCCGTACCGGGCGCGCGCTTGTTGCACGGCATTGCCGTGTCGTAGAAGTACTGGCAACGCGTGCGTTGCAACAGATTGCCGCCGTTCGTGGCCATGTTGCGCAACTGCGCAGACGCGCCGGCGACGATGGCTTGCGAGAGCAGGGGATAGTTGCTGCGGATGAGCGGGTGATTGGCAGTGGTGGTATTGGTCGCGAGCGCGCCGATGGAAACGCCGCCGCGCAAGGGTCTGATCTCCGCGAGCTGCAACCGCGTCACGTCGACGAGCTGAGTGGGCCGCTCGACGTCCTCTTTCATCAGGTCGAGGATGTTCGTGCCGCCCGCGAGGAACTTCGCCTCCGCATTTGCGGCGACCGCGGCCGCCGCACCGTTCGCATCAGTGGCGCGTAAGTACTTAAACGGTCTCATAGCCATCCTCTCTTCTGACGCGAGCGAGTTGCTCTTCATCGACGAAGCGCCACGTGTGCTGCGTCTCGCGTCCCGAATGCACTTCCTGAATGGCGGCGACGATGCCCGGATAGGCGCCGCAGCGGCAGATGTTGCCGCTCATGCGCTCGCGGATCTGATCGTCGGTGAGCTGCGTCATGTTCGCGCCGACGTCCTCCGTTACGTGACTGATGTCCCCGCGCCGCGCTTCATCGAGGAGTGCAACGGCAGAGCAGATCTGGCCGGGCGTGCAGTAGCCGCACTGGAACGCGTCGTACTTGATGAACGCGGCCTGCATCGGATGGAGCTGATCGCCCTTGGCGAGGCCTTCGACGGTCGTGACCTCTTTCCCTTCGATCGTCGCGGCGAGGGTCAGGCATGACAGCACCCGCCGGCCGTCGACGATCACGGTGCACGCTCCGCACTGGCCCTGATCGCAGCCTTTCTTCGAGCCGGTGAGCTCGAGCCGTTCGCGCAGCGCGTCGAGCAGGACCATGCGCGAGTCGAGCTCGAGGGTCTTCGTCGCGCCGTTGACCTTGAACGCGACTTTGATCAGGTTCTCGCCCGCGGCTCCGGCGGCCGTCACCGCATCGGGCGCAGGCGCGAGAGCCGCGAGCGCTTCCTGATGTGCGATCAGGTCGAGCGCAAAAAGCCCGAGGCTGCCGGCGATCGAAGTGCCGATGAAGGTGCGGCGCGTATGGCCGCCAACACCCGTCAGCTCGGGCATTTCGTCGAGTAATGCCTGTTCGTCCGCATTGAGTTCGCTGTCGTCGAGCTCGTCGCTCATCGGGTCCTCCTATTTCTTCTCGAAGACTTCCCGGGCCGCCGTCACGGCGGTCAATGCACTACGCCAGCCAGCGTAGAACGCCAGATGCGTCATCGCCTCCGACAACTCCTGCTCCGTGACACCGTTCTGGCGCGCTCGGAGGAGATGCGACCGGAGTTGGTCGGGGCGGTTCATGACGATGAGCGCGCTCACCGTCACCAGGCTGCGGTCGCGGGTTGCGCGGCGGCGGTCGATTGTCCGCCTACAGGCGGTGTGGTATTGCTCCAGACTGACCTTCTCCATCCGGTTCGTGGTGTTGCCGGTGGGGAGCTGTTCGACGACCGCGATGTGCGCCATCGAAGTCGCGGGCGCCGCGCCGTGCCGGTGTTTTGCGTTCGGCGGGATGCGTACGACATCGCCGACGCGGATCTCCTCGATCGGCTGACCCCACTGCTGCACGCGTCCGGTGCCGGCCGTCACGATCAGCACCTGACCAAGCGGATGGCTGTGCCAAGCAATCGCGGCAGGGACCGGCGGAGAACTTCACCAGCTCCGTGCGCGTCGATCCGTATCTTGCCGCGACCGATGCGACGCGCGCGACGGGCAGCCTCGTCACGTTCGACGCCGGCGCGCACGCGATGGTGACGGTGTGCGCGGACGCGCGCTGTCTTCGGCCGTCGAGACCGCGGTGTCGCCGGGGCACGCCATTCACGAGCTTGCCTAAACACGTCATTGGCCTGGCGGGCTTTACGCGTTCAGCTCGTCCCACGCACGCGGGTGGTCATTCTCCAGCGGTTGACGAACCTGTCCGACCGCGCGGCGAAGATGTCCTCGGGCGCGGGCAGGGACGCTTTGCACCGCCGACTCGAGCGCACCAGGATGCATGTCTCCGAGCGCCGCGCAGAGGACGAGAGCCTGGGTGCGATCTTTCTGCGCCTTGGCATCGCGTCCGCGCCGCAACTGGGAAACGATTAACTTGTGAATGGCAAATCTCTCGGGGAGAGGTACCCGCACGGCGCTGCAACCTTCGCGTGCCAGCAACGCCGTCACTTGCGACTCCGCCAGCAGGTATCCGAGGAGCGGAAGCGTGACGGCATGCGCAGCGAGCTCCGGAACGGGTGCCGAGGGGATGTCGTCACCTCGTGCGGGTGCAAGAAGTTCGACCTGGAATGTCGAGCGTCCCCGTTGCTTGAACGACGTGGACGGAGAACGCCGGTCGAGCGACGGCACCTCCACGAATTCGATGCCTGATGATTTCAGGATCTCGGCGAGCGGCATTTTCCCATCCGCAACCAGGAGCCGGCGATTGCGAGCGATGTCGACGTCCTCCGTCAGGTAGGACGCGGCGCGGACGCCGAGCCGATTCAGAATGACGCCATAGGCGTGCGACCCAACCAGTAAAGCGCCGGCGCCGAAAAGGCCCGAATTCTGCAGAGCGGCAATCGTCGCAAACGCTCTCGAATCGGCGAGTTGGAACCCTTCTCTCCCGAGCAGCCGGATCGAGGGGAGGAGCCGCTTCAGTTCCTCGATACGACTCCGTAATTCTTCCACAGCATGCTCCGCTGGTTCCTCGCCGATGGGCCCGGCGACGTACCGTTCGCGTTTCACCCCCAGGGCGTCGTAGTACTGGTGCGCATAAAACGCGAAGCCTGAGGCGTTCGAGCGCTTCAGGATCGTTCCCGGCGTCCCGACGAACACCCGGCTCGCGCTGGCCGCGAAATTCTCCAGGTCGCCAAAGAGCGTGGTCAACGATGCAGGGTGGGGCCGATAGAGGTACATGAAGTATCCGCCATTCGCCGATGTTAGCGGATACTGCGTATCCGTCAAAGTCGACAGGAAGTGTGCAGTCCCTGTTGGCAGACCCAGGTGCCGTCGGACCAGGCGACAGGTGCGACGACGAGATCACCGCGCTTCACGGCGCGGACCGCGGCGCCGACCTCCTCCACGATGCCGATGAACTCGTGCCCCATGCGGCGCCCATTGAGCGTCGGTTCCGTTGACTGGTACGGCCAGAGGTCGCTGCCGCAGATGCGCACGCGTCACGGTGACCAGTGCATCGGTCGGTTCGATGATGCGGGCGTCCGGGACGGTCTCGATACGGACATCGCCGTTTCTCTGTGTTC
>DASPNA010000116.1:0-14482 GCA_035626775.1 Thermoanaerobaculia bacterium
ATGCGATCGGCAACGTCGTCGATCGCCTGCTGTATGGGGCCGTGGTCGACTTCCTGGATTTCCACGCGCTCGGCTACCACTGGCCCGCGTTCAACGTCGCGGACGCGGCGATCAGTTGCGGAGCCGTCCTGCTGGTGTGGGACGCGCTCCGCGGCAAGCGCAAACCCGCCACGGCGTAGGGCGCGCGCGGCGGGAGGGGCCTGCCGCGCGGGTATAATTGCTGCTTCGTTCGTTGCTTGTAACTCTCCCATGGAAGTCGTACTCGCCAAGCCCCGCGGTTTCTGTGCCGGCGTCGATCGCGCGATCGAGATCGTCGAAAGCGCGTTGCGCGAGTACGGCGCGCCGATCTACGTGAGACACGAAGTCGTGCACAACAAGTTCGTGGTCGACGACCTGCGTGCGAAAGGCGCGATTTTCGTCGAGGATCTCGCCGAAGTCCCGCCCGGCAGCACCGTGATCTTCAGCGCCCACGGCGTGTCGCAGGCGGTGCGGCGCGACGCCGAGGCGCGCGGCTTCCGCGTTTTCGATGCAACTTGCCCGCTCGTCACCAAGGTGCACGTCGAGGTCGCGAAAAAGCGCTCGCAGCAGCGCGAGATCGTGATGATCGGCCATCAGGGTCATCCGGAGGTCGAAGGTACGATGGGCCAGAGCAACGGCGGCATGTATCTCGTCGAGAGCCCCGAGGACGTGGAGCGGCTGCAAGTCGCCGATCCGGAGCGCCTGGCGTTCGTCACGCAGACGACGCTGTCGATGGACGACGCGAGGCGCACGGTCGAGGCGCTGAAAGCGCGGTTTCCGAACATCGTCGGGCCCAAGCGCGACGACATCTGCTATGCGACCCAGAACCGGCAGGACGCGGTCAAGGCGCTGGCGCGAGAAGTCGATGTCGTGCTCGTCGTGGGTTCTCCGAACAGCTCGAACTCGAACCGCCTGCGCGAGGTCGCTGCGAAGCAGGGCGTGCCCGCGTACATGGTCGATAACGCACAGGAGCTTCGGCCGGAGTGGCTGGCGGATAAAGACATCGTCGGCGTCACGGCCGGCGCCTCGGCGCCGGAAGTCCTGGTGAAGCAGGTGATCGACCGGCTCGTCGCGCTCGGCGCACACAACGTGCGCGAGCTCGCAGGCGCCGAGGAGCGGGTTACTTTCGCCCTGCCGAAGGCACTCGCGAAGCAGAGCTAAGCCGCGCGCTCCGCGCGTGCTTCTAGCGGATCGCCAGATCGGGCCTGAAGTCGAGCTCGAGCAGCTTCTGGCTCTTCACCGGTACACCGTTCTTCACCGCCGGTGAGAACCGCACGTCCCTGAACGCCTCGAGGGCGGCGCGATCGAATGCCGCCACGGGTGCACCGTCCACGAGCTGGGTCTTGCGCACGAAGCCGCGCTCGTCGATGAAGAGAGTCACCCGCACCGTCGCCGCCGGGCCGAGCGGACCGAGCTCGGCCGGATAGTCGAGCTTTTCGGGCGTGAGCGGTTGCGCCCGCACGTCGAGCTCCGACGCCGTGTACCACTTGTCGGGGAGGGGCATGTCGGGCCCGGCGCCGCCACGAGCCTGCTGGTGGTCGAGCGCTGTCGCGCTCTGCGCGCCGGCCTGCGCCGGCGACGTGCTGTCGTGTTGAGCAGCGGGTGCGTTGCCGGAGTCACGCGGGGCCAGGATCGCGTGCAGCACGGGCGCAGCCGCGATGTCGGCGCCCGAACCTGCGGATCCTGGAACGTACGCGCCGAGCGTGATGGCATGCAGCGCGATCGAAAGCACCGTGAACGCGGCGAGCCGGCCGACCGGGATCGGCATGCCGGCCATGGCGCCCTGGTGCGCAGCCGTAGCCACCGCGCTAGTTCTTCCAGCAGTACTGAACTGTCTGGGTGCCGAATTCGAGGCGTGTGCCCCGGCTGTCCAGCATCAGCACGCCGCACTTCGGATCGGCGACCAGGGGAATTGCACGCACGTTCACGCAGGTGTTCAGGTCAGTACAGGTTCCCTGGGGAACGACCGCCAGTATGTACCTGCCCGTCGTCGCATCGGCGGGGTTCTCGCCGGAGTACACGGCTGCTCCGCCCGCTAGGCCGAAAAGCGTCGCGAACTCCGCATTGTTCGCATAGCGGCTGTTCGCGGTATAGAAGCGCTCCTGAAGCTGAATGGCCTTCAGCAGCGCCGTCTGGCCTTGGGCGCGACGGCTCTTGGCGACGTGCTCGTTGTACCCCGGCAGCGCGACCGCCGCGAGCAAGCCGACGATCGCCACGGCGATCAGGAGCTCGATGAGCGTGAAACCGGCCCGTCCTCTTGTCACTGCCTGCCTCTCTCCGAGTTTCTTCTAGTTGACGATCTCGCGCCAGCTCACGCGGCCGCTGTTCGCTTTAAGCCCGATCCACCCACCCCATGGGACCGGGGTGCCCCCGCTGTTCATTACGGTGAAGCCGAGCGCGCCCTGCACGCCGGCGACCAATGGTCCGGACGTGCCGTAGATCTTCGACGACGTCTCTCCGCCGGTGCCGGCGACGCCACCCCGCACGACCACCGGCGTGGGCGTAACGCCGACTTCGGACTTGAGCCCGCTCGCACCGACCAGGACGCCACCAACGGTAATCTTGTCCTCAGCGTTCAGCACGTTGTCCTTCTTTACGTCCAGCACGACGCTGTCAATGCGCCCGCCGGTGCCCGGATCCACGATCATGATAAAGCTGCTGCCGCCGGCCTCGCACGGGTGGCTGGCCGGAATCAATGTCGTAAAAATGAGCCGGGAGGCGAGAAGCAGCGGCCGGAAGACGACCCGTTCGCCGTCCGTCGTCGAATCGCTGAAGTCGATGAACCACCCCAGCTTGGTCGTCCAGTCGATCTTCTCCGCGGTCAAGGCGCGCACGCCCGACGTCGAGTCGGTCGTCAACACCTGCTGCTGAAGCTGCGTGCGGTTCGAGACCGTCGTCTGTGCCTGGACATTGCTCTTGCCGTTGTTCTTGTCCCAGATGCCGTAGTACGTATTGCCGACCGTGTAAGGCGGCAGCGGGTCGGTCTTCTCCAGGAACTTGCCCGTGCCGAAGGAGATGATGAATCCGCCGAGATTGCGGTCGGGGTGCAGCGTGCCTTCCGCTTGCGCAGTGATTGGCTGCGGATTGTCTTTCGCGTCTTTCGCGGTGAACAGGATGACGCGGTTCGTATCATCCGACCACGTCTTCGGATCGGTATTGGTGAGATCGAACTTCCAGAAGTTGCCCTGAAGGTCACCCGCGTAGACGAAATCGGTCAGGCCGTCGGCATCGACGTCGGCCGTGAACGGCGGCGCGAGCCCGTTGGGCTTGCCTGCCGTGTTGAGCTTGGTATCGATCTTGATGTAGTCGGTCCCGTGCTCCCAGGTGCGGACCTTGCCGCCCTGCTTGCCCGTGGGGCCATCGAGAAAAATGACGAACAGCATCGCGCGCCCGCTGCCCTGGGCGGTATCCGGCTCGTCGTTGTTGTAGCCGCCGGACACGATCGCGGCCCAGCGATACCCCGTTCCCGACCTGACCTTGCGGATGGCGGGGCGGCCCGTGACGTAGCCGAGGTCGGGGTCGTCCTTGTCGGTGAACTCCCACAGTGCAAGCGTGCTGGCATTTTTCTCGGAGAACGTCTTCGGGTCGGTCACGTCGAGCGCGAAGAGTCCCTGGCCACCGAGCCCAAGGGCGCTCACGAGCACGGTTCGCCACGTATTGGCAGCGATGTCTGCCTTGAGCTGCACCTCATCCACGGCGGGAGCGCCGTCGACGAAGAACCGGTGCTGATAGTCCGGATTCGTAAGCTGGTTGAGCTTCGAGAACGTACTGCTCGGCACGTACGCGATCCGCTCCTGTCCGGTCTCCGCGTCGAAGCCGTGCAGCATGCCGTCGTTGGCGCCCACGTAGAGCATCGGTGTGCGGTTGAAGTACTTCTCGAAATGAAGGCGGAAGCTCGGGTCGGTACGCGTCGCGTTGGGGTAACCGACGAACGCCGGATCGGAGTTGACGATGTCGCCGAGCACGCTCTTCAGCCGTGGGCGGAACGGCCCGGACGGTTCCTGCTGGCTCGAATCGCCGCGGAGGTAGTTCAACCGATTGGGACCGAGCTTGTCCAAGATCGCGGTTGACGGGTCGATGTTGAGCGCATCGTCGAGGCTTTTCACGTTGCCCGTGCGGAAGGGGACGCCGTCCCGCACCTTGTCCGCGTCGTCGAACGTGATGATCTCACGACCTGTGTTGAAGTTCGCGAGGTTCAACAACTGACCGGCATCCCAATCGGGCTGCGTTACGAATTCGGCCTTGTTGTCCTTGGTGATGATCCGCGTGGAAAGCAGCTGGCCCGCCCAGTGCGGACCGGCGTCGAAGCGCGCCTGATAGACACGGGTGATCGTCTGCAGCGACGTCGAGTTGGTGGCAGCGGAGGTGCCGGCGGTGTTGCCGCCGACGGAGCCGAGCGCTTCGCCGAGCGCAGCCACGAGGCCGATCGGATTCGTGACCAGGAAGTAGTTGTCCGGCGTGCCTTTGACTTTCCGGTCCCATTCGGAGGCCGTCGTCGCGGTCGCGGCGTCCGGCAGTTTGTTCTCGTTCTTGTCGTCGAAACCGCCGTACTTCGCGAGGTACCAGAGTGGATCCTTCAACTCGTTCGCGCCAGCGGTCTCGAGCGAGTACGTGTGCTGCGTCTCGCCCGTCTGGCCGCCGGAGCCCACGAGGTTACAGTCGACACAGCCTTTCACTCCGGCTACGCCGGGGTAGTTGAAGTGGTAGATGCCGGAATGGAACTGCGGCCCATCCTGTGTCGTTCCGCTGATGGAATAGCCGAAGCCTTGCGGATTCGCCGAGGATGCCGAGATTGCGTTGGTCTTGACGGTGATCGTGTTCTTCGTCACGTCGAGGAACCACTCGATCGTGCCCCACATGTCCTGGTCGTAGTCGCCGCCCTGTTCGGAATCTTCCCAGTTCACGTAAATCTTGCCGCGCTTGTTGCCCGCTTTGTCGGTGTCGAGCAGCACGTAACGCATGTCGACGAGACCACCGCCGCCGACGCCGCCGGGCGGTTTGAGCCCGGTCAAATCCAGACGGTAGATCGGCTGAATCACCACTTTCTGATCGTCCTTGCCGACGATCTCGATGCGCGGCGTATTGGTCGCGAGCTGGATGCCGTATGACGTTACTTTGAGCGACTGTTTGCCGATCAGCGTGGTCTCGTCGTACTTCAGGTCGGTGCGGATTTTGTTGGTCTTTGCCTGGTACGCCAGCCCGGCCATCAGATACGAACCGCCGAGCGTGGGACCTTCGGGGCAGATGCCGGATACGTTGCCGAGACCAGTGATCGTCTTGGGCGTGCACAGCTCGAAATCCGAATCTTTGGCGCCGGTGCTGCCGATTACTTTGCCGGCAAAGTATTTGCCGTCGGTGATCTTCTCAAGGTCGCCGATCTTATCGGTGAGGCTCGCGATATTGCCGGCCGCGTTGATGTCCGTTCCAGATTGCAGCCTCAAGTCGTCATCGTTGTCGGCGACGGCGGCATTCACTACGACCACGTTCAGGCTGGCGCAGTAATTGTTGGCCGTGATGAGCTTCTTGTTGATGCTCGCGAGCGGCAACCCGAGCTCGTTGTCCTTGCTGCCGGACGATGCGTACGTGTAATTCGGGTCCTTGGCGGCAAAGTAGCGGATCGCCTCGAAGAACACCTCCGACATCGGATTGCCCCAGCTCGTGCACTGATTCTCGTTGATCGACGTGAGCTGGTAGGTGCAGTTGTCGCCTTCCGCGCCGAGGTAGCCGTCCCTGCTGGCACCGGCATAGCGGTAGCCGTAAACGCGCATGTAGTTGAGCGTATTAATGATGCCAGGCGGCGAGCTCGCGGACGTCGCGGTGCGGGCGCTGCCGTCCTTCGGCCGGTACGGAAGGCGGAACGTCTTCCCATCAGCTTCCTTGAACGTCCCGTCGGTGGCGACGTTGATCTCGTCGCTCATCGGCGCGGGATTCTTGCGCAGCACGCCGCCCGAAACGTTGCGTGCGTGCGTCCCGGTCATCAATCCAAAGTGCAGGTTGCCGAGATCGCCATGTTCCTGCAGCACGCCCACGGGTTTGATGTTGCCGGCCGGATAGCGTTTGCACCTCTCCTTGTTTTCCTGCGGGCTCATGTCGAGAACCTGCAGCTTGCCGCCGTCGTCCACGCAGACCTGGACGCGCACGGTGAACTCGCCCAACTCGGGACCTGCAGGTGCATGCACCGCTCGCAGCGGACTTTCAGCGCTGGCGTTTTGCACCTCGGTGTACTGTGCGGTGTCACTGCGCGTCTCCGTACCGATGCCTGAGAGCGCGGCCTGATTACCGTTGCTGCGAAGACCGCCGCCGAACCCGCTCTGGAGGTTGTAGCGCTCCTCGCCCCACAGACACTGCACGCGCTCGTTCGCGTTCCACAGCGAGAAGTTGCCGCGCGCCACGCGCATGAGCGGCGCGTTCGTGTTCGTCTGCGATTTGGAATTCGGATCGGCTGCGTTCGCGGATCCCGGCGTGACGTTGCAGAAGGTAACGCCCGAGCTGCTGAGGTTATTGATGATCACGCTGGTGAGCGCAATGCCCGGGTCCGTCACACCGGTCGGATTGATCCTGAGCGTGAGCGAGCTTGCGGTGGGCACGGCGACGACCGTGGCCCACACGCGGCGCGTTCTGACGAACCGATCCGCGATCACGAGTTGATCGCCAGGATAGATGTAGTTGCTCACGGTGCCGGAAAATCGGATGGTGTGGTCACCGGCGGTTGCGGGCATAGGAAACGAGCTGAATGCCGCGCATGGATCCTTGGCCTTCGGCTGCTCCCAGCACGTGATCGTCTCGAGGCGCACGGTAGTGCTGGTCTGATCGTATGGCGTGAGCTGCTTGAGATCCTTGCCGTTGTACCACTTCGCCCAGGCGTGGGCGTCGGCCGGCACGAACGCGCGTTCCAGAACCGTTTCCGTCGGCTTTTTCGTCTTGAGATCGTAAGCTTCGTCCACAACCCGCATGCCGCCGTAAAAGATCTTCCGCACGGCGTCCATGCGCGTCATCGTGACCCAGTTCAGGAAGTTGCCGCTCCACTGGATGCCGTTGCAATACGCCGGCGCGCGGCCAAGGTCGGCTCCGGTTTTTGCATCCTTCTTCCGGTCAGTGCCGAAGTTCTGCGGCTCGAAACGACCGTTCTGATAGAAGTAGCACTTGGTCGGGTCGAAATACCCGTAGTACTCGATCGAGTGCTTGTACTCGAGGTCCAGCTGGCCGTCGTTGTCGAGATCGGTGTAGTCGTTGTAAGCCTTCTTGTAGAGCTGCTGGTCCTTCGAGATCGTGAGCATAACCTGCGGTGCGGGCTTGGCGCCGACGATCAGGGGCTCGTTCGCGAGATTGAGCAGCGCCGCGAGCGCGGGCTCGGTCACCATGCAGAACAGCGTCACCACAGTGACTGCTTTCCTGAAGATAGTCTTGCAGTTGAGCTTCATGGCGCTCTCCGTCTGCGATTCCGTGTGATTACAGTGCGAGAAACATTTCCTGCAGCGTTACCCGGGTGTTCGGATTGCGTCCGTAGCCGCGCGCAGTGATGCGGAAGAAGTTGCACAGCGTGGGATTGTTTTCGATTGCCATCGACTCGCCGTATTGCTGCAGGCAAAAGCCCTCGATCAGGTATCGCGGCTGACGCACCAGCGCGAACGTCGCGCCTCCGGTGCTGGCGAGCTTTGCTGCCCCCGTAATCTGCCCGAATTCGAGGCTCGGCGCGGCGGTCATCCTGGTTGCATCCGACAGGTCGACGAGCGGCAGGATCGCCCCGGGAAGTGTCTCGTAGTCGAGCCTCTGTGGCAGGCAGAGTCCCACGTAATCGGGAAGGCTGCTGCAGGTGCCTGCGGCGCCGTTGTCACCGAACTGGAAGATCTTCACCGGGTACTTACGACCGGTTCCGTTGAGAGGAATCCCGCTTATATCGCGCCGCGCGTCGCGCAATGCCGCCTCCGCCGCTTGCAGTGCCAGGCTCGCGTCGCGTGTGTTGCCGGCCATTCGCTCCTCCATCGTCGTGCTGGTCATCGCGGTGACGCCGAGCATCGTGAGCACGACGAGAAAAAGCAGGGTCACGATGAGGACGGCGCCGCGCTGACGTCGGCCCGCATGCAGAATGGTCGTAGCTGGGTTGGTCATGGCGCTCTGTTCCTCAAGCTGATCGTCATCGTGACCGCCCGTCGAATGCGTGTGTCATTCGCGGCCGGGATCGTCACCTCGTTAAGGTCGTACGTCTTCGTGTCCGGCGCCGCGTTGACGCTTGCGTTCGGGCTGCTGAAGAGCATCGCGATGCGAACCGCCCGAACATTGAGCGGCGTGATCGCGCCTGAAAACGGGACGAAGCGGTCGGCGACGAGGTCGAAGTCCTCGTCCTGTCCGAATGCAATCTGGAAATTCTCCACGTCAGCCACGAGCTCCTGGGGTGCCCCGCCGTTGACGCTGCAGTGAAGCGCCGGCCGTCCATTGGCGCCGTTCGCGATCGAAAACGTATTCACGACCATGCCAGCGGCAGCGACCGGGTTTCCCACGCAATCGACAATCGTGTTGTCTGCGCTGCCCGTTACTCCACCGTTGCCTTCGAAACGCACCGTGAGCGTGTCCGGCAGCGTTGATTTCGCGCCGGCATCCACGGCGCTGATGAGCGGCGCGGCCGCGGTGAAGATGTCTTCCGTGAACGTATTGGGCGAGCTCTTGTAGCCCGCGTGATGGATTGTGCGGTTCAGGACGTGATACGCGTAGCGGATGTTTTCCTGCATGCGCGAGAGGTCATCGGTCGTTGCGTAGGTCCTGCGGCTGTTGACGAACAGAGAGGCAACCGCAATCGTGAGAAGCAGGCCGATCGTGAGCGAGACCATGATCTCGACCAGCGTGAATCCGCGCTCGCCCATTCGATCGCTCATGGATTGAACGAAGTCCAGAACAACTGTCGCTCCGGGTTCGCGCCTGCGCGTGTCGTTCGGTGGTCCGTCCACCAGATCTTTATCACGTACGCAACCTCGCCGATGTTGTCGCATTCGGTTGCGGTGGGCTCGCCGTCGGTCGGCGTGGAATCGCGGCAGACGACCCCTACGCCCCCGGGCAGGAGCTCGCTCACGCGCGTCTGCCACTCGAACCTGTCGTTCGCGGCGAGCTCGGTGGGCGTGCACGAACCGGTCGGATCGGTGCAGCTCGGCACTGCGCTCGCATAGTCCGCCGTATCGGATTTGTTGTACTGCCCTTCGAGCGTTGTGCCGCCGCCGCCGACGCCGGCCGGATTCGCCTTCATGCGATCGATCATGTCGGCCGCCAGCGCCGTAGCCGTGAGCCGCAGGCTCGCGCTGTGATTGTGCTTGAGGGCGTAGGCTTGCAGGCCCGCGATTCCGAGCAGCCCGAACGCGATGATCACGATCGAGATCAGGATCTCGAGCATCGTGAAGCCGGCGGTGCGATGAGCTTGCATATTCAGCATGCGGGAGCAAAGCCACCGACGCCGCAGGTGATCTTGGAGACAGCCGGCCTGCCGCTCGGAATGATCCGCACGAGCCGGCCGGCGTCCGGGGTGGTGCGGCCGTCGCACAGCGCAAAGGCCGCACCGGTCACGCCGGTCGTGCCGACCGGCGAGTACCCCACCGAGCGGCCTCCCGAAGCGAGGGGCGCGTCGCCGCACGTCTGAACGGTTATGCGGTTGGCGGCGGCGATGTCCGTGTCGAACAAGGTGCGTGCCTTCAAGAGGTCCTCGTTGGCATCACGCCGACGGTCTCCGTCGAGATCCGGAAAGATGATCCACCCGCGGTTCCACTGGATCGTATTGCACTGGACATTGTTCGTGCTTGCGCAGATGAACACGGTCACGTTCAGCTTCGAGGCTTCGCTGCGCGCGAACGAGAGATCGGCTATGAGGTCGTTGGCCGCCGCGCTCATGCGCATGTTCATGAGCGCCGTGCGGAAGCTCGGCGCCGCCACACCGACCAGGATCGCGACGATCGCGAGCGCAACCATCACCTCGACGACGGTGAAGCCGCCCGGACGATGTCTCTGGATCGAAGTTAAAAGCATGACCTTGGAATTGTGGTCAATGTCCCCGTAATTTGCGAGGGCGTTCCGATAAGCGGCGTCGTCTGCGGAACCGATGGCAAACACACCGTGAAAAAGTCACGGCCGCGTTGCGCCGTGCGCCTGCAGCGCCGCGCGCGCCGTGGCCGTGAGCCGCACTCCGGCGCGCGCGCGCTCGACCAGTCCCCGTGCTTCGAGGCTGTCGATGTGCGCGTCCGGAATCCAGTCGCCGCGGGAGAGCCGCGAAAGCGTTCCCCGCTCCAGGTTGGTCAGCTCGACCACCGGCCTCAGCACGGCCGCGTCGCCGGTGTCTTCGAGCGGACACCAGAAATCATCGGATCCAGCGTTGTCTTCGAGCATGGCGTTTCCAGTGCGTGACGCACGGGACAATAGTCCTGTCGAGGCTATCCGGCATGTGCACTGCTTCACATTTCTCTGGGGTGCCGATGAGCGGCCGGGACAGTCTGACGAGCGGTGGGACAGGGAGCCGATGAGCGATCCGATCCATCTCGTGTGCGCGCAGTGCGACACCGTTAACCGGGTATCGCGCGAGCGTGCGCTGCAGGCGCGATGCGGCCGCTGCAAGCAGCCGCTTTTTGCAGGGACGCCCGTGCCCGTGGACGATCGGAATTTCGACGTCCACATCGCAAAGAACGACGTGCCGGTCGTGGTCGACTTCTGGGCCGCGTGGTGCGGCCCGTGCCGGATGATGGCTCCGCACTTCGAGCGCGCGGCAGCCGAGCTCGAGCCGCAGGTGCGGCTGGCGAAGCTCGATACGGAGGCCGCGCCGCGCACCGCAGCGCGCTTCGGGATTCGCGGGATTCCGACGCTTGCGGTGTTCCGCGGTGGAAAAGAGATCGCGCGCCAGTCAGGCGCTATGGACTATCCCAGCCTGCTCCGCTGGATTCGCGCACACGTCTAAGCCGGGAACGCTCATGCAGTGCACGGCTCGCGTAGTTAGTTGCCGCGGGAAGGGTGCCGCTGGTCCGACTCGAACGGACGACCTGACGCTTACGAAGCGCCTGCTCTACCAGCTGAGCTACAGCGGCGTGAAAAGAGCCCGAAATTTTACCAGAAACAACCGGCTACGCGGCTTTGCGCGCGGCTTCGGACTTGATCGCCCAGACGGCTTTCTCGAGATCGGCTTCGTTATTGAAGAACGACATCGAGACCCGCAGCGCATCGTCCTTGACGTTGACGACCACGCGGTGCTTTTCGAAGAGCCGCTGCATGAGCTCCGTGGCATTCGGCACGATCACATTAACGATGTGCGCGCGCTCTTCCCACGCATCGGGCGTCTGCGTGCGCAGCCCTGCGGAGTTCAGCAGCGTCAGGCAGGCGGACGACAGCTCGCGCACTCTGTTCTCGACGTGCGTGAGACCGATCGATTGCAGGAACGCCGCGCCGCGGTCGAGGACGCGCACACCGAGGAAGTTCGGATTGCCGCCTTCGAAGCGGTGCGCCACGCGCACGTAGTCGAACTGGCTGTTGGCGTGCGCGCTGCGCAGCGGTGAGCCCGCCGCGGCCGGCGCTTTGACGAACGGGGTGGCGAGCGCGTCGACGAGCGCTTCGCGGCAGTACACGATGCCGCTGCCGGTCAGACCGAAGAGACCTTTGTGCCCGCCGATCGCGATCACGTCCGCGCCGAGCGCCGACAGCGGTTGCGCGAGGATGCCCGCCGCCTGCACGCCGTCCACGACCAGGCGGATATCGCGCTCGCGGCAGACGCGACCCAGCGCCGGCAGATCCACGCGATAGCCGTTGCCGTACGTGACGTACGCGGTCGACACGACCCGCGTGCGCGCGTCGATTTGCTCCACGAACGCGTCCACGGGCAGCCGGCCGTCGCGGTGCTGCGCGTAGCGGATCTCCACGCCTTTCGCTTCCCAGTGCTTCCACACCCACACGTTCGCGACGTGCTCGAGATTCGTCAGCACGACGTTGTCGCCGGCCTTCAGATCGAAGCCGTGCGCCGCGATGTTGAGCCCCTCGGTCGTGTTCTTCGTGAACGCGATCTCGGCCGGCTTCGCGCCGAGCAGCGCCGCCAGCTTCTCGCGCGTGTTCGCGATGTTCGTCGCCGACCACGCGTCGGCCCCGGCGTTTTCGTACACGTCGCGGGTGTAATCGGCCATCGCTTCGGCCTGGCAGCGCGGTGCGATGGTCTTACGCGCGACGTCGAGGTACGTCCAGCGCTCGAGCGTGGGAAAATCCTGTCTGAGTGCTGCCCAGTCGGGGGTGCTCATATCGCTCCTGTTCATGGGGCTGCTTAAACGCCTCACAGCGTTCCGGAGATGCCGCCGTCGAGATTGACGCTGGTGCCGGTGACGTAGCTCGCGCGCTCCGAGACGAGGAACGCGATGACGTCGGCCACTTCCTCGGCCTCGCCCACCCGTCTCATCGGGATGTCCTTGGCGGCTTCGGCGTAATACTGCTCCGGCGTCCTGCCATCGCGCTTGTAGCGGCGCTCGTGCTGGCCGGACTTGATCTTGCCGATGCACACGGTGTTCACGAGGATATTGTCGGCAGCGAACTCCTTGGACATCGCTTTGGTGATCGCCAGACCCGCGGCGCGCGACACGCTGGTGGGATACGACTGCGCACCGGGCTGCTTCGCGCTGGAGATCGTGATATTGACGATGCGGCCGCCGCCGTTTTTCTTCATGTGCGGCACGACGAGCCGCGAGCAGCGGATCGCGCCGAACACCTTGAGCTCGAGATCGTTCGACCATTCCTCGTCGGTCAACTCGAGAAACGCGCCGCGCTTCGAGGTGCCGGCGTTGTTCACGAGGATGTCGACGCGGCCGAAGCGCTCGATCACCGCCTTCATGAACCGCTCGATATCGGCGGCCTTGCTCATGTCCGCGGCGACGCCGAGCGCCTGCACGCCGAGCTTCTGGATTTCGCCCGCGGTTTCGTCCACCGCCTGCTTCGTGCGCGCGCAGATCGCGACGTTCGCACCTTCCTGTGCGAGCCTGAGCGCGGTCGCTTTGCCGATGCCCTGCGTGCCGCCGGTGACGACGGCTATCTTGCCCTTCAATCCGAGATCCACGCGCGCCTCCGGTGTCGTTCGAGAGAACGGCGATTGTAGAATAGGTCATGCTCTGGTTCCCGTGCGGTTTCGCGCGATCGCGCTTGCGCTTCACACTTCTTCTCGTCGCCGTACTCCTGCTCGGGCACGGCGCGGGCATTTCGCCGCGCGCCGCGAGCGCCGCGCAGCAGGAGCTCACGGTGGATGCCCTTTCCGTCGTGAAGATCCGCAGCCACGCCGTGCGCGATGCGCGCAGCGCCGCCACGCTCGGCACTCAGCGTGAAGGCACGGGCGTAGTCATCGATGCGAGCGGCCTCGTGCTCACGATCGGCTATCTCATTACCGAAGCCGAAAAGGTCGAGCTCACCACGGCCGACGGCAAGGTATTCCCGGCGACGGTGATCGGCTCCGAAGCGAGTACCGGCATGGGCCTCGTGAAGGCGCTCGCGCCGCTCCCGGTGAAGCCGGTGGAGCTGGGGCAGTCTGCGAGCGTTGGGGAACGCGATCTCGTTTTGATCGTCGGTTTCGACGGCGTCGCGCCGGCTTACGTCGTATCCAAGCGCCCGTTCGTCGGCTACTGGGAGTATCTGCTCGACGAGGCGATTTACACTGCGCCGGCGACGGTCAACTGGCAGGGCGCCGCGCTGCTGTCGCGCGACGGCAAGCTGCTGGGCATCGGTTCGCTCGCGGTGGGCAATGCGATCGGCGGGCAGCAGGCGCTTCCCGGGAATCTCTTCGTGCCGATCGATGCCGTGAAGCCGGTGCTGGGCGACATGATCGCGAACGGCAAATCGACCGCGAAGCCGCGGCCGTGGCTCGGCGTGAATACGCAGGAAGTACAGGGCAATCTGATCGTCACGCGGGTGTCGCCCGAGAGCCCCGCTGATGACGCCGGCCTGAAGAGAGGCGACGTCATCGTCGGCATTGGCGGCAAGCCGATCCAGGGCCAGGCGGATTTTTACACGAAGCTCTGGGCGACCGGCGAAGCCGGCGTTGACGTGCCGATGGAAGTGCTGAAAGGCAATCAGGTCGAAACATTCGTCGTGAAGTCGCGCGACCGCAACAGCTACTTCCGCGCCGCGCCGGTGTATTGATGCAGGCTGGCGGACGGCTCACGCGGCCGGTGCGTCACTGACGCACCCTGCGACACACTCCCATGAAGACTCTACACTCGAACACATGACGAACATCGTCGGCAAGGAGCACTGGACCCGCAAGGGGGAGGTCAAGCTTTTTCTGTGGGAGAAGTACGCCGGCAGTCCCGATCCGCAGAAGCCGACGGTGCTGTTCGTCCACGGCTCGTCCATGGCCTCGCAGCCCACGTTCGATCTCGAGGTGGAAGGCCGCGCCGATTCATCGGCAATGGACTGGTTCGTGGACCGCGGCTTCAACACGTGGACGCTCGACATGGAAGGCTACGGCCGCTCCGACAAG
>DASPNA010000117.1:0-7303 GCA_035626775.1 Thermoanaerobaculia bacterium
CGCCCAATCACGCTCGATAATCTTGCGCGCGCATTCGAGCGCGGATTGTCCGAACTCGCCACTCACGGAGGCGCCGGTGAGCTGCAGCATGCACCCCATCCTGACGAACGGCTCGATTTTGTCGACCTTGCGCATGACTTCCTTATTACGTTCGGGATGCGCGATCAGCGGCCGGATGCGACGCGCGAGCAGCCAGTCGATCAGTTTCTCCGCGCCGACCACGAGATGGCTGTGCGGAAATTCGAGCAGGAGAATGTTGTAACCGTCCATCTCGCCCACGAACGGGATCTGGTTCTCCTGAACGAGGCCGAGAATCTCAGGTGAGATTCTGACTTCTCCGCCGGCCCGTACATCGAGAGGTATCTGCTTGTGCTGCAGCACGCGCCGAAAAGCGGCGCACAACGAGCGGATCGAAGCGGCCGTGTTCTCGTAGCGCCCGGGGTGTACGTGCGGCGTCAGAACCGCCGTCGTGATGCCGCTGTGGACGGCCGCGCGCGCGAGATCGAGCGCCTCGTCCAGGACCTGCGCGCCGTCGTCTATGCCGGGCAGGTAATGACAGTGCAGATCGATCATCAACGCAACGCGGGAACAGCCTGCTTCGACGGCTTGGAATAGTAGCCGCCGTACTTGTCGTATGCGCCGGTATAGGCGCCGTAATAACGCTCCGCCTTCTTGAAGTCGAGCTGGTTGAGCGTGATGCCGAAGATCTTGGCTTCGACCTCATCGAGCGCACGAATGCAGCGCCGCACGAGCGGATAAGGCGTGCTGTCGGCTTTCACGACGAACAGCACGCCCGTGACCAGCTTCGACAGGACGAGCGCGTCGCTCACGAGGTGTACGGGAGGCGAATCGACCAACAGAAAGTCGCAGGTACCGGCAAGCGCCTTGATAAGAGCGTCGAAACGCTTCGAGAGGATGAGCTCGAGCGGGTTAGGCGGTATCGGTCCGGTCCCGATCACGTACAGCGACGTGCCTTCTACCCGCTGAAGGCATTGCGCGAAGGTGGCCGAGCCTGAAAGGAGGTTCGTGAGCCCCGGCTTGTTCGGGTCGAGTCCCAGTGTGCTGATCACGGACGGCCGCCGCAGGTCGGCGTCAACCAGCAGGACACGCTTGTTCTGGGCTTGCGCCACCGCGAGGTTGACGGCGACCGCGGTCTTGCCTTCGTCCGGCACGGAGGATGTCACTAACACCGTGAGCTGCTGCGTGTCGGCTGCGGAGAGCAGGACACCGGTGCGGGCGGTGCGGATCGCCTCCGAAAACACCGACTTGGGATCTTTGAGGTAGTGCTGGCCTACCGATTTCGCGGAATCTCCCTGTAGAAGCGGCAGGCTTGTAAGCGTGGGCTTGCCGAGCTTTTCTTCGACGTCGTCGGCCGACTTGAGCGTGTTGTCCAGACGTTCCAGTAGAAGCGCGATGAGACCGCCCACGAGCAACCCGAGAACGAACACCACGGAAATGATCTGTTCCTTTTTCGGCTTCACCGGGTATTGACCCGGCCGCGCCTGATCCGTGATCCGTGCAACGGCATTGGCCTGAAGATCGCGCGAGGCGCGTGTCTCACGGAAGCGATTGAGGAACAGCTCGTAAATCTGGCGGTTCGTGGCGACGGCTCGCTCCAGCGCGGCGAGCTCGAACTCCTTACGGTTGATGGACTGCACCGTACTTTTGGCGGTCGCGACTCCGGATTCGAGCGCTTTTTCATTCGCGCGCGCGATCTCGTATTCGTTCGCGAGACTGGCTGCCACCGTTTCCATTTCCCGGCGCGTGTTTTCACGCGCCTGTTTCAACTCTGCCTGCGCCTGAATCATCCGCGGATGCTCGGGGCCCAGCTTCTGCGACATCTCCATCACCTTCTTCTCGGCTTCGCTTTCCATCTCCTTCAGCCGCTGGACGAGCGTATTTCGCATGACGACGGGAAGGGTCTCGTACTGGCCGTTCGCTTCCTTCACCTGGTTGTAAGCGTGTTCCGCGGCATATCGCCGTTGCTTCGCGGCCGCGAGCCGCGTCAATTGATCGTCGATCTGACGTGCGGCGCCACTTTGTGCGAGCCCCTTCGTTTCGATCAGACGTGCACGCTCGCGGTAAGCCTGCAACGCGCGCTCCGACTCCTCGAGCGTCTTCTTCAGTCCTGCCAGTCGCCCGCCGAGCCACTCGCTCGCACGCATGTTCATGATGTCGCGCGCTTCGGCGTCCGCCTCTACGTAAGTCTCTGCGATCGCATTGGCGATCTGCGCCGCCACGATCGGATCCGGCGATTCGAAATGCACGCGTATCAGTTGGCTGAGCCGGATCGGCTCGACGGTCATTCGGCCGAGCACCGACGATATAACGGCTTTGTACAGCGCGTCCTCCGTCCACTGCTGTTTTTCGACCTCGAAGCCGAGATATTGCTTGATCTTGTCCTTGAGACTGGGCTCCTGCTGCCTCGGATCGAAGTCCCTGTGCCGGGTGAGATCGAGCTTGTCCACGAGCTTTGCTGCAAGCGCACGGGACTTGAGAATCTCGGCCTGGGTCTGAAAATGCTCCCGCGTATCGCCAACGCTCGCGTACACCTCCTCGGTAGGTGCGACCTTCGCCTTGGTCTGCTCGATCAGCAGCGTGACGGTTGACTGATAGATCGGCGTTTGCAGGTTGACGATCACCGCGGCCGCGATCGTCATCGCAATGGCGCAGCTGATGATCGTCCACTTGCGCTTGGCGATCGCCCGCCAGTAGATCACGAGGTCGAGCGTGTCGCCTTTCTGACGCATGGCCCCCATCATGGATTGGAGGCTGAACGAGCCGGCGTTGGCTTCCATTTGCGTGAGTTCCGTTAGGGGATGAGGATGATCTTCACTGAGGTGCTGCGCGCGTGAGCTTGAGCCGCGGCCGCAGCGCGTCGATCACGGTGAGGCCGGGAGTGTAGCTCAGCGTGTGTGTCGCGATTATGCGTCGATCCCATACCGGCATGATCGATGCGACTTCCGATTCAGCGTACTCGGAGGGCGTAAGCGTGGTGATTTCGTGCAGTCTAATGCCGAACCCGTAGCGCACGGAACAGTCCTGCGCCGGACGATAAAGGCCGCCGTTGCGCCGGATCACGCCGCCCCCCGGCCGGGCACGCCGGGCGTCGGAGATGAGGGGATTCTTCTGATGCGGACGCCAGGGCCCCGCCAGCAGCTCGGAATGGTAAAGATAAAGCTCTTCCGAAAACGCGGCGCCTTCGACGTCCACGACGTTTGCGAACATCCACCAGCGCCCATCGTGCTCGAATACGGTCGCGTCCGTCGCGGCGATGTCGCTGATCAGTGTCGTCACCCATTGCCATTGCGTCGGGAACAGGACGCAGCGGTAAAGATCCACGGTTCTGTTCGCCTCGGACTCGGGCACCATGTAAAAGGTGCCATCGTGCTCGAATATGTAGGGATACGACAGGTGATAGTCCCGCACGAGCACCGGCTCCGGCGTGCCATAGCTGCCGTCGGTATCGAGCGCGAGCACGGAAATATGCCCCTTCCCGGTCGCGAAAGGGCACTCCTCGATAAATATGTAGTACCGCCCTTCGCAGCGGACGACGTGGGGGTCGGCCCAGAAGCGGTCAGCCGGCGGCACGATGGCGGTGAACGTCTCCGGCTGGAGCGAAAGCTCTTCGCCGAAACGATAGAGCAGGATCCACTGTTCGTTCTCGAAACGGCGTGCGAGGGACGCGCGTGCCCGGCGTGCGATGTTGCGCGTGATATGCCCGCCGAGCTGCGCGATGGTCGGGCTGCCCAGAGCACCGGTACTTGCATCGCAGGCGCGGTCCACCGTCTCGGCAAATCTTTCGGGGCTGCGGTGAAGCTGTTGTAGCTTGTGCGGCAGGAGCGATGCGACTCTCCAGTACAGGTTCGCACGGGTGAGCTTCATCGAATGCGGATGGGTCGCCGGGAACGCGCGCGCGACGATCCGACGGGTGCCGTCGCGCAGGCGCTGCTCGAGCACGACTTCCATTACGGCCCAGCCCTGACAGACCGGCCAGAATCCGCTCGTCGCCGGTGCATCGGTCGTCGTATACGGCTGCACGACGCGCCATACGCCGTGCGTCGCCGTGAAATCAGCGCAGGGCGTTGTAGCGGTTGACCGCAGGTCGAGTACGACGTCGAGCTTCCGTTCGCCAGCCGCACCTCGTGCCAACGCCGCCGCCTCGCCTCGCAGGATCTCCGTATCGGCCAGCAGTGCGCCGCCATCGGCCGACGCAAACGGGTCGTGCTTGCATTCGATTTTCGCTTCCAGCACACGCAAGAGCCCCAGCAGCGGACGGGCCGCGAGTCGTTCCAAGGCGTTCTCGGCGCGTGGCCGCGGCTCGAGCTCGACCTGCGCATCCGCCGGGTCACCGCAGGACAGGACGGCCAGCACGATCTGCGCGTAATCGGAGCGCACTAGCCGGAGCAAAGTGGCAGCCTGCCACGCGGGCACGTCGATCCGGTCGAGGATGACGGCGATGCGCAACTTGCTGCGATGCCGTTGATCGGCTTGCATCATCGACGTAGCCGCCTGGCGGACAGACTTGTTCAACGGCTTGCCGACGACGTTGACTGCAGGTCCAGCCATGCCTGAAACATGAGAATGTCCCAGAGCCAGTATTGCCAGTTGCGGGCGCCGCTCAGGTGCTCGGCCCACTTCTCACGGATCGCTGCCACCTGGAAGTGACCGCCTGCCTCCAGCTTCTTCTCGTTCAAGAGGTCTTCGGCCCAGCCTCGCAGCGGCCCGCGCAGCCAATGGTCGATCGGGACGCCGAACCCCATCTTCGGCCGCTCGATCAGGTGTTTGGGAACATAGCGGTACAGGACCTGCCGCAGCAGCCATTTGCCCTGGTCGTTACGCAGCTTCATCGTGAGCGGCAGCCGCCACGCATATTCGACGACTCTGTGATCGAGCAGTGGGACGCGCGCCTCGAGGCTCACCGACATACTCGCGCGATCGACCTTCACCAGAATGTCGTCCGGCAGATAGGTGAGCGCATCGAGGTACATCATGCGTGCCGTGAAATCGTTCAAGTCCGCCCATTGCTCCGGATCCATGACCGCAGTCCGCGGCTCGCGAGATGCATGCACGATGGATTCGGGTTCCGACCAGTGCGAAACGAGGCCCTGGTACATGATGTCTGCCGATGGAACCCCAAGCACCTCCGCCAGCTTGTGCAGCCGATGTCCCGTAATAGCTCTTGCGCTGGGAACCACGCGTGCCACGTTGCCGACGACGGTATTCCACGAGTTCGGCGACAAACTGGTGAGCGCGCGTCCCGCGAACGTTCGGACCGGGCGCGGCACCCGTCCGATCGTGTTCCAGACGCGCCGGCCGAGAAAGTAGCGCGTATAGCCGCAGAAGAGCTCGTCACCGCCGTCACCGGAGAGCGTAACCGTGACTTTGCTGCGCGCGAGCTTCGATACGAGGACGGTGGGCACCTGTGACGAATCGGCGAAAGGCTCGTCGTACGTGTCCGGCAGCGATGGAATGACGGACATCGCTTCCTCCGGCGTTACGTAAAGCTCCGTATGATCGGTGCCGAGATGGGTTGCCACTGCCTTGGCATGCTGTGCCTCGTTGTACTCGGCTTCCGCGAATCCAATCGAGAAGCTCTTCACCGGGCCGGCAGCCTGCGCCTGCATCAGGGCCACCACGGTCGACGAATCGATGCCGCCGGAGAGAAAGACGCCCACCGGCACATCGGCGACGGTCCGGATGCGAACCGCGTCGCGCAGCAGCGTATCCAACTCTTCGATCGCGTCGGCATCGCTACGGTCGATCGGGTCCGCGTGTCCGCTTTCCGCCACGGTGCGCAGGCTCCAGTAGGGCTGCGGATCGCCAGCTCGGGCCGCTGATATGCTGAGGTAATGCGCAGCCGGGAGCTTCGAGATGCCTTCGTAAATCGAGTACGGCGCGGGCACGTAGTTGTAGCGCAGGTATGCCGCAAGCGCATCGCGGCTGATCCGCGATGCCCACGCCGGGTGCGCGCGCAGCGCTTTCAGCTCGGAGCCGAAAAGCAGCGTGTTGCCCGCCCACCCGTAATACAGGGGCTTCTCGCCCATGCGATCGCGCGCGAGATGCAGCATGCGCTCGGCGCGGTCCCAAAGCGCGAAGGCGAACATCCCGTTGAACCGTTCGAGTGCGCCGACAACGCCCCATTTTTCAAACGCCGCAAGCATCACCTCGGTGTCGGAATGACCGCGCCAGCGGAACCCCTCGCGATCGAGTTCACGGCGCAAGCTCTCGAAGTTGTAGACCTCGCCGTTGTATGCAATGACGTAGCGTCCGGAGGGCGAGGCCATCGGCTGATGCCCTTCCGGCGAGAGATCGATGATCGACAAACGACGATGCCCCAGCGCGATTCCGGCGGCCGGGTCGGCCCACGTTCCGGCATCGTCGGGGCCGCGGTGACTCAGCGTGTCCGCCATGCGCCGCGCGGTCACCGCCATCGCTTCGGCGGCCACGATGCTGCCTGTCTGCAGAAAACCAGCGAACCCGCACATGTCAGTGAGCTTTCCGGCGTGCGTTGAGCACTTCCGCGTAAAGCGCCTCGTATCGTCGAACGACGGCGTCCAGCGAGAAGTGTGCGATCGCCCGCGCCCGTGTTCGCTGCGCCATCGCCTCGCGCGACACGCGATCCAGCGCGAGAACTCGAGTGATACCGTCGGCGAGCGCTCGAGCATCGGCCGGTGGCACCACGAGGCCGGTGTCGCCGATGACGGCGGCCGAATCCCCGACATCGGTCACGACGCATGGCACCCCGCAGCTCATTGCTTCGCCAATCACGTTCGGAAAACCCTCGCCGCTGGAAGAAGACGAGACGACGACGTCGACGGCTGGCATGAGTTTGTGAACGTCGTTCCGGGCGCCCAGCAGGATCACGTCGGAGCGCAGCCCGAACTCATCGACGAGCGACGCCAGCTCGACGTTCGTCGAATGCACGCGGTCGCCGGCAAGCACGAACTGCGTATGCGGATACGATTGTTTGACGATCGACGCGGCGCGCAGAAACGTCGCATGATCCTTCATCGGATGGAAGCGCGCGAAAAGCCCGACGAGCGGTGTCTCGAGGCCGATTCCGAGCGCTTCGCGCAATGCCGCGCGCGCTTCGGCACTCGGCCTGAACAGATCGGTATCGAAGCCGTTGGGCAGGATCACCTGCTTTGCCGACTCGTAGCCGATGCGCTCGTGCTCGCGGGCGCTCGCGATGGAGTTGTTGATGATTTTCTTCGTCGTGAACGAGAGCTTGCCGCCGAGCCAGATCATGGCAGCGGTGAGACGCTTTTCATGCTCGCGCGCCATCAGCGTTGCCCGTACG
>DASPNA010000118.1:0-28324 GCA_035626775.1 Thermoanaerobaculia bacterium
CCCGCCATGACGGGTACCTCGGAGGAGTTGAACCGAAACCGCTCCATCCCCTCCGAGGTACTCCGAGGTACCCGAGGTACTCCGAGGTACTCCGAGGTACTCCGAGGTACTCGTCTACTGCCTCCGTTCCAGCACCCCATCCATCGTCAGATACAGCGATGCGAGGCGTTCTTTCACGACCGGATCGGCGTTGGCGAGCTCGCCGAGAATCGTGTCCGACGATGACGCGTACGCCTGCAGCGCGAGCTTCGTGCGCGGCTGATTCTCGAACGGATATTCATTCACGACGGTGCGGCAGCCCTCGAAGAACACACGCGCGGCGGTGGCGGCGCTGGAGAAGTTGTTGCGTTGCGCTTCATGACTGGCGACGCCGAGTTGCCGATGCAAGTTCGCGAGCCGCAGATCGAGATCCTTCGCCTCCAGCGTTGCGACGAGACGCCGGCGCTCCAGTTCCTTCGGCACGAATCCGACGCCGAACGCCAACGCGAGCAGGAGCGCGGTCCAGATAATGGTGCGAAACGCGGAGCGTGATTTCGCGGGCGGCGCGGTCTTCGCCGGAGGTGTCGTCGTCGCAGGCTGCATGTGCTGCATGGTAGCGAAACGGGTACCGAATTGCGCCTCAGGCAAATCGGTATAATCGCGCCCGCTTTGCGCCACCTCAAGATTTTCTCCGGGCGATCCCACCCTGCGCTGACGAACGAGATCTGCGCGCGCATTGGCCTCGAGCCGGGCCACATCACGCTCTACAGCTTCTCGGATGGCGAGCACTACGTGCAGATCGACGAGAACGTGCGCGGCGCCGATGTCTTCATCATCCAGCCAACGTGCCCCCCATCGGTGAACGATCACCTGATGGAGCTGCTGATCATGCTGGACGCGTTCAAGCGGTCATCCGCGAAGCGCGTTACGGCGGTGATTCCGTACTACGGCTACGCCCGTCAGGATCGGAAGGACAAGCCGCGCGTGCCGATCACCGCCAAGCTCGCGGCGGATCTGATCAGCGCCGCCGGCGCTGATCGCGTACTCACGCTCGACCTGCACGCCGCGCAGATCCAGGGCTTCTTCAACATCCCTGTCGATCACCTCTTCGCGGCGCCGGTGATCGTCGGACATCTGAAGCAGCTCGAGCTCGAGGACCTGACCATCGTGTCGCCGGACGCGGGCGGCGTCGAGCGTGCCCGCGCGTACGCGAAGAGGCTCGGTGCGTCGCTGGCCATCATCGACAAGCGGCGTTTCTCGCCGAATCAGACCGAGGTGATGAACATCATCGGCGACGTCGAAGGGCGCAACGTGTTCGTGGTCGACGACATCATCGACACGGCCGGGACACTGATTCACTCCGCGCAGGCGCTGCTCGACAAAGGGGCGAAATCGATCTCGGCGGCGTGCACGCACGCGGTCCTGTCGGGCCCGGCGATCCAGCGTATCAACGCGTCGCAACTCGACACGGTCATCACCACGAACAGCATCCCCACCGAGGACAAAGAGGCGGAGTGCTCGAAGTTGAAGACGCTCTCGATCGCCAGCCTGCTGGCGGAGGCGATCAAGCGGATCCACAACGAGGATTCGGTGAGCAGCCTATTCGAGATGTAAGGGGGACCAGTTCCTCGGAGTACCTCGGGTTCCTCGGAGGGAGTCTGCGGTTCAGGCCCTCCGAGGAACCCGAGGAACTGAGGAACCCGAGGAACCGCTTCTCCCCGGGAATAACCGCATCTTTCCAACCATTTAGCGGTTTCGCTTACTAGTCAGAAGGAGTCAGCACCATGGCTGAGGTCACTTTGGAAGTCACACGCCGCGATCGCACCGGCAAGGAAATAGCGAAAAAGCTTCGCCGCGACGGGCGTGTCCCGGCGGTCGTTTACGGTGGTCATCGCGAGCCAGTGGCGATCTCGGTCGACCGCAAGTCGGTCTCGGAGCTCATCCAGAAAAGCGAGCACGGCATCCGTTCCATCTTCCTGTTGAAGATGGCGGACAGCGATCAGCAGCGCCACGCGATGATCAAGGAGCTCACCATCGATCCGATCTCGCGCAGGATGAAGCACATCGATTTCGTCCGCGTGGTCATGGACGAGGTGGTACGCGTGACCGTCCCGGTGCACATCACCGGCACCGCGATCGGCGTGAAGGAGGGCGGTTTGCTCGACTTTCAGGTGCGCGAGCTTCACGTGGAGTGCCTCCCGAACGCAATCCCGGACTCGATCGACGTCGACGTCACCTCGCTCGCGCATCATGACTACGTCCGCATCAAGGACCTCAAGCTCCCCGAGGGCGTGAAGGTGCTCGACGATTCCGAGCGCGTGGTCGTCGGCGTGACGCACGCGAAAGCCGAAGCGGCCGAGCCGGTTGCGGAAGGCGCCGCCGCGGTTGCGGAGCCCGAGGTCATCAAGAAGGGCAAGCCGGAAGAAGAGAAGAAGTAACGCGCGCACACTCGAATGTCAGCCGCCCCGCGAGACTCGCGGGGCGTTTTTGTTTGAGGAATCCGATGCAGATCAGGACCACAGTCGTTCTCGCGATGTTGCTGGCGGCGATCGCGTGCAAGCGTGGCGAACAACCGGCTGCCGCGAAGACCACGACGCAGTCGCAGCGGCAACAGTCGCAGCAACAACCCGCGGCTCGCGCCGACGTCGGCGCGATGATGCCGGCGTACGCGGCGCTCAATCTCGACGGCTCGAAGTTCGATCTCGCATCGAAGCGCGACAAGGTCGTGTTGTTGAATGTCTGGGCGACGTGGTGCGGCCCGTGCGTTTACGAGATCCCGGAACTGCAGCAGTTACACGAAAAGTACGCGTCGCGCGGCATGGAAGTTATCGGCGTGAGTGTCGATACCGTTCCGGCCGAATCGGTGCGCGAGTTCATCGCCGAGCAGAAGAAGATGACTTATCCGGTCGTGCTCGACGCCGACGGCAAGATCGCCGACATGCTGCAAACCTCGGTGCTGCCAACCTCGGTGATCATCGACCGCGCCGGCAAGATCGTGTGGAAACAGTACGGCGCGATCATGCCTGGCGACGAAGAGTTGACGAAGGCGATCGACGCGGCGTTGTGACCTACGAGCTGCACGGGTTGTGTCGTACCGCACCGTCGCGGTGACCACCAGATGCGCAACCCGATCCTTTTCGCGGAACTGCTCGTGGCGCACATGACCGAGGAGCGGGGATACCGGATGTGCGACCGCAATCCGACCTAATGCGTCGAGGGTGAGCGTGGCGATCTGCGCCGGCGCCTGTGGTTCTCACCCGGCGAGCACGCCAGCATCGTCAGGATCAGCGCGAGGTATGCGCGACGGCGACGCATTACGGCGGTGGTTTACAAATGCCGGCGATCCGGCGTGTCGCGCATGACGCGCCTGCGGTCGCGTTGCCGCTGGATGAAATTCGAGACGTTGCGCGCCATCTGCCCGAGGAGCAGGCGCATCGGGACGTAGGCGAGCGCGAGGCCGAGAACGAGGGCGAGAGCGAGCGCGACGAGAACGGCGACGAGTGTGAGGAGTGAAGACATCTGCATTCGTTCAATAGCAAGCGGCCTGCCGGAGCCGGTACTCTGCACGCGTGGATTTCGTCGCCGATTTTCCGATCTCGCCGCGTCTCCGGGAGCCGCTCGCCGCGGCGCTCCGCGGAAAAGCGTCGGATTGGCCTGACTCGCTCTCCGCCGATGAAGTCGACGCGATCGTCGCGCACGGTATGGGTCCGCTGGTCTATGCGAGCGCGGCCCTGCTGCAACTGCGCTCTGAGGCGCTGCGTGCCTCCGCGCTCGAACCACTGCGCGCGGCCGATCTCGCCGAAGTCCTGGCCGCCCTTGCCCCGCGCGGCGTGCAGCCGCTGATCACGAAGGGCACCGCGCTCGCGTACGACATCTACGACGCGCCGGAGCTGCGGCCGCGCAGCGATACCGATCTGCTCATCGCGCGCGAAGATCTGCCCGTGTTGCGCGAGACGATGCTCGCGCTCGGATTCGAGGAAGTGCCGTCAAGCGGCGACGAGCACGGGCTGCGGCAGGCGGTGTTCACGCGGGCGCCGGGCATGGTCTATGACGTTCACTGGGCGGCGACGAACGTGCCTGCATTCGACGCGGTTCTGCGCTACCACGACCTCCGCACGCGTGCCATCGCCATCCCACCCCTCGGCAATCACGCGCGCGGATTGTCACGTGTCGATGCGCTGCTGATGGCCTGCATCCATCGCGTCGCGCACCATCACGACAGCGATCGGCTGATCTGGCTGGCTGACATCGCGTTGCTGCGCGAGCGGCTTTCGCGCGAGGAGCATGCGCGCTTCTGGCGTTTTGCCGCGCAAGGCCGCGTCGTGGCGGTGTGCTCGCACTCGATTGCAGTGGCCGGTCAGTGGCTGTCGCGCACGCCGCACGATCTCGCGGAGGAGTGGCTGTCAGCCGGGGAGTTGTCGCGTGAAGAACCGTCGCGAGTGTTTCTCGATCGCGACATTACGCACGGGCGTGTGATGGCTGCGAATCTGCGGGCTCTGCCGTGGCATGAACGCGTCGAGCGGTTGTGGCAACTCGCGTTTCCGCCTGCCGAGTACATGCGCGGCAGCTTCAACACGCGAAGTGCGCTCTTGTTGCCGTTGCTCTACGTGTATCGCGGGATGCGCGGTATCGCGCGGCTGTTCAAGCGCGCGGCGCGCTAACCTTCGTCGTGGCACTGTCGCACGTGATCGACGAGCTGATGAATGTCGAACGGCTTCGGGAGCACCCGAAACACCGGCTGTGCCTCGACCGTCGCCATCGCGCCCTGCAGATTGGCGGTCATCACGATCACGCGCGGCGGTTCCTTGTGCTCGGTCTCGAGAAAGCGAAGCACGCCGAGCCCATCCACGCGCGGCATCATCAGATCGAGCAGGACCGTGGCATAGTCGTTGTGGGTGAGTTTCTCGATCGCCTCGAAACCATCCCGCGCTGACTCGACTTCGAACTGTTCGCGTCGTAATACCCGCTCCACCATGTTGCGGATGGCGTCGTCGTCATCGACGACCAGAACCTTCTTGCGCTGCTGGGGCACTGCTACCTCCGGACCGTCTTTTAGCAAACGGACTGCCAGGCTATGCTGACCGCATGATCCCGGTCACGCTGTACACGCGTGCGAACTGCCCTCTCTGCGACAAGGCCAGGGCCGCCCTCCGAGCGTCCGGCGTGCCGATCGAGCTGACGGAGATGGACATCGACACCGATGAAGCGTTGCGCGCTCGTTACACCGACGACGTCCCCGTGATTTACGTGAATGGCCGCGAGGCTTTTCGCCACGCCATCGATCCGTCCGCATTCGCGGCCTGGGTGTCCCAGAACGCGGGCGGTCTCGTGGGGGAGAAATGCGTGCCCTGCCGTGGCGGCGTCCCCGCCCTCCAAGGCGACGAGCTACGCGAGCTCGAGCGTACCCTCGGCGGCCACTGGAGCGTGGTCGGCGAGCATCACCTCGAGAAGGAATTCCGCTTTCCCGATTTCGCGCAGGCGCTCTCGTTCACGAATGCGATCGGCGCGATCGCCGAGAGGGAGGGACATCATCCCGACATCCACCTGGCCTGGGGCAAAGTGCGCGTGACGATCTGGACGCACAAGATCGACGGCCTCACGCGCAGCGATTTCGTGCTGGCCGCGAAGATCGACGCGGCGCGGTAACCGCTGGTATGGAGTGCGGCGCCGCCCTCCCAAGCGCTAATCCACCTGGCGCCGTACGCTCATCTCCGACGTGTTGCCGGACGCATCGATCGCGATCGCGGAGAACGCGCGATCCGACGGCGAAGCGGCGCGCAGGACTTCGCTGGCCCAGATGTTCGTCTCCTCGAGATCGCGCGAGGGATCGCCGGTCGACTTCACGACCGGCAGCGGGAACGTGGCCTCGAATGTGCCGTCCGCGGCGGCGTTCGTGGCGCCGAGGTAATTGAACTCGCCGACGGAGGGAAGCATCATCTCGCGCTGCTGATTGGTCAGCGTCTCGCCTTCGATTTTCTCGCCGCGGATGCGCGGGAGATCGGGTTGCTTGTCGCGGATGCCCGACGTGACATAGGACTGGTAGATCTCGACGATCTGTCCGGGACACGCTCTGCCGCGCACGGTCACGCGCGTCGCGCTCGCGTCGGTCTGCACGCGCACGTCGGTGAGACGCGGCGCGGCGATGCCGTTGTTCGGCGCGTTCGCGATGCGGTCGCATGATTCGGCGCCGCGGGAGAGCTCGTTCGGATTCTGCGTCGCGAGGTCGAGGATGATCGGACGCAGTCCGTTCTCATCGAAGCGATTCGCGCTGACGCGGTTCTCGCGCGGCGGCGTCGTGTCGAACGGAGCGCTGGTCACGCCGCCGACGCGATTCCACATGATGTCGTTGCGAGTGATGCTGTTGCGCGATGAGCCGGCGCCGAGGATGACGCCTGCCTGATTGCTGCTGATGGTGGAGCCGTCGATCGTGTTCGCATGCGCCGGCGTCGCGCCATCGAGCGAGCCGAGGATGATGCCGGCGCCAGGATTGGCGGAGATGATCGAGCTCTTGATCGACGATCCGTCGGAGAGGAGCACGATGCCGCCGCCGCTCTGCGGTTCGCCGCAGCGGTTCACGTCGAGCCGTTCGCCGTCGAGGCGCGCGCCGGGTGCGACGATGATGCCCGCGCGCGACTGCATCGTGACGAGCAGATGCTGCGCGGTCGTGACGCCTTTCTCGAGCTGCACGCCGATGTTGCTTCCGACGGGCGCGGGTACGCCGTCGGGCGACGCGCCGATCATCACGTGCTCGATGCGTGCATCGCCGCGCGCGATGACGCCAGTCGCCGCGCCATGCATCGCCAGCGCGCGAACGGCGCAACGCGCGGCGCAGACGATGCCGTCGCCGCCCGCGACGGTGACTTCCAGCTCCACCTTCTCGATGAGCGGGGCGGTTCGGTCCTGCGGCTGAATGGTCGGCGCTTCACCGAGCCGCCCGGGATGGATGTTGGTGACGGAGGCGGGGGAGAGGAGGTGATGCGCCGTGCCGTCGATCAGGGTGCCTTCGTCGGTCAGCTCCGGCAGCGGCGACCCGAGAGCGATCACCCACCAGCGCGTCGGTACGCCCATGATCGGATCGCGCTGTTCAGGCGCGGGTGTGACCGGAACGAAGCGCATGTGATTTGCGCCGTTGATCGCGTTCGCGTTGCGGACGAACTGGCGCAGCGAGCCCTGCACGCGATCGCCATCCGCGACGGATGTGACGGCGTTGAAGCTGAACGCGAAATCGACGTTCGCGCGCGACTCGGAAGCGCTCACGAGCGCGATGTGCTCGGACGTCGCCAGCGAAGATGCGTCATCCGATCCGGAGGTCTTTCCGCCGACGCATGCGCCTTCGAAGTAGTTCGGTTGCGCTGTGCCGTCGTGACGCACGCACAGCGATCCCGCCGGCCCGAACGTCTGCTCGGCCCACGTATCGGTACGCGGCCGGACCGTGCGTGAGTCGATGGCCACCCAGTAATCGGCGCTGCGCGTCTGGGGGAAGGTGTAGGCACCGGACGCCGTGGTGGTGGTCGTGGCGACGATGATGTCGTCGGCGGAAGGCGTGCGGTCGCCGCCATCGCGATAGAGCTTCACGGTGACGCCGCCGACCGGGACGAAGTTCTGACGCACCGCGAGCGCGGCCGGGTCGTCGTAGACAGAACCGGAAATCCCGCGCGCTTCCTGTGCTGCCGCGAACAGCGGAATCGCCGCCGCGCACACCGCTGCCGCCCATTTCACCACTGGAGCCATTTCGGACCTCTGCGGATCATTATGCATCGGTCGTGGCTCACACGAGCGCGCGGTCGCGCAGCTCGCGCTTGATGAACGCGTAGATGATCGGCGCGAGCACGATGCCGCCGATGCCGAATGCGGCCTCGCCGATGATGATCGCCAGGAGGATCTCCCACGCCTGCGAGTCCGTCTCGCCGCCGACGATGCGCGAGTTGATCAGGTACTCGAGCTTGTGGATGAACACCAGATACGTCAGCGACGCGACCGCGGTGCCGATGGACACGCCCATCGAGAGGATGGTGATGACCGTGTTCGAGATCAGGTTCCCGAGCACCGGGATCAGGCCGCAGAGGAACGTGATCACGACCAGCGTCGTCGCGAACGGGACGCGGATCCCGAACAGCGGCAGCACCACCAGCAGATAAAGACCGGTGAGCGTCGTGTTGACCAGCGAGATCTTCACCTGGGCCATGGCCACGCGGCCGAACGCGTGCGCGAGGCGATCGACCTTTTCGACGAGGTGACGCGCCAGCGGTCCGCGGTTCGCTTCGTCGTGATGCGTGACGTGGCGGAAGAAGACCAGGACCGCCAGCAGGCCGCCCATGATCATGTGCACCAGCCCGATGCCCAGCCAGAGGCCGCCGGCGCGGATGGTCTGCGCGTGCGTCTTCAGCCACGTCTGCATCATGAGCTTGAAGTCTTCCGCGTCGGTCATCACTTCCGGGATGAACTGCCGTCCGAGACCGCCCAGCCAGAGCCGGACGGAGCCGAGGATCTCGGCCATCTGCTCCATCATCTCGGGCACGTTGCCGGCGCCGCGGCGAAGCATCATCGCCATCAATGCGACGGCCGCGCTGAGCAGCGCCACGGCCGCACTGCTCACCACGATCAGCGCGAGCGGGCGCACCACGCCGTGCGACATGCGTCCCTGAAAGCGCTGCGAGACGCGATCGAGGAAGAGGTAGAGCGTCAGCCCCGCGATCAGAGCGGCAGCGAGGTGCTGCATGAGGATGAACAGCAGCGCGGCGCCGATGATCACGTATGCCGCGAGCTCTTCCCACGAGAGCCGCTTCGGCTGCGGCGCCGCCGATTCCTCCGCCGTTTCAACGACCGGCACGGGAACGAGAGGATTCGTGCTCATCAGGAAGATTGTATTCTGGAGCGACGGGCTGTCCGCCCGTCGAAAGTGGCGGGCTGAGAGCCCGCCTCCGGATCTTCACGGAGGCGTACATGAAAGTCTTTCCGGATGCACGCGAGATCGGACGGCGGTGGTTCGAGGAAGTGTGGAACGCGCGTCGCGATTCTCAGCGCGCTGCCGGACGTGCGCCTCGAGATCGAGGACATCCTCTCCAGCCCTGACGGCAAGCGCGCCGCGGTGCGTTGGCACGCGTACGGGACGCACGGCGGCGAAGGCTTCGGCCTCAAGGCCACGAACCGGAACATCGACGTGCGCGGCACGACGTGGCTCGTCGTCGAAGACGGCAAGGTCGTCGAGGGCTGGGACACCTGGAACCTGAACGGGCTGAGCGCGTTGCTTCAGTGAAAGTCGTGGCTGCTCACGTTGTCGACTCCTTCGAGCGGCCAGAATCTTTCCGCGCGTACGGACGGCTGTCCTTCCTGGTTCTGCACGACCCCCTCGACCACTAATCCCGAGTTGCTGAGGATCGTTGCGCGTTCGTCGGCGAAGAGTTGCGGCGTGACGATCGCCTGCGACAGCCCGGTCTCGTCCTCGAGCGTGAGGAAGACGAATCCTTTCGCGGTGCCGGGCCGCTGGCGCACGATCACCGCACCGGCGGTCACGACGCGGCTGCCGTTCGGCACCTTCTGCAATTCGGTCGCGGACAACACGCCGCTCCTGCGCAGATGCGGGCGGAAATGCTCGAGCAGGTGTTTGCCCGTGGTCAGCTCCATGGCGTTGTAGTCGGCCATCGTGTTTTCGATGCTCGACATTTCGGGCAGGGGACAGGACCGCGCCGTGCTGTCGTGGTCAGACATCTCCCCGGTAGCGTTGTAGTCGGCCATCGTGTTTTCGATGCTCGACATTTCGGGAAGCGGCGACGAGCGCGACGTGCTGCCCTGATCGAACAACTCGCCGGCCTGCCTGGCCGCGTACGACGCCTGCCACAACGCGGCGCGCCGTGTCAGTCCGAGCGAAGCCATCGCACCGGCGTATGCGAGCTTCGTCAGTTGATCGTCGCGTAAACGCGCGCGCCGCGCGAGATCGTCGGCGGATGCAAACGGCTGCGCCGCCTCCACGCGCTGCCCGCCTTCCGCGCGCAGTCCTTTGACGAACTTGAAGCCGAGCCGTACTGCTCCTTTTTCCCAGCGGCACAGCCAGCCGGAGGCGTTGACGTCGACCGGCAACACTTTCACGTCGTGGCGCTGCGCGTCCTTGATCAGCGTCGCGGGATGATAGAACCCCATCGGCCACGCGTTGAGCAGCGCGATGTAGAACGCCGCCGGATGCCGCGCCTTGATGTACGCGCTCGCGTATGCGATGAGCGCGAAGCTCGCCGCGTGCGACTCCGGAAATCCATACAGCGCAAATGAGGTGATCGACTTGACGATCTGATCCTGCGCTTCGAGACCGATCCCGTTCTTGGTCATGCCGGCGCGCAGGCGCTGCTCGATCTCCTGCATCCGCTCCATCGAGCGCTTGAATCCCATCGCCCGCCGCAACTCCTCGGCCTCGCCGCCCGTGAAGTTCGCCGCGACCATGGCAATGCGCAGGAGCTGCTCCTGGAACAGCGGCACGCCGAGCGTGCGTTTGAGGATCGGCTCGAGACAGGGATGCGGATATTCGACCGGCACTTTCTTCTGTCGCCGGTCGAAGAACGGTTTGATCATGCCGCCGACGATCGGCCCGGGGCGGATGATCGCCACCTGCACGACGATGTCGTAAAAACACTCCGGCGCGTTGCGCGGCAGCGACGCCATCTGCGCGCGGCTCTCCACCTGGAACATGCCGATCGTGTCCGCTTCGTTGAGCATCTTGTAAACGAGCGGATCGTCCTGCGGCAGGTGCGCGAGGTCGACTTCCTTTCCCTCGCACGTGCGGATGATCGGGATCGCTTCTTCGAGCGCCGCGAGCATGCCCAGGCCGAGGAGGTCGACTTTGATGAGGCCGAGGTCGGCGCAGTCTTCCTTGTCCCATTGAATGACGACGCGGCCGGGCATCGACGCCGGCTCGAGCGGCACCACTTCGTCGAGGCGTCCTTTGGCCAGCACCATGCCGCCGGAGTGCTGGCCGAGGTGACGCGGGAGATTCTGAATCTGCAGGTAGAGGCGCATGAAATGCTGCACGCGCAGATCGTCCGCGTCGAACCCGCTTTGCGCGAGCTGCAGCGGCAGGCTCTCGATCTTTTCGCGGATCTCCCCGAAGTTCCACGTGCTCACCGTCTTCGAAAGCTTGTCGGCCTGCTCGAGTGAGAAGCCGAGCGCTTTGCCGACTTCGCGCGCGGCGGAGCGATCGCGGTAGGTGATGACGTTCGCCGTCATGGCCGCGCCGTGCTTGCCGTACTTTGCGTAAACGTGCTGGATGACTTTCTCGCGCTGCTCGCCCGACGGCAGATCGAGGTCGATGTCCGGCCACTCGCCGCGCTCCTCGGAGAGGAAGCGTTCGAACAGCAGCTCCATGCGCACCGGATCGACGGCGGTGATGCCGAGCGCATAACAAACCGCGCTGTTCGCGGCTGAGCCGCGGCCCTGCACGAGGATCTTCTCGCGCTGGCAGAACTGCACGATGTCCCACACGATGAGGAAGTAGCCCGCCAGCTCGAGCTTCGCGATCATGTTCAGCTCTTTCTCGAGCTGCGCTTGCGCTTTCGCGGTCAGCGGGCGGAAGCGCGCCATCGCGGCGTTCCACGTCATCTTGCGGAGGAACGAGTCGTTCGTTTCGCCGGGCGGAAGCGGATAGTCGGGGAACTGGTAGCCGAGGTCTTTGAGGGTGAACTCGAGTGTGTTGGCGAGTTCCCACGCGCCGTCGATGGCCTCCGGCAGATCGGCGAAGAGGCGGTTCATCTCGGCGGCGGTCTTGATGTGGCGCTCGCGGTTGTGGCCGAGGAGTCGGCCGGCGTTGTCGACGTTGCGGCCCTCGCGGATGCAGGTCAGCACATCGTGCAGTTCCTTATCCTCGGCGCGGCCATAGCGAACGCCATTCGTCGCTACGAGAGGTAGACGCAGGCGGCGGGCGAGATCGACCAGGCGAACGTTGTGATGTTCTTCATCGCGGCGGAAATGACGCTGTAATTCGAGGTGCGTGCGGCCCTGGAAGATGCCACTGATCTTGTGCACTGTCGCTTCGCCGGCGCGCGTGAGGCAGCGCAGTCCTTCGGCATGCTGTTCGATGAGTTTCCAGTCGTAGCGCGCTTCGCCTTTGGGATGCGCGAGCGCGCCCGCGGTGAGGAGGCGGCAGAGGTTTTTGTAGCCGGCGCGATTCTCGACGAGGACGGTGAGGCGATTGTTGTCGTCGAGGACGAGCTCGGATCCGACCAATGCCTTCACGCCGGCCTTCTTCGCCGCGCCGTAGAAGCGCGGCGCGCCGTAGACGCCGTTCGTGTCGATGAGCGCCATGGCCGGCAACTCGCGCTGCGCCGCGATGTAGATCAGGTCCTCGGGTAAGGCGGCGCTGTCGAGAAAGGAAAACGCGGAAGCCGCGCGCATCTCCGCGTACGGCCGCTCGCTCGTGACTTTCTTCGTCTTGCGCAGCTTCGGCGGCTCGGGCTCCGGCTCGATCTTGTACGTGCCGCCCCATTGTTCGTGGACATAGGGGATGTGGTCGTACTCCATGGAGAGCGGAACGCCATGCGCGAGCGCGTCGAGATCGCGAGTCGGTTTGCGTCCGGCCATGTCGCGGAAGATTCTTTCGCGGATGTATTCGGGAGGCAAAGATCTACGCGAAGTGGGGCAGGCGTAAACTGCCGGCGCGACGTGTCGACCGGTCATCCGGAGCACGTTCCCGAGATCGATGCGCATTCTCGACATCATCTTCTGGGCCTTCTTCGCCGGGACCGTCGGGTTCATCGCCTGGTCGTTTCTGCGGTTGTTCGTCGACGCACTTGCGGATCGACGCGCCGTGAAACATCCGCCACATAACGCGTCCGCGGCCGGAGGCGGCGGGGAAAGCGCGCCGAGCGATTACGGCACGTCGACCGTCTCGTCTGTCGAGACTGAAACCGGCGATACTGGCGAATCAGCCGGCGGCGGCGACTTCAGCGGCGGGGGAGGCGAGTCGGGTGGGGGCGGCAGTTCGGGTGGGTGGTCATGAGCGCAGAACAGAAACGAATCGTGATCATCGCCGGCCCGAACGGGCGCCGGCAAGACGACATTCGCGCAGGAGTTTCTGCCATTCGAAGCCGGCCTTCCGCTCTTCATCAATGCCGATCTCATCGCGGCCGGCCTCCCGCCGTTTCAGCCTGACGCCGTGGCGATTCGCGCGGGCAGGTCGATGCTCGAAGAGATCGACCGCAACGCAGCGGAAGGGCGCAGTTTTGCATTCGAGACAACGCTGGCGGGTCACACTTCCTGGAGATGTACCGGAATCTCGTCGATTACTGGCAGTGGATCGATAACAGCGGTGCGAGGTGGCGACTGATCGAGGAAGGAAGAAACCGTGAGCAAAGTGCACCTGAAGAGCAGGTTTCGCACTTACCCGGACGCCGACATGCAGGCCGTACCGAAAGCGCTCACGCGTGCCGCGCAACGCGCGCGCGAAATCGCGGAACGCACCGGCACTGAGCTCGTAGTCCGGGATGCCGAGGAGGACCACACGCCCAACGAGACGCGCTGATACAGGCCGCCCCGCGCGTCAATGGCACGCGGGGTACAAGAGGATGCGGACATTGTGGCATGCGACGCGGTCACCGCTCACTTCACGCCATTGCGTAGATCCGTCACATGCGCCGCTTTCACCTTCGTGGTTCCGGCGGTAAGCGTCGGATCGGTGTACGCGAGAGCGCTGAGGCCGATGGCGGCGCGGGCCTGGTCCATGGCTGTGCGGAGCTCTTGGATGTGAACCGCTTTGATCGACGTACCGGCGGAGAGTACCGGGTTGGTGAAGGGTGGGTGCTCGCCGACGAGGCCGGCGGCGGCGCGCATGGCGTCGACGGCGGCGCGCAGTTCGGTGATGTGTGCTGCTTTCGCGCGCGTGCCCGCGACCAGGGGGTCGTCGGTGAACATGATGGTCGTGGCGGGGTCGATGGCACTGAAGGGCGACGAGATGACGCCGGCCGTAGCGACCACTTTGTAGAGATACGTCTTGTTTGCGGTGAGCGATGTTTCGCTGAACGTCGTCGCTGCGGTCGTCCCGCGCAACGCGAAGGTGTCGTTGCCGGAGCTGCGGTAGACACTGTAGAAGGTGGCGTTCGCGACAGGCGACCAATTGATTGTGGCGGTGGACGTGGTCGTGGCGGTGGCGACGACTCCCGTCGGCGCGCTGAGCGTGATGCCGGGGATCACCAGCAGCGTAATGCTCTGCGCCGGCACGGTGAGCGATAGCGAGGAGCCGGACAATGCGACATTCGCGAGTTGCGTGATCGCATTCGCGGAATCGAGCTGCCACCGTTGCGCCGCTCCCGACGCCGGGAAATTCGCGAGGTTCACCGTGACGGGCGTAGTGCCGGTCAAGACCTTGGCGATGATCATCACCGTCAATTGATCGTCCGCCGTGCGGTGTGCGGCGAATGCCGAAACGTTGTCGGGATTCGGACCGGTCGCACTCACGCTGACGTTGCCGAAGCGGGACTGGTTCCCGTCGTAATTGCGATACATCTTGAACGCTTTGTATGCGTGCGACGTCGCGGTCGGCGTCGTCCAGCGCGTGGCCATGTCCAGGCCTTCGCGTCCGAAAATACCGAGGATATCGGCTTGTGCGGTGCCGCCATTGATGTGGCTTTCAGCGCCCCAGTTGTACTCGGTAATTGCGATCTGCGTACCGGGATAATTGTCGTCCGCCCATTGGCGCAGTCGCGGGATGAGCTTCACGATTCCGCCTTCGCAACAGGAGATCCACGACTCATCGACATAGGCCGGATCCCATAAAGCACGCGTGGAGCGATTGCGCCGGAGTTGCTGGGCTTCCGAAATGTCGTTGCTGAATTCTCCGCTCTGCGGATAGAAATGCAGCGCGAGCACGTCCATGATGCGTATGCCGTTGGCCTGCTCGTACGCCGCGGCCTGCTGCAGCAGCCACTCCGTATAGCCGATGCCGCCGTGATTGGCGCGATCGGTGCCGTCGGGGAAGTCCTCCTGATCGCGGCCGCTCATGAAGTAGCCCGACCAGCCCCATTCCTCGACGCCGGTGATCACCGCATTCGGATCGGTGGCGCGGATCGCGGCGCCGTATTCGGCCATCTTCGCCCATACCTCGTCGTACGTGGAGCCGTCCGGATGCACGTCCCAGTGATCGGCGCTCCAGAGGCTCGGCTCATTGTCGAGCGAGTAATAACGCACGCCGCCGTTCGCCGCGGAACCGTGCGTCGCGATCAAGTGCTCGATCCAGTCAGTCTGATGGCTGGCCGGATAAACGGCGCTCGTATCGAAGGGATCGTTGACGTGCAGCATCCGGTCGTGTGGGTTCGCGGCGTAGCGGCCGTTGCCGCAATCGGGCCGCCACTCGAAATCAGCGTCCTGCTGCGGACCATATTTCGAGATCAAGTAGCCGCAGCGGATCGAGCGATCTTTCGGTAGAAGACCCATCATCGGAATGGTCATCACCGGCTCCGCGCCGCCGGCGAACGTGGCATCGATGAAATCGTCCGCCGACTTGCCGTTGGAGCCGTCGCCGGACGACACGGTGTCCGGGATGTTCTCGAAGTAGTAGTCCTTGGCGCGATTGGCGGTGCTGAACTGCCAGTTGTAGCGGCTCATCGCGTTGCCGCCCCAGCGATTGAGCGTGGCGCCGAGGTCGAGGAGCTCGGGCGTGCTGGCGAAGGCGACACCGTAGATACGCGGATCGATGTCGCGGCGGTTGGCGCCGGCGTCGACGCTGATCGTGACCTGCGCGACGGCCGGCATGGAGAGCGTAAGCGTCAGGGCGAGGATCGAGAACCGCACGTGCGAATCATCGCACGACGCGCCGAACGAGCCCCTTCGCGATGCGCATCACCTGTTCCGTCGCGTATCGAAAGAACGGCAGCGGATCGTCGCCGCTGAACATCGCATCGCGCGCGCCGAGCCAGAACCGGAACGCCGGCAGCAACCGCGCACGCGACTGGCGGCACGCGCGCAGGTCGTTGAACGACGAGATCAGTTTCGCGCCTTCGCGATAGCGCGTCACCCGGTCGACCGGCAACGCGAGCGCATCGTTGTACGCCATCAGCGTCACGTCCACTCCGCAATCGGCGGCGAAGCCGTTGAACCACCACGGCCGGCAGTTGACCTCGAGCAGTTTGAAGACGCCATCGCGCGGATCGCGCTTGAGCTCCGCCGAGAAGATGCCGCGATAGCCGATGCCGAGGAGCAACCGCTCGACGTCGCGGACCGCGTCAGTCACCTCGCCAACGCCGACGCTGATCATCGACGAGCTGTTGCCGAAGAGCGCCGGATACATCCGGATACGCCGCCGCGCGAACATGCCGCATACGTTGCCGTTGCGATCGATGAAGCCATCGAGGAAATAGTGCGCGCTCGCGTCGCCGGGGATGTACTCCTGCAGGATGACGTCGAAGCCGTCGGCGCGAATCTGCCGGAAGCGATCGCGCGCTTCGTCGCGCGACGTCACGCGCACGCCCTTGGTCTTGTAGTGGCGATTGAACGCGAGCGAATGCCGCGGCTTGAGAAAACAGCTCGGGAAGACGTCGTCCGGCACCACGGCGAGATCGCGCTCGTCGATCAGCTCGAACGTGCGCGGATGGGGCACGTCGTGCGCGACCAGCAATCGCGCGAATGCGAGCTTGTCGAGCAGCGCATCGATCGTCGCGGGAGAGGAGATTGATGACGGAAAGCGTGCCGCGAGTGTCGCATCGAGCATCGACACTTCGCGCACGCGATCGTCGCTGGTCGTGAACAACACCGCGCGCTCGAGCGGCAATCGCCGCAAGCCATCCGCGAGCGGTTCCCCATCGTCGAGACCGGCGGGTACAGGCCGGTACCACCGCGACGACGCGACATAGTCATGCTGCGCGTTGAGGTTGTAGAACGGAATGCGCGCGCGGCCGAAACTGCGCATGACGCCGAGGGCGGACAGGCCGTTGCCCACGACCAGCGCGGGAACCCGCGTCGCTGCCTCGTTCGCCACCATCCCGCTCGCGACGTTTGCTGATTTCCCGCCAGACGGGTTCCTCGGGTTCCTCGGGTTCCTCGGGTTCCTCGGGTTCCTCGGGTTCCTCGGGTTCCTCGGGTACCTCGGAGTACCTCGGAGTACCTCGGAGTACCTCGGGTTCCTCGGGTTCCTCGGGTACCTCGGGTACCTCGGGTTCCTCGGGTTCCTCGGGTACCTCGGAGTACCTCGGAGGGTTTTGGCGTTCCTCCCCCCGAGGAACCCGAGGGACCCGAGGAACCCGAGGAACTCGTTTTATGCTGTGCCCGTCATGAAAGCGATCTTCTGTCTTCTGCTCGCACTGCTGCTGTTCCCACAGGCACTATTCGCCCAGACCATCGCGCCGTCCGAATATCAGTCTCGCCGCGATGAGCTTGCGCGCGTCATCGGTCCGAACGGCGTCTTCATCGCGCTGTCGCCCGAGCCGGTCACGCGCAACGGTGACGTGGAATGGCCCTTCCGTCAGGACGACAACCTGAAGTATCTGACCGGCATCGACGAGCGGCAGACGGCGCTGGTGATCCTGCCATCCGAGCCGCAGTGGCGCGACATGATCTTTACGCGCCCGTTCGACGCGTCCGCGGAACTGTGGACGGGGCCGATCCCGACGACCGAGCAGGTGAAGGCGCGCAGCGGCGTCGCCAACATCAGTCCTTACGATCGCTTCGACGCGTTCCTGCTCGCGCTCTTCGGCGGGAAGGCGTGGGGCCCGAGCATGGAGTACCGCGCGTTCCGCGGTCCCGGCTTTCCGAATTTCCGCACCATCCAACGCGACGGCCGCGCCACCGTCTGGCTCCTCCTCGGCGACCGCGCCGCGACTGCGGCACCGGTGAAGGCGCTGCTCACGCGCCTGCGCACTGACTATCCGGAGCTGCAGTTCCGCGACGCGACTCCGGAACTGCTCCGATTGCGCGAAGTGAAGAGCGCCGCGGAGCTCGCGCTGCTGCAGCGCGCGATCGACGTGACCGATGAAGCGCATCGCGCGGCCATGCAGCGCGTGCGCACCGCGACGCACGAATATCAATTGCAGGCGACGATCGAGTTCACGTATCGCGATCGCGGCGCGGACGGCTGGGGCTTTCCGTCGATCGTCGCCTCGGGCCGCAACGCCACCATCCTCCATTACGAGGTCAACGACGCGCCGATCGTGCGCGACGGTCTCGTGCTGATGGACATCGGCGCGGAAGTGGACGGCTACACGGCTGACATCACGCGCACGATTCCGGCCGACGGCACGTTCTCTCCCGAGCAGCGCGCGATCCACGATGCGGTGCTGCGCGCGCAGAACGAGAGCATGAAGCTGATGCGTCCCGGCTCGTCGTTCTCCAAAGTCAACACGCGCACCGAAGAAGTCCTCGGCGAAGAGCTGCTGAAGCTCGGCCTCATCACGCGCAACGAGACCGACCAGGTGCGCCTCTATTTCCGCCACGGCGTCGGCCATCCGATCGGATTGCAAGTGCACGATGTGTACGACCGGCTGCGGCCGTTCGAGGCAGGGATGGTGGTCACGAACGAGCCGGGGATTTACGTGCGCCGCGCCGACATCACCGCCAGTCCGTGGTACGCAAAGTTGAACGCGGATGAACGGAAAGGCGTCGACGCCGCACTCGTGCGTTATGAAGGAATCGGCGTGCGCATCGAGGATGACTTGTTGATCACGAGCGGCGAGCCACGGTTGCTGTCAAAGTCGCCGCGCTCGGCCGCGGACATCGAGGCGTTCATGCGATAGACGGCCTCCGGTCCGTCATCGCACCACAAGCCACGCACCGATGATGGTCAGCGCCATGCCGGCGCCGCGCATGACATCGAATGCACGTTGTTGCGCGCCGAACCAGCCGAAGTGATCGATCACGATCGCGGCGGCGAGTTGCGCGGCGATCGTGATGACGATCGTGCGCGACAGCCCGAGGCGCGGCGTGGCGAAGCCAATGCCGCCGACGATGACCAGGCCGAGGATGCCGGCGGACCATGCGTACCACGGCACGTCGCGGATCGGCACGGCGGGATCGCGTCGTGTGAGCCAGACGACGACGGCGACGAGCGCGCCGATGCCGTACGTGATCAGCACGCTCGTTCCCGTTCCCACGGCGCGCGTCATCGTGCCCATGAACTGCCCCTGCAGTGCGACGGCGATTCCGGCCAGGACCGCGATGAAGAGGAAAACTGTCATTCGGGCTCGGATGTTAGCCCGTTCAGTCATATCGCGCATCGACGAACCATTCCGACGACGTCGCCGACTGATACACGCGATAGATCCCGCCGCGTTCGAGCTCGACGTCCCAGTACTCGCGCGCGGCGGGGGCGTCGCTCCACCAGCCATCCTCGACGCGCCACGGTCCTGATGACACGCGCACGGGGCCGGAGACATCGCCTTCACCGTTGATGGCGGTGATGCGCGTCTCGCCATCGTTCCCAAGCGTGATCACCTCCACCGCGACGGGCGGACGGAACACGCGCACCGCGAGCAGCCCACGGCTCTTCTGCGGCTTGCGGCGCGCGTCGGGCGGCGGTGGCGGCGCGTAATCGCCGATGTCGTAGCGCTCGGGCAGATGTCCATCGACCGGCATGGCCATGCCGACGCGATCTTCGCCGAGCAGGGACACCAGACGCGCGATCGTCGTGGCGACTTTCTCGGGCGACAGCGCCGTCGGTCCGAAAAGCGAGAGCTGCGCACGGCGCGGGCGATCGGGATGGGCGACGAGCGTGAAGCCGATCACCGGCGCGCCCGGAGGAGTCTTCTCGAGGTCGAGACGGAGCAGGGTGAGCATCGTCTTCACGTCGCGCGTCGGCGCCGGCAGGTCGATCGCGCGCGAGTAGTAGCCATCCGGCTCCAACGTCAGCGTCAGCTCGATCCGCTTGCATGCGAAGCCCTGCATTTCCATCCGCTGACTGAGGCGATCGAGTGCGGTGTTGGCGATGAAGAGGAACGGCTCGAGCGCGACGAGCGGCCACTCGAGCTCCATCCCTTCGCGGAAATCGGGCGGCAGCGGGCGAGGGATGAGCGGGCGCGGGTCGATGCCGCGCGCGGCGTAGTGCAGCTCGCGTCCGAGCTCGCCGAGACGGCTGGCGACTTCGCTTTCGGGAAGGCCGGCCAGCTCGCCGATGGAGGTGATGCCCCAGCGCCGCAACGTGGTCGCGGCGTCGAGCTCCGGCGTCAGTCGGGCGAGCGGCAGCGGCGCGAGGAACTCCGATTCCTTTCCCGGCTCGACGATGGTCGGCGACTGCGGCAACTCCGCGGCGACGCGCGCGGCGAGCTTGCTGGCGGCCAGGCCGACGCGTGCGGGGAGTCCCATCTTCTCGCACGAATGGATTGCGGCACGCGCGAGCTCGGCCTCATCATTCTTGAAGTGACGCGACATGCCGGTGACGTCGACGTACACCACGCCTTCGCCGGCGTCTTCCACGCGCGGCGAGAACGTCTCGGCCACTTCGAACAACGCTTCCTGCGCGGTGCGCTCGCATTCGGTGTCGCGTGCGCGCGCGATGAGCTTCGGCACGATCGAGCGCGCCTGCGCGAGCGACAGGCCGGGCAGGATTCCTTTCGTACGCGCGCGACGCGTGGCCGCGATGATGTGCGCGTTCTGCGCGTTGCCGTCGACGATGGCCAGCGCTTCCTGCAGCAGATCGGGCTCGCTGCGGAGCCGTGCCGCGAGCGGAAACATCGGCACGAGGAAACAGGCGATGCGCGTCATGGCAACGACTCCGGCACGCGGAACGTGACGCTGGCCGACGCGCCCGGTTTGAGGTGGCGATGTTTTTCGAGCGTGAGCGAGACGTCGATGCTCTCGAGCAGTCGCGGCGCCTTGTCGCGGCTGCGGCCGATCCACTTCGCGTGCGCGACGGAGCCTTTCACCACCGCTTCGCATGCGGTGCCGGTCATCGGATACGGCGACGACACGAGCATCGCGGTGCCGTGCGATTCCGCGGTGCGCGCGAGACGCACCCACGCGGCATCGGGCGCGCGACGTCCGCGCAGCGGATGCAGTCCGAGGTCGACGATGACGAGCTGGAAGCCGGTCGCGGTGACCATCTCGGCGCTCATCACCGCTTCTTTGACCGTACGCGGCCGCACCCACAACAAGCGCCTCAGATCCACTCCATTCTTCTCGGCGAGCTGCGGATCGAAGTGATCGCCGAGGTCGATCAGCGCGGCCGCTTCACCCATCGATGTTGCGGAGGCGAGCGTCGAAAGCACGATCGAGAATCGTCCTGACGCGTGGCGCGAGGCGAGCTCGATCAGCTTGCCGCGATGCAGACCGCCGCCGAGGAGAGCGTCGAGTGCGTCGAGAGTAGTGGGGAGGAATGTGGTCTGGCCGCTGTTGGCGGCGCGGCGGAGGAGCTCGGCGCCGCTGCGGACTCGCGCGGCGACGGACGGCGCGAGGGTCGCGCGGAGGTCGCGCATGGCCGCGCTCTCGCCTGGTTCCACCGGAGGTGGAGGAGGAACCAGGGTGGGAGCCGGGCGGCTCCGCTGAAGATCGAGGAGCTGAAACTGCCAGTCGAGACGAGGAGCCGGAGCAGCCATGAAGCGATCGTTACTCTAGGCGGTAACTGAGCGTAAACACAACCGTCCTCTTCGCAACTTTCGTCCTCCCCTCGGCAGTCCCGAAAGTGTCTGTCTCTTTCGAGACAGGAGGGATACGAGACGTGGATCAGGGAGGCGTACCATGGTGCGGTTAGCTCATGAAATATGGCGCGTGCATCCTCTCCGCAGTTCTCCTGTTGCAAACCGGCTGTTCCGACAACGCGATCAAGCTGCGGTTCGGCATCGAGGCCGCGGCGGACCGTCTCGCGGCGGGTTCGGGTTTTTCCGAAGAACGCGTGTCGTACGTGCCCGTTGCAGCCCCGGCCAAGGGGTACTGGCTGATCTTTTTTCCGCACCGTCGCGTGAACGCCGAAGAGTTGATCTCGCGCGGAATGCCGCGCGACGCCGCCGATCGCATTTTCCGCGACCTTGGCTACATCGATGTCGGCCACGGTCCGTTGCTCGTCGTTTTCCAGGACGGCGAAAGGCTCAATTTCACCCGTTACGACGGAACGGATCGCGTGGTCGTACGCGATCTCATTGTGGAGTATCGGGTGGGGAAGTGTGAGGTCCTCGTCCGCAAGCAGGGCGAAACGCTTTCCATCGAGAAGGTGCTGTAATGTTCGACGGAATCATCGACATCAATCACAACAATGAGATCGACCTGTCGGCGGCGAAAGCGGCAGGGATCGTGGCCATCATCCATAAGGCCACCGAAGGGGCGACGTTTCAGGATCCGCTTTATGCGACGCGCAGGGCCGGGGCGCAGCAGCTCGGATTGCGATGGGGCGCGTACCACTTCGGGACCGCCGCGGACGTCGGACAGCAGTACCAGAACTTCATCGCGACCGCGCAACCGGAGGCCGGCGACCTCGTCGCGCTCGATTATGAGCTGAACGATGGGAATCAGATGTCGCAGCAGCAGGCCGAGGAGTTCGTGACGCAGTTCGAGCAGCAATATGGTTACCTGCCGCTGATCTATGGCAGCAACCTGCTGACGGCGGTCTCGTCGACGTCGCCGCTCAGCCGCTGCGCATTGTGGATCGCTGAATACGTTTCAGCAGCGCAACCGACGATGCCACCGGCATTCAATTCTTATACGCTGTGGCAGTTCACCGATGGAACGTCGCCGACGCCGCTGCAAACGGCCGGTGTGACGTTGGATCGCGATCGTTACGACGGAACGCAGGAAGCACTGCTCGCGGCCTGGCCGTTTCATCGATAGACTGCGCACGATGGACGATACCGCAGAGCATTGGCGCAGGCTCGAGAAGCTGTACCTGACGGCGCCGACGAACGCGTATTACAAGCCGGCGATCCGCATCGGTAACGGGATCTGCGAGATCGAGGTGGACGCGCGGCCCGACTTTCATCACGCCGCGCACGCGGTTCACGGCTCGGTGTACTTCAAGCTGCTCGACGATGCCGACTACTTCCGCGAACTCACTTGTGATCGACGCGTTTGTGCTCACGGCAAACTTCACGATCCATTTGCTGCAGCCGGTATCCGAGGGACGGCTTCTGGCGAAAGGGCGAACGATCAAAGCGGGTGGGCGTCAGACGCTGGCCGAAGCGCAATTGTATGGGCCGCGCAATGAATTATTGGCGCATGGCATCGGCACATACGTGCGCAGCAGAATCGCGCTCGGTCCGAAAATCGGATATTGATTACAGGACGTTCCTAATCGCCTGTGCGATATTCGCAATCAACAAAGCGAGGCCAAGCCCGAGGAACAATGGCAGCCGAAATGCTTTCTCGGCACCGCGACCGACAAACGCGCCCGCGGTCAACGATGCTGCCAGTGCAAATCCTGTAGCCCGTCCGGCGAACCATGATGGTGGGATCCCGCCAACGCGGAGCAACACGATCACGGCAACGCCGCTGATGAACACTACGACTGTGGGCATTGTCCCGTGGCCAAGCCATCGGAACTGCGCGGCGGCGCTCACCAGCAACACAATGACCACCACGGCCACAAAGGTGCCGACCTGCAAATCGCTCACTTCATCGGCTCCGACTCCGGACGCGCTTGCCGCGGCTGATCGATACCGAGCTTGCCGCCGCCGGGCAGGCCTCGACGTCGTCTTCCGCGGGCGGCAACCCGAAGATCAGCCACTCATCGCTGACGTCGACGTTCGGAAACTGCAGCACGTCCCGCAGGAACTTGCGATCCGCTTCTGCATCGCGACTGTAAATGATCGAATGTGCGCCGATGATCATGGCGTTTCCTTTCCCAGCGGTACGTGACAACATGATACGAGTATGGCACCCACCGAAACCGATGATCGCTCCCTGCAGCGTCTCCGCGCCATCTGCGCGGCGCTGCCCGATACGACCGAAGTCGCAGCCTGGCGTCACCCGACTTTTCGTGTCGGCGGGAAAACGTTTGTTGCGTATGAGGTGATCACGGGCCGGCCGTCGATCGCTTTCCGAGTCGATCGGGATCAGGGTGAGATCCTCCTCGAGGATCCGCGTTTCTTCGCGACACCTTACGGCCGCGGTCTGTGGGTCAGCCTGTGGGCGGATCGACGCGTGCCATGGAAACTCGTCACCAGCCTAGCGCGCGAAAGCTACACACTCATGGCCCCCAAAGTCCGCCAGCGACCCAAAGCGAAAAAATGAGGGCCGGGGTGTATCCTTGAGGCATGGCGCTGAAGGACACACTGGCGACCACGTTCAACCCGCTGTTCATCGTGGGGATCCCAACGCTCTTCAAAGTGCTCCAGCCCTTCTCATCCGCCCCGGAAGTGCGATTCGACACGCTGCTCAAGCCGGACGTTCATATACCGATTCTGCTGGTGGCGTTCACGCTGGCGTCGTCGACCCTGGCACATACGACGAACCGCCAGTTCGTCGACTCCTGCGTGCATGCCCAGAACAACTCGATCGTAGGGATGCTGACCTTTGCGACCGTGGGTTGCATTTTGCTCATGTACTTGTTCTCTACGAACATCGCGACGACCCGCCGCTGGCTCGGCAGCTATGCGTTGCTGTGCCTGTTCAATGCCGCGTGGAATTATTTCGCGGTCGACCGGGCAACACGCCGTCCTCATGTGCTGTTCAACCTTGTGACCGGTGTACTGCTGTTGACGCTCGTCAGCGTACCGGTCATCGCCCCGCGCCAACTATGGACCTATTACCTGATTTTCGCCGGATTGGGCGTAGCCAAGACGATTCAGCGAGGCTGCCCAAGGACCTTCATTTGTGACTCAGCCACGTGACGACTCGGGTAGTCATGATGGCAGTCTCAATATCGCCCATCGTGGCGCCATTGCAGGCGTGCCGGCGGCGTCCGCGCGCGCTCTGATGCGCGCCGCGAAGCGGGGCGCGGACGGTGTGGAACTGGACGTTCAGTTGACGAAAGACGATCAATTGATCGTCTTTCACGATGAGCGTCTCCCGAATACCTCTCACCTGGTCAAACATCTGTCGCTTTCGGACATCAAGCAGCACAACGCTCGAGTATTTCGGCTCAAGGATGCGCTCCGCAGTTTGAAAAAGAGCGACGGGCTGATCCTTCTCGACGTAAAGGTGCGAGGCGTGGTGGACCGAGTAGTGAACCTCGCGACGGAGGCTGGTGTCCGCGATCGCGTCGTGATCGCATCATTCGACACACGCGTCCTGGAGGAGGCGCGGCGGATGGGGATCAACGGTACGGCCCTGATCGTCGGGTTTTCTCGGGTCATGCGCGAGTTGAAGGGATTCGTCCTGCCGTTGTTCGCGCTCATGGCACCGGTCGTCGTGGCGCGACGGCTGTGCGCCAGTTTCATCATCTGCTCCCGGTATCGAGCGACGTCGCGGCTGCTCGAAGCGGCTCACGCGCACGAGATGCAGGTCTGGGTCTGGTCGAAACGAATCGACACGGCGTTGAGAAAGATACCGGCGGACGGCTTCATTACGGACTTCCCCGAAGTTCTCGATGTGGCGGAAGACGCGAGCCTCGATCCCGCGGATACTGGCGCGGTCTGAGCTCTATTTCAGTTCCATGAGGTAACTCGTCAGGCGCTGGATTCTGTGATCGCGCATTTCGAACACGTCGCACATGGCCAGCACCAATTGCGTCCCGTCGTTGCGGCGCGCGTGGACCACGCCCTCTGCGATGACGACGTCGTTTTCTTCGGTCAGGCGGTTCACAGCGACTTGCGGTGAACCGGTGAAGGCGGGGTTCTCGATCTCCGCGTCGAACGCCGGTTTCCCGTGCAGGTGAAAGGCACCCGGAAGGATCCATTCGACGTCGTCGGTGAGGCAGGCGAGGATCTTTTCGTGGTCCGACCGGCGAAATCCGTCCATGTATCGTTCGACAGTTTGCTTGTTTTCGGTCATTTCGATTTTCTCCGGATCATGGTGCCGCAAAAATGGACCCGCCGAGCCGCAAATGGGTCAGTCGGGTGGGTCAACAAACCGTGACAGGCCCAGTTTCTGACCCAGTCTGAAAACCCGCTTTTCAATAGAATCAACAACTTACAACGATGCGCGGCATGGCACTGTCGGTGCTTTTGGGGCGTCAGGTCGCATGACGCGACGTTTGTCCGCAAACCTGACAGGAGAGAACTTAATGCATCGTAGCCTCATCGTTGCCCTGACCCTCGTCTTTGCCCTCGGCGCTTTCGCGCAGGATGTTGTCGATTCCCCCGGTCACGCGCTCGATTTGGGCCGCGCCGCGCATCCGCGTGCTTGCGCCACCCATCAGCCGAGCGAATTCGAAGCGCAGGCCATTGAAGCGGCCGCGACCGAAATGGCGGCTCTTCGCGGCGATCGCCCGGCCTTCGCCGTTGAAGCGATCTCGACGATCAACGTCTACGTGCATGTCATCACCAACACGTCCGGCGCCGGCAACATCAGCGACACCGTGATCGCCAACCAGATCCGCGTGATGAACGATTCGTTCAGCGGCCTGACTGGCGGCTACAACACGAAGTTCCGCTTCGCACTCGCGGGCATCACGCGTACCGCGAACAACACGTACTTCACCGCTGGCTACGGCACGACCGCCGAGACCTCGATGAAGAACGCGCTGCGCGTCGGCGGCGCGAAAGATCTCAACATGTATTTCAACCAGCCGAGCACCGGCGAACTGGGCTGGGCCACGTTCCCGTCCAGCTACTCCAGCCAGCCGAAGAAGGATGGCGTGGTGTGCGACGGCCGCACGGTTCCGGGCGGCTCGTTCTCGCCGTACAACCAGGGCGACACGGCCACGCATGAAGTCGGCCACTGGCTCGGCCTCTACCACACGTTCCAGGGCGGCTGCTCGAAGAACAACGATTTCGTCGCCGACACCCCGGCTTCGAAGTCGCCGACCTTCGGCTGCCCGGCGAGCCGCAACTCGTGCACGACCAAGCAGTACCCGGGCAACGATCCGATCGAAAACTTCATGGACTACACCGACGACGGTTGCATGTACAAGTTCACGGCGGGCCAGGACGCGCGCGCAACCTCGCTGTCGGCCACGTACCGCGGTCTGTAATCCACACCTTCGCGTTACCATACAGAGCGGCGGGGAGAACCCGCCGCTCTCACTTTATCTATGCACCTCATCGCACTGCTCATCCTCGCCACCACCATCACCACCAAGGCCGACGTTCCCCGTCTGAATCCGCAAGAGCTGCACGATCTGATGCAGAAAGGCGAGGCCGTGGCTATCGACGTCCGCGGCAGCGTTCCGTACGAGCTGGGCCACATCAAAGGAGCGACGTGGCTTCCGCTCGGTCTGCTCGCGCAGCGCGTCGGCGAGCTGCCCGAAGACAAACTGATCGTCGCTTACTGCACGTGCAAAGCGGAGGAGGTCAGCCTCGAGGCCGCGATGCTGCTCGCGCAGCAATATGACCGCCGCGTCGCTGTCCTTACCGGCGGTTACCCCGCATGGCACGAAGCAGGGCTGCCGACCGAGGTCATCCAGACGGTGCATTTCGCAGAGGGACAGCCGGCGGACACGACGTCCGCGTCGCGGTCGCGCGGCGGTCGTCTCGCGCCTCCGGCAGCAGTGTCGTGCGATCGCAACGAACTCACCTCTTACAGCGGCAGGATCACGTCGTACAAACGCGAGAAGGGAAGAACCGTGCTGGTCATGCGCACGAGCGCCGACACCACCGAGCGACTCACGGTCGCGCACAAAGGCTCGGATGATCCGTCGCGCTTCTATCTCATTGAAGGTACTGCATTCACGAGCCGCGACTGGACTCGCATCGAAGCCGGCAAAGGGAAGCTTCGCGACAAGATGAGCGCCATCGCCTGGGTGTGCAGCAACGGCACGACCTTCATCGACTGGAGACCCGGCGCCACCTTCACCGGCGCCGAGTGAGCCTCTGCTATAATCCGCCGCGTTTCAGGTAACTTTTTCCGATGGACGCGAAACACGACTCGACCACGGTCGAGATCTTTGGTCAGACGTACAACGTTCGCGGAGACGGGGACCAGGACTATTTAGCGGAGCTTGCGCAGTTTGTCGATTCCAGGATGCGCGAAGTGGCGTCGCAGGTTGCGACCGTCGACCCAGCGAAAATCGCGATCCTGGCGGCTTTGAACATAGCCGACGAGTTCTTCCGGTTCAGGCGCCAGCGACAGGATGTCGCGGGAATCTGGCTCGAGAGAACGGAGGAAATATCAGATCGCCTCAGCGAGGTAGTAGGCTGAGCAACTGATGTAGTGACAGTTGTTTCGGAGTCCCTGCAGAGTTCGTGATGCTCGATCTAACACTTGAACCGTACTTCTTATCCCGGGTAGCTCGCGTCTCGGGTCGCGTGCACACCTTCGTCCGGCCAGAAGCCGGACCTCAGAAGGTAGCCAAAACGGCACGAGTAGGGCGCCCACCTGTCTCGTACAGGTTCAGGTAAGAATCACCACACGGCTCAGGCGG
>DASPNA010000119.1:0-15568 GCA_035626775.1 Thermoanaerobaculia bacterium
CAGGAGGCGATGGACCGCTTCGGCATCGACCGGCCGGACACGCGCTTCGGGATGGAGTTGATCGACATGACTGAGGTCGCGCGATCGATCGCCTTCGAACCGTTCCAGGTCGCCGCGAGAACCGAGACCGTCCGCGCCATCGTCATTCCAGGCGGCGCTTCGATGTCGCGGAAACAAATCGATGACCTGACGGAAGCGGCTGAAAAGCTCGGCGCCGAGGTGCGAGTCTGGATCAAGTTCGATGAGGGCGGCAGTTCATCGATCAAGAAGTATCTGACCGATGCTGACCGCGCAAGCGTTGCGCGGGTGCTGGGTCCGACCGATCAAGACATGGCGTTCATCATCGGGGGGAAGACACTGAAGGTGCTCGACACCCTGGGCCAGCTTCGCCTCCGCATTGCGAAGGAACGCCGACTGATCCCCGAGGAGCGCTGGAACTTTCTCTGGGTCACCGACTTTCCGCTGTTCGAGTGGGACGACGAATCGCAGCGCTATTTCGCGCGGCATCATCCGTTCACGTCGCCGGCGCTCGACCAACTCGACAAGCTGGAAAGCGATCCCGGCACACTGCTCGCGCGCGCATACGACGTGGTGCTGAACGGCCTCGAGCTCGGCGGCGGCTCGATCCGCATCAATCAGCCCGAAGTACAGCAGCGGATGTTCCGCGCCCTGGGGATCACGGATGAGGAAGCGCGCTCGCGTTTCGGATTCCTGATCGACGCCTTCCGCTACGGCGCCCCCCCGCACGGCGGCATCGCCCTCGGCGTCGACCGCATCGCGATGCTCATGTCCCGTTCCGAGTCGCTGCGCGACGTGATCGCGTTCCCGAAGACCGCGCGCGCGCAGGACTTGATGTGCGAAGCGCCGTCGGTTGTGGACGCGAAGCAGTTGGATGAGTTGGGGATCGCGGTGAAAAAATAGTCGCCGAGTCACAGAGTCGCAGAGTCTCAGCGGGTCTTTGGCCACAACTCCTCTGCGACTCTGCGACTCTGCGACTCTGAGACTCCGCTTATGACCCCCTTCCTCCTGATCCACCAGGCCAGCGCCTCGTATCCGGTGTACGTAGGGCGCGATCTGCTCGCGCGCGTCGGTGAGCTCATTGGGCCGCGCGGCAAGGTCTTCGTGATCACTTCGCGCGCGTTGCATGAGCGCTTCGGCAACGTCGTTGACGGCGCGGAGCTCGTGTTGATCCAGGAAGGGGAGGCGCACAAAACCATCGAGACGGCGAACGACGTCGTCACGCAGCTCCTCGACAAAGGGGCGAAGCGCGATTCGATGGCGGTCGTCGTCGGCGGCGGGATGATCGGCGACACGGCGGGATTCGCGGCCTCGATTTTTCTGCGCGGCATCGACCTCGTGCATGTGCCGACCACGCTGCTCGCGCAGGTCGACAGTTCCATTGGCGGCAAGCTCGCGGTGAATCATCCGAAAGGGAAGAACCTGATTGGCAGCTTCTTTCCGCCGCGCGCGGTCATCGCCGATACGGGCGTGCTCGATACGCTGCCGCCGCGCGAGCGGCTCAGCGGCATGTACGAAGCGCTGAAAGGCGGCGTGATCGCCGAGCCCTCGCTGTTCGAAATGTTCGAGCGCGGAGACTTCGATCTCGACGAAATGGTGCGCAAGGCCATTCGCGTGAAGGCGGACATCGTGTCGGCCGACGAGAAGGAAGCCGATCTGCGCCGGCTGCTCAACTACGGTCACACCATTGCGCACGGCATCGAGGCCGCGCTGCACTACGAGGGCATTACACACGGCGAAGCGGTGGCGTGGGGGATGATCGGCGCAAACGCGATCGCGGTGCGCCGCGGATTGTTGTCGCACGACGAGGCATCGCGCATCGAGCGGGTAATCCTCGCGTACGAACCGGCGGTGCCGCCGAAGCTCGATCGCGACGACATCATCACCGCGACGGAACATGACAAGAAGAACACCGGCAGCGCGCGCGTGATGGTGTTCCCGCGGCGCGTCGGCGAATGCGTGGTGGTCTCCGATGTGACGGATGACGAGATCGCCTTCGGCGTCGATGCTGTCCTGGAAAGATCCGGAGCGACGGGTTCTTAGCCCGTCGGTTCTGTCGACGGGCTAAGAGCCCGTCGCTCCAGGAGGACGCTGTGTCGCCCCGCGACGACAAATTCAGCACAAAAGACGCCCGAATCCCGGGCATGCGGACCGCAGTGGTGACGCGCGTCACGACACGATCATCGAAAGGGGATCCCCGCTCCATGAAGACAGCAGCGCTGTCGCTTCTCCTGGTTGCCTTCGCTTCCGCAGTCGTTGCCCAGACCCCTTACATCGAGACATTCGAAGTGCGGCTGCACAACCTCGACGTCGTCGTCAGCGACGCGAAAGGCAATGCGGTCCGCGGCCTGACGAAAGAAGACTTCATCGTCACCGAAAACAGTGCGCCGCAGGCCATCACGAACTTCGCCGTGTACGACGCGAGCCGCGGCACCGCGACGAATATCAACGACACCACGCCGGAAGCCGAGGAGAAGCCGGCGGTGAGCGCGCCGCCGCCGCGGAAGATCGTCTTCTTCATCGACGAGCTGGGCCTGCCGCGCCGCACCCGCAACAGCTTGTATGAGAACGCGAAGAAGTTTCTCGATGCGATGCGCGAAGGCGACATCGCCGCGGTCGTGCGTCCCACCGCCAAAGAAAAAATCGTGCAGGAGTTCACCGGCGATCGCGCCGCGCTCGAGCGCGCGCTGAAAACCGCCATCGAGGAAAGCGAAGTGCAGGCCGCCGGATTGAAGGCGGAAGTGGCCGCGCTGCGGTGGGCGCTCAGGAACACCGAAAAGTTCGGAGTGAAATCGTGGAGTCTGAACGGCGATAACGAACCGCCGGAAACCTCGAACCAGGGGATGCTCGTTCGCCACGCCAAGCACGCGTACGCCGACGCCGCCACCCGCCGCGTCGAACACCGCCTCGGCCAGCTCCGCGCGCTCACGACCTCGCTTGCGGGTGTGGAAGGAAAAAAGATCGTCGTGCTCCTGACGATGGGACTGAGCGCGAAACCAGGGAGCGAGGCTTTCGACTTTGCCGAGACGTACGGCTCGCTCGCACAGGCCGCGCCGCTCGGCGCAGGCGACGATCCTTCCCGCCTCGGAACTCCGGTCATCCGCGATTTCACTCCGGTCATCAGCGAGATCGCGCGGAGCGCGGCCGCGAACGGCGTGACGATCTATGCGCTGGAGCCCGACGTCCCGCTCGATCTGAACGTCCGCGGGAACGCGGGCGTCCCGGGGAAAATGGCAGCGAGCGGAGACATCGGTCCCGATCCGAACATGGAGTTGTCGCCGTCATTCCTCGCCGACCTTCAATCGAACGGCGAAGTCACGCTCGCGACGCTCACGGAGACGACCGGCGGGAAGTGGTTCCGCGGTACGGGGAGCATCGACGACGCCTTCCGGCAGGTGAGCGAGGACGCGAGCTTTTATTACTCGCTCGCGTATCGCGCGACCGGTGACACCGACGCCGCGCGCGGCGTGAAGGTCAGCATCCGCAATCGCCCCGAGTTGCGCGTGCGCACGCGCAGCGAAGTGCTCGCGAAGTCGACCAGCCGCGAGATGAGCGACCTTGTCGTGGCGAGCCTGCTCTATCCGCGTACCGTCAACGAGCTCGGGATCGAGGTCACCGCGGGCACTCCGCAGAAGGATCGCGGCTGGTACACGATCCCGCTCGACGTCGTGATTCCACTCAAAAATCTCACGTTCTTCGAATCGGAAGACGACGAAGAGATTTACGTCGCCACGTTCGACCTGCATTACGCCGCGGCCGGCGAGCAACGCGACTTCGGCTCGGGCGGCAAGCGGCAGCAGCGGATCGAGATCACGAGTGAGCAGCACGAGCAGCTCGGCACGACCACCTATCGCTACAAGACAGGCATCCAGGTCTCGCCCGGACGGGCACGCATCGCCATCGGCGTTCTCGACACGGCCACGAAGCTCACCGGCTTCCGCACCGTCGAGGTCGTCACACAATGAAACGTCTCCTCGGATCGATCGCGGTTCTCGCCGGCGCATTCGCGTTTGCGCAGCAGCCGTATCTCGAAACGCTCGAAGTACGGCTGCACAATCTCGACATCGTCGTCACCGACGCGAAAGGCAACGCCGTGCGCGGCCTCACCAGGGACGACTTCATCGTTCTCGAGGACGGCGCGCCGCAGACGATCACCAACTTCTCGATCTACGACTCTTCTACGACGCGCGTCGTGAGCAAGGAAACACCAACGGCGACTTCCGCCGAGGCGGTGAATGCGGAACCGCCGCCGCCGCGCCGCGTGGTGTTCTTCGTCGACGACATGGAAGTGCAATCGCCGACGCGCAGGAAGCTGGTCAAGACCGCATCATCGTTCGTCGACCAGCTCCGCCAAGGCGACCTCGCCGCGGTGATCCGTCCGACGGGACTGGAACGCGTCGCGCAGTCGTACACGACCGATCTCGGTGCGGTGCGCACGAAGCTCGTCGAAGCGATCGAGTCTTGCAAAGTCACGGGCGACTCGCCTGGAGCGGGCGAGATCCGCCGCATGAGAGGCCAGCTTGAAAACGCGAGTCATGCACTGGAGTCGAAATTCGCCAAAGCCGAATACGCGACGCGTTCGCGCGAGCGCAGCCGGCAGCGGCTGGCGCAGATCCGCGCGCTGATCGGCTCGATGGCCGGCATCGAGGGCCGCAAGATCCTCGTGCTCATCGTCTACGGGATCCCTTCGCGTCCCGGAACCGATGCGTTCACGCAGCTGGAATTGATCGGCGGTGCCGACGTGGACCGCATGACCACCGACTGGAGCCAGCTCACCGATCTGGAGTCGGAGATCGATGAGCTCGGACGCACGGCCGCGGCGAACGGCGTCACGATTTACGCGATGGAACCCGAGCAGCCTTTCGGTCTCTTCGAGATGAGGACGGGCGCATCGAGGCCTTCCGGCTCGACCTACGGTCCGCAAGGCGGCCACGCGAGCGTGCAGCAGTCCATCGGCATGGAGCATCTGTACTCCCGCCTCGCGTTACAGGCGCAAACGCTCGATTCGCTCACCGAGAAGACCGGCGGGAAGTGGTTCCGCGGCACCGAAACGATGGACGATCTGTTCCGCCAGGTCGCCTCCGATCTGAGCGTGTATTACTCGCTCGCATACCGCGCGACCGGAAAGCGCGACAAGCCGCGGCGCATCGAAGTGCGCGTGCGCAATCGGCCCGAGCTTCGGGTACGCACACGGAGCGAAGTGATCGACAAGTCACCCGAACGCGAGATGGCCGACCTCACCGTCGCGAATCTGCTGTTCCCGCGCGACGTCAATGAGCTGCGCATTTCCGTGAGCAAAGGCGCACTCACGCGCCAGGGAAAGGCGTACACGGTGCCGCTCGACATCGTCATTCCACTCGAGAAGCTGACGTTCCTCGTACGCAATGACGGGAAGTACGCCGCGACGATCGACATCCACTACGCCGCCGCCGGTCATTACAACGATTACACGACGTCCGGCCGCCATCAGCAGCACATCGAGATCACCGAAGAGCAATACGCGCAGCGCGGCGGGATCACGTATCGATTCAAGACCGGCATCCAATTGCCCGAAGGTCCATCAAAGGTCGCGCTCGGCGTATTCGACGCGACCTCGCGCCTGGCCGGGTTTGCCACGCTCGACGTGGATGCGCGATAGGGAGCGACCGGAGGCCTCTGGTCGGTCCCAGTCACGCAGCCGCGACGCGCTTAACCGGCAGCCGCAGCACCATGCTCGTGCCGACGCCTTCGATCGACGCGACGCTCACCTCGCCACCGTGCGCTTCGACGACCTGCTTCACGATGTACAGACCGAGACCGGTGCCGCCGCCGCCGCGGAGTGACTTGTTCTTGCTCTGCTTGTACTTCTCGAAAATCTGATCGATCTCCTCGCTGCGCATCCCCATCCCGGTGTCCGTCACCGTGATCACGATCGCCTCGGGCACATCGTTGTTGCGGACGATTTGTGCGCCGACGGAGATCAGCCCCTTTTTGGGCGTGAACTTCAGCGAATTCGAGATCAGATTGATGACCGCCTGCGTGAGCTTCTCGACGCTGCCGATGATTTGCGGCACGTCGCGGCCGTGTGCGCTGAGGAGGAAAATCTCATCGCGCGAGGCCACTTGTTGAAGACTGCGCACGGCGCGTTTGAGGACGCCGGCGACGCGGACCGGCTCGGGCTCCATCGTGAAATTGCCGGATTGGATCTTCGAGAAATCAAGCAGCTCGTTGATGAGATTCATCATCCGCTCCGACTCGCGATGTGCTTCCTGCAGCAGATCGGAGTAGAGCGACTCGAGCTTGGCGCCTTCCTGCGCGAGCACGAACTCGAGCGTGCCCTGGATCCCGGAGAGCGGCCCGCGCAGGTCGTGCACGATCTGCGCGGTGAAGTCGGACTTCGATTGTTCCGCTTCGCGCTGCTTCGTGACGTCTTCGAACGAAAGTGCGACGGCCGGCCCGTCGGGCTCGGCGAGGCGCATGATGCGATCGATGCGATAGACCCGTCCTTCGATCTCGACATCGATCGTGCGCTGCTCCTCCGCTTCCATGAAGAAACCTTGCAGCCACCCGCGCTCACCGGCGACGGCGCGCGCAGCGTCCTTGAGCCATTGCTCGGCGTCGGAGCCGAAGGCCGCCTCGAACGCGCGATTGCGATAGCGGACGGCGCCGTTGTCACCGACCACGGCGATGGAGGAGGAGAGATGATCGAGCAGCTCGGCGTATTGCATCATGGCACCGTGATGGCGCGCTCTTGCTGCAGCTTCGCCAGAATGAAGATCGTGGTGAACTGATCGAAGGGGCTGAGGATCAGCAGCTTCTGCACGTCCATCCGGCCGTCGATCAGCGAGACCAGATAGCCCTCCTGCGCATTGAGATTGAAGCGGTCGAAGTTCGAGAGGAACTCGGCGGTGAGCTTCGGCACGGCCTGCATCCCTTTCGGATGCGCGAGGAAATCGCGGACGATGTTGTTGCGCACGATCTCGACATATCCGCGCAGCGAGAGATCGCCCGGATAGGCACGGCTCGCTTCGAGCAGCTTCGAATACGTGTGCCAGACCCCGTGCTGCTTGAGCGATTCAGAAACCCGTCCCGACCAATCCTGTTTGGGCGGGTACATGGGAGACGCGGACATGGCGGGGATTCTAGCGCGGGATGACACGTACCCCCGCTCCGCGTTAACTTATCCGCGTGACCGAACCCGCATCGCAACAGCCGGAAAACCAGCTCACCCCGCAGGCACCTCCGTCGCGCCGCAAGTCGATCCTTTTACTTCTGCTCGCGGCGGCGGTGCTCGGTGTGCCGGCCGGATTCCTTTTTGCGCACGCGGTGCGGATGCCGCAGGTCAAGAAGCTCGCCGACTATCAGCCGGCCATCATCACGCGCATCTACGACCGCAACCGCGTGCCGTTCGCCGAGTACTCGATCCAGAAGCGGATCGTGGTGCCGAAGCGCGATATGTCGCCGTGGCTGATCCAGGCCATCATCGCCACCGAGGATTCGGAGTTCTATCGGCATGGCGGTGTCGATCCGAAAGGCATCCTGCGCGCGGCGCTCACGAACATCATCGAGCGCAAGCGCGCACAGGGCGCGTCGACACTGACTCAGCAACTCGCGAAGCAGGTGTTCCTCACGCCCGACAAGACGTTCCGCCGCAAGATCAATGAAGCGTTCTTCGCGGTTCAGATCGAGAAGGACTTCACCAAGGACCAGATCTTCGAGCTCTACGCCAATCAGGTCTACCTCGGCCACGGCGCCTACGGCGTCGAAGCAGCGTCGCGTCTCTTCTTCGGCAAGCATGCGAAAGACCTGACGTTGCCCGAAGCGGCGGTGATTGCGGCGTCGATCCGCTCGCCGATGTATTACAGCCCCATGACCCATCCCGACCGCTCGAAGATGCGGCGGGATTACGTGTTGTCGCGCATGATGAAGGAAGGCTTCATCACGCGCGCGCAATATCAGCAGGCCGCGAGCGCGCCGATCGTCCTCGGCACCTACAAAGAAGAAGCCCCGCACGTCGGCGCGTATTTTTCGGAAGAGATTCGCCAGTACATCGAGCAGAACGAGCGCAATAACGAGAAGTTCGGCGCCGAAAATCTCTACAACAGCGGGCTGAAGGTCTATTCGACGCTCGATCTGCAGATCCAGCAGATCGCCGAAGGGGCATTGCAGCGCGGGTTACGCAAATTCGACAAGCGCCGCGGCTTCCGCCGTCCGACGCGCAACATCGTGTCCGAGGGACTCGATCCCGAGGCGTATCGCGATGCGAGTTGGAGCAACGAGGCGGCGGACGTCGACAAGCTTTATCCCGCCGTCGTCCTGAGCGTCGCGAAGGACCTTGTGACGGTGCGCATGCATCGCGAGCGCATCGAGCTGCCGCCGGCGGCGTGGGCATGGACGAAGAAAAAGACGCTCGACGGCCTGTTGAAACGCGGCGATCTCGTTCACGTCCTGCAACAGGAAGACGCGAAGACGAAGACGCGCAAGTGGGTGCTCGATCAGATGCCGAACGTCCAGGGCGCGGTCGTGGTGCTCGACGTGAAGTCCGGCGAGGTGCTCGCGCTCGTCGGCGGTTATGACTTCGCGCACTCGAAATTCAATCGCGCCGTGCAGTCGCGGCGTCAGACCGGTTCGTCGTTCAAGCCCTTCGTCTATGGCGCCGCGTTCGAGAAAGGCTTGACACCGGCGGACACGCTGTTCGATGCGCCGATCGCGATCCCGGTCGGTGATCAGATCTACGCGCCGAAAAACTATTACGGCAAATACGCGGGCATCGTCACCATTCAGCGCGCGCTGGAGCTGTCGATCAATGTGCCGGCGGTGAAGACGTACATGATGGCAGGCGGCGATCACGTGGTCGATTTCGCGCGGCGCATGGGCATCACCGCCGACCTGCCGAAATATCCATCGCTGTCCCTTGGCGCCGCGGGCGTTTCGCCGCTGGAGATGACCGGTGCGTACAACGTATTCGCGAACAGCGGCGTCTACATCAAGCCGCGTTTCATCCGGAAGATCGTCGATCAGACCGAGCGTGTGCTCGACGAGCAGCCGCCGGAGATTTCCGAGGCGACGTCGCCGCCGATCGCGTTCGAGATCGCGTACATGATGAAGGGGACCATCGACCGCGGCACCGCGTACGCCGCGCACACGCTCGCCGATCCGCTCGCGGGCAAGACCGGCACGACGAATGGCTACACCGACGCGTGGTTCATCGGCTTCTCGCCGGAGTACACCGTCGGCGTCTGGGCCGGCTACGACGACCCCTCCAAGTCCCTCGGCGGCGGCGCAACCGGCGCGGACGTCACGCTGCCGATCTGGATCGACATCTTCAAGCAGTTCGAAGAGAAAAAGCTGCGTGTTGCGAAGCCGGATTTCGAACCGCCGCCCGGCGTGGCGATCGTGCCGATGGATCTTCCGAGCGGACGCCGCGGCGTCGGCCCATGCGCGCGCGTGGTGATGCAGGCCTTCGTCGCGGGACAGGAACCCGACAAAGATTGCAGCGGCGCGAGCGTGCAGGTGGCGAAACTGCCGTACTACCTGCAGCGGCCGATGTACCAGGCCAAGGAAGGCGAGCCGACGCAGCCCGCGAATGACGCGAGCGCGCAAAGCGGGGAGAGCGCCGAAAGCCCTGCCCCCGCGACAGACACCTCCGGTTTGCAGTAGCACCGCCGGCCCATCTGGAGCGACGGGTTCTCAGCCCGTCGGCAACCTTCGACGGGCTAAGAGCCCGTCGCTCCAGAGTTCGTCTCTACTCCCAGATGAACAGGACGTCGTCCAATCGCGTCCGCCGCCCCGTCCCATCTTCGGCCTCAATCTGAATATCGGTTTTCTCCGGCACCCCGCGCGGCCGCGAGGGAAACGTCAGGGTGAACCCCGGCTTCGCGTCGTAATACCAACCGAAGCGACTCTGCACGTCCGGCCGCGCTACGCGTGTGGCCAGGAACCGATACTTCCCATCCTCGAGCAGCACCCACACATGCCGCGTGCCGTGCGGCGACAGCATCCATCCGTTCACCGTCAGCGGCCCCTTCACGATCGCATCCCAGAGCACGCCGAACGTCGTGTTCGTGTGCGTGGTCTCGCCGCGGAAGAAACGTTCCAGCATCGCGCGCGGCATCAGGCCCATGGGATCGGGCATCTCGAGCGGCGGCCGCGCGTCGCGATCGTTGCGTTTCACCGCGAACATGAAATCGCCTTCCACGCCGTGATCGAAGCGCTGCAGGAACATCAATCGTCCGCTGTCGACCGATGCGCGCAGAAAATCGCGCAGCGGCTGGCGATGATCGGGATCGAGCCAGTGCGCGTGCACGATGAAAATCTTCGCGCCGTTCTGCTCGACGATGCCGAGCATCTTTTCGTACTCGCGGTTCTCCCATGCGACGCGGAGATCGCGATGCATCGGCGGCTCGAAGCCGGACGTGCCGTTGAGTGTCGGCAGTCGATGGTTGGTGTGGCCGAGGAGATAGCGGAAGGTGAGCCACGGACTGACCGGGAGCTCGACGATCGGCGCGACGCGGTGCTGATCGAGCCAGCGATAGAGCGGTGTCTTCTGCGACAGCGCGTGTTCCCACTGCACGGCCGGCAGCACGTCGACGATCATCAGGACCACGAGCAGCGGCGCGAGCCTGCGACGTCTTGAAATGATCGCTGCCGCGCCGATCGCGACGAACACGGCCAGGCCGACGTACGCGATCACCGCGAATCGCGGCGCCGCGCGAATGCTCTGAAAGACGCTCACGCGCTTGAAGAGAAAAGAGAAGAGAAAGCTGCGAAAGCCGAACGAGCCGAGGAAGCCGACCAGGAACCAGATCGCGCCGAGCCACGCTTCGACCGGAAAACGCGAGCGTGCGATCACGTCGCGCAGCGCCGAGCCGTCGGCGCCGCCCATCGTGTTCGGCATGCGGATCGAGCAGCGAATGAGCGTCAGCACGATCAGCAGCAGGAAGGGGATGTCGGGCCCGCGAATGGCGAGGAGCGGCCTTCCGAACAGCGAAATCGCGAACCGCGGCGTCATCAACGAAAGAATCGCCAGCAGCGCCGTAATGACGATGAGCACATCCAGCACCCGCGTCGATCCTCTGGAGCGACGGGCTCTCAGCCCCTCGGCCCCCGGAGGTGCGGACAACACGATCGCCGCCCCTGTCAGAAACAACGCCATCAATCCAGGGAAGAGCTGATTCTCCGTGATGTGCCATTCATCGGTGCCGAGACGCCCGTACACGAGACTGCGGTTCGATGTGACCAGCCACGCGCGCCAGCCGGTCGTGAATACTTCATGCACTTCGCGCTTGAGGTTGTACATCTTCGACACGGCGCGATAGGGGAGCAGGAACGGCAGCAGCACCAGCCCCGCGATTGCGAGAGCGCCGAACGCGCGCAGCCAGAACTGCCGGTCGCGTTTCGGCGCAGCGGTCAGCAGGAACAACGCCGAGAACGCGACGGCCACCGAGACGAACAGCAGGTAATAGACGTTCGTCAGTCCATTCATCACGAACGCGGCCGCGAACAGGCCCGCGTTGCCGCGCGACGGCTCGCGCCAGTACGCGATCATCGCCGCGAGGATCAGCGGCAGCCATCCGGACGCGATGTTCTGCAGATGCGCGAGATGGTCGAATTTGAACGGGACGAACGCGAAGAAGATCCCGGCGATCAGCGACGCGGAGATCGACGTCGTGAACATCCGCGCCAGCACGTACGCGCCGTAGCCGGCCAGCGCGAAGCTGAACAGCATGGCGATGTTGTACAGCGCCAGCGGCTCCACGCCCGCGATGTGCAACGGCAGCATGAAGACCGCCAGGCCGGTGAGATGCTCGCTGTACGCGAGCGTGAGCGGCGCCGGGTGATACATCGGCGCGTGGAAGAGCGACAGCGGCTGGTGCAGCAGCGCGTGGCATGTCCAGTCGAGGATCCACGTGACGAGCAGCGGATCGCCGAGGTCGGAGACGGCGGTGTCGAGTCGGGCGGCGACGGGCCAGGTGAGGATGACCGCAAGCACCGCGAAGAAGGCGAAGACCGCAGCGTGCCGGGCGAGTGGCCGCAACGCCGGGCGCCGGAGGAACATCAGCTACTGCGCGGCCGGCACGTAGCGCGTGATCATGTCCACGATCTTGTCGCGCGTCAGCGGCTTGCGCATCCAGGCGTTCGCGCCCGAGCTCGGGAACATCTCCTCGAGCGAGCGCTCCGGCAGGTCCGAGATCAGGATGATGGGAATGTCCTTCTTGTTCGACTGCGACTTCAGCACTTCGCTGAGGCGGTTGCCTTTGATGCTGGGCAGGTTGACGTCGAGGAAGATGATGTCGGGCGTGTTGCTCGCCAGCACGTGATTGAATTCGATCCAGCTCGACGCGGTCAGCACGGTGCTGCCCTCGCGCTCCAGCAGAGCGCGTCCGAGCTTGAGCACCAGCGGATTGTCGTCGAGGATGAGGACGGTGATGTTCGCCAAAGCTGCCATTCGGCGCACATGATAACCTCCCTCGCTGATGTCTGAAACCCCGCTGCAACGTTCGGTTGTCTGGCCCGCCGATTACTACTCCGGCGCCTCGCGTCCGCCGGTGCTGCCGCAATGGGCGACATTCGGTTGCGGCGCGGTCGCAGTGGTCATCCTCGTGCTCGTGTTCGCGGGTGGCGCGTTCTTTTTCGAGATCATGAAGTTCGCCATCGGCATGTCCGTGTCCGAGATGAAGGGGCTATATGCGCCCGAGGTCAGTGCGAACGCGAAGAAATCGCTCGACGCGGAGCTCGACAAGATGGTCAAGCACCTCAACGCCGAAGAGGTCACCATCGTGTCGCTCCAGCCGTTCCTCAACTCGATGCGCGAAGTGACATCCGATCGCAAGATCGACGCAAAGGAGGCGCTCACACTCGAGGCGATGGTGCGGAAAATCAACGCGAGCGCCAAGCCAAAGCCAACATCACCATCCGGAGCGACGGGCTCTCAGCCCGTCGTTTCCTCGACGACGGGCTAAGAGCCCGTCGCTCCAGTGCCAGCCAAAATGTCCCGGTTCCAGCTCATTTCTCCCTTTCAGCCACAAGGCGATCAGCCGGAGGCGATCCGCCAGCTCACCGACGGCCTCAATGCCGGAGAGCCCCACCAGGTCCTCCTCGGCGTCACCGGCTCCGGCAAGACCTTCACCGTCGCCAAGGTCATTGAAGCGGTGAACCGCCCCACGCTCGTCCTGAGCCACAACAAAATTCTCGCCGCGCAGCTCTATCAGGAGTTCAAGAACTTCTTCCCCGAGAACAAGGTCGAATACTTCGTTTCGTATTACGACTATTACCAGCCCGAGGCGTACATCCCGCAGAACGATCTCTACATCGAAAAAGAGATGACCAAGAATGATGAGATCGACAAGCTGCGGCTTGCCTCGACCAAAGCGCTCTTCGAGCGCCGCGACGTCATCATCGTCGCCTCGGTCTCCTGCATCTACGGCATCGGCGAGCCGGAGCTCTATTACGGCATGCTGCTCTTCTTCGAGCGCGGCACCGAGAAACCGATGACCGAATATCTCCGCAAGCTGACGGAGATGCAGTACGAGCGGACGCCGTATGACCTCGCGCGCGGCAACTTCCGCGTGCGCGGCGACGTGCTCGAAGTCTGGCCGGCATACGAAGACGACGCGGTACGCATCGAATTCTTCGGCGACGAGATCGACAAGATGACGCGCATCGATCCGATCACCGGCAAGACCTCGGGACGCGAATACGATCGCCTGGCCGTCTATCCGCGCACCCATTACGTGACGCCGCGCGAGCGCTTGATGGTGGCGATGGAGAACATCCGCACCGAGCTCGACGAGCGCGTCGCCGAATTACGCGCCAATGACCGGCTGCTCGAGGCACAGCGCTTGTCGCAGCGGACGATGTTCGACCTGGAGATGATCGCGGAGCTCGGCTACTGCAACGGCATCGAGAACTACTCGCGCCATCTCAGTGGACGTGTGAAGGGACAGCCGCCGCCGACGCTGATCGATTATTTTCCGAACGACTTCCTGCTCGTCGTCGACGAGTCGCATCAGACCATTCCGCAGGTGAGGGCCATGTGGGGCGGCGATCGCGCGCGCAAGGAGACGCTGGTCGAATACGGCTTCCGTCTGCCGAGCGCAATCGACAACCGGCCGCTGTCGTTCGACGAATTCGAAGGGAAGATCCATCAAACGCTCTATGTCTCGGCCACGCCCGGTCCTTATGAGCTGGAGAAAACCGGCGGCCTTTATGCGGAGCAGATCATCCGTCCGACCGGCCTGCTCGATCCTGTATTGATCATCAAGCCGGTCAAGGGCCAGGTCGACGATCTGATCGGCGTCATCCGCGAGCGCACGGCGAAGCAGGAGCGGGTGATGGTCACGACGCTCACGAAGCGGATGGCCGAGGATTTGACGCGGTATCTGATGGAGCTGGGGATCAAGGTCAATTACCTGCATTCGGACGTCGAAACCATGGAGCGCATTGCCATCCTGCGCGACTTTCGCCTCGGTGTATACGACGTGCTGATCGGAATCAACCTCTTACGCGAAGGCCTCGACATTCCGGAATGCTCGTGCGTCGCGATCCTGGACGCCGACAAAGAGGGTTTCCTCCGTTCGCAGACGTCCCTCGTACAGACCATCGGCCGCGCCGCACGCCATCTCAATGGCGTCGCGGTCCTGTACGCCGACAAGATCACCGACTCGCTGCGCTTCGCCATTGACGAAACCACCCGCCGCCGCGAGGTGCAGCAGAAATACAACGAGGAGCACGGCATCGAGCCCGCGACGATCATCAAATCGGTCGATTCGGACCTCGTCAAGATGGCCAACCTCGACTACCTCGACGTCCCGCTGCCAGGCCAGAAGTCGAGACTCGACATCGCCGGCGACGAAGACATCGACAAAGCCATCAGCAGGCTGTCGAAGGAAATGAAAGAGGCCGCAAAGAACCTCGACTTCGAACGGGCCGCAGAGATCCGCGACAAACTGCGCGAACTGAAAGAAGCGCGCATCTTCGTCTAAGTAACCTTCTCCCTGCGGCGAGGGGAGAAGGTGCCCGAACGGCGGATGAGGGGTTTGGCGCCGCTAACCTGCGCCGCAGGAGCATCGCGACCTGCAGGACGCGATGAGACTCGCCTGACTACGCAATGAGATTTCTCGACGCGACTGGATTGCTACACGATCGAGTGGTCAAACCGTAACATCCCGCGCTACGCGACGCATGACCGAGCGGTTACGGGGCGGCGTGCCCGCAGCGAAGACGCATCCGGAGCATACCGGCCGATGTCCGCTTCAGTGCTATGCGACTTCAACCGCGGGAAACCTTGGATCCAGAGCGTGTGCGTTGGGCTACACGGATCAGGCGACGGTAGCAGTAACGGCCGTCGCGCGTGAGCTGGCCGGCTTTGTCTGGGCGTTGGGGCAACAACGATGAGTCAAAAGCAGCACCAACGAGAGCAGACCTGAGCCCCCGATGGCAGTCCTGCGACGGACCGAGGGTCCCGGCTCCGCAAGGAGAATCCTCGATCACGCTATTCTGGCGCGAGCTGCAGCACACTCGCGATCCACGCGCTTAGACAGAGGCAGCTCCCGACGCATCATCGTCATGC
>DASPNA010000120.1:0-102641 GCA_035626775.1 Thermoanaerobaculia bacterium
ATGATGATCGGGATGTTCTTGAGCGAAGCGTTCTGACGGACGAGCGAGACCAGCTTCAGGCCGTCCATGACCGGCATGTTGATGTCGGTGAGGATCAGGTCGATGCGATCGGGACCGGACAGCTTCTTGAGCGCGTCCACGCCGTCGACGGCCTCGATGATCTTCGCGTTCTTGAACCGTTTCAAAGAAAACGAGATCAATTGGCGCATGGTCGGCGAGTCTTCGACGACCAGAAAATTCGCGTTCTCCATCCCCACTGTTCGTGCGACCTCTTTTTTTGCCTAAGTTGTGGTGGTGAGCAGGTCGAGGAAGCTCTGAATGGTATTGAGTTTCCGTTCGGACTGCGAATAAAGCTTCGATGAGAAGATGGCCGTCGCGGCGTGTGCGGCGAGCAGCGAGAAGAGCTCGTAGTCGACCGCCGAGAACGCGTCTTTCTGCTGCAGGAGCCGGTAGATCACGATCAGGCCGATCACGTGTTCTTTGATCTTGAGCGGCACGGCGGCCAGCGGCTTCTCGAGCGTGATCGCGCCGCCTTCGACGTCCTGATTGATGTAGTAGCTCTCGCCGGTCTTGGCGACGGTGCCGAGGACGCCTTCGCCGAGCCGCGTGGAGATGCTCTCGACGCCGGGCATGGTGTCCTCGCCCTCGTATGCGATCGCCTTCAGCTCGTTCGTCTTCTCGTCGAGCAGCAGGATCGCGAACGACTCCGCGCCGACGAGATTGATGATGATCTCCTGCACGATCTGGATGACTTCGCGGAAGTCGAGCGTGGAGTGGAGCTGGTAGCTGGCGACGTAGAGGTTGGCGAGGTTGTTGTTCTGTTCCTCGATCTCGATGTAGCGGTTCGCGAAGTCCTTGTTCTCCTCCTCGACTTCGCGGAAACGCTGCTGGATGCGGCGGTTCTCGTCGGTGAGATGCGCGATCTGCTCGCGCAGACGCGTGACCTCTTCGGACGGACCGGAGGAGTGCTCATTCTCCAGCGCGAGCAGGCGATAACGCAGACGCTGGTTTTCGCGGAGCAGCTCTTCCGTGAATTCCTTGCCCTTGTTGAAGATCTCGAGAAACTTCTCGGCTTTCGTCTCGTCGCTCATTACGGACCCGTAAGTTGCGAGAATGTAGCACAGGGTGCGCGCTTTGAGAGACGGCAGAAAAATCGAACTCGCGCGCGGCCTAGCCGCAGAGTCGCCGGAGCGCGTTCGGGATCTGCGACAACGGCAACACCTCATCCACCGCGCCCGTGCGGATCGCCTCGGCCGGCATGCCGAAGATGATCGCGGTCTCCGAGGACTCCGCGATGGTGCGTCCGCCGCGCTCCCGCACACCGCGAATGGACTCGGAGCCGTCATCGCCCATGCCGGTCATGATCACCGCGACCAGCCGGTCGCGACACGCGACACTGGCGGTGTTGAACAAGCGATCGACGGAAGGCGCGTAGAGATCGTTGCCGTCCGCGGCGAACACGCGCAATTGCAGCCCTTCCGGCATACGCCGCACTTCGCTCTGCATGCCGCCGGGAGCGATGTAGATGTTGCCCGGCTCGAGCATGTCGCCGTCGCGACCTTCGCGCACCTCGAACGTGGTGAGCTTGTTCACGCGATCGGCGAACAGGCGCGTGAACGTCGGCGGCATGTGTTGCGCGACGACGAACGGCACCGGCATCCGCGGCAGCGACTGAAAGACATGCTGCAGCGCGGGTGGACCGCCGGTCGAGCATCCGATCACCACGAGCTCGATCCCCTTCGGACAAACGTCGGGTACCGGAACGATGGTGTCGACTTCGTCCTGCTCGCGCACGCGCCGGCTCAGGTTCTCCATCCGCACTTGCGCGGTCTGCAGGACTTTGGTGACGAGGTCGCGCTGGATCTCTTCAAGCCGCGGCGACACACGGCCGCCCGGCTTGGCGATGAAGTCGAGCGCACCCAGCTCGAGCGCCTTGAACACGCTCCGATCGCTCGCGCGTGAGGAGACCGCGATGACGGCCGTCGGCAGGTTCGCCATCAGCCAGCGCAGGAACGCGAAGCCATCCATGATCGGCATCTCGAGATCGAGCGTGATCACGTCGGGGCGATGCTTCATCACCTGCTTGATGCCGTCTTCGCCGTTGACCGCGGTGCCGACCACACTGATGGCGGGATCGGTTTCGAGCATGCGCGTGAGCGTGACCCGGTTGTACGCCGAGTCGTCGATCACCAGGGCGCGAATGGGAGGGGTCGCGGACACTGCGCGCATTCTACTGTGCGCGATTCAAACGACGTCGCCGCGTACACTAAGGGCCTGCCGCTAGAGACGGGTGCACGGTTCGGCGCCTATGAGATCGTCGGGCCACTCGGCGCCGGCGGCATGGGAGAGGTTTATCGCGCACGCGATACACGCCTCGACCGCACCGTGGCGCTGAAGATCCTCCCTCCCCGTTTCGCCGAGCGCTCGGATCTGCGCGAGCGCTTCCAACGCGAAGCGCAGGTGGTTTCGAGCCTCAATCACCCGAACATCTGCACGCTCTACGACATCGGTCAGCAGGATGGCACCGCATACTTCGTGATGGAGTACCTGGACGGACAATCGCTTGCGGACCGGATTGCGAAAGGTCCACTGCCACTCGATCAGTCGCTGCGGCACGCGATGGACATCGCCGATGCGCTGGCGAAAGCACATCAGCATGGCGTCGTGCATCGCGATCTGAAACGGGGGAACGTGATGCTCACGCGCAGCGGCGCGAAGCTGCTCGACTTCGGTCTGGCGCGGCGCGGCGAAAACACGAGCATCGTGACCATGCCGGACGCACCGACCATGCATCAACGAGGGCCGCTGACCGCCGAAGGAACGATCCTCGGCACCCTGCAGTACATGTCGCCGGAACAGATCGAGGGACTGCCTGTCGACGCGCGCAGCGACATCTTCGCGTTCGGCGCAGTGCTCTACGAGATGATCTCCGGCCGCCGCGCCTTCGAAGCGACGAGCCACGCCAGCCTGATCGCGAAGATCGTCGGCGAGGAACCGCGTCCGCTGCGCGAGCTGCAACCGGTGATGCCTCCGGCGCTCGAACGGCTGATCCACCGCTGTCTGAAAAAAGATCCCGATGCGCGATGGCAGTGCGCGGCCGACCTGGTCGCGGAGCTGCGCGCGATCGCAACGGCGCCGGAGGCCAAGGAAACCTCCACGCCGCGTCATCGACGCGTCGCGGTTCCGTGGATGATCGCCGCAGCATTAGCCGTGTTGGCCACAACTCTCGGAGCACTCCTGTGGCTGCGGCCGAAGCACCGCGAACAAGCGGTGCACGCGAGGCTCTAGTCTTCCGGCGGCGGCTCGCCGATCATCGACGCGTTCCTGTGACGGAACCTGCCCGACTGTAACAGCGCGGGCAGCAGCGTGATCGACGCGAGACAACTGAGCGCGATGCCGAACGTCGATGCGATGCCGAGCGAACGCACGCCCGGATAGTGCGAGATCGCGAACGACGCGAAACCGACGATCGACATGAGCGCTGCCAGCGTCACGGCGCGTGCGGTCTCGGGCGCGTTCTCCTCGAATCGATCCGGCGCTTCGTCGTAACGCTGCAGCATGTACACGGCGTAATCGGTCGCGGTGCCGACCAGCATCAGTCCCGCGAAGATGTTCATGAAGTTGAACTCGAGATTGAACGTGGCCATGAACCCGAGCATGCAGGTGCAGCCGGCCACGAACGGCACGAACACGAGACACGCGCGCGAGAATGAGCGGAAGCCGATCCACAGCAGCCCGAACACGACGATGAATCCGATGAGACTCGCCCGAATGGCGTCGTTGCGCGTGATGGTCCGCAGTGTTTGCGACACGAGGTTCACGCCGGTCAGCGCGCCCTCCGGATGCTTTCTGCGGAACTCCTGCAACTCATCGGGGAGGAAGCGCGGCCACGTGCCGGTGGTCGGATAGACGTAGACGATCGACATGTAGCCGGTGGGCGTCTTTTTCATGAAGCGCTGCAGGCTTTCGCCGAGGCCGAGGCTTTGGAGGGTCTCGATCGTGAGCGGCCGGCGCTGCTGCACCGCTTCGGCATACAGCGGCAGAATGCGATCGTACGCATCCTCGCGAAAGCCATTGTCGACGAGCGCCTGACGGAACGTGCGCTCGATGCGCAGCCAGGAGAACTCGTCGCTGCTGCCGGCCTGCAAGCGCGCGATGACCTGACGCTGCTGCTGCTCGCTCGGCAGAAACGTCGTGATCGACTGGTACGAGCCGATGATCTTCTTCTGCGCGATCCGTTCGAGGTCCGGCATCGCGGCTTCGGTCTTTGCGATCGCTTCGGATGCTGTCCGGCCGCGCACTCCGTACATCATGAATTCGAACGACTGGCCGAACTTTTTCGTGACCACTTCCTGCAGTTGAATGCCGGGATTCCCCTTCGAGCGAAGGTTCTGGATGCTGTCGCTGAAGCGGACGCGCAACGCAAGCACGCCGCAAATCGCGACCGCGATCGCCCAGCCGATGACCACCGCGCGCGGATGCCTGAGGCTCGCGCGAAGAATGCGCGTCGAGCCGACCGCGTGCACTTTCACTTCGCGTTTGCCTTCGCGACGCCGCTCGACGATCACGATCAGTGCGGGCAGGACGAACACGACGCAGATGAGGAACACGAGGATGCCGGTGCCGGTGAGGTACCCGAGCTGCGTCATGCCGCGGAAGTCCGTCGCGAGAAACGCGTAGAACGTGGCCGCGGTGGTGAGCGCGCCGACGATCACGCCGGGTAGCGCGTGACGCATCAGCATCCGTACCGCTTCGACGACGGACGCGCCGCGATTGCGCTCGTCGACGTAGCGTTCGTACATCACGGTCATGAAGTCGACGCCGAGGCCGGCGAGCAGCGCCGCGAAGCCCGTGCTCGCCGCCGAGAGCGTGCCGAACGTGAGCGCACCGATCGCGAACGTGATCACGATCGCCGCGGTCATCGGGACCGCCGCGTAAAGAATCGCGGATGGCCGCCGGTACGCGTAGAAGTAGAGCAGCAGCACGCCGAGGAACGACGTGACGCTGTTGACCGCCATGTCCTGGCGGATGATCTTCTCGTCCTCCGCGGCGATGGCATAACCGCCGGTGTAGCCGAGGACCGGGACCGGCACGTTGGGGTTCGCGGCGCGGAACTCCTGCATCGCCTGATCGGCGAACGCATGCGTCTCCTCCATGATCACGCGGCTGAACGGGAGATCCTGCGCGGCTTTCTTCGGCCTCGCGATGATGACCGCGGCGCTCTGATCGGTGGCGACGTAGTACCCGGTCGAGAAGTCGACGTTCAGGCCGCCGCCGGCGCGCTTCAGTTTGTCGACGTAGACGGGCAGGAGGTTGAACGGATCGATGCGCACGAACTGCTTGACCACGCTCGACTGCGGTGTCTGCAGCAACGTGCGGTTGCGTTCGACCGCTTCGCGAATGCCTTCGTCGGAGAGTTTGGCCGCGACCGCGTCGAGCTGTTGCGGCTCGAGGATCAGCAGCGAGTACGGCAGGACCTTGTCGATGACGGCGAACGGATCGGGCACGCGCCACGTGGCGTTGTCGATGTTCTTCGACGCGCGCAGCCGCTCGCCGATGCCGTCGATGAGTGGGCCATACGTCGCGGGATCGGCGCCCTTCGGGAACTGAATGACGACGACGTGAAAGTCGAGCGTGCCGGTCTCGGTGAGGATCTCGCGGAACTCATTCACCTCGCGGTTGTTCTGCGGAACGAGCTTGAGGACGTCGGGATCGAGGCGCATGCGCGAGGCGATGAGCCCCGACGCGGCTACAACCAGGAGAGTCACGATCAGGATGGTGCCCGGTTTCCTCAGGACAAGGCCGGTCACGCGTTCGATGAGGCGCGAAATCATGCGCGCGCTCTATACCATGACGGGTACCTCGGAGTTCCTCGGAGGAGATCTCACCCGAGGAACCCGAGGAACCCGAGGAAACCGCAACGTGCTTCCGACCATCGATCCCATCCGGCCCGTGCTCAGCAAAGTCGTCCCGCTCGGCAGGGAGTGGTTGTACGAACCGAAGCTGGACGGCTTCCGCGGCACGCTCTATCTCGAGGACGGTCTCGGCTTTTTTCTGTCAAAGACGAAGAAACCGATGCCACGCTTCCGCGACCTGGCCATGCAGCTCGCAGCGACATTGCCCCTTCGCAACGCGATCTTCGACGGCGAGATCGTCGTAATGCGTCACGGCAACGTCGACTTCAACGCGCTGCTGTTCACGCGCGGCCAGCCAACGTTTGCCGCATTCGATCTGCTCTGGCTCGACGGCGTCGATCTGCGATTCCTTCCCTTGCATCGCCGCAAAGCACGGCTCAAACGGCTGACGCAACACACGCTCATCGGGTACGTCGCAGCGATGCCCGAGCCGGAACTGTTCGAAGCCACCGTACGCCTGGACATGGAAGGCATCGTCGCGAAACGCCGCAACAATCCGTACGCGCCTGCCACGCAATGGGTGAAAGTGAAGCATGCCGGCTACACGCAAAAAGAAGGGCGGTGGGAGCTCTTTGGAGTGCGGCAGCGATAACTGCCGCTTTCAAATGCGGCAGTGCAGCTGCCGCACCCCAATGGCAGCGATGACGACCGCGGCGGCTAATCACCGCCGCTCTTGAAAGCGGCAGCTATCGCTGCCGCGCGCCATACGCCGCAATGAACTCAACGCGGAAGCTGATCCAAAATCGCGCGCTCGTCGCTGCTCGGCTCTTCGACCAGCGCTGGGTGTTCTCGAGTAACGACTGCGCGTCCGCCAGATCTTGCAGCCGCTTCGACCGCCGCCGCGCCGGATCGGATCCGGAGCGGAGTTTTTCCTCGCGCGATCGATAACGGCGATGTCGATGTCGAGCGTCGTGCGAATGCCACTGGCGATCCAGCAGAAATCCCGCGGTTAGTCCTGAAACCATCGCTCCTCCATGAGCGCGCGGCTTCGCTCAAGAGCTCAATCGCTTCGACGAGAATCGCTCCGTTGCTACTGACGTCGGCCACGCGGCGGCGCGTGCTTCAGGACGAACCTCTTCGTTTCTTCGAGCGTCTTTTGGATACGTGACGACGCCATCCGGTGTGTGCTGCGATGCGAACGAGAACCCGTGCTGCACCAGAAACTCGACCTTTTGCCACTGTTCCACGTCATCGGCAGGCGGTGCTTTGGTGAGGTAAGAGCGGCGCGCGGCGGCTGCCGCCGCCGCATCTGAAAGCGGCAGCGCTGCTGCCGCACTCCAAATCATTTCTGGTAGACCATGTCGTTTTTCAGGTGGCGCAGTTTGAACTGCGTCGACAGCGAGATCAGCGACTCGGAGTGGCCGAGCAACAGATAGCCGCCGTCCGTCAGGCGGTTGTAGAAGTTCGTCACCACCACCTTCTTCGAGGCGTCGTCGAAGTAGATGATCACGTTGCGGCAGAAGACGACATCGAGGTGGCCGAGCAGCGACACGCGCGCTTCGTCGTAGAGGTTGAGGCGGCCGAAGGAGATGCGGTTGCGGATCTCGTCCTTCACGCGCCACGCGTTGTCGCCTTCGCGCGTGAAGTACTTCTCACGCAGGTGCGGCGTGGTCGCGCGGAATGCGTTCTCGCGATACACGCCGCGGCGCGCTTTGCCGAGGACCTGCTGGTTGATGTCGCTGGCGAAGATCTCGAAGGCGGCGTGCTCGTACCAGCCCGACTCCTGCAGGAGCATCGCCAGTGAGTACGGCTCCTCGCCGGACGAACATCCCGCCGACCAGATGCGCACCTTCTTCACCGACTTCCGCGACAGGATGTCCGGGATGATCTCTTCGGTGAACGCCTGCAGTTGCGCCGGCTCGCGAAAGAAATAAGTCTCGTTCGTGGTGACGAGATCGAAGATCTGATCGAACTCGGCGTCGGCGCGCGGGTCGTATTGCAGGAAGTAAAAATACTTCTGGAACGAGTCGAAGTTCAGCTCCCGCGCGCGCGGCGAAAGCCGCTTCTGCAGCAGGTACTTCGACGAGTCGTTGAACCACATGCCGGAGCGTTTGTAGACCTGCTCCCGTAGCAGCCGGAAGACGTCGTCCGGCAGCTCCAGATGATGGTTCAGCGAGAAATTGAACGGAGAAGACATATGTCGCGCGCGCCGCGCTTCATCCCTCTTCTTTCCGTTTCATCGCCGACAGAATCGCGGCGATCACGACTTCCCTCCTGCTGTCCGCCGTCCGCCACGCCTCCTCGAGCAGGTCGCGGTAGAGGTCGCGATGGCGGACGAAAACTTCCGAGACGTCATCGAGGATGGCGCTGTTCTCCAGCGCCTTGAAGAGATGCGGGAACGAAGTGCGGTCCGCGACTTTGTCGAGTGCGAGGATCGCGGACTGCTGCACGTACGTGTCCGCGTCTTCCAGCGCGCGGTGCAGCGCCGGTAGCGACTCGCGATCGCCACGCACTCCGAGCGCCGCGGCGGCGGCAGCGCGCAAACGCCAGTCCTCGTGCGAGAGCGTTTTGACCAGCACATCGAAGACGTCGTTGCCGGGGATGCGCGCCAGCGCAAGCATGGCCGCGCGCTGAATTTCGGGATCGTGCTCCGCGAGGCAGCGGAACAGGACGTCTTTCACTTGCGGGTCTTCCGACTTTCCGAGCGCTTCGATCACGGCGATGCGCACCGGTGCCGGATCATTCATCAGATGCCGCAGCAGCGGCTCGATCGCGGCAGGATGGCGGTATTCGCCAAGCGCTTGCGCGGCGGCGGTGCGGATCCAGATGTCCTGATCGTCGAGAGAACTGATCAGCGGCTCGAGTCCCGTCTGCGGCTTGTGCCGCACGATGGCGTTGATGGCCGCGAGCCTCACGGCCGTTGATTCATCCGCGAGCGAGAGCACGAGCTGATCCGCGAAGCGCTCCTCGCCGAATTTGCCCATCAGCGAAACTGCCTTTTGCCGGATCACCGGATCGCTGTCCTTCGACGCGAGCAGCAAGCCGTCGTGATAACCCTCGCCCTGGATGTTGACGTAGACCGACAGCGAGTTGAGCTTCGTGGGCACGGAAGGCGATTGCAGCAGGCGCCTGATCTTCGCCAGCACCGCGCCCTGGATTTCCGAGAACGCGGTCACAAGCGCGGAGACGGAGTTGACCGCCGCCTGTTGCGACGCCACGTCGGCATCATCGAGTTTCGTGAGCAGGTAATCGATCGACGCGGGATCCGGAATGTCGCCAAGCGTTTCGATCGCGAGCCGCCGGATCATCGCATTGTCGTGATCGAGGAACGGCAGGATGCTGGGAATCGCTTCGCTCCCGCCGATGACGTTGACGACGCGCAGCAGCAGCGCGATCACCTCATCCTCTTCTTCATTCTGCAGCGCGCTGAGAATCGACGGCATCGCGCCGCCGCCGAAGTCGATCAGCGCCTGCGCCGCGACCTCCGCGGTCTCCGGTTGCGCCAGATGCGAGAGCAGCACGCCGAGGACGCGCTCATCGCCGGACCAGCCCAGGAACTTGAGGATGAAGGCTTTGACCTCGCGCTTGGGCGTGGTGGAGAGATGTTCGGTGAGCGGCTCGATCTTCTCGCGCGGGAACGACTCGCGGAATCGCGTCTGAATCAGGTGCCGCTCCGCCTCTTCCACGATCCGCGGCTTGCTCGCCTCGGCGATGCGCACCAGGGCGCGCAGCGCCGTGAGGTTCAGCTTTTCCTCCTCCGCGATGATGCGCAGCAGGAAGTTGACCGTGCCGACGTCGGCGATCTTGCCCACAGCTTCGAGCACCGGCTTACGCAGCGATTTCTCCGCATAGAGAGGAAGAATCGCCGGCAACGCGGCGCGATCACCGATCTCGCCAAGTGCTTCGACGACGTGGAACTTCAGCCACAGATCATCGCGCGCGCGCAATGCGCGCATGAGATGCGGCAACGCAGCCGCATCGCGATATTTGCCGAGCGACGAGACGATGGACGACGCCACGTTGATGTCGCCTTCCCCTTCAACCAGCTCGAGCAGAATCTCGAATCCTTCGCGGCTGCGCAGATCGCCGATGAGGTTCACCAGCGAGAGGCGCACGTCGATGTCCTGCTCGCGCCGCAAGCGATCCACGATCGGCTGAATGGCCGGCTCGCCCACGCGGACCAGCGCTTCCGTTGACGAGTTGCGCTTGCCCGCGTTCTCGGGATCGGCGAGCGCGTCGAGCAGACCGATGACGATCTCCGGACGCGCATCGCGCACGAGACCGTCGACGATGGTCTTGCGCACGCGCCAGTCCTTGTCGCCGAGGAGCTCGAACATGAGTGGGAGCGTGCGCGCGTCGGCGGATTGCGCGACGAGCGCGGCGGCCTTCTGCCGTGCGTCCGGATCGGCGGAACGGGCCTGCTCGATGATCTGTGCGTCTACGGTCATGGATGGGAAATTGAAAATTGAAAATTGAAAATTGAAAAACCTGACGGCAGCGGCTCACGACCGGTCTGATTTTTCAATTTTTTCTTTTCAATCTTCAATTTGCTGCCTCGCTGCTTCCGATTTTTCAATTTTCAATTTTCAATTTCCGGATCGCGTCACTGCGTTCCAGTCCTCAATCTGGCCAGCTCCTCGCGTTTCATCTGCACGAACTGCTGCAGCGTCTCGGTGAAGATTTCGGTGTCGCGGCGCACGGTCATCGGCACGCGCGAATCGTAGTAGTGGCGGCCTTCGTCGATCTCGTCGCGCAGGACTTCGAAGAAGTTGTCGTCGCGGATGCCCCGCTCCACCTTGTCGACGTGGTAGATGATGATGTCGGAGAGGATCAGCCGCGCCAGGCGCCGCGCTTCGTCATATTCGCGCGGCTCGAGATGCGTGTCCGGCGTCGCGCCGACCTGCGGGAAGAGCTTCTGGATGATCTGCCGGAACTCTTTCTCCGGGATTTGCTCCTCGATGTACTCGTCGGCGCCGTAGAGATTGGTCGGATTGGCGCGGAAGCGGTTCGCGCGGAACAGCGCGCCGATGAGGATCACGTGCGTATGCGTCAGCGATGGATCGGCCTTGATCTCTTCGGTGACTTCGACGCCGAGCTTTCCCTTGAGGTACACGTTGACGATGACGAGATCGGCGCGCATGCGCCGCACGAAGTCGAGCGTCGGATCGCCGGTCTCGAAGAAGGTGACGTCGAAACCGAGGCGGCGGAGTTGCTCGCCGAGGAAATCGCGGAAGGGGCGGGGCTCATCGGCGATGGCGGCGACGCGGCGGCGCGGCATGCGCGTGGGCTCCGGTACTGCCGGGAGTTGCTGCGACGCGGCCTCGGGCGTCGGATGCATGCCGCTGGAGGTGCGCGGCTTCAGCACCATCTGATACGCGCAGCTCGGGCAGGCGACGCGGACCGCGTTGAGCAGCGGCAGCGTGATCGCGGCGCGGAACGTCGCGCCGCACTTCTTACAGGTCAGGTCCATGGTGATTTTCCGAAGCGGGGCCTCACGCCGACCGTGCGGCGAGCGACCCGTGGTCGAGCAGTTTGTCCAGATCGAGCAGGATCGTCAACGCACCGGCGACCCGGAAGACGCCGCGCACGGAGTCATCGAGCTCGGTTGCGTGCACGACCGGGTGCCGTTCGACGTCCGCCGCGGCGGCCTTGACGACGCGCAGCACGCGGTCGACGAGAAAGCCGATGATCTCGTGGTGAAAGTCGACGACGACGATGCGCGCGTCCGGTCCCGGCTCGCCCGCCGCGGGATGGCGGAGCTTGCGGCGCACGTCGACGAGCGTGACGATCGTGCCGCGCAGCGACATGATCCCGACCACCGACGCGTCGGCGTTCGGGATGCGCGTAACGGCGCGCGGCGTGACGATCTCGACGATGCGCTCGATGTCGACGGCGTACTGCTCACCAGCGATGACGAAGGTCAGGAGCTCGAGCTGGGCGCCGGTTTCCTGCTCCTCGGTTTTCGCGATTTCGAGATCGCGCCGCTTGCCCGCCTCGGCCTTGAATTTATCGAGCTTCGAGCTCGCAGGCGGAGCGCCGGCGTCGTCGCCGGCTGGCTCGGCGGCGTCCCGCGCCGCCGGTTCACCGGAGGGACGGGCTCTCAGCCCATCCGCCTCGGCCTGCGGCTCGACGGGCTGAGAGCCCGTCGCTCCAGATGGTTCTTCGGCGGGGGGCCGCTCCTTCTTCTTCTTATTGCGGATCTTGACCAGATCAACCATGGATCCGATGCTCCTCGGCCGCCGACGCCACTCGCGCCGGCTCGATCGTCTCCGCATCTTCGCCGAACGCGTCGAGCAGCGACGTCGTGGCCAGCGTGTTGATCAGGCGCGGAATCCCGCGGCTCTTCGCATGAATCTCCGCGATCGCCTCGGCGCTGAACGGATTGCGCGTGCCGCCTGCCACGCGGATGCGGTGCTCGATGTAGGCGATCGTTTCTTCCAGCGACAAGGGACCGAGAGAGTAGCGCATCCCGATCCTCTGCCGCAGCGGCGCATACGCGTCGCGCTCGAGGCGCTTCTCGAGCTCCGGCTGCCCGATCAGCACGACGCTGAGCAGGTTTTGATCGTCGAGCTGGAAGTTCGTCAACAGCCGGATCTCGTCGAACGTCGCCTTCGAGGGGATCAGTTGCGCCTCGTCGATCATCAACACCGGCTCGCGCGAAGCCTCGTAGAGCTCGTAGAGCTTCGTGTGAATCTGATCGAGCAACTCGTTGCGGAAGCGCGCGGGCTCGACGCCGAGGCCGTGCGCGACGGCGCGCAGGAGCTGCGTCGGTGTGAGCCGCGGATTGATGAGCAGGATGATCGGCCGCGCCTCGCCGACTCGATCGATGAGCGCGCGAGAGAGGGTGGTCTTGCCGGAGCCGATGTCGCCCACGAGCAGCGCCAGCTCTTTTTCCTCGACCGCGTATTCGAGCCGCGCGAGCGCTTCGCGATGCTGCGGCGATTCGTAGAGGAACGCCGGATCGGGCGTTTTCCCGAACGGTTTCGTGGCTAGGCCAAAATATTCTTCGAACATCGCAAATTGAAAATTGAAAATTGAAAATTGAAAAATCGGACGCGCAGCCGCTCCGATCTTTCCGGTTTTTTCAATTTTCAATTTTCAATTTTCAATTCCTCTCATGAAGCGTTCACCGCGGCGCGCGTATCTCTGGCCTTGCCGCCGAAGTGATCGATGAGCGAGCCGACATCGACGACGAGCACGATCTCGCTTTCGCCGATCTCGGTTGCGCCCGCGATTCCCGGAATGGTCTTCAGCCGCTCGCCGATCGATTTGATGACCACTTCCTGCTGCCGCACCAGCGAGTCGACGAGCAGGCCGACCGTCTTCTCGCCCGCGCGCGTGACGACGATGAACCACTTCGTGCCCGGGCCGTCTTCGCGCGTGTCCTCGAGGCTGAACGCGTCGCCCAGGCGCAATAGAGGAAGCGTGAAGTCGCGGAGGGTGAAGACTTCCTTCCGTTCGACCGTCTTGAGATCGCGCGAATAGACGCGCAGCGATTCCTCGACCGACGTAAGCGGGATGGCGAACTTCTCGCCGCTGGCTTCGACGATGAGCGCCTGGATGATCGCCAGCGTGATCGGCAGCGAGATGCGGAACGTCGTCCCCTGTCCCGCGCGCGAGATCACGTCGATGTTGCCTTTGAGGTCCTGGATGTTCTTCTTCACGACGTCGAGACCGACGCCGCGTCCGGAGATCTCGCTCACTTCCGCGGCGGTCGAGAAACCGGCCGTGAACATCAGCTCGTACGCGCGCTGCTGATCGACGACTTCCTTCTCGCCCACCAATCCCCGTTGCACCGCCACGCGCCGGATCGCCTCGGCATCGATGCCGCGGCCATCATCAGTCACGTCGAGCACGACCGAGTTGCCCTGCTGATATGCGTTGAGCGTGATGTGACCGACCGGATCCTTGCCCGCGGCGCGTCGCTCCTCCGCCGACTCGATGCCGTGATCGAGCGCGTTCCGGATGATGTGCATCAGCGGATCGGTGAGTTCCTCGACCATCATCTTGTCGAGCTCCGTGTCTTCGCCGCGCAGGACCAGCTCGATCTCCTTGCGCAGCTCGCGCGCGAGCTTGCGCACGGTGCGCGAGAGCTTCGAATAGATCTGCCCGACCGGCACCATGCGGATCTCGATGACGGACTTCTGCAGCTCATTGAGCTTGCGGTCGAGATTGCGCGCGATCTTTCCGAGCTCGTGCGAGGCCATGCGCGCCTGCTGCGCGGCCAGCGCGCGCGTGAGCGCTTCGAGCTGCGTCTTTTCGATGATCAGCTCGCCCACGATGTTCATGACGTGGTCGAGGCGGGAGATATCGACGCGCACGGTCTGCGAGAGCGAGCGGAGGGACATCTCTTCTTCGACCATCGGCGCTTCCGGCATCGCGGCGGCGACGGGCTGAGAGCCCGTCGTTCCAGATTTGCGAAGCGACGTGACGATCGCGTGCGGTGCGATGGCCTGCACCGCTGCTTCGTTGAGCGTGGAGCCGTAGAGCAGACGGAAGGCGATGCCGTTCGCGTTGCCGCTCGGAATCGCGGGCAGCGTCGAGATCACTTCGCCCGCGTCGCTGAGACTCGCAGTCAGAGATCGCAGGCGCTCGTCGAAATCGGAGAAATCGAACGTCACTTCGAGCGAGAGGATGTGCTTGCCGCTGCGCACGTTCTCGTGCAGGCGATGCTCCTCGTACTCGGTGAGCGACTTGCGCGTCTGCTCGTCCAGCGTCAACGCCGCGAACGGGTCGTCGCTCTTTCTCTGCGGCTGGTTGGTGATGATGTGGTGGATGCGGCTGGTGAGGCCGTTCATGTCCACGAGACCCGACAACGACGGGTCGTTGATGGCGATCACCAGGCGATTGAGACTGTCGACGGAGTCGTAGAGAAGATCGATCAGGTCCTTCGAGAACTCGATCTTCCCCATGCGCAACCTGTCCAGCATGTCCTCGAGGTTGTGCGAGAGCTCGGAGATGTCACCGAAGCCGAGCATCCCCGCGAGACCTTTGAGCGAGTGCACCTCGCGAAAGATCTTGTTGACCAGCTCCGGACGGACGTTGCGGCCCTGCGACTCGAACTCGACGAGATCGCGCGAGAGCGTGTCGAGCAGTTCTTCCGCCTCGGAGGTGAACTCTTCCCGTGCGCGATCGTCTTCTTTGGCCATTCGGACTGGTTGGAATGGTAGCCGATCTGGAACGACGGGCTCTCAGCCCGTCGAAGGGAACTTCAGCCGACGGGCTGAGAGCCCGTCGCTCCAGATATGCAGGCTCACGCCACCTTCAAGAGGCGCCGCAGCTTCTCGACCAGATCCCCGGCCTCGAACGGCTTCACCAGATACTCCTCGGCACCCAGCGCCGCGGCGCGGCGCCGATCCTCTTCCGTCGATTCGGTGGAGATGACCATGATCGGGATGGCGCGATAGACGGGATGGTTCTTGAGGAAGCTCACCAGCTCGAGGCCGTTGATGTCCGGCATGTTGATGTCGGTGAGGATGGCGTCGAACTTGTGATGGGGCAGCGTCTTGAGCGCTTCGAAACCGCTGGCCGCTTCGACGATCTCGAGCTCGTAACTCTCGGTGCCGCTCTCGATGACGGTCGTCAGGTAAGCCCGCATCGAGGAGGAGTCTTCGACGACCAGGATCTTCATCGCGGTTTCGGGGCCCTCTCGGATGCGAATACCGCGTTGCCGAACGCAAATCCTGCCTGCGACAGGAAGATCTCGAGACCGGTCATGCTGTCGATCGGCGCGCGGTGCTCCGCGTTATCGCCGTACAGGATACCAACGGCGCGATTGCTGTGCATGATCGGCAGCGCGACCACTTCAGTTGGCAGCAGCCCGCCGAGGCGATCGATGAGCTCGACGTTGGTGGGAGTGCGGCGCATCTTGCCGCGATGCGGTTCGCGCGACTTCGCGACGTCGTCGAGGATTGACGGCTGTTCGCGCGCCACGCGCAACGCTCGCACGCGCGCGTCCATCGGAGCGCCGCTGCCACTGACGCCGAAGCCGCCGAGGCCGACGAAGGCGTCGTCGCCCGCCATGAAGAGCGCGCCGCGATCGAGGTATTCGGCGGAGAGACGAAGGATCGTCGCGGAGACCTGGCCGATGTCGTTCGGATTCGAAAGCTCGTTGATGAGCTGGCGCAAGAGACCGAACGAGCGATCGATGGTCTCCTTCGATGCGAGCTCGTAGAACTTCTTGCCGGCTTCGGCGCCGCCGCCGGTGAGCTGTTCCCACTGCTCGAAGGCGCGTTCGGCGAAGAGCACCAACTCGTCCGCGAAAAGCGAGAGCTCCTCCTCCGCCAGACCGGGCTGGAGTCGCGCGGGTGACGGTTTGGTGACGTAGAGATCGGCGCCGGCGCGCAGCAGATCGTGACGGCGGCGCAGGTCGGTCTCGCTGTCCACCATCACCACCGGCAGCCGCGGATTCTTGCGTTTGACCTGCTGCATCAGGCGCACGGATGTTTCATCGTCGGTCAGCTCGAGGAACGTGACGAAGAAGCTGTTCGCACGAAAGAGGTCGGTCATCGCGGCGCGCACGTCATCGAGCGAGCCGTACTGCGAGATCTTCACGCCGTTCTTGGTGAACGCGCGCCGCGCCGCAACGCGCACGAGCGGATTCCTCTCGAACAACACCACATTCCGATACAGCGCCTCGGGGGACTCGACCTCGAACAGACCGCCCGCCACTTTGAACTGTCCCGACGACGCGCCGGACACGTTGATGCGGCGATCGGGCTGCTGCGGCTCGGGAATCGGCGGCAGTGCCGGCTCGGCGACGCTGGAATCCTCGATCGGTGTGAACTCTTCGCGCGCGTCGATCAGGTTCGGCTTCGGGAACGGCACGACGTTATCGGTCGCGGTCGGCGCGGTGCCGGGCAGACGCGCGGCAAGTGGTTGTCCGAGCCCGAGATTCAGCGAGGCAGGTGTGGTCTCGGCGCCGGCGGCGCCGCGCAGGAGCGCTTTGCCTGCCTTGAGCGAGTCTTCGAGGCCTTTGAGCGGCTTGATTTTCTCGCCGTCGGCGCTGCCGAGGAGACGGTTCGGCGCGAAGCCCCCGTCGCGGAAGACGACGTCGGGGTTGTACTCGAGATCGGCCTCGCTCATCGAGTCGCTCAGTAGGAAGTTGAACTCCCCTTCCTTGCTCTGCAGCAGCGGCGTCACGACGGTGAGGATGCGCTCGCGCAACGCGTTCGCGAGGTTGTCCGCGGAGAGGAGGTTCATCTCCAGGATCGCGGTGCCGGGCGTGATGCCGCTCTCCTCCATCTGCTTGAGGATGAGCGCGTTGTCGCGCGTGATCAGTTGCGCGCCGAGGAGAAAGGAGACGAGGTCGGGGAACTCGGGAGAGCCGGCGTTGACGACCAGCCCCTGCCGGAACATGACGGTATGGCGGCCCGCGTCATTGATGATCTCGAGCACGCCGGTGCGGCGGCTGAGATACACGATCTGGACGATGTCAGTAAGGGAGAGATCTTCGAGCCGGCCCAGGAGACTCATGTGCGGCCTCCGGCGCGCGGCGCGGCCTCTACTGCTTCAACGCTTCCCATCCGTTTCGAGATTGTACCGTTTCAATATCCCGTCGAGGATGCCGTTGATGAACTGGCTGGACTTCTGCGTGCCGTACTTCTTCGCGATCTCGATGGCCTCGTCGATGATCACCAGCTTCGGCGTGTCGTCTTCGTGCAGGAACTCGTAGATCGACATGCGGATGATGTTGCGGTCGACGCCGGCCATGCGCGAGAGGCGCCAGTTCTCGGCCTGCGCCTGGATCATCTCGTCGATCGACGCGAGGTGATCGACGGTGCCTTTGAAGATCTTCGTCGCGAACTCACGCGTGTTCGGTTTCGACTTCTGCAGTTCCTCGAACGTATCGATGATCATGTCCGGCTGATTGCCCGACATGTCGTGCTGAAAGAGCATCTGCAACGCGAGCTCGCGTGCCTTGCGACGTGCACCCATCTAAGTCCGCTCCCCGGTGCGAAGCGCGCGCCAGAGGTTCGCCATCTCGATGGCGGCCAGCGCCGCTTCCCAACCTTTGTTCGAGGTGCCGGGCTTCGAGCGCTCGACCGCCTGTTCGTAGGTGTTGCACGTGATGACGCCGAACGCGACGGGGAATGCGGCATCGACCGCGACGCGCGAGAGGTCGTTCGTCACCTGCGCCGAGATGAATTCGAAATGCGGTGTGTCGCCCTTGAGCAGACAGCCGAGGGTGACGATCGCATCGAACTGTGCGAGGGTGATCAGCTTCGCGGCGAGCGTCGGAATCTCGAACGCACCCGGGACGCGAAACAAGGAGATGTCGTCGTCGCTCGCACCATGTCGTGCCAGGCACGTGAGCGCACCCTCGAGCAGCCCCGAAACGATCTCATCGTTGAACCGGCTGGCGATGACGCCGACGCGAAGTCCGGCGGCAGAGAGATCCCCTTCAAAAGAACGCGGCATTGCGGCGGCGGATTATATGCGCGCCTTCGCGCGTGCCGGGCCGGTTGTCGGTCACCGCGCTCGCGCGCGGGCCTCGAGGAGATGCGCGCCGCAGGAGTGAAGATTCTCGGTGACATCGCGGAGCCTCGTGCGGACTGGGACATGAACGAGGTGATCGTTGCTGATACGCACGCGCTCATCTGCCGGGTCGGCGCAGAAACACGACTCTCATCAGCGGCGGGAAGGCTCCCGGCTGACCTCTTGATTGTCGCAACAGCGCTGTATCACGGCGTTCCGCTCGTTACAAAAGACGAGCGAATCCGCGCTGCCGGCGTTGTCGAGACGAACTGGCAGCTGCCGGGCGGAGATCTCACTTCGCGCCGCTCGCCACCACGGCAGGCCGCGCGAGCGGCCCCTCGTGCGGCGAACCATAGAACTCCACGATCCCTTCGTAGATCGCCTCGGCCAGTTGCTGGCGATATTTCTTGGTCTTCAGCAACTCGCGGTCCTTGGCGTTGCCGAGATTGCAGACTTCGAGGAGCATGCGAGTCGGGACCTGATTGTTGCGGATGACGGCCGGGACCCATTCCTTCCGGTGGCGGATGATGTTGTCGCGCACCGGCTCGAACGGATGGACTGCGAGCCCTTTGCGCCGGAAGGAACCGATCACCGACTCCGCGAAATCGCGTGAGAGACCTTCCGCCCGCAGCGCGTCTTCTCGCGAATGCGTCACGCTCGGCTGCTCCCGCACTTCGGCTCGCGCGAGATAAACGTCCCCCTTCTTCCGATACGATCCGGTCACGAAACTCGCGCCCGGGATGTAGGCCATGCCACCGCGCAGCGACGGATGGAGCGAGTCGGCGTGGATGGAGAGGAACACCACTTTCTCGCGCGGTATACCGCTCTTCATCGCGCGACGGAAGATCGAGTTCGCGAGATACCAGCGCAGATTCACGCCGACGATGGCGTCGTCGAGCACGAACTTCGGCGTCGTTTGCACATAGTGATCGCTCGCGGCGGGGAGCACGTTCTTCTCGACGACGCTGAAGCCGGTTTTCTTCGACCTGGTCGTCATCGAGACCTTCGCGGCGCTCTCCTTCTCGAGCAGGCGGCGTACGCGGCAGGCGACGTCGTACACATACGTCGACTCCCACAGATCGTCATGCGCCGTGCCGGGATCGTTGCCGCCATGACCCGCATCGAGGATCACGTGCACGCCGGCGAGTCCGGTGGCGCGCGTGCGCTTTGCGACCTTCGCGCTCTCTCGTTTCGTCGCCTCGCGCGCGACGCGCGTGGGATCGTCCTGCGGCAGATATTCGGGCAGGAGCAGGTCCATCGGGATCTTCACGCGATAGCCGACGGGAAGGCGGGCGACGTCCTCGATCTCGTTGAACTTGGTGATGCGATCGAGAACGTCGCCGACGTCTTTCGCGTAGACGCGGCCGGTGAAGCGGATGGCCACCGACGAGTAGAGCGCCTCGCCCTTCTGCAGGCGATAGACGGCATGAGGCTCGGCCGACGTGCGGTCGTATGTCAGCGACGGTTGTCCCAGGACCGCAGTTGCAGTCGCCTCCGGAACATTTTCATCCGCTGCTGCACGCTGAGTCGCATCGTCCGCGGGTTTCCGAACCTCTGCTGCCGTCTTCGGTGCATTCTCTTCCTCCGGGCCCCCGCCGAATGCGGCGGTGAGCAAACGTTTGGGAACGAGGATCACGTCACCTTTGCGGGTCGAGAGTCCCTGGCCGGGGTTGGCTTTGCGGATGAGCGTGTAGTTCGCGCCGTCGCCGGTGAGCCACTCCGCGATGTTCCAGAGCGACTCCCCTTCGATGCCGCGCGCGCCGACGACCACATGCTTCCAGCCGTCGCGCGTGAGCTCATCGCGAGGAAAAAGGGTGCGGATGATGTCGCGCTGCAACGCGGGACGCAGCAGCGCAAAAGGAACGCGGACCGGCCGATCGCTCTTCAGGTTCTCATCGGCCTGATTGTGAGCGGCGAGGTCTTCCCAATTCGCGGCGTCGCCGGTAACGCGTCGCGCGAGACGCGTCCACGCATCGCCTCGGTGCGGCAGCACGCTTACTTCGATGCCGTAATCGCGGGTGAGGGTCGCCCGGAGCTGCGCATCGACCTGGGCGATTGCAATGGGAGACGGAGCGGCGGGTGCGGAGGAAAGAACCGCGGCACCAGGAAGGAACAGCACCAACAGCAGGAAACCCACCCACCCCTTACGCACGCCGTGATTGTACACCCGTACAATCAGCCGGACATTAAAGGAGATCTTCGATGCGTCGCTCTCTCTCGGCTCTCTTGTTCGTTCTCCCTTTCCTCACCGCCCTCGACGCCAACGCCCTCCGTCTCGGCAATCAGACTGTGATCATCCCCGTCATCGGCCGCTTCCCCGGAGTGGGCGGCACGCAATGGCAGACGGACGTCTTCATCTCGAACCCGTTCTCGACCGAAATCCAGGTGAAGCTGCACTTCTATCCCAGCGGAGAAGCGTCGGTGGTCGAGCGTGAAGTGACGATGACGCCGTTCTCGTCGCTGACGCTGACCGACATCTGTCTCACGCTCTTCGGTCGCAGCAACACCGGCGGCATGCTCGAAGTCATCAGCCTGCAGACGATCGACGCACGCGCGCGCATCTACAACGTGGGCAATGCGGCCGGCCAGTTCGGACAGAACGTGCCGGGCATCGGCGCGATCTTCCTGAACCGGCAGGCCTATCTGTTCGGCCTGAACGCGACCACGGCGAACCGCCTCAACGTCGGCGTCTCCAACCCGAACGACGACACGGTGGTCGTGACGATCGTGGTCCGCGACGCCGACGGCAATCTGCTGCACAGCCGCGAGGCGATCGTGGAACCGCACAAGAACGTGCAGTACAACGACATCGCCGCGACGTTCGGCTTCGCGCGGCAGGAAGGCATCAACATCGACATGAACGCGGCAGTGCCCATCTACGGATATGCGTCCGAGGTGCGGCAGGATACGGGCGACGCGATCTTCGTGTTCGGGCTCAGTCCGAATTCGTAGCGTTTTGAAGCGCTTTGTGTCGCCGGTCAGTCCTTGCGCGCAGCGAACGACTAGCATGCGCGCAAGCGGGTCAGTTCGGACAAGGAATTCCGGGCATCGGCTACGGAGCACTGAACCGTCAGGCCTTCCTCTACGGCCTCTCGACGGCGTCGGCAGGCCGTTTGAACGTCGGCGTCACCAACCCGAACAACGTGACCGCGACGGTCGCGATCTACGTGACAGATCGCGAAGGAACGGTCCTTCACACGCGCGACGTCACGGTGCCACCGCATTCCTACGCGCAGTTCAACGACATCAAAGCCGTGTTCGGGATCCCGCCGCAGGATGCGCTCGCGATCGACATGTATTCGCAGGAGCTGATCTACGGCTACGCGTCGGAAGTGAGGAACGACACCGGCGATGCGGCGTTCACGTTTGGACTTAGTCCGAATTCGTGAGGTTTACCGGTTCCTCGGGTTCCTCGGAGTTCCTCGGGTTCCTCGGAGTGGTTGAATCGCTCCAGTCAGTCCGATCCCCCGAGGAACTCCGAGGGACCCGAGGAACCCGAGGAACCCGAGGTACTCCGAGGCACTCCGAGGTACTCCGAGGTACTCCGAGGAACTCACCCCCGCGGTTTACGCTTCCAGTGCTGCGTTTCGCGTTCGTAGAACGCGGCTGCGCGGAACAGCGAGCGCTCGCCGAAATGGGGCGCCATGAGCTGCAGCGAAAGCGGTAACCCTTCGGCGCTGAAGCCGGAGGGAACCGCGATCGCGGGGATGCCCACCAGGTTCGCGGGTGCGGTGAAGATGTCGGAGAGATACATCGACAGCGGATCGCCCGTCTTCGCGCCGATGGCGAATGCCGGCTCAGGCGTCGTCGGTGTGATCAGAAAGTCGAAGCGGCGCAACGCGTCGCTCATCTCGTGCCGCAGTTTCGCGCGCACGCGCTGTGCGCGTCCGTAGTACGCGTCGTAGTAGCCGGACGACAACGCAAACGTCCCCAGCATGATCCTTCTCTTCACCTCGGCGCCGAATCCCTCGCCGCGCGAATCGAAGTACACGTCGCTGAGCGTGCGCGCGCGCTCGCTGCGATGGCCGTAACGGATGCCATCGAAGCGCGAGAGGTTCGCGCTCGCCTCGGCGTTCGCGACGATGTAATAGATCGCGATCGCGTACGGAATGGTCGGAATGCTCACGTCGTCCACGATCGCGCCGCCTCCGCGCAAGACGCCGACCGCGGCTTCGAAGTTCGCGCGCACTTCGCCTTCGAGCCGCTCAACTGCTTCGTGCACGATGCCGAAACGCAATCCGCGTACACCTTTGCCGAGATCGAGTGTCGCGTCGCCGGCCGGTTCGGTGCTGGACGTCGAATCGAGCGGATCGTGACCGGCGATGATGTCGAAGACTTCCGCGCAATCGCGGATGGTCTTCGTGACGATGCCGATCTGATCGAGACTGGACGCGAATGCGACGAGACCCGACCGGCTGATGCGGCCATACGTCGGCTTGAGTCCGACCACGCCACAAAGCGCAGCCGGCTGTCGCACCGATCCGCCGGTTTCCGAGCCCAGCGCCACAGGCACAAGTCGCGCCGCTACCGCAGCCGCCGAACCGCCGGACGATCCGCCCGGCACGCGCGATGTGTCCCACGGATTGCGCGCGGGACCGAACGCGGAGTGTTCGTTCGACGAGCCCATCGCGAACTCGTCCATGTTGGTCTTGCCGACCAGCGCCGCGCCTTTCGCGCGCAAACGCGCGACCGCGGTTGCGTCGAACGGCGAGCGGTATTCGCCGAGGATGCGCGAGCCGCACGTCGAGGGCAGGTCGCTCGTGACGATGTTGTCCTTGAGCGCGATCGGCAACGTGCCCGCGTCCGCATCGCGGTTCACGTGCAGGAACGCGTTCAACGTCGCGTTGCGCGCGTCGATCGCGGCGAGACAGGCGTCGACATACTCGCGCGGCGATACCTGGTCGCGCGCTTCACTCCATGGCAGATCGAGCAGCTCACTCACCGCCGATCACTTTCGGGACGACGAAGAATCCGTCACGCCACGCGGGCGCGTTGCGCGCAACCAGATCGCGATCGACTCCCTCGCGAATCTCATCCGCGCGCATCGGCGTGACCGTGGCGTCGCGCTCTTCAAAGCCTTCGACGTCGACCTCGCGCAACTGGTCGATGTACGTGAGGATCTTGGTCATCTCGCCGGCCATGCGGTCGAGGCCCGCATCGTCGAATTCGAGGTGTGCGAGACCGGCCACACGCCGCGCTTCATCGCGATCGATCTTCATGGCGGCGCAAGTTATCGGAGACAGCCGTTCGACGCAATCGCGGCCCATGTAGCCTTCTCCCCTCCGCAGACGGGAGAAGGTGCGCGAAGCGCGGATGAGGGGGTCCTGATCGAACCACGGAGAGAACCCCTCATCCGGCCTTCGGCCACCTTCTCCCCTCTCGCGGAGGGGAGAAGGCTACTCAGGGGGCGCTACTTGTTCTTCCACTCTTTCATCATCTGCAGGAAGTCATCGAACAGATAGAACGAGTCGTGCGGCCCGGGCGCGGCTTCCGGGTGGTACTGCACCGCGACAGCGGGCTCGCGTCGATGGCGGAAGCCTTCCAGGGTCTGGTCGTTGAGGTTGATGTGCGTGTATTCGACGTCGTTCTCGCTGAGCGAATCGGGATCGATTGAGAAGCCGTGGTTCTGCGCAGTGATCTCCACACGTCCGCTGCGCAGGTCCTTGACCGGATGATTGCCGCCGCGATGCCCGAACTTGAGCTTGTAGGTGCGGCCGCCGAGCGCGAGACCCAGCAACTGGTGGCCGAGGCAGATGGCGAAGATGGGAATCTTGCCGACGAGGTGGCGGATGTTTTCCTGCGCGTACGTGACCGGTTCCGGATCGCCGGGACCGTTCGAGAGCAACACGCCGTCGAAGCCGCGATTGAGGATCTCGTCGGCGTGCGTGGTCGCGGGATAGATCGTGACGTCGCACCCTTGCTTCACGAGATGGCGGAGGATGTCGCGCTTCACGCCGAAGTCGTACACGGCGACGCGCATCGGCGCTTCGTCGCGGTTTTCGTCGAAGGTGTACGGTCGCAACGCGGTGACGCGCTGGACGAGATCGAGGCCCGACATCGACGGCGACTGCCGCAGTTCGGCGACGATGGCATCGACGGAGCGGGTCATGTCGACGGTGATCATGCCGCGCATCGCACCTTCGTTGCGGATCCTGCGAGTCAGTGCGCGCGTGTCGACGCCCGCGATCGCGGTGATGCGCGTGCTCGCGAAGTAATCGCCGAGCGACATCTCGGACAGCGCGTTCGACGGCTCGGCCACGGCGTCGCGAACCACGAAGCCCGCCACCTGCGGCATTTCACTCTGCTGCACCGCCCGCTCGACGCCGTAGTTGCCGATGTGCGGGTACGTCATCACCACGATCTGAAAGCGATAGGAGGGATCGGTGGCAATCTCCTGGTATCCGGTGAGCGAGGTGTTGAACACGACCTCGCCGATCGTGTCAGCCGTCGCGCCGAACGACTCCCCTTCGTACACCGTGCCGTCTTCGAGAACCAGTCGTGCCTGTGTCATGGACCGGGCCGGATCGTACCATCTGGAACGACGGGCTCTCAGCCCGTCGTGGACTCGACGGGCTGAGAGCCCGTCGCTCCAGAAACAGCAGATCAGCGCAGCGCGCGCTCGGCCTGCCACACATGGCGCCGCCCATGCGCGGCGAGCACCGCGAAGGTGTCGAGCAGGTTCACGGTGAGGCGCTTCGCGAACGGTGTCGCGATGCGCACACGCATGCGATCGTAGGCATCGCTCTCGTCGAGCAGCGCGATCAGCGTTGCATGCGTTTCCGCGAAACGCGCCAGCAGTGCATCGCGCGAGGCGATCTCGCCCGGCTGCAAGGCCGCGGCAGGAACTTTCAAGCGCACCCGCACGGGCGGCTCGACCAGACGGCGCCACATGCCGCCCATGAGCGAAGGCCGCTCTTTCGACGGCGTTCCCTCCACCGTGGCCACGTCCAACTTACGGCGGATGCGACGGCTGAACGTCGCCGCGGTCGCGCTGAGATGCTCGACGATTTCCGCCACCGACCACGACGCCGGCGATGGCCGGCGCATCAACGTCTCGTCATCGAGACCGGCCACGAGCTCATTGCCGCGACGCACTACCGCCTCGAGCTCACCGCGCAGCCGCAATGTCTCACTCTTCATTCGTATCGCAGCGCCTCGACTGGATTGAGCCGCGCGGCGCGCATGCTGGGAATGATCGTGGCGAGGAACGACACGACGATCGAGAACGCCGCGATGACCGCCAGATCGATCCCCCGCGTCACGAACGGAATCGACGACACGAAGTAAACCTCGGCGATCTCCGGCGGGAACGACACCAGCTCGTAACGCGTGATCACCCAGCAGATCAGCGTGCCGAAGATCATGCCCGTGGCGGTGCCGATCAGGCCGACGATCGTGCCGTACCAGATGAACACGCGCCTCACCATGCGCGGCTCCGCGCCCATCGATGCGAGGATGCCGATCTCCTTCCGCTTCTCATGCACGGTCATGATCAGCGTCGAGACGATGTTGAACGTCGACACGAACACGATCAGGCCGATCACGATGAACAGCACGAGCTGCTGGATCTGCAGCATCGAGAAGAGCTGGCGGTTCATGTCGCGCCAGTCGCTCACCGAGTAGCGCCGGTCGGTGCGCCGTTCGATCTCATCGACCACCGCGTCGAGGTTCGCAGCGGGTGCGAGCTTCACCTCGATCAGGTTCGCGGCGGAACCGGCGCCGAGGAGCTCCTGCGCTTCGGCCAGGTCGACGAAGAGCCAGCGCGCGTCGAATTCGTAGAAGCCGGTGGCGAAGACATTGGTCACCACGAACGTCGCGGTGCGGGGCATGAAACCTTCGCTGGAGCCGGCGGCGACGGTCACGCTGAGCGCGTCCCCCTGCTTCACGCCGAGCTTTGTGGCCAGGTACTTGCCGAGCGACACACCGCGATCGCCTTCGGGTGTCTGAAACGATGCGCGTGGACCGATGATGCGCGCCAGCATCGGCGACGTGCGCCCGCGCGTCGGCTCGATCCCTTTCATCATCACTTCACTGCCGGTGGTATTCGTTTCCGTCGTGACGACGCCGCTCTGAAACAGCACAGGCGACGCGTGAATGACGGCGGGTGTCGCGCGAATGACATCGATGAGGCGGCGCGGATCGGCGATCGGCGCGCCGATCGAGTAGACGAACACCTCCGCGTTGCCGCCGAGGAGCTTCGTTTGCAGGTCGCGGCGATAGCCGGTCATCAGGGCCATCGAGATCACCAGCGCCATCACTCCGATCACCAGTCCGAGCACAGACGCCATACCTACGGCTGACACCAGTTGATCGGTCGGGCGCTTGAGGTAACGCCACGCGATTCGGCGCGCCAGGTTCAATTGCGGACGATCCTTCCCTCGATCGACTGCGTGACCGTTTTCTTTGCGCGGATGTAGTTCTCGACGGTCGTGCGGAAGTCTGCTTCGAGCTCGGTCTTGATCTTCGGCGGCCGCGTTGCATCCGAGAAAAGCGTGTAGCCGTCTTCGGTGCCGTTCGTGTAGACGAAGTCGATCGTGGCCATGCTGTACGTCGCCTCGAGATCGAGCGGCTTCCCTCCGACTTCCACGTCCGCGGCGTCGACAATGAACTTGCCGTCGCGCGGGTGATAGCGGAAGTTCAAGCCGGACACCTGCAGGAAGCGGCCGTCGCCGGCGTCGACGCGCGAGACGGAGTTGCGGAGCATGTCCAGCAACTGCTGGCCGGTCACGTTGAAGGCGACGAGATGGTTCTTGTAATAGAAGATCCCCTCCATGTCGTAGGCCTTGATGGGACCGGGAGGGATGTTGTCGTTGATGCGGATGCTGCCGCCGTTGAGAACGGCGACGTTGGTGCCCATGTGGTCGCGCGCAGCATCCATGAGCAGATTGCCGAGCGCCGTTTCGCGGCCTCGCACGGCGGGCTCCACCCCTTCCAGCAGGTTTTTCGTCGTGCCGTAGGTGACGTCGCCGATCTTCGCGGAGAGCTGCGCCATCCACTCCTGCACGCGCGCGTCGATGGCCGGATCCTTGGCGATGGTCGAGTCGAGCACCACGCGCAGCGGGGCCGTGTGCATGTGGCCGCGCGTATCGATGGTGACGTCGTAGACGATCGCGCTCTTCGCGTCCGCGTCGGCTTTCGTGATCCACGTGTTGCCGACCTGCTGCTGGTGATAAAGGTGATCATGGCCGCCGATGACGATGTCGATGCCGGGGAGCTCCTGCGCCATGGCGATGTCGTCGGGCATGTCCTGGTGCGTGATGGCGATGGTGAGATCGGAGCCGTGGTCGGCCATGGTGAAGTGCGCGTCGCGCGCCGCCGAGATGACGTCGGTCGAGCGTGCATACGACTTCGTGATCGGATACAGGAGGCCGATCACCGTCGCGTTGAGACCGTCATCGAGCTCGAGCCCCACCACTTCGGAAACATTCTCGGCAACGGTCCGCAGCGGCGCGCAGTCGTTCTCCGACTTGCAGTGATACGTATTCGTGGCCACCCAGATGAACTGCGATTCGTTCAGGCGCGCGAGCAGAATGCGGTCGTCCTTCTGATCGAGCTCGTGATTGCCGAGGCCGACCATCATCCAGGGATCGAACTTCGTGGCGTCGCCGTCGAGCATGTTCATGATGTCCACGATCGGCCTTGCTTCGAAGTACTTGCTCATCACCGAGGGGAACAGCGCGTCGCCGCCATGCATCACGTAGACCTTCGTGCCGTCGGACTCCAGCAACTTGCGCAGCGTGCGCACGCGCGCCAGTCCGCCGAGCTGTCCGCCTTCGAGGCCCTCGATTTTGTAGACGTCGTTGATCTGCAGGATCTTGAAGCGCGCCGCGGGTTGGATGTGTGTCGTTGACGAGCAGCCTGCGGCAAAGAGCGTCAGCGCGGCGATGAGTCGGCGAATCATGCCGCGATGGTATCGCGACGACCCCTCATCCGGCCTTCGGCCACCTTCTCCCCTCTGCGGAGGGGAGAAGGCTACTGAATCTCGCGCTGCGTGTCGCCGGAGTGGCCGAAGGCCGCTTGCGTTTCATTCCTATAATGCCCGCCGATGAAAACCCTGCTGCCGGTTGCGCTTCTGCTCACCATCACACTGCAGGCCGCGGAGATCGCGTCGCCTTCGCAGCATCTGAAGATGACCATCGGCGCCGACAAGACGCTCGCCGATTACCGGCAGATGAAGTCGTACTTTCAGATGCTCGACGCCGCCTCCCCCCGCGTCGACCTCGAAGTCCTTGGCAAAACCGTCATGGGCGAGGACATGATCATGGCGGTCATCTCGTCCGAGGAGAACATCCGGAACAAGGCGAAGATCCAGCAGGTGGCGCGGCAGCTCGCCGATCCGCGCGGGCTCTCCGACGCCGACGCGCAACGCCTCGCGCGCGACGGCAAAGCGGTCGTGCTGGTCACGTGCAACATTCACTCGAGTGAGATCGCGGCGTCGCAAATGGCGATGGAATGGGCGCACGCACTCGCGACCGCGGAGGATGCGGAGACGAAAAAGCGCCTCGATGACGTGGTGCTGCTACTCGTGCCATCGCTGAACCCGGACGGCCAGATCATGATCACCGACTACTACCGCAAGTACGTCGGGACGAAGTACGAAGGCGGCCGCCTGCCGTGGCTGTACCACCATTACGTTGGCCACGACAACAATCGCGACTGGTACATGCTCACGCAGCCGGAAACGCGCGCGCTCAATCGCGCGGTCTACAAGGAATGGGCGCCGCAGGTGTTCGTCGACGAGCACCAGATGGGCAGCGAAGGGCCGCGGATGTTCATCCCGCCGTTCTCCGATCCGCTCGATCCCGACGTGCATCCATTGATCTGGCGCGAAGTGAACATGGTCGGCTCGAACATGGCGCTGCGCCTCGAGCAGGCCGGCAAGAGCGGCCTGATTTACGGCTACGCGTTCGATGCGTACTGGATCGGCGGTACGCGCAACACCGGCTGGTGGAAGAACGTGACCGGGCTGCTGCTCGAGACCGCATCGGCGCGCATCGCGTCGCCGGTGTACATCGAGCCGAGCGAATTGCGCGGCGGCACGAAGGGTCTCATCGATTACAAGGCCACCATCAATCATCCGAATCCGTGGAAGGGCGGCTGGTGGCGGATGCGCGACATCATGGACTACCAGCGCATCGCCTCGGATGCCCTGCTCGAACTCGCATCGCGCTACCGCGAAGACCTGTTGCGCAATGTCGCGACGCGGGCTCGTGCAGCACTCGCGCTCGCGAAACCCGGCGATGCGTATCGCATCCCGCGCGACCAACGCGACTGGCCGACAGCGCAGCACCTGGCGTGGCTGATGGCCGAGCACAACGTCGAAGTGCGCCAGGGCGCAAACGGCGATTACTGGATTCCTCTCGCGCAGCCGTACGCGAAGTTCGTCCTGGAGATGATGGAGCCGCAGCGTTATCCCGAGGTGCGGCTGCAGCCAGGGCGCGACATCCTGCGGCCGTATGACGTCGCGAGCTGGACGCTCCCGCTGCAGATGGGCGTGAAGGTGGAGCGCGCAACGATGCCCGACGCGACGACGCGCGTCACCGAGATCAAGCCGGCCACGAAGGACGTGATCGCGCGCGGCGCGAAGCTCGCGCGCAAACCGAAGGTGGCCACGTACAAGCCATGGGCGGCGTCGATGGATGAAGGTTGGACGCGGTGGCTGCTCGACACATACGGCGTGCCGGTCACAGGCGTCGCACCAGAAACGATGCAAAAGGGCCTGGCCGGATACGACGCGGTGATCCTCCCCGACATTCACAAGGACGTGATCGCGAACGGCCGGCGAGTCGGCGATGGGATCCGTTACGACGAGGAGCTGCCGCCTGAATATCGCGCATCGCTCGGCACCACCGGCCGCGATGTGTTGCGCAAGTTCGTCGAAGACGGCGGGACGCTGATCGCGTTCGGCGACTCGTGCGAGTACGTGATCGAGCAGTTCAACATCCCCGTGCGCAACGCACTCTCCGGCGTACGGCCGGAGGATTATTCGAATCCCGGATCACTGGTGCGCGTGCGCATTCGGCCGGACCATCCGGTCACGGAAGGGATGCCGGCCGAGACCGCGGCGTTCCTCGACTCCGCGATGGCGTTCGAGACGACCGCACCCGGCGCCGACATGCAGCGCTGGGTGCTCGCTTCGTATCCGGAAGACGACGAGGACATCCTGCTGTCGGGATGGATCCACGGCGCCGATCGCCTGACTCGCAAAGCGGCCGCGGTGGCGATGACGTACGGCAAGGGAAAGATCGTGCTGTTCGGCTTCCGCCCCCAGCACCGCGGCCAGACACACGCAACGTTTCCGCTGCTGTTCAACGCGCTGTGGTGGAGCGTGCGGTAGGACGGCCGGGAGGCCTCCCGGCCGTCCTTAGACACTGCTCGAGCCGCGTCCAGCGTTCACCGCCATGGCCGGTTCTCACCGCGGTGCCGACTGCGCTCGTATCGCCGACGACGACCACCAATTTTCGCCCGCGCGTCACCGCCGTGTACAGCAGATTGCGACGCAGCATGATCGAGTGCTGCGGCATGAGCACCACCACGACGGCCGGATACTCCGAGCCCTGCGACTTGTGAATGGTCGTCGCGTACGCGAGCGTGAGCTGATCGGCTTCATCGAACGTGTAATCGACGATCAGCTCGGCGCCGAAGTCGACCGTGAACATCTCCTTGCCGACATCGACGGAGGCGAGCACGCCGACGTCGCCGTTGAACACGTTCTTGTCGTAGTTGTTCTCGATCTGCATGACCTTGTCGCCGGGCGCGAAGAAGACATCGTTCGGCCGCTCGACGCGCGACTGGTGCCGCTCGAGCGGATTCAGTGCGCGCTGCAATTCGCGATTGAGCACGTTCACGCCGGCCGTGCCGTTGCGCATCGGCGCGAGCACCTGCACGTCGCGTAAGGACTTCAAGCCGAACTGCCGCGGGATGCGCTCGGTGACCAGCTCGACGACGCGTCGGACCGCCAGCTCCGGTTCCGCAGTCTTGAACAGGAACATGTCGGACGCGGAACCGGGCATCCCGAATCGCGGATGCTCGCCGCGATTGATGCGATGCGCGTTCGCGATGATGTCGCTGCCGGCGGCCTGGCGATGAATCTCGGTCAAGCGCACGGATGGCACGCGCGCCGAAGCGAGGATGTCGTGCAGCACCTGCCCCGGTCCGATGGATGGCAATTGATCGGCATCGCCGACGAGCACGATCGCCGCTTCGCGCGGCATCGCGCGCAGCACGGCGTCCAGCAGCGGCACATCGACCATCGACGCTTCGTCGACGATGACCACGTCGCACTCGAGCGGATTCTCCTCGTCGCGCTGAAAGTGACCGCTGTCGGAGCTCATCTCCAGCAGCCGATGAATGGTCACCGCGGGCATGTTCGTGCTCTCCGCGAGCCGCTTCGCGGCGCGCCCGGTCGGCGCGGCGAGCAACACTTCGAGCTCGGCCGATTGCAGCACCGCCACGAGCGCGTTCACGAGCGTGGTCTTGCCGACGCCCGGTCCGCCGGTGATCACCGCCGCCTTCGACGTCATGGCCACCGCGATCGCATCGCGCTGCGCGCGATCGAGCGAGATCGCTGTATGCGCCTCCGCGTTCGCGACCGCTTCCTCGAGGTCGAGGTCGCGCCACGGCGGCGCCTCGGCGCTCAACGCGATCAACTTCTCTGCGATGCGCGACTCCGCCGCGTGCAACGCTGGCTCGAACAACACGCGTCGTCCCGCCAGTTCTTCGGCGACTACGACTCGCATGCGCATCGCGCTGTCGATCGCGAGGCGCACGAGCTCTTCGCTGACGCCGAGGAGCTTCATGGTGTCGGCGATGGCGTCGTCTTCGGGAATGCCGCAGTGGCCGCCTTCGCGCGCCGATTCGACGACGTGCCGCAAGCCGGCGAGCAGACGAAACGGCGAGGAGAGGTCGTAGCCGAGACCGCGCGCGATGGCATCGGCGGTCTTGAACCCGATCCCGCGCACTTCGTGCGAGAGCCGGTACGGGTTCTCGCGAATCGCGGCGATGGCGTTGTCGCCGTAATGCTTGTGGATACGAAACGCGCGGCCGCCGCCGAGGCCATGCTGCGCGAGGAACACCAGCAGGTTGCGAACGCCGCGTTGCTCGTTCCAACTGCCGGTGATTTTCTCGAGCGTCTTCGCGCCGAGGCCGGGCACTTCGCGCAGGCGGTTCGGTTCTTCATCGATGACGCGCAGCAGATCTTTGCCGAATCGCGCCACGAGCTTCTTCGCCAGGCCGGCGCGGATGCCTTTCACGTGGCCGGCGGCGAGGTAGCGCTCGACGCCTTCCTCGCTGGTCGGCATCACGATCGAAATCGAGTCGGCGTTGAACTGCCGGCCATACTTTCGATCCTGCCGCCACTCCCCCACCGCAACGATCGGCTCCCCCTCCTGCACCTCGGGGAACGCGCCCACGATCGTGACCGCCTCGCGAGTGTCCTCGCGCAACGCGACGAGCACGGTCCAGCCGCTCTCGGGATTGTGGAAGCGGATGCGATCCACGCTCGCGTGCAGGGTCTCGGGCATAGGCAGGGCATGGTAACTCTTGACAATCGGCGCATCTGGCACAACATTGAGTGCCAGATGGGCACGCAGATGGCGACCAAGGACATCGAACGCTTCCACCAACTGCACCGCAAAGTGCGAACGCCGCGGGACTACATCGTGCTGCTCGGTCTCGACTATTTCGATCTCCCGAGCGTCACGACTGCAGTCGAGAAGGGCTTCTCCTGGAAGACCTTCGAGCGTTTCGTGACAAACATCGGCTTGCCGACCGAGCAGGTCGCGGAGTTTCTGGGCATTCCGCGTCGCACGCTCGCGCGCCGTAAAAAGGAAGGGCGGCTCAAGAGCGACGAGTCTGACAAGCTGCTGCGGCTGGCACGCGTGTTCGGCAGCGCACTCGACCTCTACGATGGCAACCGCGAGGCCGCCGTTCTTTGGTTGACAGACATCAACGTCGCGCTTGGCGGAGTCGCGCCGCTCGACATCGCGCGCACGCACGTCGGAGCAGACGAAGTCGAGAACCTCGTCGGCAGGATTGAACACGGATTGTTTTCGTAGTGATCACTTCGTGGCGGATCGTCAAGACCATCTACGCTGACGAAATCTTCAACGGGGAAGGGGCTCGTCTCTTCGGCGCGCGTTGGCATACACGGAGTCATCGCGTTGTCTACACATCGGCCACCGCGTCGCTGGCGACGCTGGAACTAATCGCCAACACGCCGCGTCCGCAACTGCTTGCGCACTACGTCATCGCCTCGTGCACATTCCCCGAAGTGCTAGTCGACGTGATCGACGAAGCGACTCTGCCAGCAAACTGGCGCGACTTCCCCGGACCGGCGGAACTGCAACGAATCGGGCAGCAATGGCTCCTCGGCAGGCCTTCCGCGGTGCTTTCCGTCCCGAGCGCAGTGATCCCGCAGGAACGGAATTACCTGATCAATCCGGAGCACGAACATTTCAGTTCAGTTGACGTGAGTCCACCGCGCCCGTTTCACCTCGACCTGCGCCTCCTTACCTAGCTATCATCTGCGCCCATGACCCAACCAGCGCAGTTCACGCCTCCCGGACCGGGAGTCTGGGAGCTCGAGGCAACGCACATGGTGCGGCCGGTGTCGCGGTGCAACGAGGCCGTGTTTCCGAAGGCGGCCATCGCCGGATTCCGTGACTCCATGCAGCGCTACGGCATGCTGCTCGAGACCATCGAATTCGCGGTCGTCAATCGCTTCATCTACATGTGCGCGCGGCCGGTCGGCGCGCCGAAGGATGCGAAGGGGCCACCTCCGAAGTTCATCTTCAAGATCCTCACGAAGCTGCATCCCGAGGTGCGGCGGAGAATCAAGACGGTGGCGGAGGTTTTCGCGACGAAGCGCTGGCGCGAAGATGTCGCGCGGTGGGATTCGGAGTGGAAGCCCGCGATCATGCGCGAGAACACCGAGTTACAAAACATTGACGCGCGTGTGCTCAGCGATGACGAATTGCGCGCGCACCTGCGCCGCTGCTTCGACGTCGTTTCGCGAGCGGTCACGCGCCATCACAGTCTGAACGCGACGGCCATGCTCCCGCTCGGCGATTTCCTCGCGCACGTGCGCGAGTGGACGGGCGCGGCGCCGGCGGAAGTGCTGCCGTTGTTTCGCGGAGCGAGCCGCGTATCGCAAGGTGCGGCCGACGAGCTCGACGCGCTTGCGCGTGCGATTCGCGAAAACGCGGACGCGTCGACGCTGCTCGCCTCCGACGACGGACGTGCGGTCATCGACACGCTCGTCGCGCGCAAAGACGCCGTGGGCGACGCCGCACGCAGATACATCGACATGGTCGGCATCCGCATGACCGGCTACGACTTCGCCGATCTCACATACGCGGAGATGCCGTCGCTGCTCGTCGAAGCGATCCGCGCGGCGGTGGACGGCACATCGACTTCCGCGAACGACGTCGCGAAGCGCGAGGCTGCCTTGCGCGAGCGCGTTCCCGCGCAGCATCGGCAGCAATTCGACGAACTGCTCGCCGAGGCGCGGTTCACGTATCGGATGCGCGATGAGCGGACGTATCTGAATGACATGTGGTCCGCCGGAATCGTGCGGTGCGCGTTGCTCGCGGCGGGCGAACGGCTGGTCGGGAAGGGCCGCCTGCACGCGGCGGATCACGCCGTGGAGCTGACGCCCGACGAACTGGAGGCGATGCTCACGGGCGGTGCCGGACCGGGCGCGGATGAAGTGGCTGCGCACGTCGAATACCGCACCACGCACACCATCCACGACGCCCCACCGCACCTCGGCGGCATGCCCTCGGGGCCTCCGCCCGCGGACTGGCTGCCGCCGATCGCGGCGCGCGCGCAACGAGCCATCGACATCGTGATGGGTGAGATGTTCGCGGCGCGCGCGAAGCAGAGTGCCACTGCGAAAGTCACCGGCTTCGCCGCCAGTCCCGGCACTGTGGTCGGCGTCGCGCGACTCGTGCTCAATCCGGCCGATATGGTCCGCGTCCGCAAGGGCGATCTGCTGATCACGCGCGCGACTTCACCCGCCTACAACGCGCTGTTGCCGCTGATCGGTGGCGTCGTCACCGATCGTGGCGGCACGCTTTCGCACGCGGCGGTGGTCGCACGCGAGTACGGCATCCCGGCGGTGGTCGGCACGGGCAACGCCACGGAGTTGATCAAGGACGGCATGCGCGTGCGCATCGACGGCGGCACCGGCACGGTCGAGCTCAACGCGTGACCATCGTTCCGCTTGCAGAAGCATCGGCGGAAGAGACGTTCGGCGGAAAAGCGGCGTCGCTCGCGCGCGCGATTCACGCGGGCCTGCCGGTGCCGGACGGTTATGCGATCTCGTGGCAGAACGTCGCGAAGATTGCGAGCGGCGATGACGCAAGCGCGCCCCCCTTTGATGGATGCGTGGCCGTGCGCTCCTCCGCGATCGGTGAAGACTCCGCGGACGCGAGCTTCGCCGGACAACACGCCACGATCCTCAACGTAACATCGCACGACGCGCTGCTCGCGGCGGTGCGAACGATCCACGCGTCGGCGAGTGCTGAGGGCGCGCGCGAATATCGGAAGCGCATGGGGCTGAATGGCGAGCCACGCATCGCCGTCGTGGTGCAGCAGATGATCGCCGCGGATGTTGCGGGCGTCTTGTTCACGCGCGATCCGGTCACCGGCAAAAACGAGTGCGTCATCGAATCCGCGTTCGGCCTCGGTGAAGGCGTGGTCTCCGGCATCGTGACGCCGGATCGCTTTCGCTTGACGGCAACCGGCGAGATCGTCGAACGCATCGCCGCGCGAAAAGAAGTGGCGGTTCGTTACGCGCCGGACGGCGGCACGATCGAGGTGCCGCTGCACGGTGAAGAGGCAGAGCGCCTCACGTTGGATGACGCGCAACTGGCCGCGCTGCACGAGATCGCGAAACAATGCGAGACCTTCTTCGGCGGCCCGCAGGACATCGAGTGGGCGATCGCGAAGGGCCAGTTATTTCTTCTGCAGTCGCGGCCGATCACCACCCGAGGAACTCCGAGGACCTCCGAGGAACCCGAAGAACCGCTCTCAATGCGGCGCTTCACCGGCCTCGCGCTCGCTGCATTGCTCGCACCGCTCAACTCCACGATCATCGCCGTCGCGCTGCCATCGATCGCGACGACGTTCGACAGCAGCGCGGCGCTCGTCACGCGCTGGCTCGTGACCGGCTATCTCGTCGTCACCATCGTCGCGCAGAGTCCCGCCGGCAAACTCGCCGATCTGTGGGGCTCGTCGCGCGTGCTGACGATCGGCCGTGCGCTGTTCGGCGCCGGCGCATTGCTCGCCGCGCTCTCGCCCACCCTCGCCGTGCTCGGCTGTGGCCGCGTATTGATGGCGCTCGGCGGCGCGCTTTCGATTCCGACCGTATTCGCGCAGTTGCGGCGCAGCGTGCCGTTTCACAAACGCGGGCGCATCTTCGGCATCTTCGGCGCCGTCATGGGTGGCGCCGCGGCGGCCGGCCCGATCCTCGGCGGCTTTCTCACGGCGCGATACGGCTGGCACTCGGTCTTCTTTCTCAACGTGCCGGTGGTGTTGCTTTCATTTGTGCTCGAGCCGCCGACGCGCGAAGAGGTCGTGCCATCGCGCAAATCGATGTTCGATTTCACCGGCAGCGCATTGCTCGGCATCGCGGTGCTGCTTCTCGTCGCCGCGGTCGAGCGCGTCGATGCGCTGCTCGCCGCCGCCACGATCGTGGTGCTGATCGCATTCGTCCTTCGCGAACGCAGCGCAAGCGATCCCGTGCTCGACGTCGCGCTCTTTCGCAGCGCACCGTTCGCCGCGGGCGGCGCGATCGTCGCGCTGCAGAACCTGGCCATGTATTCGATGGTGTTCCTGATCCCCTTCTTCCTCGCCAAGAGCGGCGCGGCGCCGTCCCGCACTGGCACCGTGCTCCTCTGCTTCACCGCCGCGATGGTGCTCACCGCGCCGATCGGCGGCTGGATTTCCGACGCCACCGGCGCGCGCATCATCGCCGCCCTCGGCGCACTCATCGCCACGACAGGAGCTACGCTCTTCGTCACATCAGGCGACACGATGCTGATCGTTTCGCTGGTCGTGATGGGCGTCGGCATCGGCCTGTCCACGAGTCCGTCGCAAGCGGCGGCGATCAGCGCCATTTCGGCATCGCAGGCAGGTGTGGCCGCGGGCGCGTTGTCCACATTGCGCTATGTCGGCGGCATCATCGCCAGCGGCTTGGTGGCGTTGCTGGTGGCCGGCGACCTCGCCCATGACGCACGCCTGTTCGTCTTTCCCGCGGTGTTGTTCGCGTCTGCGGCGGTCGCACTGTGGCTACCCGGGCCCAAGCGAGCTTGAACGTTTCTCCGAGACGAAGAAGCCGAAGACGCAATTCGATTCGTGACGCGACCCCTCATCCGCCCTTCGGGCACCTTCTCCCCTCGCCGAGGGGAGAAGGCTACATGGGTAACCCTCGAAGGCCGGGTGAGGGGCGTTCCCCGATCAGTGCACGTGGGGCGTCGCCGTGGTCTTCGCGGCGCTCGCGGTTTTACCGGCTTGTGCGAGCGCTTCCATCGCGCGCGTGCGGCCCGGCGTGCGCTCGAGCGCCGTGCGATAAGCAGCCGCCGCGTCTTCCGTGCGACCCGCGGCGAGCAATTGATCGCCGAGGAGCTCGGCGGCGGGCTTGGGGACGATGGGCGGGCCGAACTCGATCGGCATCGCGCGTTCCGCTTTCGCGGCCTGTTCGAGAATCGCAATCGCCGCGTCGCGCTTCCCTGCCGCGATGAGCTCGAGCGCCTCGACCTCCTGCACCATCACCTCGGCACGAATGCGATCGGAAGGATTCGATGCGCTCCCGCGCGACGAGCCGGCCTGGCTCTGCAACGTGCGCATCTGTTCCGCTGCTGATTTGAGCGCCGCCGCGTCCGCACGACGCGCCGCATCGAGCGCGTCGCCGTACGCCATCATGAACTGCACCTTCGGCGCGGTCGTGATTCCCGCCGGAAGCGCCGATGCATCCGACTTCGTGAGCGGCAAGCCGCTTGCCGCGAGTTGCGCGCGCATCTCCGCATACTCGAGCAGCCGGCCGCGCTGCGAATCGAACGGACTTCCCGCAGCGAAGTTCTCGACGAACGCCGAGGCCCGGCATGCGTCGAGTGCCTTGCGCGCGTCGTCGAAGCGGCCCTTCTGCAGCAGCCCGTAATGGAGCCACGTCGGATAGTGACCGCAGTCCGCGCTCGGCCGCCCGCGCGCGGCGCGCTGCTGGTTGGTCACGTCGATCGCGCGACGGTTCGCCGACACCACGTCGTCCCACATCCCCATGGCGATGAAGATGTGCGACGTCATGTGCAGCGCATGCGGCGCATTCGGCGCGACCTCACCGTAGAGGCGCGCGGCGCGCATGCCGAGGGGCGCGTGTTGCGGATCGTCGTAAGAGTGGATGAGGTAGTGCAGCACGCCCGGATGGCGCTTGTTCGCGGGGAACACTTCCTCGAGGATCGCGGCCGCGCGCATATACGTGGCGAAATCGCGTCCCGCGTGCGCGGTGCCGAGGATGGCCAGTGCGTGGAACGCGGCGGCGTCGGCATCGTCTGGATCTTTCGCGTGCAGCGCGGCCATCGCATCCGCGTAGAGAAAATCGCGCGCTTCCTTCTCCCCTTCGCCGTACAGCACATCGAGCGCGCGCAGGTAATCGCGCTCGCGTTCGTTGCGCGCTTTGGCGAGCCGTTCCGCGGGTGTGGCGCCGAGTCGATTGAGAATCGCGCGCGCCTTGTCGCGATCCTGCTGGAACCAGATCGGATGCGTCTGCGCCATCGCCTCGCCCCAATACGCCATGGCGAAGTTCGGCTCGAGCTGCTGCGCTTCCTGGAACGCCTTCTCGGCGTCCTCGTACTCGAAGTTGTGAAGCAGAGCGAGGCCGCGGGCGTACGCTTCCTCCGCTTCCGGCTTCTGTGCCAGCAACGGCAACGCGACGGCGAGAACGAGCAGGATTCGGCGCATGGAACGATGATACCTAAGGGCTGAGTACCTCGGAGTACCTCGGGTACCTCGGAGTACCTCGGGGGGAAGCGCGCGAACATCTCCTCCGAGCTACTCCGAGGTACTCCGAGGTACTCAACGCCGTACCAGCTCGCCGCGATGGATCACGTGCTCGATGGCACGCGTGTTCGCGATCGACGCGAGCGGATCCTTCGACAGCACGATCAGATCAGCGCGCAGTCCCGGCGCGATGGAGCCGAATTCCTTTTCGCGCCGTAGCGCGCGAGCGGCGTCGAACGTGGCCATGCGCAGAATCGCGTGCGGCGGAATGCCGGCGTCAGCGAACAGGCGGAGCTCATCGTGCAGACTCGCACCCGGTACGATCCACGGCGTGGGAGTATCGGTACCGGCGACGAGGTGCACGCCCGCGTCGTACATCTTCTTCGTGAGGCGCAGCAGCGTCGGCCACGAGCGCTGCGCCCGCGCGTATTGCTCGCGCGTCCACTCTTTCGTGAAGTCGCCCGCGGGCCAGCCCTTGCGAACCTTCTCCGGCACGAGCGCGAAGTCGGGGCTGTCCTGCTTGAAGAACTTCGTATGCATCGCCATGAGCGTCGGATCGACCGCCACGCGATGCTCGGCCAGCGCGGCGACCATTGCGTCGATCGCTTTTTCGTCGAGATGCTCGAGCCAATGCACGCGCGCCAGCATCCCGCCCGGTGCGGCCTCGCGTGCGGATGCAGGGATGTACACATCCGACCACGGCGCGGCGTGCTCGAGACCGTCGATGCCCAGGCGCGCCGCTTCGGTCCAGGTCGTGCGTTGCAGATGACCGATGAGCGGAAGCTCGTGGCGATGGGCTTCATCGATGGCCACCTTCACGAGCTCCGGCGGCATCGACGAGTACACCTTGATCGCGTCGACACCCGCATTCGCCTGCCAGCGGATTTCCCCGCGCACCGCGTCTTCATCGCGAACGATGACGAACGGCTCCGGATTGAAGTTCGAGCTGGTCAGGATGCGGCCGGCGGTGAAGATCGTCGGGCCGGTGACCTTGCGATCGCGCACGAGGTTGCGCAACAGGACCGCGTCGGCCGTTTCCGCACCCGGATCGCGCACCGTGGTCACGCCGAAGCGCAGGAACAGCCGCAGATGTTCGCGCGCTGACTCGCGGTCATAACGCGGCTCGATCTCTCCTTGCTCGTTCCACGGATGCAGCAGCAGGTGCGCGTGCATGTCGACGAGGCCCGGGATCACGAACTTGCCGGTGGCGTCGATCACGTGCGCGCCGTCGGGATGCTGCGCGACGTTTGCGGCGACGACGTCGACGATCTTTTCGCCGCGCATGATCACGTCCATTCCGCTGCGCGCGGCGGCGCCGGTGCCGTCGATGACGGTCGCGTTGTGCAGCACGAACCCGCGGGCGGCGATGCTCTGCCGTGCGACTTCATCCTCGAAACGCTTCTCAGCGGCCGCTACGAATTCGTGATATCCCTCGGGATCGACGAACACTCCCGTCCTCCGCTTCTCCTGGAGATCGAAAAAGTTGCCGTGCGAGGCGAGGAAAATCTTCGGCCGGAGCGAGCGGAGGGTCGCGAACTGGCGGCGATAGTCGTCGATGACGTTCGGATAACGCGGGTTGTCCACGAGCTTGTAGCTCGATGGCACGGTCGGGCTGCAGAGGAACACGGCGTCGTTCATAGTCCACGTCGTGCAGCCGCGGGTATGACCGGCGGTGATGCGCGGGGTGAGCGTGACGTCACCGAGCGTGACCTGCTCGCCGTCGACGATCTGCCGGTCCGCGACGATGGGAGGAAAGAGAAAGCGATCGCCGAACTGCGGATCGTCTTTGCCGCCCGCTGCATATGCGGGGGCTTCGAGCGTGCTGGCGATGAATTTCGCGCCGGTCACGCGCTTCAGCTCGGCGAGCCCGCCCGCGTGATCGTAGTGCGCGTGGCTGCCGATGAGGATGCGCACGTCGTTCACGCGGAAGCCGAGCTTCTCGATGTTCGCGCGGATCTGCGGCGCGGTCTCCTCGAAGCCGCCGTCGAGGACGATGTGTCCCTTCGGCGTGGTGATCAGGTACGAGGTGATGTCTTTCGCGCCGATGTAGTAGAGGTTGCCTGCGATCCGAAACGGCGGCACCGGCTCGTTCCACGCGCGCGAGACCGGATCTTTCTGCGCGTGCGCGGCGCCTGCGAGCAGTATGACCAGTGCAATGAGTCGTTTCATGGCGTGGACGGTAGGGGGTGAGTGTGGCGGAAACGTGGCCATCGTGGGGAGTCTCAGAGTCTCAGAGTCTCTGAGGGTCGGGGGGACAGGTCTCGCCTGTGGCGCCTGCCGTGTTCAGGATAACGCTCGTCCATGGCAGTGATCCAACGCTGACTGGCGGCCGTATGAACGCCGCTGCAGCCGACCCTCTGAGACTCTGAGACTCTGAGACTCTGAGACTCTGCGAATCTGCTACCCTGCGACTCGCCCGCCCCCGCCGGCGTTGAGACTTCCCGCCCGATCGTTTAAGGTGATCGCCAATGAACGTCGCGTTCCTCAAACCGCCCGTCGGCGGCATCCTCGGCCTGGAGATGCTCACGTTCGTCGAGCCTCTCGGACCGATCTGCGTCGCCGCTTGTCTCGAGGCGGACGGACACGTCTGCAAAGTCATCGACCTCCGCATCGACGGCGAGGAGAAAGGGCTGGCGGACTGCCGCGCCTTCGCGCCCGACGTCGTCGGCCTGCAGTGCAACTTCACGACCGAGCGCAATCGCACCATCCGCCTCGCGCAACGCATCAAGCGCGAGATGCCGAACGCGTTCGTGGTCGTCGGCGGTCATGACGCATCGCGCGATCCCGGCTGGTTCCAGCACGATGCCATCGACGCGATCGCGCTGGGCGACGGCGAGGAAGTGCTGCCGCCGCTGGTCAACGCGCTCAACGAGGGACGCGACCTCACCAAGGTCGACGGCCTGTGGGTGCGCGAGCACGATGGTGCATGGACGTTCACCGGTCACGCACCGTCGCGGCCGAACCTCGACACCTATCCCCTCCCCGCTCGCCATCTCATCGCGCATTACGCGAATCACTACTACATCAACTTCCGCAAGCCGCTGGCGCTCATGGAAACCGCCCGCGGCTGCCCGTTCAAATGCAACTTCTGCTCGGTGTGGAAGTTTCACGAGTCGACGTTCCGCGAGAAATCTCCGGAGCGTGTCGTCCGCGAGCTCGAGCAGATCACCGCGCCGAACATCTTCATCACCGACGACATCTTCTGGATGAACGTGAAGCGCGGTGAGGAGATGGCCAGGCAGATCAAGGCCTCCGGCATCCGCAAATACTTCACCGTGCAGACGCGCACCGACATCATCTGCAAGTTCCCGAAGCTGGTCGAACAGTGGAAGGACTGCGGCGATCTGGCCATCTTCCTCGGCCTCGAGTCCGTCACGGACGAAGGACTCAAAGCCGTCAACAAGAAGAACACCGCCGACAACAACGTCCAGGCCATCAACATCCTCAAGGACCTCGGCGTCGGCTTCACGCCGAACTTCATCGTCGATCCCGCGTGGGATCGCGACGACTTCAAACGCCTGCGCGACTGGATCGAGAAGATGGGCGCCTACAACAGCGGCTTCTCCATCCTCACGCCGCTGCCCGGCACCGATCTGTGGGACACCGCGAAGACGAACGTCAACACGCATGAGTGGGAGATGTTCGACATCGTGCACACCGTGCTCCCGACGACGCTCCCGCTCGACGAGTTCTATGCCGAGTACTCCGCGCTGTGGCAGCACGCGCTGAACGTGCGCTACCGCTACAAGGGCAAGCTCAAAACGTACCTGCAGCTCGGAGCGGCGCTCGCCACGCGCAAAGTCACGTTCAAGGCCGTGCGCAACGGCATGAACATCGCCAAGGTGTTCTCGCGGCCGGAGACCTTCCTCAGGGCGCACCATCAGTAGTTACCGTCCCGACCTCGCCTCGATCCATCACGCCGGCTTCTCCGAGTTCGCGCGTTCCGCCGCGCCCGGCGTAATCGCGCTCTTGAACACCATCTGGAACGACGGGCTCTCAGCCCGTCGAACCCTCGACATCGGCTGCGGCAGCGGCGTCCTCGCCCGCGCTCTCACCGACGCTGGATACGACGTTCTCGGCATCGACGCGTCTCCTGCGATGATCGAGCTCGCGCGTACCACTGCGCCCAACGCGCGATTCGCAGTCGCGACGTTCGCGAACGCCACTCTGCCGGAATGCGACGCGATCGTCGCGATGGGCGAAGTGCTGAACTACGGCACGCTCGAGGACGTCCGCGCATTCATCGCCAATGCCGCCAACGCGCTCGCGCCGCGCGGTCTGCTGCTCTTCGATGTCGCGGAGCGCGGTTCCTACCCTGCACACGATGAGCGCCGCATCGGCGGCGATGACTGGTCGGTGATCGTCATCAAGGACAGCGACGGTCAGCACCTCACGCGACGCGTGCTGACCTTTCGCAACGTCGGCGGCATCACGCGTCGCGATGAAGAAATTCACACGCTCGAGCTCTACGCACGCAAGGAACTGCAATCGCTCCTCCGCGAGCGCGGCTTCCGCGTTCGCATCCGCCGCTCGTACGGCTCAAGCCGGCTGCCGGCCGGTCATGCCGTTTACGTCGCAGAGCGCTAGAATGCCTTCCTCAGGGAGGTCCGTATGTACCTTCGTCGCTGGATGGATGCGGCAGTTCTCGGCACATTCGCTGTGAATGCGTTCGCGGCGATGACACTCCCACCCGCTCAGATCAAAGAAGCCACCGGCCCCGGCGGCGCCGTCGTGCATTACAACGCCAGCGCAACCGGCGGCGACGACCACAACGGACGTCCGACCATCGGCGTGGTCTGCTCACCTGCATCCGGATCGCTGTTCCCTCTCGGCACCACCAGCGTGCAATGCCAGGCTTCGAATGGCGAACACGGATCGTTCCAGGTCACGGTCATCGACACCACACCGCCTGCTCTCGACCTGCCGCATGACTTCAGTGTGCAGGGCACTTCTGCCGGCGCCACTGTTACGTATCACGCGACCGCACACGACCTCGTCGACGGCACGACCTCAGTCCATTGCTCTCCCCCGTCCGGGGCGTTCTTCGCCATCGGCACGAGCAACGTGCACTGCTCGTCGCGCGACTCGCGCGACAATATGGCGTCCGGCAAGTTCGCCGTGACTGTCATCGCGCCGCAGCCACCGCCTCCTCCACCACCGCCGCCGCACGACGACATCACGGCCGAGGCGATGGGGCCTACGGGTGCGGTGGTGACGTATACGGTGCCGGGAACGGGCGACGATCACAACGGACGGCCGCTGAAGAACGGCAACTGCTCGCCTGCTTCCGGCTCGACGTTCCCGCTCGGCGAGACCGTGGTGCGCTGCTCCGCCGGCACGTTCAAGATCACCATCGTCGATACGACGCCACCGGCGCTGTTCCTCCCTGCCGACATCACGTCGCAATCGAATGTCGTGACGTACATCGCGTCGGCGGAGGATCTCGTCGACGGCTCCGTGCTCGTCAACTGCACGCCGCCATCCGGTTCGACGTTCGACGACGGCACGACGCTCGTGCAGTGCTCCGCATCGGACATGCGCGGCAATTCGACGCAAGGTTCGTTCAATGTGACCGTCGAGCAGCAGCAGGATACTGAAGCGCCGACGATCACGGCGATGACGGCGACGCCGATGGTGCTCGAGCCGCCGAACGGCAAGCTGGTCGAGGTCGTCATCGGAGTGACTGTGATCGACAACGTCGACGATTCTCCGTACGTCGGCGTGTTCAATGTCACGGCGAACGAGTCGATCACCGACGATGACTGGAACATCATCGAGCCTCTGCGGATCGAGTTGCGCGCGTCGCGCGACGGACAAGGCGACGGACGCGTGTACACGGTTTGGGTCGAGGCCATCGACGACGCGGGCAACCGCAGCGTGGAAGGGGTGAACGTGCGCGTGCCGCACGACTCCGGCAGCAGCGTGTCGGCGCCGACGGAAGCTCCGAAGAAACGGCGCCGCGCGGTACGCTAGCGCGCATGCGACGTACGACAGCGGTTCTGTTCTGCCTTGGCCTCGCCATGTCCGCCCTCGCCGACGAGAGCTTCACGCTCAACATCCCGCCGCGGTTCAACCCGCAGCAGGAGACCGGCGAAGTGCGCATCGTGCTCGCGCTCAGCGCCGCCCCCGCCGGCTCGCAACTCCTCGTCAACGGCACCACCACGATCAACCTCGGCAGCACGTCGACGGTTGCCGGCGACTCCGTCACCTTCGAAGCGAGCGTCGGCAACGCCGCGCGCATCGTCTACAAACCGCTCTCGAATTTCACCGGCGATTTCTGCGCGGGCAATGTCACCATGGAGAAAAACATCCCGCTCCGTTTCATCGGCGCGCAGGACATCGTCAGCTACCGCATGTCGACGTACATCGTCGGCGCGCCGTCGGCGGAATGCTCGAAAGTATCGCGGCGGACGAACGACCTCGCGGCCTCGATCCTGCCGGCCGGCGACGGCGTGGCGCCCGATCTCGATGCGGTGTTCAAAGGCCGGCTGCACCTCGATGTCGTGCTCGTTCTCGACAAATCGGGCAGCATGGCCGGCCTGCCGCCGGGCTCGCTCATGGGAGCGTCGAAGGCAGAGATCCTCCACTCGGCCGCGACCGGGTTCGTCGCGCAGTGGAGCGCGATCGACGCCGACACGGAAGGCCTCGATTTCGCGCAGGACCGCATCGGTGTCGTCTTCTTCGACTCCGTCCCCTCGGCGCAATCGATCACCGGCGGCGATGCGCCCGCGAGCTTTTTCGTCCAGCGCGGAACCGGCCCTCCTGGCGCAATGCACCAATGGAACGCGGTCGTCAACAACATCAACACGCTGACACCGGGCAGCGCCACGAGCGTTGGCGGCGGCATCAACACCGCGATGTCGCAATGGGTGGCCGATCCCGACAACGATCTCTATCTCCTCGTGGTCACCGACGGCATCCAGAACACGGCTCCGCTGCTCGCGCCGACGCCGGCCGGCTTCCTCGGCCTCGCGCCGGTGAGCGGTCTCGATCCCGAGCTGCGCAAACGCTTCATCCCGATCCAGTCGATCGGCTTCGGTACGCCCTCGGCCGTCGACGCCGATCTCCTCACCCGCCTCGCGCTGGAGACCTCCGGCGTCAACTTTCTCAGCGTCAACGCGACGACGGCTTTCGCGAGCTTTGGTCAGGCGCTCGTGGCGATCCTTAAAGGCAACACCGCATCGTTGGCAATCCAGCGCCAGGACTCGCTGACCGGCGCCGGACCGAGCGCGCCGCGTTCGGTGCTCGTCGACGCCTCCGCGCAACGCGCCGTCTTCTCCGTGCAGTGGGCACCGCCATTGCGCGACGCCTTCGAGCTCGAGGTCTTCCGTCCCGACGGCACGCTCGCCACGCCGACCTCGACGGACAAACGGCCGCAGATCGCGTTGCAGTCGTTCGATTTGACGCGCAAGGACATCGGCACGTGGACGGTTCGGGTGAAGCGGACCAAGGGCTCGAAAATCGACGAGAAGCCACTGCCGTACAACCTCGACGTATTCTTCCTGGAGCGCGATCTCGACTACCGCTTCGCGTTCGATACCGTTCACGCACGCACCGGTGAAAACATCCGTCTGCGCGCGACGGTCGCGCACGATGGCAAGCCGCTCACCAAACTCCCGCCGAACGCCATCCGAGCGCGCGTATTGCGTCCGTCGGAAGGCCTCGGCAACATCCTGCGGGCGATGTCCGGCGACGCCGGCGGTCCGGCCGTGCCGAGCACGGACGCGCTCTCGCCGTATCACCGCAAGGTCGCGAACCTCGGCCGCCGCGTTCTCGATCGCGTGTCGCCACGCGAGGTGGCAACGGTGTCCCTCGTGGAGGAAGGGAAGGGCGTCTACAGCGTCGTGTTCGACAAGACCGACATCCCCGGTACGTACGCGTTCGAAGTCATGCTCGACTGGGACCACGAGCGCACCGGCCGCGTCCACCGCGAAGAGCGGATCGAGCAGATCGTCCGCGTGAAGCCCGACCGCGCGAAGACCATCATCGCCACGCGGCGCAGCGGCACTACCATGCACATCACGGTCACACCGCGCGACCGCTTCGGCAATTACGTCGGACCGGGTTACGCATCGCTCGTGAGAGCGCGGCTCAAGAACGGCGGCAAGCTCCGCAGCGATGTGCCCGTCGACAAGAACGAGACCGGCACGTACGAGTTCACCGTCACCGACGTGCGGCGCGGCGTGATGCCCGACGTCGAGATCACAGTGGATGGAGTCCCTGTAGGCAAACGCTAACGGAACGCCGGCGTCCCCGCCGGCTGAGCGGGCGCCGTCGCGGGCGCCGTCCCGGCGGACGGGAGCGAGGACACTCCCTGCTCAGCCGGCGCGACGCCGGCGTTCCAGGCGGCTTTCCCTTTGCACGTTCGCGCGGCGTGAAACTGAAAGCAGTGCTCCTCGACATCGACGGCACGCTCGTCGATTCCAACGACAAACACGCCGACTGCTGGGTCGAAGCATTCGCGCATTTCGACAAGCAGGTCCCATGGCACACGGTCCGCGAGCAGATCGGCAAAGGCAGCGACCTGCTCGTGCCTGACACGCTCAACGCGCGCGAGATGCAGACTTTCGGCGAGAAGCTGAAGAAGTATCGCGGCGAGCTCTGGAAAGAGAAGTACATGGACAGTGTGCAGCCGTTTCCCGGCGCTGTCGACGCGATGCGCAAGCTGCATGCGCGCGGCATCAAGGTCGCGCTGGCCTCGTCCTCGAATCCCGATGAGGTCGAGTACTATGTCGAGCTTCTCGGCGCCGGCGATCTGCTCGAAGGAACGACGTCGAAGGAAGACGCGGAGTTCTCGAAGCCCTCTCCGGAAATCTTTCAGGCGGCGCTGGAGCGCGTGAAAAGCGATCCGGCGCGATCGCTCGCTGTAGGAGATACGCCATACGACATCCTGGCCGCGCACCGCACGCCGGTGCCGATCGCCGCGGTGCTGTGCGGCGGCTTTCCGCGCGAGTCGCTAACGAAAGCGGAGTTCCTCTTCGACGACCTCCCCGCGATGGTGAAGGAGCTCGACCACATCGATGAGTATTTCCGGGACTGAGGCGCTGCACCGCCGCGCGATCATCGTCGACGGCCACTGCGACACTCCCTACCGCCTGCTCCGCCATCACGTCCACCTCGACGAGCACGATCCAGAGGCGCAGGCGGATTTGCGGTTGCTGCAGGAGAGCGGGATTACGGCGTCGTTCTTCGCCGCGTACGTGCCGCCGTTCTACGCGGGACGCGGCGCGGCGCGATTCGCGCGCACGCTGATCGACCTCATCGAGAGCGAAGTCGCACGCCGTCCCGACGCACTCACGCTCTGCAACGACAGCGCGGGCATTCGCGCGGCGAAACGGGACGGCAAGCTCGCGGTGATGATCGGCGTCGAAGGCGGCCACGCCATCGAAGACTCACTCGACATCCTGCGCGAACTGCATGCACGCGGCGCGCGCTACATGACGCTCACGCACGTCAACACGAACAACTGGTGCGACTCGTCGGGCGACCAGCCCCGCCATGGCGGCCTCACCGAGTTCGGCCGCGACGTCGTCCGCACCATGAACGACCTCGGCATGATCGTCGACGTCTCGCATGTCTCGGATGACGCGTTCTTCCACGTCATCGAGGCGACGCGCGTGCCGGTCGTCGCCACGCACTCGTCAGCGCGCGCGTTGTGCCGTCACCCGCGCAACATGACCGACGACATGCTGCGCACCCTCGCGAAGAACGGCGGCGTGTGCATGGTGAACTTCTTTTCCGCGTTCATCAGCGACGAGGTCGCGCAGGTGATCATGGCCGCGCAGAAACGCCCGAAGAACGCCAACAGCGACGCCGGCACTGGCGGGACCGAGGAGATGCCGGACGATCGCACTGACTGGGACACCTATCTCGAATGGTTCCAGTCTCTGGGCTGCCCGGCCGCGACACTCGATCAGGTCGCCGATCACATCTTTCACATCGCGAACGTGGCGGGGATCGAGCACGTCGGCATCGGCAGCGATTTCGATGGCGTGCCCGCATTGCCGGACGGTCTGCAGACGGCCGCAGGATTGCCGATGCTGACCGCAAGACTGGTGGAACGCGGCATGTCGGAGGGGGACGTGGAGAAAGTGCTCGGTGCCAACTTCATGCGCGTGTTCGAAGAAGTGGAACGCCGGCGTTCTTCGTGAGCCCCTCACCCGGCCTTCGGCCACCCTCTCCCCGCAAGCGGGGCGAGGGCTACCTAATGTGACCTTCGCCCCGCCGTGCGGGGAGAAGGTGCCCGAAGGGCGGATGAGGGGCGCGACGTCAATGCCGCACGGAACGTTTCTTCCCCTGCGGCGGCGCACCCGTATACGTGAACGCCTTCGATGACGTCGAGGTCTTGCTTCCCATCCTCACCGACACGTCCACGTTCCCCGCGGCATGCGCGGGCACGGTCGCGGAGATCACGCTCGGGCTGATCACCGTCACGTTCGTCGCGAGAGCTCCACCGAAGCGCACGGTCGCGCCTTCGGTGAATCCGGAGCCTGTCAGCACAACCTTCGTGCCGCCCGCGATCGGCCCTGTCGCGGGCGAGACGGAACGAAGCGCTGCTCCGACCGCGGTGCCGCGCTCGATCGTGACCGTAATCGGCCCGAAGCTGTTCGAGTAATAGCTGCCGACGAAGAATCGATACTCGACGCCGGCCGTGAGAGCGAGCGTCGTCTGTGGATCGTCGCCGCAGTTGCCGGTCAACTCCGTATTCGTCAGACACATCGCCAGCGCGCCGTGCGGTCCGCATGCAGGACCGCTGTACGCCGAGATGAACCCGGCCACGCGCGACGTACACAGCGAGAACGAATACGTGTCCGTCGCTGCCGGCGTGAACGACAGCCACATCGTGCGCAGCGGACGGAACGGATAACAGCTCCCGCCCGTGGACGGCTCCGAGCCGCTCTGCGCCGTCGCGACCTCGCTGTTGAGCGTGACAGACCACGGGAACGGACCCGCGGCCGGAACGACGAGCGGCGTCGCACAGTTGTCGCTCGACTCGGTGACCGTGACGACGACTTCATCTCCGCCGATCGCACCGTGTCCGTCCTGCGCAGTCAACGATACCGGCCAGATGCCGGCGCGATCGAACGTGTGTTGCGCCGACGTCGCGCCGCTCTTCGTCGACCAATCGTCGGGAAACGTCCACTGCAGTGACAGCGCGTCGCCATCCGCGTCGGAGGCGGCGCCGCTGAACGTCAGCGTGGAGCCGCGCGCGACCGACAACGATGCCGCTGGCGTGCTGATCGTGACCGCCGGCTGCCGATTCGTCACGCCGGTTACGTTGAGCTCCCAGATGCCGCGTCCGTGCGTGGCCGCGCGGAACACCGAGCCGTCGGGCAGGATCCGAAGGTCGTATACCGACACCGCGGGCATGCCGGTGCCGAAGCGACTCCAGTTCAGGCCGAGGTCGGTCGAGCGGTACACGCCGACGTCGGTGCCGGCGTACGCCGTCGACGGATCGGTCGGATCGAAGCGAAACACCAGCGCGCTGAACGACGGCAGCCCGTTTGCGCGCGCGGTCCAACTCGTGCCGCCGTCGATGGTGAAGAAGACCGACGGTCCCGACGTGCCGGCGATCGTGGCGAATGCCATGTCCCGGTTCAGCGGCGAGATCGCAAGATTCGTGACGTTGCGTCCCGGCAGACCGACGTTCGTGACGAGCCACGAGGCGCCGCCGTCGATCGTACGCAGTACGCGCGGACCTTTCGCGATCATGATCGTCGACGAGTGCGATGGAGCAATGGCGATTGCGCGAATCGTTTCCTCGCCCCACGCGCCGCCCGCGATCATGTTCGTGGAAAGCGGCACCCACGACTCGGCTGCCGCGGTCGATTTCCACACGCGCGTCGAGGCGAGATAAAGCGTGGACGGACTCGACGGATCGACTTCGAGGATGCTGAAGAATGGCTTCCGCTCGTCTTCATCGAACACGGGACCGCTCGGCGAAATGAGCGGCGCCGCGCTCGACGCGTTCTTCGTCCGCAACACCTCGGCGAACTGGAACGTCGACAGCGCCACGCCCGGCGCTTCCGCGTGCACGTAGCACTGGAAGCCGTCGCCGCCGCTGAAGTTCGACCAACTCGTGCCGCCCACGTCGGTGCGCATGTTCGTGCCGTTGTCCTGCGTTCCCGCGAGCACGCGTTTGCGATTCACCGGATCCATCGACATCGCGTAGTACTGGCGCGTCACGAGACCGCTGTTGCGCGGCGTGGCAGTGGATGCGTCATTGTTCGAGGTCCACACGCCGCCGTCGTTCGCGATCCACAACGTGCCGGCGTTGTCGTAGCGAAGGTCGTGGACATCGACATGCGGCATCGCGCCGGTGAATGGGAAATGCCACGTCACGCCGCCGTCCACCGTGCGCGCGTAGAACACGCCCCCCGCGATCACGACGTTCGCGTCGTGCGGCGACACCACGATCGTGTTGTCGTACCACCCCTGCGTACGCAGCAGGTCGTAGACGGTCGGATCGTCGCTCGAGGAGAGGCCCGTCTCCGTCCACGAGTTTCCGCCGTCCGTGGTCTTGTAGACATGCGAGCGCGTCGCCCCGCTTTCCGCGTTGAAGATTGCGGTCAGCGCGTAGAGCGTGCCCGGGCTCGACGGCGCGATGGCGATCGACATCCGCTCGACGCGGATCGCATCACTCGACACTGGCAAGCCCAACCCGGCCGGTGCCCACGTCGCGCCGCCGTTGGTCGACTTCAGCACGGTCGGCGCCATGAAGTTCTGCGCGGGCGTGCAGCTATTGCGCGCGCACCAGCGGCCGCGGTCCCACGTTGCGGCGTACAACACCGAGGCGTTGCTCGGATCGCGCACGAGATCCGTCACGTCGCCGAATCCCTGCCCGAGCAACTGTGTCGACGGAATGACGGTCGACCACGGGCCACCCGGTCCCGACGTCGAGCGCAACGCGCCTCGATTCGTGCCGACGATGATGTCGTCCATGTCCGTCGGATGCACGGCGATGCGATAGAACATCGACGCGAGCACGCTCGACGGCAGGTTCCAGGTCGTACCGCCGTCGTTCGACGTGAGCAGGCCGATACCGGGGATGAAGTCGCCCGCGTAACCGCCTTCGCCCGTCCCGAGGTAGACACGGGTCGGGTTGGAGGGAGCGTAGGCGACGGCGCCGACGGAAAGGTTCGGAATGGTCTCGGTCAGCGGCGTCCAGGTCACGCCGCGATCGGTCGTCCTCCACGCGCCGCCGCCGGCCGCGCCCACGATAGCCGTGTCGATGACGGTCGGATGCAGCGCGATTGCGACCGCGCGTCCCGCGCCGTTCGTCGGTCCGATCGACGTCCACACATTGCCCGCGATCGCCTCGGTGCCGATTCCGTAGCGCTGATCGAGCACTCTGCGCTCGTGCTCCACGCGCGAGATGTAGAGCAACGCCTCCGAATCGATGAAGCCGTAGTCGCCATGCCGCTCGAGGTGCTCGAGAACGCGCGCACCTTGGCAACCGTTCTCGCCGATGCGCATCTCCGGCGGTTCCTCTTGTGCCACTACCGGCGTCGTGAGAATGAGAAGAAGCGCGAGCAATCGGGGCATCGGGAGTTTCCTCGGGGTTCTGGGCGGACGAACAAATGTTAATCGACGTTGCCGGTCGCGCGTAATAGATGAGAGGAGGATCATCGATGAAGTCGCGTCTCGCGCTCATTGTTCTCACAGTTCTGTTGCCTCTCTCCGTTTTTGCGGACGTTCGTGTGCTGACGCTCGAATCGAGCGCACTCGCGGGAAACCAGTTCGGCGACCCGACGACGCAGACGTTCGCCGTTTACGTTCCGCCGGGTTACGAGGCATCGACCGCGCGATATCCGGTCGTGTATCTGCTGCACGGAATCGGCGACAGTTTCGAAGTCTGGACCAAGGCCTGGAAGATCCCGGAGATGCTCGACCGGCTGATCGCCGAGAAAAAGATCGCGCCGATGATCGTAGTGATGCCGAACTCGCGCAGCCGCTTCCTCGGCACGTACTACGAGGACTCGCCGGTCAGCGGCGGCTGGGGCAGTCTCGTCGCCGTGGAGATCGTCGGCTTGGTCGATCGGCAGTTCCGCACCATCGCCACACGTGAATCGCGCGGTGTGACCGGCCATTCGATGGGTGGCTACGGCGCGATCCGCTTCGGCATGGAACGCCCCGAGCTCTTCAGCGCCGTGTACGCCATGAGCCCTTGCTGCCTCGATACGGTCGAGGACATCTCGTGGGGCAACCAGCAGGCGTGGCGCACGTTCCTCGGCTTCAAGACGCGCGAAGACGCGGACGCGGCGCTGCAGAAAGGCGACTTCTACCCGCCGGCCATCCTGTCGCTGCTCTCCGCCGTCAGCCCTGATCCGAAAGCGCCGCTGGGAGTCGAGGTGCCAGTGCGTCTCGACCACGGCGAGCTCACGCCGATCGAGCCCGCCTTCACGAACTTCCGCAATCAGCTTCCGGTCCGGCAGGTCGCGCAGTACCGCGACAACCTGCGCAGGTTGCGCGCGCTGCACATCGATTACGGCTTCAGCGATCAATTCGCGCACATCCCGGTCGCGAGCGCCGCGCTTTCGCGCGAGCTGATTGACCACGGCGTGCCGCACGTGCTCGCGGTATACGACGGCGACCATCGCCAGCGCGTCGTGGAGCGGATGGAAAAGATCGTCTTTCCGATGTTCTCGGAGGTGCTGGCGAAGTGACGGTACCTCGGAGTACCTCGGGTTCCTCGGAGGGGATGGAGCCTAAAATCTGCCGAGCCCCTCCGAGGAACTCCGAGGTACTCCGAGGAACTCCGAGGTACCAACCGGTTACAATCCGTCGCGCATGCCGTCCGAAGTCGAAGTCTTCCGCGATCTCGCGCGCGCCTACTGGTCCGGCGGCGAGATCCGCTGTCCGAAACATCCGGCCGCGCGGCTCGTGGGCAGCTTCGTGCAGACCACGTTCGCCGATCACGTCTTCCTCACCTGCAGCGTGGGGAAGGAGACGATCCAGATCCCGCAGCGGCCGAAACAGATGGAGTTCTACGACCAGCAGGTCGAAGGCTTCGTCGAGAACATGCAGCGCGGCGATGCCATCCTCTGCTACCGCTGCCAGTCGAAAATCGAAGTCTCGGCCAGGGAAAACGGTGAGACCGGCATCACCGATTACGCCTTCACCTGCATCCGCTGTTTTTCGTGGGGCCGGTGGGTGGGAAAACCGGAGCTGGCCAAGATCGGGAAGGACTGAACGACGGATTCAGGGTAGGGAATTACCTCTCTCCGTCACACCTTAAGCGAGTGCCTGTGCAAGGAGTGCCCTTTGTCGTTCCTCTCCAACGAGATGATGGTTGAAGTACCGGTCGAGGTTCTCGACGCCGGACCGCGCTGGTCGTACGGAAATCTCGCCGCGAATTTCGCGCGCGTGCAGATCCTCGTGACCTGGTACGGCGGCGATCCGGACCGCTATCTGCACGCGATCGAGAACGGCATCGAGGACGCAGATGATGCCGCGTTCGTCCGCCAGCTCCGGGACCGGCTCAAGGTCGATCCGTCACTCCTTCCCGACATGCGCCGCATCGTCGGCGAATTCGCCACGCGCTTCGCCTCGGCGTAGCAGACAATAGCGGCCGTGCCCGGCCACATCGTCATCATTGGCGGCGGTTTCGCCGGACTCTACGTCGCGCGCGGACTCCGCCACGTCGACGCTGACATCACCCTCATCGACCGCCACAACTATCACCTCTTCCAGCCGCTGCTCTACCAGGTGGCGACCGCCGGTCTCAATCCCAGCGACATCGCCGCGCCCATCCGGTCGATCCTCCGCAAGCAGAAGAACGTCTCCGTCCTCCTCGGCGAAGCGACCGCGATCGACGTCGTACGGAAACGTGTGCAGCTCGCCGACGGTCACTCGCTCTCGTACGACCACCTCGTCGTCGCCACAGGCGCGACACATTCGTACTTTGGCCATCCGGAATGGGAGCACGTCGCGCCCGGCCTCAAGACCATCGACGACGCGCTCGAGATCCGCCGGCGGGTCCTGCTCGCATTCGAAGCCGCCGAGCGCGAAGACGATCCCTCCGTACGCGACGCGTTGATGACATTCGTCGTAATCGGCGCCGGTCCGACCGGAGTCGAGCTCGCAGGAGCGCTCTCCGAGATCGCACGGCAGACGATGGTCCGCGACTTCCGCCACATCCATCCCGAAAGCACACGCGTGATCCTCGTCGAAGGACGCGATCGCGTTTTGCCGCCGTACCCGCCGGATTTATCCGAGAAAGCGCGGCTGCAGCTCGTCGAGCTCGGCGTCGAAGTGATCACCGGCGCAACCGTCACTGACGTGAGTGAATCCGAAGTACGCATCGGCGAACGCGTGATTCCGACACGCACCGTGCTCTGGGGCGCCGGCGTGCAAGCCTCTCCCCTCGCCCGCTCCCTCGGCGTCCCGCTCGATCGCGCCGGCCGCGTGCTCGTGGAGCCCGATCTCACGATTCCCGGTCACCCTGAAGTGTTCGTGCTGGGCGATCTCGCTGCGGTGCAGCAATACGACGGCAGCTTCGTCCCCGGCGTCGCGCCTGCCGCGATTCAGGAAGGACAGCACACCGCGCTGAATCTCGAGCGCGCCGTCGAAGGGCAGCCGTTGCGCGCGTTCAAGTATCGCGACAAGGGCTCGCTCGCGACGATCGGCCGCGCCGCCGCGGTCGCGGACTTTGGCAAAGTGAAATTCGGCGGATTTCTCGCGTGGATGGCATGGCTGGTCATCCACATCTTTTTCCTGATCGGCTTCCGCAACCGCTTCCTGGTGATCACGCAGTGGGCGTGGGCGTATCTGACGTATCAGCGCGGCGCGCGACTGATTACCGGAAAACGAACGTGAGGCGTCGCCCGGTCAGCGCAGCGTCCGCACCCCGTTCTCGCCCGCAATGACGCTGTCGAGCCGGCGGCGAGTCGCCGGCACCTTCTTCATGTACTTCTCGGTTTCAGGCAGCGTGCGGATCAGGCCGGCCAGCATGCGCTTCACGTTGTGCGAGCCGCCGTTGTAGAGCGCGGCCGTCATCGCTTCCACTTCGCGATCCGAGCGCGCGAGCGTGCGCGCTTCCACTGATTTGCGGTCGAGATGCTGCACGAGGAAGCGGGCCATGCTCTTCGCGGAGAAGCGATCGTCGAGATGCTCGCCGAGATATTCGCTGGCTTCGTAGGCCATGGTGCGCTTCACGATCTTCGCGTCCATGCCGAAGTGGTCTTCGAGCATCCGATCGCGCTTCGCGATCAGCGCCTTCTGATAGCTCGCCCACGACGTGAGCTGCTGCTGCTTCAGCGCGCGGTACTCCTTGCGCGTCTCGTTGCGGAACGCACGCAACTGCGCGCGCGAGCCGGTGTCGAGCAGTTTGCCGAGGCGGTTCAGGACGGCTTTGTTGTGCGCGTCCATGGTGTTGATGGCGGTGAAGTATTTCTGTGCGGCGTGCGGAGCGAGCAGGTCGAGCTCATCGATCCCTTCGCGGCGCAGCTTCTTTGCGGAGGCCAGGAGCCGCTTCGCTTTTTTGCGGCGCGCGGAAGTGTCCCGGTCGACGATCATCGATGCAATCGTGTCCGCATCGCCGAGGGGCTTCTTCATGATGTAGGCGCGGGAGCCGATGAGGTAATCGCGCGTGACGAAGAGCTTCCCGTCCATGTTTTCCTGGTGATACGCAACCGGCGTCGCCTGCGCGAGCCCAACCGCTCCCGCCTCGGAAACATCGAGAATCATCCCGTTGGTCTCGGCGTGCGCGATGGCGAGAAGGAGTGTGACCGAGGGTGCGCTCGGCATCGAGCGCGCGGCGTCGTCGATGACGACGACGAGTTCCTCAGGATTGCGCGTCCACATGTCCGCCATTTCGCGCGCGAGCGCGTCGATGCGCGTGTCGATCTTCTTCTGCGAGACCTGCACGAGCGTCGGCACTTCATGCGACGGCTCGGCCGGAGGCGGTTCCGGGACAGGCAACGGCGGCGGCGTTGCCTGCCGCGGCGGCGCGAACATCGCGGCCTGCCGCACTGACGTATCGTCGAACGGCACGCGTGTCAAAGCGAAGACTGCACATCCCAGCCCTGCACCCAGAGCTACCCACCACCGCCACGAATTGGTTTGCATGGACGCCTCGACTCTGCTCAACCTCAGAGTAGCATTGGCCTCTTCCATGCGCTGTGAACGTTTCCGGTTGTCAACAATTGTTCTGATCGTAGCGGCCGCTTGTTCGCGCGAAACTCCCGCGCCGCCCAAACTGGAGCGACGGGCTCTCAGCCCGTCGACGCCCGCAGTTCAGCGGGCTGAGAGCCCGCCGCTCCAGCAATCATCGACCGCGTACGACGACGCGATGTTGTGGATGCAGTCCGCACCGAAGTTTCATTTCGTGCTCGATGAAGGCAGTGTGCGCGCGGAAGGCGATCTCTCGCGTGAGACCGTGGGCAAGCAGCTGGTTCAATTCAGGACGAACGGCGAAGAGTGGCGCGCCACGTCCGGCATGCGCGGCGTGGTGTGGGAACGCCGCAACGGTGCGTCGTGGAGCGCGGCGGATGCACCTCCGTTCGGAAATCGCGTTTATCAACGCGTGACGCTCGCGTTCGATCCGCAAAAGAGAGAAGGAACCGCACAACTCGCCGGCGCGGAGGGAAAGACGACCCACTATCGCTTCACGAACGCGAACACCGGCGAGGTGCACGACGTCTGGGTGAACACCGCCGATCGTCATGTCGAGCGCATCAAGATCGGCGATGCCGTCGACCTGCGCATCGCGGTGCGATGAAAGAGAAGCCGGTCAAGGCGCCGCCCGCCGGCGACCGTCCGCTGAAGACGCTCGAGCGCGTGCTGTCGAAAGCCGGTATCGGCTCGCGGACCGAGGCGCGGCGATGGGTGGGCGAAGGGCGCGTGCGCGTGAATGGGCGGGTGGAGGGCGATCCGAACCGGTGGGTGGATCTCGAACGCGATCGGATCGAGTTCGATGGCCAGCCGCTGCAGAAAGCGGACAAGACGTACCTGCTGCTGCACAAACCGGCCGGCTATCTGACGACATATCGCGATCCCGAAGGCCGCAAGACGATCTACGAGCTGTTGCCCGATCGTGATCGTTATCTCTTTCCGGTCGGCCGTCTCGATCTCGACACGAGCGGGCTCCTGATCCTGACGAACGACACCGCGTTCGCGGAGCGTCTCACCAATCCCGAATATCACGTACCGAAGACCTATCGCGTGCAGGCATCGCGCAGTCTGAGCGACACGCAACTCGACCTGCTCCGCAACGGCATCGAGCTGCGCGACGGACCGACGCGTCCGGCGATCGTGGACCGCATCAAGGACAGCGGAGGTAAGACGACGTTCGAGATCACGATCACGGAAGGGCGCAATCGCCAGGTGCGGCGGATGGTGGAGGCGCTCGACGCGAAGGTGTTGAAGCTCGCCAGGATCGCGATCGGTTCCGTCGCGATTGGAGACCTCGCGGTTGGCGAGACACGCGCGCTGACGGAGGCGGAGCTTCGCGCACTGAGGTAATCTCAAAGTCTCAGAGTCTCAGAGTCTCAGAGTCTCAGAGGGTCGGTCGGACGAGTCGCGCGGTTGCCATCGACCCTCTGAGACGCTGAGACTCTGCGACTCTGAGACTCGTTCTTGCAACGCCTCCATTCATGAAACGCACACTCCTTCTCGCCCTGACGCTCGCGATGGCCTGTTCCTCCGAGCAACCCGCGCCGACGAACACCGACTCCGCACCCGCGCCCTCCGCGCCGCCGCCGACCGCGGGGCAAGCGCGCGCGATCATCGAGAAGTCGTCCGAGTTTTCGCAGCACGAGTTCACGAACGCGTCCGTGTCGCTCCCCGTCGCCGGCTCCAGCATGAACGAGCCGACACGCGCGCTCGCAAAGCATCTCGCCGACGCCGGCTGGCTCGCCTTCGACGGCGCAGGCGACATCATGCTCACCGAGAAGTCGCGCAGCGATAAGCGGTTCCTGCTGCGCGAGAACGGTCTGCTGGACGTGGTGCCGCTCGCGAAGAAGGAGCTCGGCGACGTCACCGCCGTCCGCAACAACCCCGACGGTTCCGTCAACGCGGACTTCACCTGGCGCTGGATCCCGAACGAAGTCGGCACCGCGTTCAAGCAAGGGGTGATGCACGATCGCTTCGCGGCGAGGCAGAACGCCACCGCGAACCTGATGTGGAACGGCACCGAGTGGACGATGATCACCGTCGCGCCGCGGTAACCGATCTGGAGCGACGGGCTCTCAGCCCGTCGAATCCCCGACGGCTAAGAGCCCGTCGCTCCAGTTTCCATCTCATCGGCGACAGGCCAGGTCGCGTCCCGCCACGACTCATCCATCAGTAAGCCCGCGGTCGCGAGGTAAATGCGCACATCTTTGGGATCGTATGCATCGCCGAGTTCCCTGACCGCGCCGCGCACCGCGTCGATGTTCGGCGGCGTGTAATCGTCCGACTCGATCGACCCGTCGTCGTGCGGCACATTCCAGCGATCGAGGAACGCGCCCATCATCGCCTTCTTCTCATGGGTGTGGTACAGCATGAGCGCCATCTCCAGGAACTGCTCCAGCTCCGGCGCGCCCATGCGCGACGCGAGCAGGTCGGCCTTCTTCTCCGGCGGCATCTTGCGGAGGGACTCCTCGCGAAAATTCATCGCGCGTGCGAGGTGCATCTGCACCACCAGCCGGTGCTGCTGGTCGGCGTGCTTCCAGAAATACGTGAGGATCGCGCGCCGGCGATCGGCGTCGGCGAGCTCTTTCAGAATGCGTCGGGCGGTCCACATGGCGGGCGACTTTTAGCACAACTGCCGCTCGACTTCGGACATCAGCTCGCGCCACCGCTGCAACGTGCGCGCGTCCGGAGCCGCGTCGTGTACGAACAGCCCCTCCCCTTCATCGCCGAGGGCTGAGACGCGCGGATAACCGTACGTGGCGCCGAGGCCGGCGAGCGCGTGAAAGTGGCGCAGCAGTTTCTCGACGGAGTCCGCGTCACGCGAGCCCCGCTCGAGCGCATCGAGCAACGCATGCATCTCGTGCAATCGCACCCGCGTCGTTTCGCGAAAGCGAACGCGCAGCTCTTCCATCAGCGGGTCGCTCATGACTCGAGCAGCGCCATGACGTCGCGCGCGAGCGTCATTGGATCGAACGGCTTGAGCACCACGCCGCGCGCGCCGAGCATCTTCAGCCGCGCCGCCTCGTCCGACGACGTGCGTGCGGTGAGGAACACCACCGGAATCGCGCGCGTCTCGTCGTCGTCACGAAGCGCTGCGAAGGTAAGCGTGCCGTTCATGCCGGGCATCATCATGTCGAGCAGGATGACATCGGGCCGCTCGCTGCGCGCAAGCGCGATCGCCTCGTCGCCGCTGGCCGCCTCGATCACCGTCATCTTGCCGATGCGGCCGAGGCTCATGCGGGCGACGTAGCGGACGTCTTCTTCGTCGTCGACGACCAGCACCTTCATCCGGCGCGCAGTTTACGGTTGCTCCTCCGACTCGAGAAACTCCTCGATCAGCGCCATCAGCCGCAGGCTGTTGCGCTCGGCGACGCTGACCATCTCGCGCGCGTCGGGCGGCAGCTCGCCCATCGCGCCGGAGGCGAGGAGGATGAGGGACGCGCGGATGGAGGTGAGCGGAGTGCGGAGCTCGTGCGTGAGGTGCATCAGGCGTTCCGCATCGCGCTCGGTCATCGAGCGCGAATGTACGGCGTCAGGATTACGCGCAGATTACGCGACGCGATAACCGAACCCGCGCACGGTCAGCAAAATCTCCGGGGCGTCGGGATCGCGCTCGATCTTCTGCCGGATGCGGCGGATGTACACGGCCACGTTCTTGTCGGACCCGAGCTCGTCATCCGCCCAGAGTTGCTCGATCAGAAAATCGCGGCTGACCGCTTTCCCCGCGCGCGTGGCCAGGAGATGCAGGAGCTGGAACTCCTTCTGCGTGAGACCCGCCGGCTGCCCGTCGATGAGCGCGTCCTGCAGCGCGGGGTCGATGACCGCTCGGCCGATGTGAATCGGCGTCTTCGCGTCCTTGACGTTCAGCTCCTGCGCACGGCGCAGCTGCGCGCGCACGCGCGCGATCATTTCCAGCGGCTCGAACGGCTTGACGATGTAATCGTCGGCGCCGGTCTCCAACCCGGCCACCCGGTCTTCGAGTTGGCGCTTGGTGCTGAGGATGACGATCGGCATTCGGTGGCGCTCGCGAATCCGCCGGCATGCGACCAGTCCGTCGCCGTCGGGCAGGAGGATGTCCAGCAACACCAGGTCAAACGCGCGCCGGTTCACTTCCCCCAGGGCTTCGGCCACGGTCCCGGTGGTTGTCACGCTGAACCCCTCGCGCTGCAACAGCTCCTGGAGCGTGCGGCGCGTGAGCAGCTCATCCTCCACGACGAGGATCGTCGGCGGCATCGGTCGAGCAGTTTAGAGCAAGGTGCGGAACTTCTTTGCGTCCCCGACCCGCGGAATGTTGTTGAACATGATGTAGGCATTTCCTGTACGCGGTACGCGCGCAGCGAGCTGATCCAGCTCCCCGTCCGCGTACGGCCGATCGTGACTGCCGATGCCGTGCAGGCGCCAGTAGAGGAGCTCCGGCGTGACGGAATCGCGCAGAAACGGATCGACCGTGTGAATCAGATCCAGATCGCGACAGACGTCGATCAGAAGCTCATCGGGCCACGCGCCGCGCGGTTCCCACAACATCGTGACGCCGTCGATCCGATCGATCGCGGCGAAGAAGCGGCGCATGTTGTCGACGTTCTCCGGCTCCGGACGAAAACTGGCCGGACATTGAAAGAGGATCGCTTTCGCGCGCAGCAGCCGCGCGGCGTCGCGGGTTACCTTCCACGCGCGCAGCGTCGTCTCGTTCAGTTGAAACGCGCCGACCGCGCTCATGTCGTCGATGCGCGTCTTCATGCGCCGATAGGTGTTGCTGGTCGAGCGATGCGTGATCACCTGCCACGCCTTGATCGTGAACACGAAACCTTCCGGCGCCTGCTCGCGCCAGCGCGACATCGTCTCGCGCGACGGCGGATCGTAGAACGTCTGCTGCACTTCGAGCGTGTCGAACGTCTCGAAGTACGCCGCCGCGCCGATCGTGAAACCGCACAGGCCGACGCGGATCACTGCACCGCTACGACCTCCGCCTGTTTCACGAGCGCGTTGAGCGCCGGCAAGTCGGTGGCCCATAGTGTCTTCAGTTTCGCGAGCTCGGCGTCGATCTGCTGCACGAGCTGCGCGTAGACGGCGCGATGTTGGGCGGTCGGCGCGAAGTCGCCGATCGATGCCGAGTCGGCGACCGACGCGAGCTTGTCGTTCAGCCGGATCGGGAAGTTCAACGGATCCTGCGAGCTGCGGTTCTTGGTCTGATACAGCGCTTCCTCGATGGCGGTCATCTTCTTGTCGAGCGCTTTCGCGGCTTCGACGATCGGCTTCGTCTTCTCTTCTTTTCCGCTTCTCTTCTTCAGGTCGTCGAGCTGCTTGCGCACCTCGCGAATGCGCTCGATCTGTTCGTGGATCTCGGAGAGTTTGCGATTGGCGGCGAGGAGGTAATCGAACTGCGCCTGCAGATCGGCAGCCGATGCCGACGTGCGCGGATCCTGTTTCAGCTCCGCGGTGGCGGTGCGCGTTTCGTCGCCCACCGTCAGTCGGACGTCATATGTGCCGGCGACGACGCGCGGTCCATCCGTACCACCGCCCCATAGAACCAGCCCCTCGAACTTCTTCGCCTCGGGATACCGCAAGTTCCACGCGTAGCGATTGAGGCCGTGGCGCGAGTCGGGCAGCTTGTTCTTCTCTTTCTCTTTCTCGACCCGCGGGTCCTTTGCTTCGGCTTCGCCGCCTTCGCTCTTCACGTCCGTTTTCTTCTCCGGCTCCGCGGGCGGCTCCTCGATCTGCGCGTTCTTTGCCTCGGTCGCTTCAATTTTCGGCGCGGGCGGCTTCACTTCGCCTTCCAGTTCGCGAATCACGGAGCCATCGCGATTGAGGAACGCCAGCTTCACCTTCGTGCCTGCCTTCACGGCGGGATCGATCCAGTAGTGGACGATGATCCCCTGCGGCGGATTCCTGCCGGCGTCCTGCGGCGGCCGTTCCGGCGTCGAACCGGTCGTACGCCACGCGGCGCGCGGCGTGAAGAGCTGCACGCGGGCGGATGCGTTCCCGGCCTGCTGCAACGGCGAGATGTCGTCGAGGATCCAGAACGAGCGGCCCTGCGTCGCAGCGATCAGATCGTCATCGCGCAGCGCGAGATCGGTAATGGGCACGATCGGCAGATTGAGCTGCAGCGACTGCCACGACGCGCCGTCGTCGAACGAGACGTACATCCCGCGCTCGGTGCCGGCGTACAGCAATCCCCTTCGGCGTTGATCGGAGCGAACGACGCGCGTGAAGTGATCGGCGGCGATGCCGCTGGTGATCTTCGTCCACGTCGCGCCGTAGTCAGTGGTCTTGTAGAGGTACGGCCGGAAGTCGTCCGACTTGTACGAGGTGCCGGCAACGTATGCCGTACCTGGATCGAACGGCGACGGATCGATGCTGTTGATCATGATGTTCGACGGCATCGATGTGGACGTGACGTTCTTCCACGTCGCTCCGCCGTCGCGCGTCACGTGGAGCAGACCGTCGTCGGAGCCGGCCCAGATCAGGCCGCGCTCGAGCGGTGATTCAGCGACCGCGAAGATCGTTCCGTAGTACTCGACCGAGGTGTTGTCTTTCGTGATCGGACCACCGGACGGGCCCATCTTCGATTTGTCGTTGCGCGTGAGGTCGCCGCTGATGCGTGTCCAGCTCGCGCCGCCGTCGCTGGTCTTCCATAGATGCTGCGAGGCAGCGTAGAGCGTGTTCGCGCCGTGCGGCGAAAAGAGCAGCGGAAAGTTCCACTGAAAACGCTCCGCGGCTCCCTCCGCGCCGTGGCCCATCGGATTGTCGGGCCACGGATTGAGGTCGCGGAACTCGCCGGTGCGATGGTTGTACATCGTCAGATAGCCGCCGTAGGAGCCGCCGTAGACGACGTCGGGATCGTCCGGCTTGGCGACGATGTGACCGCTCTCGCCGCCGGCGGTTTCCTCCCAGTCGCGGAAGCCGATCTCGCGATCCGACGAGCGGTGGCGGATGCGCACGGCGCTGTTGTCCTGCTGCGCGCCGAGCAGCCGATAGGGGAACGAGTTGTCCGTCGTGACGCGGTAGAACTGCGCGGTCGGCTGATTGTCCTGCGGCGTCCAACTGCGCCCGCCGTCGGTGGTGACGTTCGCGCCGCCGTCATTCGCCTCGATCATGCGTTGCGGATCGTTGGGCGCGATCCAGAGATCGTGGTTGTCGCTGTGCGGCGTGGCGATCGTGCTGAATGTCTTGCCGCCGTCCTTCGATTTGTGGAAGCGGACGTTGACGACATAGACCGCGTCGTCATCCTGCGGGTCGGCATAGATGCGGGTGTAGTACCACGCGCGCTGGCGCAGGTCGCGGCTGTCGTTCGTCTTCGTCCACGTGTCACCGCCGTCTGTCGAGCGGAACACGCCACCTTCCTCCGCTTCGACGATGGCGTAGAGATTCTGCGGATTGCTGCGCGATACGGTCACGCCGATGATGCCCAGCGTCCCTTTCGGCAGTCCTTGGTTGCGCGAGATGTTCCTCCACGTATCGCCGCCGTCGGTCGACTTCCACAGCGCCGAGCCCTCGCCGCCGCTTTCGAGGCTGTACGGAGTGCGGCGGACGCGCCATGTCGATGCGTAGAGGATGCGCGGATTGGTCGGGTCAAGGATCAGATCGATCGCGCCGGCGTTCGCGTTCGCGAAGAGGATGCGTTCCCACGTCCTGCCGCCGTCTTTGGTGCGGTAAACGCCGCGCTCCTGGCTCGGACCGAAGAGATGGCCGAGGACAGCGGCGTAGACGAGATCGGGATTGCGGGGATGGATGCGCACGCGGGGGATGTGCCGCGAGTCTTTGAGCCCGGCCTGCGTCCAGGTCTTGCCGGCATCGGTCGACTTCCACATGCCGTCGCCATGCGAGACGTTGCCGCGTACGGTCTTCTCGCCGCCGCCGACGTAGACGACGTTCGGATCCCAGTCCGAGACCGCCACTGCGCCGATCGAACCGCCGAAGTAGCCATCGGAAACGGCCTTCCACGTGCGGCCGCCGTCGATGGTCTTCCAGACGCCGCCTCCGACCGAGCCGAAGTAGTACGTGTTCGGCTGCGACGCGATCCCTTCCACCGCGGCGGAGCGTCCGCCGCGATACGGACCGACTTCGCGCCACTGCATGGCGCCGTATTGCGCTGGATCGAAGGTCGCGGCGGTGAGGGTGGTCGCGAGGAGGAGGAAGAGGAGCGTGAATGTCTTCCGCATAAGCGCGGCATGATAGCCGCTGGCGCTCATCACTCGCGGCGCTTTGCTTCCTCGTCCTTGATCGCGGCGAGGATCGCCAGCTCAGCGACATCCTTAGCACGGCCGGCACTACGCTTCATCCGCATGAGATCGTCCACACTCGCAACCATGACGCGCAGACCTTCGCCAAGATCCATTTCTTTCGCACTCACGATCAGATCGCGATACCCGTGAGTGCCGGAAGGAGTACCGAGACAGTCGATGCTGCCTGCGATCGTGTCGAAAGTGAAGGAGTCGCCCATCGCGATCGTCTTTGCGTCGAGAGGAAATGGCAGGCCTGCCGGAGCGCCGCGCAAAGTCGCATGCAGTTCGCGCGAAGCGGTAGCGAGCGCCTCATGATTCGAGACGCTCCGCTCATAGCAGATGTCGAGCTCGTACGTAAACGACGGCGACCCCAGCAGAGCACCGGCAAAGCCACCGATGACGAGAAACCTCACGTCGTGCGCATTGAACGTGCGCAGTGCGAGATGAGGATCGAAAACGACCGTCATGAACGGCGCGCGGCCGCGAGAATCTTCGCGACGTTCCGTGCGGATTCGACAAATACCTTCGCGCGTTCAGCAGGACTGAGCGCGAGCCGCTGTCGGATCAAAGTCCGGTCGACGTCGGAATCGTGTTTCTTTTCCTGATTCTGCTCACTCATCCATCGAACTGTACCTCGGCACGCTACGCCAGCATCCTCCGCACCCCCACCAGTTGCCCCAGGTGATACGCGTTGTGGTCGATGGACAGGAGCACCTCGCGGAGGAGGGTCTGGCCGTTGCCGTGGGGGATGCGCGCGAAGAGGTCGACGTTCGAATCGTTCGTGAGATCGGCGAGCGCGCGGAGGTCGGCGCGGTAGGCGGCGACGCTCGCGTCCCATGCGTTCGCATCGGGCGGCGCCTCTGTCGATGGCCAGTAGCCGGAGGGGAACTCAGGCGACACATGCTTGGCGTCGCGCGAGAATTCGAGGATGTCCCACAAGGTGATGCGGAGGTGCTCGAGGAGCTCCCATGCCGAATGCGGAGCACCGGGCGGCCGCGTGCCGCGCAAGTCAGCGGGGAAATCTTTCACGGTGTCATCGAAGCGAATGTGGGCGCCGTCCCAGTCGAGGGCTTTGATAAGTTGGTCGCGTAATTCCTGGCTCATGCCGATACAACACGCGTCATCCGCCGCGCGTTCGCGCATCGCACTGATCGTCATCGCCTGCATCGCGTTCGTTCTCCGCGTCCGGCCTCTGATCGGCGACGGCGGTCCGCTCGCGTGGCCGAGCGAATACGACGACGGCGTCTACTTCTCCGCCTCGGCGCTACTGATGCGCGGTGTCCTTCCCTATCGCGACTTCATTTTCGTTCATCCGCCCGGCATCGCGTGGTTCCATGCGCTCACCTCGTGGTGGCATGACCCGGCGACGGCGTTCGCAACGGCGCGCGTGTTGACGTGCGTCGCCGGCGCGATCAACACGGTTCTCGCCGGCGTCATCGTGCTTCGCGCCGGGAGTCCGTTCGGTGCGCTCATCGCGGCGTTTCTCTACGCGACCTATCCGGACGCCGTGAACAGCGAGCGCAGCACGCTCATCGAGCCCGCACTCAATCTCTTCTGCCTCGCGTCGGCGTTCGTGTGGCTCACGACCGGCAAATCAATGCGCGCCGGCTTTTTCGGTGGCATCGCCTGCGCGATGAAACTGCTCGGCGGCATCTGGGTCATCGCGGCGGTGCTCTCGGCGCCGCGTGTGAAGTCGGCGGTGCATTTCATCGGAGGCGGCATTGCGGCGGGCCTGCTTCTGCTCGCACCGCTCGCGCTCTTCGCGCCATCGCGCTTCGTCGAACAGGTACTGGTGTTTCAGTTCACCCGTCCACCGGACGGCACGCTCACCGCCGCTGAGCGCGTGCCGCTCATTCTGCACAACGGCCATCTCGCTGCGACCGCGCTCGCCGCGCTCGCAATCGTGGTCATGATCGTCACCGCCATCCGCGGCGGCTTCTCCGCGATCACGCGCGCGGAACGCTTTTTCGCGGTCGCGACGCTCCTCACGTGCGCGGCATTCCTCGCGTCGTCGAGTTACTGGGTGAGCTACAACGCCTACCTCGCGGCCAGTCAGTGCGTGCTCGCCGGGCTCGGCGTCGCACGTCTCACGCGCGGACATCTGCGCATCGCGCTTGCGATCGTCGTGACGATCGCGATCGGCTTCACCCTGCGCAATCCGTTCGCGCCATATCCACGGTCGGCGGAACAGATCTCGCTGCATGACTCCGCGCCGCGGCAAGGCTCGTTGTTCGCGTTCGATCCGACCTACGCACTCATCGCCGGCCGACTTCCTCCGCACGGCGACGACGCGCCAGTCATCGTCGACAGCTACGGCGCGATGCTGCTCACCGCGATGCGCAGCGGCGCGCAGTTCAAAGACGCGAATGACGCATTCCGCGGCGCGCCCGCGCAACCTGACGTGCGCGCGCGCATGGAGCGCTCGCGATTCGTGATCCTCGACTGGCGCGCGCACTGGCAACTGCCCGCTGAGGACTGGACATGGATCAGCGCGCATTCGCTGTGCGTGACGCCGGCGGCGGGCACGTTGTGCGTCCGGCAGACGTTTGGGCGTCCGCTCGAGAACATCCAGGCGACCTTCGGCGAAGGGTGGTACGGAGAAGAAGGCACGCCTCCTTCGACGTGGCGGTGGATGAGCGAACGCGGAATGGCGATCCTCCCCGCCTCGAGCGGTCCGGCGCCGTTGTATCTCGAAATGCGCGTACCGCTCGAGGCGCTCCGCATGCATCCGCGAATCACGATCGAGCTCGACGGCCGCGTCGTCGATCAGTTCACGGCCGACGTCGCCGAAACCGTGCGCGTGATCAACGTGCAACGGACGGGCACGCCGATGACGCTAGTCATTACCACGAGCGAAACGTTCACGCCTGGGCGCGACCCGCGTGTGCTCGGGTTGATGTTGAATCGGCTACTGTGGGTCGAGTGATCCGGGGTGCGGACCGCCGCTCGGTATGATGAACCACATGTCCGAAACGATGCCATGCACGCATGGGGAGCGCGCTTCCAGCCTGACGACAGAGTCCTTCATCCTCACGCGCGCGAATTACGCTGCGCTTTCGCGCGCCGGGTGGCATGAGCACGAGCGCCCCGGCCTGACCTTCGTGCTCGACGGCGACATGCGCGAATCGTTTGCGCGCCGAACGCTGGAGTGCGGCAAAGACGCGCTCATTGCCAAACCGCCGGACGCCCGCCATCGGAACGCGTACGGCAAGCGCGGAGCGGACTGCTTGATCATCGAAGTGCAGTGGGAGCGTGTGAGCTCGATCGGGGAGGAGACCGACATCCTCGATCGGATCGCCGTATGGCAGGGCGGCGGTCGCGCGGCGATCGTACGCCGGCTGGCGCGGGAGCTTCGCGAATGCGGTACGGCCATCGGTCTCCTCGCGGAGGCGCTGGTGCTCGAGCTGTTCGCCTCGGCGGCACGATCGCGCGACGGACAGCCACCCTGGTTGCGGCGCGCACAGGAGTTGATGCACAGCGAGTTCCGCTGCATTCGTCGCGTGTCCGAGGTGGCGGTGGTGGCCGGCGTACATCCAGTGCATCTCGCGCGAGTATTCCGCGCGCAGTTCGGCTGTTCGGTCGCCGATTACCTGCGGCGTCTTCGGCTGGAGTGGGCGGCGACGGCCATCGCGGAAGGAGAACAATCCATCCTCGATGTCGCGCTCGAGTCGGGCTACGCCGATCAGAGCCACTTCACGCGCGCGTTCGCGGGCCATTTCGGCGTGCCGCCGGCGCGATATCGGAAGCTTCACGCCCGGCTGTTGTGAATCGTCAAAACACGTTTCGAATGCGCAAGACCGCGGGCGATCCATCGGCCTAGCATCGATCATGCGTTCCCCCGACAGGCGATCTCTCGTCACGTATGGCGTTCTCGTCGCCATTCTGATCAGCGTCAAAATCCTCTTCCTGATTCTCCCGTCGCGGTTTCCCCTGGAGGATCAGGCAAGCGCATTCTCCTGGATCACCATCCTGGTCATCGCCCTTCTAGGTGTGGCCGGCCTCTACCTGGAACCGCGCGCCGGATTTCCAGCGATGTGGGACGACACCGTTTCGAATGCCCAGCGCTTCGGTGTGCCGACGCTCGACGGCATCGCCTATGGCCTGGTCACGGTGCTTGGGGACCTCGGCCATCCGGACGATGTCCACATGCAGTTTCCCCAATCCATCGCCTTCTATATGTTCGGCGCAATTTTTCTCGAGATTCTGCTGCGCCTGTTCGGGTTGACCCTTTTGACCTGGTTTTTTGGAAGCATCGTGATGCGCGGCAAAGCCTGGAATACGGCCTTCTGGATCGCGAACATCGTCACTTCGATGTACGAGGTCTGGCCTCAGATGATGGGGCACCTGGCCAGGGCAACGCGGCTGGAGTCTCCCGGCGTGGTCATCCAGTCGATCCTGTCCCCACTCTTCATCGGCAACCTCGTCGCCGGCTGGCTCTACAGGCGTTATGGGTTTCTCACAGCGATCATCCTGCGAATCGTGTTCTACGCGATATGGCATGTCGCCTACGGCGGATTTCGTCCACTATGGCTTTCGCTGTGAGCGAAGCGCGGCAACGCCTCCTATGGCTCGAATGATCAAGCGCGGCGGCGGCGGAGGCGCCACGTCGTTGCGGAGGTGACGGCGAAGTTCCACACCGATCCGATCAGCACGCCCGCCAGTCCCGCCACATACCACGGCGCGCCGTGCTCCGCCGCGTACGTCGCCACGCGCACATTGACGAACGCGCCGATCGCACACGCCGCGTAAAACTGCAGCAGCCCCACGAAGGCTGCGCGGCCGCGCAGGCGCCGGTCCCGCCACGTCAGCTCGTTGTTGACGAAGAAGTTCACGGTCATCACCACGAACGCCGCGATCGACTGCGCAACCATGAAGCGCAAGCCTGCCCACGCCAGCATCGCGTACAGGATGCCGAGGTGGAGGAGGATGCCGGTGCCGCCGACGAGGCCGAAGATGACGAAGCGCGGCGGCACCAGCCCACGAAAGCGCTTGTCGACGAGCAACAGCAGATATTCGAGGCCGGCCAGCACATCGAGCTTGCTCTCGCCGTGCAATCGGTCGCGAAAGCGATACGGCACTTCCGCGAACCGCACGGGCCGCGCCGACGATGCAACAAGGTCCAGCAGAATCTTGAATCCGACGCCGGAGAGCGAGCCGACTACATCGTCGAGAAAACGGCGATCGACGACGAAGTAACCGGACATCGGATCCGAGAGCTCCGCATGCGTCACGATCCGGCTGAGCGTTTTGCCGGCGTGGCTGAGCCGCACGCGCGATACCTCGAAGTCGCCCATCGATCCGCCGCCCGCGTTGCGCGTGCCGATCACGAGATCGAGATTTTCATCGCGCAGCTTCTCGAGCATGACCGGCAGCACCGTTTCGTCGTGCTGCAGATCGGCGTCGATGACGGCGATGCACGGCGCGGCAGTGGCCATGAACCCTTCGATGCATGCGGACGACAGACCGCGCCGTCCGACGCGCTGCATCACGCGCACGCGGCGATCGGTCAACGCCACGTCGCGCACCGCCGCGGCCGTGCCATCCGGCGAGTCATCGTCGACGACTACGACCTCGTACTCGATGCCGTGCAGGACGACGTCGAGCCGGCGCAACAGCTCGAGCACGTTCTCGCGCTCGTTGAACGTGGGGATGACGACGCCGAGTTGCAACGCCGGACTACTCGTTCGTCACCTCGTGCTCCAGCGTCCAGGAAGGCGTGCCGTTGCCGCCGAGCGTGCGCCGCCACGACGCGCGGTAACGGCCGCGCAGCTCGACGGGACCTTCGCGCGTGCGCCAGCGGCGCGTCCAGGTGCCGCGTTCCGCCGCTGCATCTGTCGTGTGCGTGATCGCCTCCGGCGTGCGCACGTAGCTCGTGCCCGGGAACTTCGCGAGCGCCGCGGCCATCGCGTCATTCGCGGCTGCGCGCGAGTTGCGCACGACCACTTCATCGCGCGCCGTTGAAACGATCGCGATGCGATTCGCGGAGGGACTCAACGCGATGCGAGTGATGCCCTGCAGATCCGGCGAGTCGAAGCGATGCACGACAGGCCACTCCGCCGGCCGATCGGCACTCCATTCATGAATCGAAGATCCCGAGGCGATGAGGAGAGTTTTGCGTGGTGTCCAGATGTGATGGCCGCCTGTGGGGAACGGAATCGTGGTCAGTGTCGTGACCTGCTTCGTATCGATGTCGAGCCGGTGCAGCGTACGCGCGTCGCCGTTCTGCACGACGAACGTCACCGCATGCTCGCCGGGTACGCGATACGGCGCCGTGATCGCGCCGGTGAGCATCGTTTCCAGCACGTGCGATTCGGGATCGTAGTAGACGATCCGGCGGTCCTTATCGTTGATGAACAGCACCCACGTGCCGTTCTCCTGACGATCGAAATAGCCGGCCTGTACGGATGACGTCATCGCGCGCAGCAGCTTGCCGCGCGGGTCGTGCAGCCAAACCTGGCCTTCACGCAAGAGCATGATGCCGCCGTCTTCCGCGGGCGTCGGACTGAAGCCCCGCGCGAGCGGCAACGGCGTCGCTTTGTCCGTGCGCAGGTCGTAGCGCACCGCGTGCACGCCCAGCCCCGACTCATCGAGACTGCTCGCCTCGGTCGTGAACAGCAGCGCGTTCCCATCGGGGAGAAACGACGGCTGGTTGTCATAGCCGCGATGATTGGAGATGTTGCGCAGCTCCCCGACCTTGAACGCACCATCGCGCAGATCGAGGTCGCCGACCCACACCTCCGTCTCCAGAATCTGGCCGCTGGCCGCGCACGCGACTGCCATCAGGAACGCGAAAACACAGATGTTGCGCATGAGGCGCATGGTAGCGGAAACGTGATGACGCATCGGCCCGGCCGCAGTTAGGATCGTGCGCCATGAATCGCGCCATCGCTGCCGCTTTGCTCACGCTCGCATGTACGACCGCCGTTTTTGCCGCCGATCCGAAGCCCGGTTCGAAGAACGAGGCGAAGTACGACGAGAAAGTTTTCTCCGGCCTCGAACTGCGCGGCATCGGACCGGCGCTCACGTCGGGACGCATCTCCGATCTCGCGATCGATCCGCGCGATCCGCGCACGTGGTACGTGGCTGTCGCGTCCGGAAATCTCTGGAAGACGACCAATGCGGGCACGACGTTCACGCCGATCTTCGACGACCAGCCGTCGTACTCGATCGGCTGCATCACCATCGACCCGAAAGACTCGCTCACGATCTGGGTCGGCACGGGCGAGAACAACAGCCAGCGCTCCGTGGCGTGGGGCGACGGCGTCTACAAATCCACCGACGGCGGCAAGAACTGGAAGAACGTCGGGCTCGCGAAATCGGAGCACATCGGCAAGATCATCGTCGATCCGCGCGACTCGAACGTGGTCTACGTCGCCGCGCAGGGACCACTCTGGAAAGGGGGTGGCGATCGCGGCCTCTACAAGACGACGGACGGCGGCAAGACGTGGAAGGCAGTGCTCACGATCAGCGAGAACACCGGCGTCTCCGACATCGTCCTCGATCCCACGAATCCCGACACGATCTACGCGGCCGCGTATCAACGCCGCCGTCACGTCTTCACGCTCATCAACGGCGGACCGGAATCGGGCATCCATAAATCGCTCGATGGCGGTGCAACGTGGACGAAGCTGAGCGCCGGTCTACCGAAAGAACAGATGGGTCGCATCGGCCTGGCCATCTCGCCACTCGCGCCGAAGACGGTCTACGCGATCGTCGAAGCATCGCGCAAAACGGGCGGCTTCTTCCGATCGCAGGACGGCGGCGCGAACTGGGAGAAGATGAGTTCCTACCTCCCCTCCAGCCCGCAGTACTACATGGAGCTCTTCGCCGATCCGAATCACGCGGACCGCGTCTACTCCGTCGACACGTACCTGCGCGTCACCGACGACGGCGGCAAGACGTTCCGCCGCGTCGAGCAGGAGAACATCCACGTCGACTATCACGTGCTGTGGATCGATCCCGCGGACAGCGATCACATCCTCGCGGGCAACGACGGCGGCCTGTATGAAACGTGGGACCGCGGCGCGAACTGGGATTTCAAGCCGAATCTGCCCATCACGCAGTTCTATCGCATCAGTGCCGACGACGCGCTGCCGTTCTACCACGTGTACGGCGGGACGCAGGACAACTTCAGCCTCGGCGCGCCGTCGCGGACGAACACCGCCCACGGCATCACCAACTCCGACTGGTACATCACCCTCGGCGGCGACGGCTTCCGCAGCATCGCCGATCCGACCGATCCCAACATCATCTATGCCGAATCGCAGAACGGCGGCCTCAATCGCTTCGACAAACGCACAGGCGAAGCGCTGGACATCCAGCCGCAGCCGACCGGCAACATGGATCCGCTGCGGATGAACTGGGACTCGGCGCTGATCATCAGTCCGCACGCGAGCTCGCGCGTCTATTTCGGCGCGCAGTACCTCTTCCGCAGCGACGACCGCGGCGACACGTGGAAGCCGGTCAGCGGCGACCTCACCCGCCACCTCAACCGCAACACGCTGCCGGTGATGGGACGCGTGTGGGGCATCGACGCGGTGGCGAAGAACGCGTCGACGTCGTACTACGGCAACATCGTTTCGCTGTCCGAATCACCGCTCAAAGAGGGCCTGATCTACGTCGGCACGGACGACGGACTGGTGCAGGTCACCGAGGATGGCGGGCAGAACTGGCGGAAGATCGAGAGAGTGCCGGGCGTGCCGGAGATGACGTACGTCTCCTGCCTCACCGCATCCGCGCACGATGTCAACACGGTCTACGCGACGTTCGACAATCACAAGACCGGCGACTTCAAACCGTACCTCTTCGTCAGCACCGATCGCGGCGCAACCTGGAAGCCGATCAGTGCGAACATTCCGTCGAACCACACCACGTATTCGATCGTCGAGGACCACGTCGATCCGAAACTTCTCTTCGCCGGGACCGAGTTCGGACTCTTCTTCACGCAGAGCGGCGGCGCGAACTGGATGAAGCTCAGCGGCGGCATGCCGACCATCTCCGTGCGCGATCTCTGGATCCAGAAACGGCGCAACGATCTCGTGGTCGGTACGTTCGGTCGCGGGATCTATATCCTCGATGACTATCGTCCGCTGCGCACGATGACCGCGTCGGTGGCCAGTGCCGAAGGAACGCTGTTCACTCCACGCGAAGCAGAGTTGTACGTCGAGCGCACGCCGCTCGGACTGCCCGGCCGCGCGTTCCAGGGCGCGTCGTTTTTCACGGCGCCGAATCCGCCGTACGGCGCGGTGTTCACGTACTACCTCAAGGACGAATTGAAGAGCCTCCGCAAACAGCGGTACGCGGCGGAGACGCTGCTCGAGCAAGACGGCGGCAACGAGCCGGCGAAAACCGCGAAGGGACAGCAAGAGCCGATCACCATTCCCTATCCGACGTGGGATCAACTGCGCGCCGAACAGCGCGAGCTCGATCCCGCCATCGTGCTGATCGTGTCGGACGATGACGGCAACGTCATTCGCCGCGTGAGCGGCCCGGTGACGAGCGGCTTCCATCGCGTCGCGTGGGACATGCGCTATCCGCCGCCGGCGCCGGTCGAGCTGAATCCGGAACCGCCCGACCAGTTCGATACGCCCATCCAGGGACCGCTCGCCGCACCCGGCACATACAGCGTGCGGCTCGCGAAACGAATCGACGGCATCGAGACCACCATCGGCCAGCCGCAGACGTTCACGGTCGTGCCGCTGTACCTGTCGTCGATGAACGAAGCCGATCGCACCATGATGCTCGACTTCCAGCGCCGCGCCTCGCGATTGCAGAAAGCAATCATGGGCGCCGCGCGCGCGAACGACGAAGCGCTCGGTCGTGTGCAACACATCCGCAAGGCGCTCGATCAGATCGACGGTCCCGATCCGAAACTCGTCGCGCGCGTGAACGCCGTCGACAAGGCGCTGCGCGACATCGATGAAGAGCTCAACGGCGATCCGACCCTGCGCGCCGCGAACGAGCCCGTCCCGCCCGCGCTCACCGATCGCATCACCACCGCGGTGAACGGCTTCACCACCACCATGCCGCCGACGAACACACATCGCGAAGCGCTGTCGGTCGCGGAAACGCAGTTCGTACCGTTGCTCGGGCGCATGCGGCAGGCCATCGAGGTCGAACTGACCGCGATCGAAAAGGAGCTGAACGCGCTCGCCGCGCCATGGACGCCGGGGCGCGTTCCGGACTGGAAGTAACTTGCGGCATCGTTCGGCCTTCTCAAGGAGAGGAGGCCGAACGATGCGAAGCATCACTCTCTTACTCACGTTCTCGATTGCCACCGCCACTCTCGCCGCTGACACGAACACGCTTGCACTGAAGGCAATCCGCGGCGACGCCACCGCGGTCCGCGCGTTGCGCGCGATGGGACAACCGGGCGTCGACGCGCTCATGGCCGTACGCGCGAAAGCAGCGCCGCAACCGTTCGCACGCGCCGTCGACGCGGTCTGCCGCCAGCGCGACTGCGCGTGGTCCGGCCTGTACTGGTACACGGACCTCGATGCCGCGAAACGCGCCGCGCAGCAATCGCGCAAGCCGATCCTCTCCCTGCGTCTTCTCGGCAAGCTCGACGACGAACTGAGCTGCGCGAACAGCCGCTACTTCCGCACGCTGCTGTACGCGAACGGCGAGGTCAGCAAGTACCTGCGCGCGAACTACATTCTGCACTGGCAAAGCGAGCGGCCCGCGCCGCTGATCGACATCGATTTCGGCGACGGCCGCAAACTGCGCCGCACCGTCACCGGCAACAGCATCCACTACGTGCTGAGCCCGACCGGGCAGCCGCTCGACGCGATCCCAGGCCTGTATCAGCCGCCCGCCTTTCTCTCGTTGCTGCGCGAGGGCGTCGCGCTGCATCGGCTCGTTGACCGAATGGGGGACGCGCGCGCAAAAACGGACGCCCTGAGGGCCTATCACTACAACGCGTACTACGTCCTTGCGAAACCGTCGCGCTGGGCGATCGCACCGCTGTCACCCGCGAACGAGGTCCGTCGTTCGCGTGACGATCGCCTCGCGGCCTGGGCCGCGGGATCGTTCGCGCCGTCCAAGAGCGGCGGCGAAGGCCCGGTGCTCGACCGCGTCTCGTTCGACGCGCGTGCATTCGGCATGGTCGCCGATCTCGCCGCCATGTTGAAGAGCAAGACTGTCGGACCGGCCACGATCGACGAGCACTCGCGCTCGCTGATCCAGGTCAAACGTGCCGCGGCACCGGTCGCATCGATGCGTTCCGCGAAGTCCCTCGAGGCGCTGCTCGAGAATCTCGAGCGCACGCTCGAAGCAGACACGCGCATCAACGAGCAGAAGTTTCACGCGCAGATTCATCGCTGGTTCGCCGTTGGCGAGGTCACGACCGTCGACGCGATGAACGACCGCGCATACGACGAACTGTTTCTCACGCCGCGCGACGACGCGTGGATGGGACTCGTGTCCGATACGTCGTTCACCGGCATCGAAGGAGAAGGGCTGACGATCGCCGCGCGCTGAAAGTAGCCCTCGCCCCGCTTGCGGGGGGAGGGTGGCGCGAAGCGCCGGGTGAGGGGCGCCGCGAAGACCCCTCATCCGCCCTTCGGGCACCTTCTCCCCTCGCCGAGGGGAGAAGGCTCATTCGTGGGCGTCTGCTATCGTTTCCGCCGTGACGAAGCGCGCGCTCATCACCGGCATCACGGGACAGGACGGCAGCTATCTCGCCGAGCATCTGCTCTCGCTCGGCTATGAAGTGCACGGTCTGGTGCGCCGCGTCGCGCTCGAAGCGCCGGAACAGCGCTTCAGCCGCATCGCACATCTACTCGACAGGCTCGTCCTTCACGCGGCGAGCCTGGAGAGTTATCCGAGCATCTTCGCCGTCATCAGCCGCGATCGTTTCGACGAGTGCTATCACCTCGCCGCGCAGAGCTTCGTGGCGGAGAGCTTCGCCGACGGCTTCTCGACGATGAACATGAACATCAACGGCGTACATTACGTGCTGGCCGCGCTGCAGCAGCTCCAGCCCGAATGCCGTTTCTACTTCGCAGGCTCGAGCGAGATGTTCGGCCGCGCGGCCGAGTCGCCGCAGAACGAGCGCACGCCGTTCCATCCGCGCAGTCCCTACGGCATCAGCAAAGTGGCCGGCCATCATCTGACCGTCAACTACCGCGATGCGTACGGCATGTTCGCGTGCAGCGGGATCCTCTTCAATCACGAGAGCCCGCGCCGCGGCCATGAGTTCGTCACGCGCAAAGTCAGCTCCGCCGTCGCCCGCATCCGCCTCGGCCTCGCCAGCGAAGTCCGCCTCGGCAATCTCGACGCGGTGCGCGACTGGGGCCATTCGCGCGACTACGTCCGCGCGATGCACATGATGCTGCAGCAATCGGCGCCCGACGATTACGTGATCGCCACGGGACAGCAACACACGGTGCGCGATCTGTGTGACCTCGCGTTCGCCGTCGCCGATCTCGACTATCGCGATTACGTCGTCGTCGACACGCGGCTCACGCGCCCTGCGGAAGTCGCCTCGCTCGTCGGCAATGCCGAAAAGGCGCGGCAGACGCTCGGCTGGACGCCGACGATGTCGTTCGACGAGCTCGTGCGCGAGATGGTGTCCTCGGACCTCGCGTATCTACGCGAGACGATGGCCGCGGACGGCGTTTCGATCTGACGGCTGCGACCGATTTTGGTGTAAAGTCGCTGCCATCCTGTAGCAGGCATTTCACGCGGGGCAGATCTCGCCCCGACTCACAACCAAATGGGGTGGATCTTCATGAACGCATCGCGACGCGTTTGCCTTTCGTTTGCTTGCATCATCGTCCTCTTCGGCGCGCATCGCGCCGCGGCGCAGGTCAGCCTCACCTCGCTCGGCACACCAGCCACGCAGCCGTTTGACACACTGGCTACGTCTGGCACCGCCAACCCGTGGGCGGACAACACAACGCTCACCGGCTGGTACGCTCAGTTTGCCGCGACGGCGAACCCGGCGACGTATCGCGCGGACAGCGGCGGCAGCAACGCGGGCGCGATCTACAGTTGGGGCGTGCTCGGCGCGAATGCGCTCACCGAGCGCGCCTTTGGCTCCATCGGGTCCGGCGGAACCGGCACCGTTCATTACGGAGTCCGCCTCGTCAACAACACCGGTGCGACCATCACCTCTCTCGACGTGAGCTTCGTCGGTGAACAGTGGCGGCAAGGCGGCTGCAGCGCCGCATGCCCATCAGGAGCGGCCGCGCAGACGGTCGACTTTCAGTACCAGGTCGCGAATGCTGGCGTGATCACCGACGCCAACGTTCCCGCAACCGGATGGACCGATCTCAACACGCTCGACTTCACCAGCCCGAATCCCGGAACCGCCACCGCGGCTGCCATCGAAGGCAACCTCGCCGGCAACCGGACGGCGCTGTCGTCCACGATCACGGTCACCGTCAGCCCCGGTCAGGAAGTCTGGTTCAGGTGGGTGGACATCAACCACCCCGATAACGATCATGGCCTGGCAATCGATCAGTTCTCCGTGACGCCGCAAGGCGGCGGGAACGCTCCGGTCGTTCCCACCTGCCCCGCGACGCTCACCACCACGTTCGGCACCGCGACCTCGAGCGGCGTCAGCGCCACCGACTCTGACGGCACGGTCACCAGCGCCACGATCACCGGCATCACCCCGGCCGATCCGGGCACGATCACGCTGACCGGGTTCACCCCGGCCGGTGGCGTCGGCGGCACCGCGAATGCCACGCTCGATGTCTCGAACACAACGCCTGCGGGCTCGTACAGCGTCACCATTCAGTGGGCGAACAATGACGGCACGCCGCAAACCGCGAACTGCGTCGTCGCGGTCACCGTCAACGCGCCGCCGACCGTCGTGTTCATCCATCAGGTCCAGGGCAACGGCGCCGCGACGCCGATGCCCGGCGCGACCGTCACCATCGAAGGCATCGTCATCGGCGACTACCAGCCGGTCCCGAACGACGTGCGCCTCAACGGCTTCTTCGTGCAGGAAGAAGATACTGACGCCTCCGCCGAGGGCGACCCGACCACGTCCGAAGGCATCTTCATCTTCTGCAGCGGCTGCCCGACCAACGTGGCCGAGGGACAGCGCGTGCAGGTCACGGGAGTGGTGAGTGAGTTCAACGGCATGACCGAGATCACCGCCACCACCGCGGGATCGGTCGTCATCACCGACGCCGGCAACAACCTCGCGCTCGTGACTCCGACCGCGATCAACCTGCCCATCGTCGCGCCGAACATCAACGACTTCTACGAGCAGATGGAGAACATGCTCGTCACGTACAGCGACACGCTGACGATCTCCGAGTACTTCGAGCAGGCGCGTTACGGCCGCATCGAGCTCTTCGAAGGCGGCCGCCCGCGCCAATACACCGAGGACAATGCGCCGAATGCCGCCGGCTACGCGGCGCATCTCGACAACCTCACCCGCCGCCGCGTCTATCTCGACGACGACGACAGCGTCGAGAACTCGCCGCTTCTCCTGCCGGAAGGCAGCCAGTTCGTCTACTACCCGCGCGCGAACGGCGGCCTTTCCGTCGGCACGCAGGGGCCGGACTTTTTCCGCGGCGGCGACCAGATCAGCGGCCTGACCGGCGTCCTGCACTGGTCGAGATCCGGACCGACCGGCGCTGGAAACATCGACGAGTGGCGCATCCGTCCGACCTCCGCGACGCCGTCGGCTGTCACTGTCGTCAACCCGCGCCCCGCCACGCCGCCCGCCGTCGGCGGCGCGATCCGGGTCGCTGCCGCGAACGTTCTGAACTACTTCACCACGCTCGACGTCCGCGGCGCCGACAGCACCGCGGAGCTCAACCGGCAGCGCGAGCGCACCTCCATCGTGCTCTGCGCGCTCGATGCGGACGTCGCCGCGCTGATGGAGATCGAGAACGGCAATACTGCGATCGCCGACCTCCTCGCCGACGTGAACACGCGCTGCGGCGGCGCGAACCCGTATACCTTCGTCAACACCGGCGGCGCGATCGGCACCGACCAGATTCGCGTGATCCTGATCTATCGCACAGGCGTGGTGTCGCCGGTGGGCGCGCCGATCGTCGATCTCGATCCCGTTCACAACCGCCCGCCAACCGCGCAGACGTTCGACGTCGTCGACGCCACCAATCCCGCGTTCGGCCAGCGCTTCACCGCGGTCGCGAATCACTCGAAGTCGAAGGGCTGCGGCGGCGCGGCCGGCGCCGACCTCGATCAGAACGACGGCCAGTCGTGCTTCGCGGCCACGCGCCTCGCGCAGCACAACCGCATCGTCACCTGGGTGAACGGCACCGTCGTTCCCGCTGCCGGCGATCCCGACGTATTGCTTCTCGGCGACTTCAACTCATACGAACAGGAAACACCGATGACGGCGCTCTACGGCGCCGGCTACACCGACCTCGAGAACCTGTTCCTCGGTTCCAACGCATATTCGTATCTCTTCGACGGCCAGCTCGGCCACCTCGACTACGCGCTTTCCAGCGCCAGCCTAACGCCGCAGATCACCGGCGCGAACGTTTGGCACATCAACGCCGACGAGAACCCGCTCTTCGACTACAACGACGAGATCGACGACGGCTCTGCCGAGCAGGCATTCGAAGAAAAACCAGATGGCTCGGCACTCGTGCCGCCGCGCGTCCTCTTCCAGCCCGCCACGGCGGTTCGCGCTTCGGATCACGATCCGGTCCTCCTGGGCATCTTCGCGATTTCCGACCTCGTGCTCACGAAGACCGATTCGCCCGATCCGGTCACGGCCGGCAATAACCTCACCTACACCATCACCGTCACCAACAACGGTCCCGATTCGTCAACCGGCGCCTCGTGGACGGACACGCTGCCGGCCGACACGACGTTCGTGTCGATGCCGGCCAACACGGGCGTCGGAGGCTGGACCTGCACGACACCGGCAGTCGGTGCCACCGGCATGATCTCGTGCACCAATCCGAACTTCAGCGTGGGCAGTTCGGTGTTCACGCTGACCGTCGCTGTCGCTCCGAACGTGCCCGCCGGCAACGTCATCAGCAACACCGCGCAGGTCACAGACGCGACGACCGAAGGCAACCCGGGCGATGAATCGGATACCGAAGTGACCACGGTGGCCGCGTCGTCGGACCTGTCGGTGTCGAAGAGCGATTCGCCCGATCCGGTCAACGCGGGCAACAACATCACCTACACGATCACCGTCAACAACCCGGGCCCGAGCAACGCGGCCGGTGTGAGTCTGAACGACACAGTCCCGGCAAACACGACGTTCGTGTCGCTCGCTTCGCCGGGCGGATGGTCGTGCACGACGCCCGCTCTCGGCGGCACCGGCAACGTGAACTGCACGAACCCGAGCCTGGGCCTCGGCAACGCCGTGTTCACGCTGGTCGTGAACGTCAATGCGAACACCGCCGCCGGCACCATCATCACGAACAGCGCAACGTCGGCGTCCACGACGGACACCAATGTGGCGAACGACACCGGCACCGCCACGACGACGGTCGCAACGTCCGCCGATCTCACGGTGACGAAGACCGACTCGCCCGATCCCGTCACCGCGGGCACCAACCTCACCTACACCATCACCGTCAACAACGCCGGTCCGAGCAACGCGGCGACCGTCGATCTCACCGACAACGTTCCCGGCGGCACGACGTTCGTTTCGATGACGGCACCGGGCGGCTGGTCGTGCGTAACGCCTGCTGTCGGCGGCACCGGCCTGATCACCTGCTCCAACCCGAGTGTCGGATTGGGCAACGCCGTCTTCACGATGGTCGTCAACACCAATCCTTCGCTGTTGGATGGCAGCAACCTCACGAACACGGCCCAGGTCACGTCCACCACTACCGATCCAGCAACGGGCGGTGAAAGCGACACCGAGACCACGACCGTCGCGACGTCAGCCGATCTTTCGGTGACGAAGGTCGATACGCCCGACCCGGTCACCGCCGGTACGAACCTGACGTACACCATCACTCTCAACAATGCCGGCCCGAGTGCTGCCGAGCCCGTGACTCTCACGGACACGGTGCCGGCGAACACAACGTTCGTCTCGTTCACGGCGCCGGCTGGCTGGTCGTGCAGCACTCCCCCGGTCGGTGGCACTGGCCTCATCTCGTGCAACAACCCGCTCATCGGCCTCGGCGATCAGGTCTTCACGCTCGTCGTCAACGTCAACCCGGGTACGACGAACGGGACGATCATCACCAACACGGCCACGGCGGCTTCGGGCGCCGCCGATCCAACCACGCCGAATAACGGCACCGCGACGACCACCGTCGGCCTCGGCTCCGCCGATCTCTCGGTCACGAAGACGGACACGCCCGATCCGGTCAGCGCCGGCTCGAACATCACTTACACCATCACCGCCACCAACGCCGGTCCGAGCAACGCCACGACGGCCACGCTCGCCGATACAGTTCCCGCGAACACGACGTTCGTGTCGTTCACCGCACCCGCGGGCTGGTCGTGCACCACGCCTCCGGCTGGCGGCACCGGTAACATCAACTGCTCGATCCCCAGCATGGACATCGGAAGCGATGTGTTCACGCTGACCGTCAACGTGAATCCGGCCACGCTGGGCGGCACGATCATCACCAACAGCGTCACGGTCGGCTCGGCCACGACCGATCCCGATCCGGATTCGAGCGACCTCACCGACACGGAGACGACCACCGTCGCCCCCGGCTCCGCCGATCTCAGTGTGACGAAGACCGATACTCCCGATCCGGTCAACTCCGGCTCGAACATCACCTACACGATCAACGTCACCAATGCCGGTCCGACCAACGCCGCCGCGGCGACGCTCGCCGACACGGTGCCCGCGAACACGACGTTCGTCTCGCTGGCCGTGCCCGCAGGCTGGCTGTGCACGACACCTGCGGCCGGCGCCACCGGCGCCATCAACTGCACCGCGACGACGGTCGATGTCGGCACCGATGTCTTCACGCTGGTCGTCAACGTCACCGCCGGCACCGCGCCGAACACGGTCATCACCAACAACGTCACGGTCGCCTCGGCCACCGCTGATCCCGATCCGGATTCGACCGACCTGACCGACACGGAGACGACCACCGTGCTCTCGCCTGCCACGGTCTCGGGCACGAAGACGGCTGCCGGCGCATTCACGCCGGGCAGCACGGTCACGTATACGATCGTGCTCTCGAACTCCGGCCCCTCAACGCAGACGAACAACCCGGGCGATGAGCTCGTGGACGTGCTGCCGGCGTCGTTGACGCTCGTCTCCGCGAACGCCACGTCCGGCACCGCGGTGGCCACCGTGCCGACGAACACCGTCACGTGGAACGGCGCGATTCAGGCCGGCGGTACCGTGACGATCACCATCACCGCGCTGATCGACACCGACGCCGCGCCCGGCACGACGGTCACGAACCAGGCGACGATCAACTTCGACGCCGATGGCAACGGCACGAACGAGTCGTCGGCGGCCACCGACGATCCGAACACCGTGGGCGGCGGCAATCCGACGCCGTTCATCGTCGCCTCGCCTGCGAACGTCGCCGGCGTTCCCGCGCTCGACGGCTTCGGCCTGGCAATGCTCGCCGCGCTCCTTGCCGGCCTCGGCCTGCTGGTCATGCGCCGCACGTAACACCCACCTTCATCGCGACACGCGACGGGGCAATCGAACGAAAGTTCGGTTGCCCCGTTTGTTTTGGCTGCTACGCTGCACCGATGCGGTACGACGTGGTCATCGTCGGTGCGGGCATCGGCGGCGCGGTCCTGGCTCTCGACCTCGGCAAACGCGGATGGCGCGTCGCGCTCGTGGAACGCGAGAGCATTCCGCCGCGGATCGCGCGTCCTGAAGTCCTCTGGGGCGCGACGCTGCGTGCACTCGAGCAGTACGGCATCGCGGAAAAGATTCGCGACGCGTGCAGTGTGAGACTCGAGCGGATCGAGATCGGCGGAGCGAAACCGTGGCTGACCGTGACGCGCGGCGACTTTGCGCGCGCCGATGTCGAGGCCTTCTCGACCAATCCGTCGATGACGCGCGCGGTGATCGCCGATGCCGCTCTCGCAACCGGCAACGTCGACGTGCATCGCGGTGTCGTCGTCGAGGATCTCGTGCGCGGCGGCGTGCGTGCGAAACGCGGTGATGAGTCATTCACGATCGAAGCGGCGATAGTCGTTGGCGATGACGGCGCGAATTCCGTCGTGCGCACGCGTCTCGGCATCGCTATCGCGTTCAATACGTTTCCGATCGACTTCGTCACGGCGATGATTCCGCGCTGGCCGCTTCCTCCGAACCGCGTGCGCGTGTGGCTGGGCGATCTGCCGGCGGCGTTCATCCCGTGGCCGCGCGGCGAAGGCGTGCTCCTCGCTCCGATGCCCGCCGATCGCGCGAAACGTTTCTTCGAGCAACCAGCAGACGTTTTCTGGAATGCGCTCGAACGCGTCACGCCGATGGCGGGCGCGATGCGCGAGCAGCTCGACTTCCCGCGCGATTTCACGCGCGTCGCGCGGCCATTCGGTCACGCGGAATCGTACGTCGCGGACGGCGTCGCGTTGATCGGCGACGCTGCACATCCGATGACACCGGCCGGTGGACAGGGCGCGAACGCGTCCATCGCAGACGCGCTCGCGCTGGCCGACGTGATTCATGAGCGCAAGAGTCTCGTGGAGTACGAACAAATCCGCCGGCCGCGCAACGAGCAGTCGATTTCGTTCTCGCGCATCGCGCGCGGCGTCTTTCGCGCCGGCCGCTTCCTGCCCGCCGGCGTCCTCGTGCCTGCAGCAATGCGCACGATCAACGCGCTCGGCTGGCCGAAGCGCGGCGCGATTCGCACGTTTGCAAACGCGTTCAATGGAGTGCGGCGGCGATAGCCGCCGCTTTTCAAAGCGGCAGCGAAGCTGCCGCACTCAAAAGTGTCACTCCGCCCGTAACGCCGTCATCGGATCTACGTTCGCGGCCTGCACCGCCGGCCGCAGACAGCCCACCACCACAGCCGCGAAACAAAGCGCGCAAGCGGTGGTGAACGTCAGCGGATCGGTCGGCTGGATTCCCACGAGCAGCGATCCCATTCCACGCGCCGCGATGTACGCCGCGAACGCGCCGATCGCAACGCCGGTCGCAGCAAGGCGAATCCCCTCGCTCATCACCAGTCCGATGATGCCGCCCACCTGCGCACCGAGCGCGCGTCGCACGCCGAGCTCCTGGAATCGCATCGACACGCTGTAGGTGAGCAGTCCATGAATCCCGATCGCCGCGATGAGCAACGCGATGAAAGCGAGTGTGCCGAGCAGACGGAGTTGGGTGACGCGCGAGGCGGTTTCGTCCTCGAGGATCGCCATCATCGTGCGCACGTTCGACACCGGCTGCTCGCGATCGACGCGCTGCACCACGTTGCGGATCGGCTCGATCAACGTCTCCGGATCGACCGTCGTCCGCACCGCCATGTCCCTCGGCACGTAGAACGTGAGCGAGCCATCTTCGACCTGTCCGTGCGGCATGTAGATCTGCGGCTCGCTGGTCATCTCCAGTCCGCGCACGCGTACATCGCCGACCACGCCGACGACGACGCGATCCGCGAATGCGACCTTGAAGCGCTTGCCGAGCGGATCCTGTCCCGGCCAGTGCCGTTTCGCGAACGAATCGCTCACGACAGTCACGAACTGCTGCTTGGCGGTATCCGTATCGGCGACGTCGCGTCCGCGCAGCAGCGGAATGCCCATCGCGGCGAAGTACTGTGGTGTCACGAAGCGAAGACCGACACTGGCCGTTCCATCGCGCTTCGGTTCCTCGCCGCCCAGCGACACGGCCCAGATGCCGCCGCGCATCTGCATTGGCAGACCGGTGACGTATCCCGCCGCTTTCACGCCCGGCAGCGCGCGCACTTCGTCGAGCACGTGGGTGAAGAACTGCGCGCGCCGATCCACCGTTTTATATTTCGGCATCGGCAACGCCGTTTTCAACGTGAGCACATGCTCGGGCTTGAAGCCGGGGGCGGTCGATTGGATGTTCCAGATCGCCCGGATGAGCAGTCCCGCCGAAACGAGCAGCACCACGGACGCGACGATCTCGACGATCACCAGCGTCGCACGCAACCGCTGCGTACGTCCTCCTCCGCTGCGTACGCCGGAACGCAGCGCTTCGAGATCGGCGCCGCCGCTCGCGCGCATTGCGGGCAGCACGCCGAATGCGAGTCCGGTGATGACCATGAACAATGCCGCGACGCCGAGGACGCGCAGATCGAGCGAGGGCGATTCGGACGTCGGCAGACCGGCCGGCACGAGACGCGAAAGCAGCGGCACGGTGAGCGCCGCAAGTCCGACACCGGCAGCTCCGCCTAGGAACGCCACCACGAAACTCTCGGTGATGAGCTGGCGCACGAGACGATCGCGCCCCGCGCCAAGTGCGCTGCGGACGGCGAGCTCGCGCGCGCGATGTGCGCCTCGCGCGAGGAACAGGTTGGCCAGGTTCGCGCACGACAGAAGAAGGATGCACAGCGCCGCGCCGCAAAGCGCGATGACCAGCATTTTTGAACGCTCCGACACCTCATCGCGCAGACGCATCACGAACGCGCCGGTGCCGGCGTTGTCGACCGGGAACTGTTGTTCGAGACGTTTGGCGATGACCGACAACTCTTCTTTCGCCTGGTCGAACGTCACGCCTTTGCGCAGACGGCCGATGCCTTCGATGTACGTGTTCGTCCGGTCCTCCATGTCTTCTCCGCTGAAGACGAGCGGCGCCCACGCCTCCACGCCGCGGCGCGGATAGTGAAACGACGCCGGCATCACGCCGACGATCGTGTGCGGCACACCGTCGAGCGTGACGCCGCGGCCGATCACGCCGCGATCGCCGCCGAACTGCGACTGCCACAACGCGTAGCTCAGCACGATCGGACTCTCGGTGCGTGCTTCCGCGGCCGTGAAGTGACGGCCGAGCAGCGCGGGCACGCCCATGAGCGGGAGGACTTCCGGGGTGGCGAGCACCATTTCGACGCGGCGCGGATCGCCCATGCCGACGAGATTCGCGGGACGCCACGTCGTTGCGCCCAGCGCAGCGAACGAACGCGATTGCGTTTTCCAGTCGCGGAAGTTCGACGGCGACAACTCGTTGCGGCCGGTGGGAACGCTCTGCCACAACTTCACGAGACGATCGGGCTGGTGGAACGGCAACGGACGCACGAGGACGAAGTCCGCGAGTGAAAACGCGGCCGTGTTCGCGCCGACGCCGAGGGCGGCGACCAGGATCGCAGTCATGGCGAAGCCGGGCGAGCGAAGCAGCGAGCGGATCGAGAAACGAAGATCCTGCACGAGCAGCTCCCGGTGCGCGGCGATCGCGTTCGGGATGATGTCGACCATCGCCGACACCGCGCGTCGCGGCGCGGAGTAGTCGCGCGTGCGGTCGCCGAAGACGGCGGCGAGCTCGCTCTCGTACTCGTGACGGAACGACGACGGATAGAGACGCAGCAGCCAGTGGTAGAAGCGCATCACGCATTCTCCGGAGTCAGCCCGCTGGCGCGGGCGAGTTTGACGAGCTGCGTCAGCCGGCGCATCTCCGCGCGCGCGACGGCGGTGCCGAACGCTGTGATCTTGTAGTAGCGGCGCCGCGGATCTTCCTGGCGCGAGGCCTTGCGCGTGACTTCGGCGATCAGCCCCTGCTCCACCATCCGGGCGATGGAGCGATAGAGCGTGCCGGCGCTGAGACGCAGCTCGCCGTCGGTGCGCGCTTCGACTTCCTGGATGATCGCGTAGCCATGCCGCTCGCCTTCGCTGAGCGCGAGCAGGATGTGGAACGTCGCGGGCGGAAGCGGGAGGGAGGCGTCGACTGCTTCACGGTCCATGCACGCAATGTATATCCACTGTGGCTATAGCGTCAATGGCTATATCCACTATGGAGTGCGGCGGCAAAGCCGCCGCTTTCAGAAGCGGCAGCGGAGCTGCCGCGGTCCGAGGGAAAGCGGCAGATCGCTCTGCCGCACTCCATAGGGTTATTTGCGCACCGCGCGCCGCCGGCCGAACCCGTGCACCGTCAGCGCGACCGGCAGCGGCGTCTGCCCCTGCACGATGACCATCTCGCCGGTCGGAGCGCCCGACGCGTAGCGCCGCAGCGGATCGACCGCCACGAAGCGATACGTCCCCGGCGCGACTACGATCGTGAACGCACCATCGTTCGCGATCGCACCTGCCGCGCGATTGCCCGACGCATCGAGCGCGAAGACCTCGACCGCGGTCACGTCGCCGCCGCCTTGATGCGCAACCGTGCCGGTCACGCGCACGCCGCGGCGCATCGGGAAGTCGGTCGTGATCATCGCGTCCGCCTGCACCGCCACTGGCCCGGTCGTCTCGAACGAAGGCGCACCGCCGGCGAACGACGTCGCGTAGTTGAGCTGCGTGTCGAACGCCACCAGCCGGTATGCGCCCGGCGCAAGGACCATCGCGTAGCGCCCATCCGTACCCGTCGTTGCCGATGTAATCAGGTTCCCCGCCGCGTCATACGCCGCGACCGTCATTCCGGCCAGCGGAAGCGACGTCGTCTCCGCGCGAATCGTGCCCCGAATCCGCCCGCCGCGCGGCAGCGTCACATCGATATCCGCGACGTCTCCAGCCACATGCACCGTTTGCGCGAGACGGAAAAGCGGCGTGCCGCCATAAAAGAGCGTCGCATGCGCCATCGACGGATCCGAGACCGCGATGCGATAGTCGCCCGGCGCAACGAGCAACGCATAAATACCGTTCGCGCCGCTGGTCGTCGCCATGTGCAAAGAGCCGTCGACGTTGTACGCCGCCACAATGAGATTCGCGGAGCTCACACGACCTGTGATACGCGCACCGCGCGTCATTACGAGGTGCACATTGCCGCGTTGCTCAGCGGCCAGGACGATGACCGTAATCGACGATTCAAACGAACGGCTGTTGCCGTAGAACGCGTTCGCGTAAACGCGCGCATTGTCCGCGGCCACGAATCGATAATCACCTGCCGGCAGCGAAAAACGATACTCGCCGCCCGCATTGGTCACGGTCGATGCGACCAGCGCGCCGTTGGGCGTGTAGGCATAAACGGAAATCGACCGCAGCGGCAATGCCGTCGCGGCGTCGAATACCCCGCCGCCCACAATGGCCGCGGCCGTCAGCGTAAAGGACACGTTCGTCGTCGCCGATGCATTGACGCGCACCGGTGTCGCGTCGGCGAACGAGCGCGAAGTCGTGTGAAAACGCGCCGCCCAAGCGCCGTTCGGGTCATACGCCACGATCTTGTATTCGGCCGGCGGCAACACGAGCGTGTAATCGCCGAACGCGTTGGTGGTCGTGAATCCGCGGCGCGTACCGGACAGGTTGTATGCCTCGACCAGCATATTCGGCCGCGGCGTCGCGATTCCGCTTTGTACGGTGCCTGTGATGATTCCGCCCGTTTCGAGCGTGAACGACACCTGCGCGCCGCTCGATGAAATCGATTGGACCGGCGAAGTCTCGAACGATTCCGCATTGCCGTCGAACGCCGTAGCGTAAACGCCGGCGGGGTCATAAGCGAGCAGACGATAACTGCCGGTGGGCAACGATGTCATCGCATAGAAGCCCGTGCCGTCCGTCGTCGCAGTGCCTTGCAGTTCGCCCGCGGTGTCATATGCGGCCACGACCATTCCGCCGAGTGGCGTACCGGTCGTGTTCCGCACGGTGCCTGTGACGGTAGCCGCACCGGCGCCGAGGGCGGCGGTGAGGAGGGCAACCAGGAGAAGCGCTCGGCCGGGAAAGCGCATGGATGGAATTTTGCTGTTAGCGAAAAACGAGCCCGGACTTCTCGAGCCCTTGCACCCGTTCGCGCGAGAGTGTACACGGAAGCGTCAGCACAGTCCTGAAACAAACATGCGCCTGTCGATCCGAACGAAGATCGCCTTACTGATGACGTTCCTGCTGGCCATCTTTTCGATCGGCGTGTATCGGTATTTCCCCGATCGCCTGCATCGCCAGATCGTCGACTCGGTCGTACAGAAATCGGCCGCGCTCACTCGCATGGCGGCGTTCAGTGTCGCTGCGGGTCTTCACGATAAGAACCCCGCCGCGGTCGCGGCCGCCCTCACCGGTCTGCGCAACAATCCCGACCTCGTCTATTTCGTCCTGCTCGACGAGCAGGGCCGCGTGTTTGCGAGCTTCAACGACCTCATGGCGCGGCAAATGAACTACGAACGCGTGGCGATGACGACCATCGGCGCGCCGCCGAAGGTCGTCCAGGGCGGCGTCAACGTCCGCGCCGCCGTGCCGCCGGTCATCGGAGGCGTCACCACCGATGGCGGCATCCATCAGAGCATGGCCATCGTGCGACATCGCGGGCGCAACGCCGGCCGGCTCTACGCCGGCATGTCGCTCGAGGCTGCGAACGCTGACGCCGCACGCAGCCGCGCCACCATCGCCCTGGCCACGCTCCTCACCTTCATCCTCGGCACCATCGCCGTCTTCGCGTTGAGCACCGTCATCACCGGGCCGCTGCATCGCATCGTCGAGACGACCGAGGAGATCGCGCGCGGCGATCTGTCCAAGCGCGCGGCGGTGACGAGCAAGGACGAGGTCGGACATCTCGCCCGTTCGTTCAACGGCATGGTCGATCAGGTCGCGAGCGCATACGCCGAGCTCGAAGATCTCAATCGCACGCTGGAGACGCGCGTCGAAGAGCGCACCCGCGAGCTCGCCGCGTCCGAGGAGCAGTATCGGCTGCTGTTCGAGCGCAACCTCGCGGGTGTGTACAGGGCGACCGAGGGCGGGAAGGTCATCGATTGCAATGACGCATGCGCCCGGCTCTTCGGCTACGACAGCCGCGACGAGTTCCTCTGGACCGGCAGCATCGACTACATGCATCCGCACGAGCGCGACTCGATCGTCCGCAGACTCCGCGAGCAAGGCACGGTCACGAATGAAGAAGTCGAGTTGCGCGGACGCGACGGCAGCGCGGTGTGGGCGCTCGAGAACGTCCGTCGCGTCGTGTCGGAGGACGGCGGCCCGCCCATGCTCGAAGGCATTCTTCTCGACGTCGGCGATCGCAAACGCGCCGAGCAGGAGATCGAGTTCAAGGCCTACCACGACGCGCTGACGCAGCTTCCGAATCGCGCGCTGTTCCTCGACCGCCTTTCGATCGCGCTGGCGCAGGCGAAACGCGCGGATGGCTTGATGGCCGTGCTCTTTCTCGACCTCGACAACATGAAGTCGATCAATGACACGTTCGGCCACGCCGTCGGCGATCGCGTGTTGCAGGCGGTCGGCGAACGGCTCACGCGCGCGGTGCGCGCCGGTGACACGGTGGCGCGCGTCGGCGGCGACGAGTTCATGATCCTGCTCTCCGTCGCGGCGCCGTCCGATGCGGAAGACGTCGCGCGCACGATTCTCGCGCGCATCTCAGAGCCGCTCATCATCGAGAACGACGAGCTCTATCTCACCACCAGCATCGGTGTCGCGCTTTATCCGGTCGACGGCGACGACGCGGATTCGCTGATGCGTCATGCCGACGCCGCGATGTATCGCGTCAAGGAAACGGGCGGTCACGAAGTGCAGCTCAGCACCCGCACGGGACGGCTCACCGTCGGGCGGCTGTCGCTCGAGGAGCAGCTTCGCGCGGCGCTCGATCGCGACGAGTTCGTGCTGCACTATCAGCCGCAGGTCCATATCGACACGAAGAAGTTGAGCGGCGCTGAGGCGCTGGTGCGCTGGCAGCGTCCCGATGGTACGCTCGTCGGTCCCGGCGGCTTCATCACCGTCTGTGAGCAGAGCGGTCTGATCACCGCCCTCGGCGAGGTCGTACTGACCAAAGCGTGCCAGCAGATCGTCGAATGGCAAAAGGTCGGCAGCGCGCCGCTGCGCATGGGCGTGAACGTGTCGGCGCGACAGTTCTATCAGCGCGACTTCATCGGCATGGTGCAACGCGTGCTCGCTTCCACCGGCGTCTCGCCGATCCGCCTCGAGCTCGAGATCACGGAGACCGTCGCGATGCAGACATCGCAGCGCGCGCTGGAAATGTTGCACGAGCTGCGCGCGATGGGCATCGCCGTCGCGGTCGACGATTTCGGCACCGGGCAGTCTTCGCTGAGTTACCTCAAGCGGTTCCCGGTCGACACCGTCAAGATCGACCGCAGCTTCGTCGCGGATCTCATCAGCGGCGACAACGACGAATGGATCATCACCGCCGTGCTCATGCTCGCCAATCACCTCGGCCTGCGCACGATCGCCGAGGGCGTGGAGACCGAGGAGCAGCTCGCGTTTCTGCAGGGACACGACTGCCGCGAGATCCAGGGCTATCTGATCAGCAAGCCGGTCGATGCGGACACGTTCGCGCAGAACTTCCTGTCGCGCCGCGACGCCGAGCGCATGCCGCGCGCGGCGTTGTTATAGGGGCCCCTCATCCGCCCTTCGGGCACCTTCTCCCCTCGCGGAGGGGAGAAGGCTACACATTGGCCGGGTGAGGGGCGTTGCCTACAGCGCCGTTCGTCGCGCGATCTCCGCCGCCACGACTTCCGACGCGCGCTGGTTCTGCACGAGACTCCAGTTCAACGGATAGTCCGGCGAGATCGTGATGTCGTTCGGCTGATTGAAGAAGATCAACGCGCGCACGCCGCGGCTGTACGTGTGCGTGAGGTGATAGAACGCCTGGCGATACCACTCCGCGATGTCGCCGCCCTGCGTGAGCGTGCCGAACTCGCAGATCATGATTGGCTTCTGGAACTTCAGCATCGTCGGATACGCCTTCTCGAGGATCTGATGGAAGCTCCACCAGCGCGACCATGACGCGATGGTTCCGTAATTGAGCACGCCGGTGCCGATCCAGTCGACGTACTCCGCCCCCGGATAGTAGTACTCGAACCACGGCATCGAGATGTGCGGCGACCACACCCACAGCACGTTCGTCGCGCCCATCTTCTGGAAGATCAGGTGCACGTGTTTCCACGCTGCAATGAAATCCTCGGGACGATTTCCGTTCTGCGGGCCCCACGGATAACGATACGGATCGTTCATCTCGTGCGCGAAACGGATGAACAGCGGACGCTTGTACGCGGCAGCGGCCTTCGCCCACGGCACGATGTAGAAGTCGTACTCCCCTTTCGCAATCGCGGCGAGCGAGCCGTATTCGCGTTCCGCGGTCGGCGCGAGGTTCGTGCGCAGCCGCTCGTCGAAATCGACTACCCACGGTTCCCACGTGATCATCGGCACGGAGCCCATCGCGTGAATGGTCTCGACCATGCGCAGCGGAAACTGCTGCGTCGGTTTGTCGCCCCATGCCGAATAGAAAGAAACGATCGGGAACTTGTAGTTGATCTGATTCTCGACCTGCTCCATCCCGGCGAATGTGTTCGGGAAACCGCCGTCGTAGATACCGAAAAGCGTCGCCGGAGGATTGCGCAGCGCGCCGAGCGATTCGAGCGTCGGCTGCATCGGCTCGAGATATTCGCTGCGCGACGTCTGCCGTGCATTGCGGATCGCGCGGCGCTGGCTGTCCGAAAAATACTGCGCGATGCGGCTGACTCGCTCGTCGACCGCCGTGAAAACCCGCTGGAATCCGGTGCCGATGAAGAGCTGGAACACGATCCCGGCCGCAATCAGCCAGCCGAGCGCGAAAAACGCGAGCTTGTAGCGGCCCTTCGGCTTCACGCGTCCTCTTTCCGCGCGCGATCGATCCACGCCGCATACAGCCGCCCGCTCATGAGCACCACATTCATCAATGCGAACGCGGTCATCCCGAACGTCACCTCGGTCGTAATCAGCACTTCCGATTCAGGCACGACATAGAGCTGCATGTATACGGTCCAGGCGATGGCGAGCAAAGAAATGACCAGCACCGCCATCGGCAATCGGGCCAGCGTCCAGAAGCGCGCACGGCGACGCTGCTTTGCGGTCGGAATATACGGCACGGCGATGCCGACGAGCGCGAGCGCGAGGCCTTTGACATAGACGCTCCACGAGCCGATCTTCAGCAGCGTGCCGCGCCAGTGCACTCCCCGCTCGCGCGCGGGGTCGCACAACCAGCGCTGCGCGAGGAAATACACAGCCGCGCCGAAGACGCCGACCGGCAACGCGTGCTCGATGTATTCACTGAGCAGAAACACTGCCGGCTGTTTGCCGGACAGCAGGTAGATCAGAGGAACCGCGAGAAAGATCAGCGAGGTCACTCCGACGAGATAGTAGCTGCCGATCATGAAATACGAGATGCGCTGGTAGTTCGTGAGCGCGCGAAACGCGCGTGGGTATTCGCGGAACAACACTTCGTATACGCCGCGCGACCACTTCAGTTGCTGCTTCAGATACGAGTCGAGGTCGGACGGCACGAGGCCGCGCGAGAGCACTTCCGGTACGTACACCGACGTCCATCGGCGCGCATGCAGCCGGATCGACGTCACGAGATCTTCGGCGAGACCGATGCCGTGTCCGCCGATCGATTCGAGAGCGGTGCGGCGGAACGTGCAGTTCGCGCCGATCGCCACGGCGGTGCCGGTGCCGTACATCCCCTGCATGATCGGACCGTAGAACGCGTACGTCTGCTCCGCGGCCGCGCGCGCGATGAACGACTCGCGCGCGTTGCCGTACGCCTGCGCGGCCTGCACGAAGCCGACTTCGTCATCTTCGAAATAGCCGAGGACGCGATCGAGGAATTGCGGGAAGGGGATGTGATCGGGATCGAGCACGAGGATGAAGTCCTCGTACGTCTGCTGCAGCGCGGCGTTGATCTTTCCCGCTTTTGCACCTGGCACATCGAGCAGTTCGAGATGTACCGCGCCCATTGCTTCGGCCAGCTCGCGCATGCGCGGATCGCGCGTGTCGTCGAGCAGATACGTCGTGTGCGGATACGTGATCGCACGCGCCGCTTCGAGCGTGCGCACGAACATCTCGTACGGTTCGCCGGGCGTCGAGGTCGTGAAGATCGCCACGCGCAATCCCGCGGGCGGCGCGAGCGGCTCCGGCTGATCGATGTGAAAGACGTTGTACCAGCCGACCATGATCCGGAAGACGCCGAACCAGGTCGCGAACGACAGCAGGACGAAGAGCACGAGCTGATTCACGTGATCGGCGCGGAACCACCACAACGCGAACCACACCACGCTTTGCACGCCGAGAAAAAGAAGGATGCCGAGGATCCACCGTTCCCAGCTGCGGATCGGTGCGGCGCGTCGATGGCGAAAGAGCTCAGCGTCGTCGTACCAGAGCGGCATGCACAGAAGTCGAGCGATAGTCTACGGTCACCGCGCGCTCGACACCGGCCTCGATGCGCCAGTGCGTCGCGAACGTGAAGTCGGCGGCGACGCCGGCCCGCCACGGGCGGTACTGGCGATCGAACGCGAACGTGAACGTGGAGGCGGGAAAGGGACCAGGCCCCGCATCGGGACCAAATGCGCGGCCGCGATCCTGCGCATAGCCGCCGTCCGCGTGCAGCTTCACGCCGCCGCGATTGGTGCGCCGCTCGATGGCGGCGACGAGGCGCGCTTCGCGCAGATTTTCGGGCGACCAGTACGGGTCGTATTCGCCGCGGTATTGATAACGAAAGAAGCCTTCGTCGAGGGTCGACGAGATCGCAGTCATCCGAAAGCGCGATTCCTCGGTGTCACGCGCGGCGGCGGACGCACCGCCCCAGAGGGTCCACGCGCCGCGACGCAAGGGAACGGCTGCATACGCAACGGCAGTCTTGCCGCGGTTGTCGTCGAAGTACCGGCGGTGGCTGATCTCCGCGGCGCCGATCCAGTTGCCGTCATGGCTCCAGCGCAGGGTCGCGGTCGTGGCCGCGGCGTGCGTCCGCAACGACGTGGCGCTCGCAATCTCTTCGCGATGATCCACGCGGAACGTGAGTTTGTGATGCCGCACCATGACGCTGCCGATCGGCCGCCGCACGCCATCCGGAAACGTGAAGATGCCCGCACTGCCGCCGAACGTGAAGCGGCCGATGTGCGTCTCGTTCTCGATGGCGACGTATTGCCCATCCGTTTCGCCGATACGTCCCGCGTCGAGCTGGTAGCTGCCGGCGATGACCGACCAACGCGTGAGCGGATCCGAGAAGAACGTCGATGCCACCTCCGCGCGCACGGCATCGAGCGGCTGGTCGTCGTGGACGGTGTCGATGGTGATGCGCTGCGACGGACGCGCCGTCGACTCGATCTCGCGCAGCGACGTACGCGCGAATTCGCGATTCGGATCGATGGCCAGCACGCGCTCGAAATCGCGCGCGGCGGAGCGGAGGTCACCGCTCCAGTACTCCGCCGTGGCGCGGCCTTCGAGCGCGTCGATGCCTTCGAGCTGCGCGAACATCGCAATCGCTTCCGGGTATCTCCCCTGCCACATCACGACGCGCGCGAGACCGAGCCGCGCTGCGTTCGAGGTCGGATCCTCCGCGAGGATGCGCCGGTACAACGTTTCCGATTCGGCGAAACGCTTCTCCCACGCCATCTGTTGCGCCGCGCGCAGATCGCGTTCATCGGCGGCGGAGAGTGCGATCGTCATCAGCAGCGCGGCGATGAGGCCGGGAACGCGGGACATGTGCAGTCGCGATTATCGCTGTTGGTGACCCCTCATCCGCCCTTCGGGCACCTTCTCCCCTCGCCGAGGGGAGAAGGCTACACAGGGCACGCGTCTCGTAGCCCTCGCCCCGCTTGCGGGGGAGAGAGCGGCCGAAGGCCGGGTGAGGGGCTATGTATCATCGCGCGCATGACCATCGACAGCCGTCAGGCCATACGCGCCGCGCGCGCTGGCATGAACGACGCCATCGCGCGCCGCGATCCCGACGCCATCGCGGCGTTCTTCCTCCCCTCCTACCACGTCGTGACCGCGCGCAACCTCCACCGCCACGGCCCCGCCGATAGCGCGAAAAGCTGGGCCGAAATGTTCGCCCGCGACAAGGACGGCTGGACGAAACACGATCCCGAGCCCGACGAAATCCACGTCTTCGAAGAATGGGGCATGGCCGCGGAACACGGCCGCTGGACCGGCACTGTCATGGCGAACGACGGACCGATCCACGTCTCGGGCGTCTACGCAGCCAAATGGCAGTTCACCGAACAAGGCTGGCTGCTGCAGGCGGAGATTTACACGCCGCTCGAGATCGCGCGGTGAAGCGTGCTCACGCCGCCGCGCAATCACGGACGGCGCCGACCAGCTCGTACAGGTCGAACGGTTTCGCCATGACCCGGCAGATCTGCGACATCTCCTGGAGCGTGCCCGCCGGGCGCGCCGAGATCACGATGGTGTGACGGATGCGCTCCGGGTCGGTGCGCAGCAGGAAGTTGATTACCTCCGTCCCATCGAGCAGAGGCATCGTCAGATCGAGCAGCACCACGTCGTAGGGTTGCTCGGACAACTTCTCCACCGCCTGACAACCGTCCACCGCGAGCTCCACGTCAAAGCCCGAACGCTGCAGGATCGTCGCGAGCAGTCCACGGATCGAAGCGTCGTCCTCGGCAATCAGCACGTTGCTTCGATCGTTCATATCGTCCGCCTACTGTGCCACGCAGCCGACGTCGTGCGGAATCGCGGCGATTCCTCCGCCTGCTGGACATTTTTCGCGTCACTACCCGGTCGCGCGGAGAGTGCATCGATAGTGCCAGATAACTATTTTCCCCATCTGGAGCGCTCAGCGCGCGATGCGGCCGTTGTACTGCGCCGTACGCACCCAGTCGGGAGCACCATTCACCTGCCGGATGGTCCAGAAATCGAAGTTGCCGATCCCGCGATCGCCCGCGGCGTCGAGCGCAGTGGGACCGGTGACACCCCAATACCGCTGCACGTTGCGGCTGAACGACTCACGCAACGACTACATGCCACGGCAGATGAGCAGATCGAGCTCGCGATTGATGTCGCGCACGGCCAGCACCAGCGCAGCCTGGCTCGCCGCTCCGAGCGACGCACCGTCTCCGGTCAACGACAAGAGCGCACCGATGCGGATGACGGAATACGCCCTGCCGCTCACCGCACGCCGCCGCGCATGCGCCAGCGGTCCGACGAAGACAGCGAGAGCAAGAAGGAGCGGATCATGGCGCGCATTGTCGCATCGCGCGATGCGCGATCACTGCACTGTGTCGCGCATGATCGTGCGATTCGACGATGACGAACAGGTCCACGCCACGTCGTTGCCCCACAGACCCTGATACTCGCCGACGGTGTCCGCGGCACAAGGGCTGCCGAGGGACGTTGGAGACGCGAGCAACGCGCCGGTCGAGGAGAGCTTCGCGATCCGTTCCTGGTAGCGCGAGACATCCAAACCGCGGCTGTCGTAATACGCGAGGATCACGTTACCGGCTGCATCCGTCTCAATCGCGGGCGTGAACTGATTGACGCCGGGTGAATTGATTGCGGAACTGAGCGGAACGTCGGCAGCGGTCAGTGCCACGTCAGCAGTCACGCGGAACAATCGGAGATCAGACGTCGACGACCGCTCGCTTTCACCTTCGGTCCACGCGACGAGGATCTCGTTCGTCGCAACGTTGTAGCGCGCCGCCGGCAACGGCACGACGCGAATGACGGACGCGATCGTGTTGGCGTTGCTGCCGCTGCCGACCTGCCGGTACGTGGCGATGGTCTGCGCGGGCAGGAAGACGGACGACCCGTCCCTCGGAACATTCGCTCCGATGAAACGCGAGCGCGCGATGCGCATCTGCCGCGTCGTGAATTCCACGAAAATCACGTACACGTAACCGGCGTTGTCCGTGACGATCTGCGGGCCTTGCACGCGTCCGAGCTCGGTGACTCGCACCGCGCGATCCCAGGTCGGCGGAAAGCAACACACCGCGTGCGCCTTCGAGATGCCATTGCGGCTGCGCCGGAACATCAGCTCACTTTGACCGCCGCCCGTCATATCGACGCGCACCCACGAGACATAGACATAGCCTGTCGTCGGACCTGTCTCCGAGACCGCGATCCACGGCTTGTCCAATGTCCGCGTGCCGCTCGCGATCGCATCGACCTCGGCGCCATTGCCGATCCACGAAGCGCCGCCATTGACCGACATCCACACGCGAATGGACGTCGGATTGACCGGTGCGAGATCAGGCGCCGCCGCGCGATTCATCGCGCGTCCGACCAGGTACGTTCTCCCCGGCGCCACGCCGCGGGCGGTGCCGTTATGCGCGAGCACCGGATCGGAAGAATCCGTGTATTGCGCCGGCAGCGACAGCAATCCGCTGCTCGTCGCGCCGTTGCTGTTCAGATACGTCCACGCATTGCGGACATTGAACGCGACGCCGGGCTGCTCGACCACGCGCCGGATGAACGCCGTCACCGTGTGCGTGACCTCCGATTTCGCCATGCTGATGATGACCGGCTCCTCCACGCCGTGCGGATCACTGGCGACGGTTGTGGGTGTCAACAACGAGGCCGCGATGAGGAGTAACCGAAAAACGTCCATGAGCCGGATGCAGGATCGCACGGATCGCCACGCACAGTGTTATCTTCACCGCATCCGGTTCATCGCCATGCGCTGTCCGATTGCGCAACGCTGCGTCGTACGAATGGAGCGCCGGCGTCTCGCGCCGGCTGACGCGGCGGCGTCCCGCGCCGCCACCCGCGCCGGCAGGGCGGAACGCTGCCGGATCAGCCGGCCGGGAGGCTGGCACTCCGATCTTCTGCGTGCTGGAGTTGCGCCGTGACACTCGCTGTCGACTCGATGGTCGGCGCCTATCGCATCACGGGCGCGATCGGCGAAGGCGGGATGGGGCAGGTCTATCGCGCCGTCGATTCGCGGATCGGACGCGCCGTCGCCGTCAAGGTGCTGCCGCGCACGTTCTCCAGCGATCCCGACCGCCTGCGCCGGTTCGAGCAGGAAGCGCGCGCGGCGGGCATGCTCAATCATCCGAACCTGCTCACGCTCTTTGAATTCGGATCGCATGAGGGCGCGCCGTTCATGGTCGCCGAGCTGCTCGAGGGCGAGACGCTGCGCGCCGCGTTGATGCGAGGACCGATGCGCGCGTCTCTGGCCATCGAGATCGCGTGCGCGGTGTCCGAGGGACTGGCCGCCGCACACGATCGCGGGATCGTGCATCGCGATCTCAAGCCGGAGAATATCTTCCTGACCGTCGACGGGCGCGTGAAGATTCTCGACTTCGGTCTGGCGAAGCTCGTCTCGGAAGGCGTCGCGCAGAACGACGACACCGCCGAATGGGGATTCGCGTCGACGTCCGGACTCGTCGTCGGCACGGCCGGCTACATGGCGCCCGAACAAGTGCGCGGGCAAACGATCGATGCGCGCGCCGACATCTTCGCGCTGGGGGTGATCCTCTACGAGATGCTCTCGGGCGTCCGCGCATTCCGCAAGAGCTCCGCCGTCGAGACGATGAATGCGATCCTCGCGGAGGACCCGAAACCACTCGCGGACCTGGTGCCGGATGCGTCCCCGTCACTGGTGCGCATCGTCGGCCGCTGCCTGCAGAAGAACCGCGATCAGCGCTATCAATCGGCGCGCGATCTCGCGTTTTCGCTGGCCTCCTTTTCCTCCACGACGTCGACCGAGATCATCCGCTCGCCGCTGCGCGTCGATCGTCGCTGGTGGCGCATGCTCGCTGCAACCCTGGCCGGCGGCGCCCTCCTCGCCATCGGCTACCTCCTCGGCATGACGCGCAGCGAGCTGTCGCCCGGCAGTCCGCCGGTAGTCCGCTACTTGACCTTCTCGGGACGCGACTGGGGTCCGGTGTCGTCGCCGGACGGCAGGACCGTCGCCTTCACTTCGACACGCGACGGCACGAGCCGCATCTGGATCAAGCAGATCGCGGACGGCAGTGAAGCCGCGCTGACGAACGGTCCCGATCTCTTTCCCCGCTTCTCGGCCGACGGCGCGACGGTTCTCTTCACGCGACTGGAAGGCTCACAGACATCACTGTGGCGCGCGGCGGTGGTCGGCAATGAGCCGCGACGGATCATCGGGAACGCGCGCGATGGCGATTTCAGTCCGGACGGCACACGCATCGCGTTCCTGCGCCGCACCGCGGGATCGCAGCAGGTTTCGTGGGAACTGTGGATCGCGGCCGCGGATGGAAGCAGCGCGCGCCGCGTTCATGCGACGAAAGAGCCGCAGTTGCACTCGCCGCGCTGGTCGCCGGACGGCAGGGAGCTTGCGCTGATCGCCGAGGGAGACCAGGTCACCGCGCGCATCCTGCTCGTCACCGTCGACGACGGAAAGCATCGCTACGTCGCGCCGGCGCAGGCGCGCGGCGTGCTCACGGCCGCGGCGTGGAGTCGCCTGGGAGAGTTGGTTTACTCGATGTCGGATGTGAGCGCATCGCAGTCGCGCGGCGCGGGTGGATCGATCTACTCGCACGATTTGCGCAGCGGTGCGACGCGTAAGCTGCTGTCCGTTCCGGTCACCGGCCGCTACGTCGACGTGGCCGCTGGAAGGATCTTCCTCGACTTCAACTCGTCGAATCAGAACCTGCGCGAATCGGCCATCGGTGCGGCGGATCGCGATGGCCGCTGGCTCACGCATGGGCGCAGCAGCGATCGTCAGCCGGTGTACAGCGCCGACGGAAAGCTCGTGGTCTTCTCTTCCGATCGCGGCGGCAATCTCGATCTCTGGTCGATCAACCGCGAGACGTCCGCAATCACGCGAGTGACCGACGATCCGACAGACGACTGGGATCCCGGCTTCACGGCCGACGGCAAGCAACTGCTCTGGAGCTCGAATCGCTCCGGCAACTTCGAGATCTGGATCGCGTCGCCGGATGGAAGCGACGCGCGGCAGTTGAGCAACGATGGCGCGGACGCGGAGAATCCGACTGCCACCGCGGATGGGCAATGGATCGTCTACACGTCGTTTCATCCCGAGAAACGCGGGATCTGGCGAATGCGCCGGGATGGCTCGGAAGCGACGCGCATCGTTCCGGGACGCTGCCTCAATCCCGAGGTGTCGCCGGATGGGACGTATGTCGCGTATCACACGGACGAGTTGAACGTGAGCGCGCGCATTCGCGTCGCGCGCGTGAGCGACGGCAGCGAGACCGCGTTTCAAGTCGATGTGCGCGCGCCGTTCGGAGCGAGCATCGGCCGCACGCGCTGGATGCCCGACGGAACAGCGATCGCCTTCATCGCACCCGACGCCCGCGGACGCCTCGGCATCTTCACGCAGGCATTCGATCCG
>DASPNA010000121.1:0-8930 GCA_035626775.1 Thermoanaerobaculia bacterium
CTCGGCCGCCCCTCGGCCGTGGTCACGTTCCACCCGCACCCGCTGACCGTCGTCGCGCCCGACCGCGTGCCGAAGCAGATCCTCACCCTCGCACAGAAGGAAGAGCTGCTCCGCGAGCTCGGCGTCGACGCGATGCTGGTCGTGCCATTCACGCACGAGTTCTCACGCTGGACCGCCGACCGTTTCATCGAAGAGCTGCTCGTGAATGCGCTCGACGCGAAGGAAGTGCGCATCGGCCGCGACTTCTGTTTCGGCGCCGGACGCGAGGGCAACCTCGAGCGTCTCACCGCCTCAGGTCAACGTTTCGGCTTCGAAGTGCGCGGCATCGACGACGTCAAAGTGCGCGGCATGCGGGTCTCCAGCTCCATCGTCCGCGACGCCATCGCCCGTGGCGCCATGCACATCGTCACCATGGCCCTCGGCCGCACGTACTTCATCGACGGCCGCGTCGCCACGGGCCGGCGCCTCGGCCGCAAGATGGGGTTCCCTACTGTCAACGTCGATCCGGCGAACGACCTCTTCCCTGCCGGCGGCGTGTTCGTGACGACCTGCCGTTTCGAGAGCTTCTCGCGCTCGTTCGAAGGCGTGACGAACGTCGGCGTGCGGCCGACGCTGTACGAGAACTACGCGACCACGATCGAGAGCCACATCCTCAATTTCGACTCGAACGTTTACGACGACACGGTGCGGCTCTACTTCCACCGCCTACTGCGGCGCGAACAGCAGTTTCGCTCGGCACTGGAGCTCACGAATCAGATTCGGCACGACATCGAGCGCACCCGGCTCTACTTTCTGAAACATCCGGGAGCGGTCGTCGAATAAAATTCGACGCGCCCCGCATGTCCGACCCGGTCCTCGCGCTCATCCTCGTCATCGTGTTCTTCGTCGTCGTGACTCTGGCGTCGTACTTCAAGACGCTGGAGCGCGGACTGTGGGTCGAAGCGCGGCTGCCCCTCATCGCTGGGGCGATCTGCGGCGCGATCATTCACTTTGCGCGCTTCGTTCCCGCGTTCGTGGCGACCGGGATCCTGTTGACCATCGCTGCGCTGTACGTACGCCTGATGGGACGCGAGAGCGAACCATCCGACGGGATGATTCTCGGCGCGATCACCGGCGCCGCCGCGTCGCTTCCGCTGGTGCTGCTTTCCGGCGAGCGCGAGCTGCTGCGCTTCGCGGAGTGTGTGCTCGCCGGCGCGGTCGCGGGATACGGCATCACGTTCGGACTGACGCACGTGCGCGACAAAGTGCGTCAGGCGGCGATCGACGCGATCACGGCCGCCGTCGCAGTCGCCGGAGCGTGGCTGCCGGCGCTGCTGGTGCGCACGTGGCGCATCTCCGACCGTCAGGTTGCGATCGGTGCCGCGTCCCTCGTGCCACTGCTGATCATCGCCACGGTGTTCAAGCAGTGGCCATCGGTGCGCGCGGAACTGCGTCACGAAGCCGCACTCGGCTTCATCGATGACGAAGACGTCCGCACCACTGCCCATCCGCTTCTCCGCCTCGGCCGCGCGGGCTGGCATGACGCGCTCGCGCATCGCGAGTTCGTGCGCATGGCCAACAAGATCGCGTTGCGCAAGCGACAGCAACGCACGCGGCCGGAGGAGATCGCGCGCCTGTACCAGCTCGAGGTGATCAAGCTGCGCATGCAGATGCAGGAGATGACCTCGATCGACCGCAGGATGAGAGCTGGAGCGACGGGCTCTCAGCCCGTCGACGTTTCGTAGACCGACGGGCTGAGAGCCCGTCGCTCCAGATTTGACAGGCGCTCCAGCTACAATGCCCCCACGAATGACGCCCCGCAGAATCGCGCTCTGCCTGACCCTCCTCCTCACCGTTTCCGCAGCCGCGCAAAAGCCGCCGAACTTCAAGTTCATCCCGGGGCCGAAGCCGGGCGGGGGCGACGTGACCGTCACGCTCGACGAGAAGACCGGCGTCGTCGAAGCGCAGAACGACGAGTACGCGATCTTCCAGGGCGGCGTCACCATCACGTATCAGGACATCAAGTTGCGCGCGGACAAGGTCACGTTCAATCAGAAGACGCGCGATGTGGTGGCCGAGGGGCACGTGATCATCGATCAGGGGCCGACCCGCATGACGGCGAATCAGGCCATCTACAACCTCGATTCGAAGACCGGCACATTCTTCAACGCCACCGGCATGATGGATCCGTCGATGTACTTCTCGGGCGATCGCATCGAGAAGGTCGACGAAGACACGTACAGCATGACCAACGGCGTCTTCACGTCATGCGATCTGGACCGGCCGGCGTGGTCGTTTCATGTCGGGCATGCCGAGGTGACGATGGATGACTACGCGCGGATGAAGGACATCTCGTTCCGCGCGCGCGGCCTGCCGGTGTTCTGGACGCCGCGCCTGATCTGGCCGACGAAGCGCGAGCGCTCGCAGGGACTGCTGATCCCGCGCGCCCGCGTCAACAACAAGTTCGGGCCGCGCCTGCAGAACGCCTACTTCATTCCCTTCGGCGAGTCGGTCGACGCGACCCTGTACGGCGACGTCAGCACCGAGGGCTATTTCGGCGCGGGCGTGGATCTTCGTTACGTCCCTAGCGAAAACGTCAAGATCGGCGACCTCCGCGCGTACACCGTCAACAACGAGCAGAACGGACGGATCGAGTGGAAGTATCAATACCGCCACGCGCAGGAGAACCTGCCCGGCGGCTTCCGCGGCGTCGTCGATGTGCAGGACTACTCCGACCTCGACTTCTTCCGCGAATACGACGACGACCCGAACGTCCTCACGCAGTCGAACATCTACTCGTCGGCGTACCTGACGAAGAACCGGCCCAATTACTCGCTGAACATCCTCTCCGATCGCCGCGACTACGAGCTGTTCGTGCGCGACGAGAATGACGCGGATAACGACGGCAACGTCTCCGAGTTCACGCCCGCACGCCAGCGTTCCGAACAATTGCCGTCGCTGCAGTTGCGCATGTATCCGCAGCGCGTGGGACGGTCTCCGTTCTACGTCTCACTCGAATCTTCATCGTCGCGATTGCGCACCGGAACGGTGATCGGCAGCGAGCGCACCATCGACGCGGACTACTACCGCACCGATCTCTTCCCCACGGTCTCGATGCGTCTGCGCACGCCGTCGTGGCTGTCGATCAAGCCGCAGCTTTCCGCGCGGCAGACGTGGTACTCCGCGAGCCGCGCGCCTTCGGGCGCGGTGGTCGATGACGAACCGGTCTCGCGCTTTTACGGCCAGGGTCAGGTGGAGATGGTCGGGCCGTCGGTGTCGCGCGTGTTCAACAGGGCGATGGGCGGCTTCAGCCGCTTCAAGCACGTCATCGAGCCGCGCGTCGTTTACGTGCGCACGACGGACATCAACAATCTCGACGAGATTATCCGCTTCGACACCGTCGATTCGCCGTCGATCCCGCTGGTGCAGGACCTGGTCGAGTATTCGCTCACGCAGCGCATCATCGGCAAGGAAGCGACGGAAGGAGGGAACTCGCGCGAGATCCTTTCGTTCGCGCTGCGGCAGAGCGTCGCGCTCGCCGATCCGTTCCCGCGCGCCGGCGCCGCCGCGGGCGAGCATAAGTTCACGAACCTCGGCGCCAGCCTGCGCTTCAATCCGTATCAGTCGACCACGCTCGACGCGACGGCGGAATTCGGCACCGCGTCGCATCAGCTCGATCACGTCTCGGTCTCCGCGAACTTCATCGGCACCGGCAGGCTCGCCGACAAGTACCTCGGCTTCACGTACTACGCGCGGCTCGAGCAGCCCGCGTTCCCCGACAGCGACTCCAGCCAGATTCGTCTGAACACCGGCTCGTTCCTCATCAAGGACCGCCTGCGCATGGACGTGCAGCTCAACTTCGATGCGAAGCGGAGCGAGTTCCTCGAGCAGCGCTATCTCACCGGGTGGACGGGCTCGTGCTATGGTATCGCGCTCGGTTATCGACGCTACCAGGTCTTCGGAAGCACGGTCCAGGACGAGGCCCTGTCCAGCTACGACATCGCCGTCACCCTCAAGAACGTCGGCACGATCGGCAGCCACTGAGCTGACGCATTCTTCTCATGAACGCACGCGCTACACAGAACATGAAGGGCCTCATCCTGTCCGGAGGCAAAGGGACGCGCATGCGTCCGCTCACGTACACCTCCGCCAAGCAACTCATCCCGGTCGCGAACAAGCCGGTGCTGGTCTACGGCATCGAAGCGATCGTCGCCGCCGGGATCGAAGAGATCGCGATTATCCTTTCGCCGGAAACGGGCGGTGAGATCCGCGAGTGCATCGGCGACGGCTCGCGCTATGGCGCGAAAATCACGTACATCGAACAGGACGCGCCGCGCGGTCTCGCGCATGCGGTGCTCACCGCCGAGCCATTCCTCAAAGACTCCTCCTTCGTGATGTACCTCGGCGACAATCTGCTGCAACACGGCATCACGCCTCTGGTCGAGGAATACCGCGCACTCGATTGCAACAGCGAGATCCTGTTGACCAAAGTGCCCAACCCATCGCAGTTCGGTGTCGCGGAGCTCGAGGACGGCCGCGTCATCAAGCTCACGGAAAAACCGCCCGAGCCGAAGTCCGATCTCGCGCTCGTCGGCGTGTACATGTTCGATCCGCACATCTTCGAAGCGGCGCGCGCGATCAAGCCGTCGAAGCGCGGAGAGCTCGAGATCACCGACGCCATCCAGTGGCTGCTCGACAACGGCTACAGCGTCCATCCGCACATCGTCAAAGGATGGTGGAAGGACACGGGCAAGGTCGAGGACATGCTCGAAGCGAATCGCACAGTGCTGGACACATTCGAGTACGACGTGCGCGGCACGGTCACCGGGGAAAGCCAGATCGAAGGGAAGGTCGTCATCGAGGAAGGCGCGGAGATCATCGACTCGGTCGTGCGCGGGCCGGTGATCGTGGGCCGCGGCGCGCGCATCGCGCACGCATACGTCGGCCCCTACACCTCGGTCGGCGTTCGCTGCAACATCCAGCATTGCGAGATCGAGAACTCGATCGTGCTCGAAGGCTCCTCGATTGCGCACGTCGACGGACGCATCGAGGCCAGCATCATCGGCAAGAACACCAAGATCGGCCGCACGCACCGCAAGCCCGCCGCCTACCGCTTCATCATCGGCGACAACAGCGAAGTGGGGATCACGTAGATGAAAGGTCGCCTTCTGGCGATCGTCATCGGCATCATCATGGTGCTCGGCGCCGCGTACGGAACACGGATCATCCGCAACGAAAAGAAAGCGCACTTTCAACGCGCCATCGCACTGAGAGACAACGTCAACACCATCCGCAAAGCGATCGACAACTTCCACGCCGATCACGGCCGCTATCCGAAAACTCTGCAGGAGCTCGTGCCCCGATACATCCGCAGGATTCCGTCCGATCCCGTGACCGGCTCCGACAAGACCTGGCGCGTGGTGACGGAAGAGACGGTGCAACCGAGCAGCGATTTCACCACCGGACCCGCGGCGAAGGCGGAGACATACATCATCGACGTGCACAGCGGCGCGAGCGGCAAGGACGCGACCGGCGTTCCCTTCGCCACCTACTGACATGCCGAACGTCTATACCTTCAAGGATTTCGAGGGCAGCAGCCATCGCATCCTGATCTCGCTGATCAAACGGTGGACGCCGCGCGGCGGTACGCTCCTCGATCTGGGCGCCGCGGGCGGTGAGCTCGGCGCCGCGCTGCGCGATCACTTCGACCGCACCATCGGTTTCGAATACAACGTCGATTGCGTCGGCACGCTCGGACAACATTTCGATCAGGCCGTGGTAACGGACCTCGAAACCGTGCGCGCGTTGCCGTCGAATGTCAGAGCAATCGTTCTCGCCGACGTGCTCGAGCATCTTCGCAATCCACCGGGCGCCCTCGCGCTCGTGCGCAATGCGTTGCCGTCCGACGGCAGGCTGTTCATCTCCGTGCCGAACATCGCGAACATCACCGTGCGGCTGGGATTGCTGTTCGGTGTGTTCGAGTATCGCGATCGCGGCATCCTCGATCAGACGCACCTGCGCTTCTACACGAAACGCACGATCCGCCGCGAAGTGGAGAACGCCGGCTTCCGCATCCTCGACATGGCCGGCTCCTCGGTGCCGATCCGTTTGATCGTCGGCTCATGGACGCCCGAGCTCGTGCTGCGCGCCGGAGAACGGATGCTCACGTGGCTCACGCGCGTGTGGCGCGGCCTGTTCGCGTATCAGATCATCCTGGTGGCGGAGCCTGGACCGGCGGGCTCTTAGCCCGTCGACGGGCTGAAAGCCTGTCGCTCCAGACCGCGATCAGCCACAACCCCACGCCCGCGATCGCGATCCACCACCATCCGCGGGCAATACGGCGCGAGAACACGATCTCGTGATTACCCGCCGGCACGACCACGCCGGCGAAGAGCATGTCGGTTTCAATCGCACGTGTGTCGCGGCCGTCGATCGTGATGCGCAGCTCCGGCGTCAGCTTCTCGGATGACGCCAGATAAAACGGCGCCGCCGATTGCGTGCGCACGCGTTGCTCGTCGGACGCGTAGCGCGTGAGCGTCACCTGCGCGTCGGTCGGAGCGAGCGGAGGCGGCATCACCGGATCGTCGGTGATCACGGCTTCCTGCTCGAACGCCACATCGCGAGCCGCGAGAAACTCGTCGTCGTTGAGCTTGCGCAGCTTCGACACAGCACGGAAGCGGGGCAATTCGGCGAGATTGCGAAAGAGTCGTCCGTCGGGAAGTTGGCGATCGAAAATCACCGGCGTCGTCACGCGACCGTAGAACAGCGGCGATTCGCCGACGGGAGCGTTCTTCGCCTCCTGCACCCAGCCGCTCATGCCGATCGAGCGCACGCGCAGCTTCACGCTCTCGCCGAGGCGCGCGTAGGGGCGCAGCGGGATGTAGATCTTGCCGACCGCCTTCGTGTCTTCGATCGCGAACTTGCGCCGCCAGACCAATACGCCGTTCTTGATCAGCATCACGTCGAGATGCGGCTTTACGCCGCGCGTTTCAGTCACGTCGATCGGCAGCTCGATCGCCCAGAACGGTTCCGCGTCGACCGGAATGGTGCGCTCGAAATAGGCGCCGCGGCCAAAGCGCATGCTGCCGGTCTGCGGCACGCCGGGCACCGTCGCGCTGAAGATGCCCCACTTGATGATGTCGATGTGATTGTGCTCGAGGTACCAGCGGATGCCGAGGAGCGCGTTGAGCGGGTCCTGGAAGTTGTACTTCAGACTGTTGAACGTGATCACGGTCGACGCGCCGGTCCACGCGGTCGGATCGATGCGCAGCAGCAGGCGCCGGTAATCGCGCTCGGAGCCGAAGTGCGCGCGCACGTCCTCGACGCGAACGAGCTCGGAGGAGTTCGGCCACAGGTAGTCGAAGAACGGCGCAATGCGGAACGGGCGCGGCTCGGCTTGCAACAGCCGCGTCATCGGCGTTTCCGGCGGTTCTGCGTGCTTCTTCTCCATGTACGGATAGAAACGTCCGGCCAGCAGCGCGAGGTCGTACGAGATCAGCGCCGCGACGATGATCGCCAGCACCGGCTTGCGCACGAAGCGCGTTCCCGCGGCGGCAAGATAGCCGATCGGCAGGGGCAGCAACATGCCGACGCGCGCAAGCGCGGAGAACTTGAAGCCGGGCAAATTCGCGACGAGCGGTGAGAGATACGGCGCGCCGAACATGCACGCGAGCACGAACACAGCGCACCCGAGCCAGAACCAGCGCGCGCGTGCGCGGCGGCGGAAGATGCCGAGGAGCGCGAGCGGGATGGTGAGCAGGCCGAGATAGACGGTCGACTCGGTGTAGTTGTTCATGACGCCGAGGCGGCGATCGCCGGACCAGTCTTTATAGGTCGGGTTCCCGAGGCGGTCGTAGTCGATGAAACTGCGCCAGTGGTCGAGTGGGAAGACGACCTCGAGGCTGGTCTGCCGCCGCACCTCGAGGTAGCCGCTACGCTGTAGAAACTGCACAAACGGAACGAGTGAAGGCGTCGCAATCATGAGCGCGATCACGACGCCCGCCATGGCAGCAGCGACGGAGCGCCGGCGTCCCGCGCCGGCTGATCCGGCAGCGTCCCGCGCTACCGGCCCGGCACTCCCAAGTGGCGGCGCGGGACGCCGCCACATCAGCCGGCGCGGGACGCCGGCGCTCCAGAGCGCATACGCAACCGCCAGCCACGCCCCATACGCCATCGCCGCCGGAAACCCCGCCAACGCATATGCCAAAGCCAGCAACGCCACTCCCGCAATCGACACGCGCTTCCCATTCATCGCGCGCTTCACCACCCACAACAACGCCGGATACAACACCGTCGCGTTCGTGAGCTGCCACAACCACCGCACCGCGTACACACCCGCACCCGCGATCACGATCGCACCGACCGCAGCGCCGTTGCGTCCGAGCCGCTCCTCGCGCAGCCACAGATACGCGAACACGAACGACGCATTCAGTTTCAAAAACAAAATCGCCGTGTACACCCACACCAGCGGGACGAGCAGCGTCGGCAGCAGGATGAACGGCGAGAGAATCGCCGATGCGGAAGACCCGAAGCCGGGGATCCCCGACGCGATATACGGATTCCAGTGGAACGCGCGCGGCTCCTCGCGCAGCAGCGACATCAACGTGAAGTACGCCGTCGGCGGATCGTTCATCGTCGAGTTCTGCGTGAGCACTCCGGCAGGCCGATACAGACCCCACGGCGTGTAGTTGTAGAAGACGTCGTTCGGCGAGACGACGCGGCCCATGTACGCGATCGGGAAGAAGAGCACGAAGTTGTAGACCGCGAGGGCGATCAGTGCAGACCGATGTTTGCGCAGTCGACGGGCCAAGCGGCGGGAGTCTATCCTGAGACCAATGCGCAAAAAGCTTCTGATCGCCGCGGACGTCGACCGCTCACTCTTCGATCGCGCGAGCTCGGACCGCAGCTTCGACGTCATCCATCAACCGGTGCGCACCGAGAGCGAGCTGGCC
>DASPNA010000122.1:0-21756 GCA_035626775.1 Thermoanaerobaculia bacterium
GTTGTCGCCTCACAGATCGTCCTCGGTCTGCAGACCATCCCCAGCAGGCAGCTCGACGCGACCGTCGCGCCTTCGATCGTCACCGTCGGCGCGATCCATGGCGGCGTGCGCAACAACATCATTCCCGACGAGGTCGAGATGATCGGCACGATCCGTTCGCTCGAGGCAAAGATGCGCGAAGACATTCACACGCGCATCAAACGAACCGCGGAAAGCATCGCCACCAGCGCCGGTGCGACCGCAACCGTGACGATCACGGAAGGCTATCCGATCACGTTCAACGATCCCGCGCTCACCGAACGTTCGCTGCCGTCGCTTCGCAACGCCGCGGGCGCGAAGAACGTGCGGCTCGTCAATGCGGTCCTCGGTGCCGAAGACTTTTCGTTCTTCCAGCAGAAAGTGCCGGGCCTCTTCTTCTGGCTCGGCACACGCCCCGCGAACCAGACGCCGGAAGAAGCGCCGTCGAATCACTCGCCGCTGTTCTACATCGATGAAAGCGGACTCCTCCTCGGAGTACGCTCCCTCGCGTACGTCGCGGCCGACTACCTCACTACTGCGCGATCGGAACGGTGACGAGTCCGTACGACTTCGACACTTCGTCGAGCACGCCGACCGCGAGCTGCCGCGTCTGATCCGTGAGGACCACGTCGAAGTTGTACGTGAAATGACTCGCGTTCGCGCGCTGCAGATCAGCGGCCGGAATGTCGAACGACTGCGTGCGGCGTGTGACCTCGCTGACTTCGCCGAGGCGGCCGCCGGTGATCGCATAGATGGTGAAGGCGCCGGTGTGCTTCGCGCCCTGCGGCAACAGCGTGAGTGAACCGATCGGGATGCGCACCTTCAGCGGAGTGGTGCGAGTTTTCCGGCTGACTTTCGCCGGCTTTCCGAGCTCGGCGGCGAGACGGATCGAAGAATCGATCGGCGCGTCGTGCAGCGCGGCCAGGACGCGGTCGCGCATGCGCGTGTCGTCCGACTTCTCCACGAACTCGCGGCGCGAGCGCACGGTCAGCGTGCGGTCCTTCGTCCGGACGACGACGTCGCGCGCGGCATCCTCGCGACGTGAAGTCGCGCGATACGCGAGCGAGTAATACTCCGACATGTCCTCGGCGATGTGCGGCATGAGCTCCGCGGTGTTCGCCGTGCCGTAGCTCGTCACGCCGCCGGTCTGATGCGCGATCTCCTTCAGCATAACCATCTCGTTCATCAACACGTCGCGCGAAACGTCCGGCACGTCCGGATCGGCGGGACGATGATCGAGACCGGTCGGGAAGATCGGATAGATCGTGACGCCGGAGGCGTTCGCGTTCGAGATGATGGAGCGGACGGCGGGACGGTTGTCGAGCTCCGCGCGCTCCTGCGGCGGAATGACGGCCGACTGGACGCCGGCGGCGTAGTAGAACTCGGCGCCGACGTATTCACCGAGACGGTGCGAGGCGAGGATGAGCATCTTCTTTCCCTCGACGCCGGCGAGGCCGTGAATGAGCGTGTTGATCGTGGCGACGCGGCGGTTCATCTCCAGCCGCGATTCGATCGCGAACATGTGCGCGGCGTGAATCGCGATGTCGTTCTCGGACGGCCGCGAGCTGGCGATGCCGCGTGCTGCGAGCATGGCCGCGCCTTCCGCGTCGAATGCGCGGACCTCCCTCGCTTCGATCGCCGCCATTTTCGTTCGTTCGCTGACCACACCAACGCACTCCGCGCCGATCTCATCGAGTTTTGCCTCGACCGCCGCGACATCGGACGTCGGCGAGAGCCGCACTTTTGCTCCGCCGTCGAACGTCACCACCGATACCGAATCGCCGGGGCGGATCGCCGTGCGCACGAGGTTCTTGACCGACGCGATGAACGGGTCGACGCGGAACTTCGGCAGCCTGAACTGTTCGATGAAGATGACCAGCGTGCGACGCTGCGCGGGCGGCTTCTCGGCCTGCTGCTGCAGCTCGAGTTCCGCCGTTCCACCGGTGGCCGCGCCGCGATACTCCGCAAAGTGCGAGAGCGGCTGTGGTTTGCCGTTCTCGAGGACCTCGAAGTCGTCGCGAGTGAGGCCGTAGACGCGTTTGCCTTTTGCGTCGGTGACGACGACGTCGACGTTCACGATGGCGACTTCAATCGTTTCGCCGAGGGAGGGGATCTGGGCAGGCGCGGAAGTGGCGACGATGAGCAGCAACGAGAGAACGGCTACAGCGCGGCGTTGGGTCACGGGAGATCTCCAGGTCAGCGAGGCATCATTTGTTTGAGGCGGGTGAAGTAGTCGGCGCCGGAGAGCCACTGCCCTCCGTCGATCACGAAATTTTCGCCCGTCACGTAGGACGCATGCTCCGATAAAAGGTACGCGGCGGCGTTCGCGATTTCCTCGAGGTTCGCGAAGCGGCGCAGCGGGATGGTCTTGCGGATCCCCTCCATGATCATCGGATCGGGGAACAGCCGCTCGGCCGCACCCGGTGTGTCCACCGGTCCGGGCGCGATGGCGTTGACGCGGATCTTGTGGCGCGCCCACTCGACGGCGAGCGTGCGCGTCATCGCCAGCACACCCGCTTTCGCACTCGCGGAGTGAATGACGCCCGGACCGCCGGTCCATGCGTAGTTCGCGATGACGTTCAGCATGACGCCGCCTTTGCCACTCGCAATCATGCGCTTACCGATCGCGCTCGAACAGTAGAACGTGCCGTTGAGCACGATTCCGATCACGGAGTTCCAGCCGTTCACCGACAACTGATCGGCCGGGACGATGAAGTTGCCCGCGGCGTTGTTCACGAGAAAATCGATGCCGCCGAGATCGCTCTCGAGCTTCGCGGCCATCCCCTCAACCGCCTCGGCATCGCGCACGTCGAGGACGTGAAAATGTGCCGCGTCCGCACGTCCAGTCTCGGAGCGAATCTGTTCGACCGCCGGCGCGAGCTTCTCTTCCTTGCGGCTGGCGAGCACGACTCGCCCACCCTTGCGCGCCACTTCGCGTGCGATGGCGAAGCCGATCCCCGTGGCGCCGCCCGTGATGATGCCGGTGCGGCCCTCGAACGTTTTCTCTGGAAGCATCAGGACCTCTTTCTTACAGCAACTTCAATCCGGCACGGACGAAGTGGCGGAAGTCGAGATCATACGTGATGAGGGGAATGTCGTGATCGATGCAGGACTGGGCGATGAGGCAATCGGCGACCTCGGCTTTGAAACGATCGCGCTTTGCGTTCGCGCGGAGGAGCCCGGCGCGCTCCCAATAGCCAGGAAGAATGTTGAGTAGAGGCACGCTCCTGACCAGATCAAGCGCCTCGGGCGCGAGAATTGGATTACTCAGCAACTCCGTCAGGACGACGGGCGGAAAAACAGCAAGCCGCGCATCGATGACGCGGCGTACGGCGACGCTTCTATCGTCACGCATGTCATCCAGATGCCGCGCCACTGCACTGCTGTCGAGGGCGATCAACGCTTCCGGCTCTTTCGCGCTTCGCGGAGATCATCCATGTCTAGATGCACCTTGCCAGCGAGACTCAGGAGTCCTTCGTAAACACCGTTACGGCGCGCCTCGTCGACCTTCTCCTGCATCCGCTCACGCGCTTCCGCCTTCTGCGCAGGTGTCAGCTGGATCGCCTGATAAAGGTCCCACAACTCCTCTGCCTGCGTCTTTGGTTGTCTCTTCACGCGTGCCATGCCCGCATTCTCCCTCGGTCCCGAGTCGCCCGCAAACCGCGGTCCTATAATCAACGCCTGATGAAGCGCGCGTCCTTCCTCCTGCTCCTGCTCGCGCTCTTTTCTGCGTGCGAGACAGAGAATCGGCCGAAGCCGCTCAGTGAGCCGGGCGAGAAGCTCTACGTGGTGCGGGGCGTGATCCTCTCGCGCGACGCCACGAGCAACACAGTCAACCTCGATCACGAGCCCATCCCCGGCTTCATGGAGGCGATGGTGATGGACTACAGCGTGCGCGGCGAAAAAGTCGGTACATTGCCAGCCGACAAAACACGCATCGAAGCCAAACTGCACGTGACTGACCGCGGCTACTGGATCACCGACGTCAAAGCAATCAAGTGAGCGACGAACGCCGTGTCTACCAGCGCCTGACGCTCATCGAGCCACTCGATGGCTGGTTCGGCGATTTCGCGGTGCGTCTGATCGACGTCAGCGCGACCGGCGCCCTCATCGAAAGCGACGAAGCGATCCACGCCGATGCCCGCGCGCTGCTCCGCTTCTACTGGCGCGGCCGCGAGATCGAAGTGCTCTCCGAAACCGCACGCGCGATGGAGCGCCGCTCCGGTCTCCGGTTCATCGAGGACAGCGAAGAGCTTCGTCACATCCTTGCGCTGTCCGCGACGGAAATGCTCGTCGCGCTCGAAGCCAACGCGCGCGGCGATCGCGATGCGAACATCGTCGGCGATGAAACCCTCACTTCCGCGTGGAACCGTCCCGCGTCCGGATTCGTGCGCTGGATCTTCGACGGCGGCGCATGGCATTCCGAGGATTCGATGTCGTCGGAGCAGCCGCCGGATGGGTTCACCATCGCAGCCGGAGAGCCGATCGATCAGGTGTCGCTACTCTGTAACACGTACGAGAGCGGCGATACCGAGGCGCGCCGCCTGACGCGCATGTTCGCGGAGCTGAGCGTGGCCGGCGCGACCTGACACGCGCACCGTACTTGCACGCGCTCGCCGCGAGCATAAAGGAGGACCCCATGCATCGTTTCCGGGAGACCCTCGTCATCGTTGTCGCCTGCCTCGCACTCGCCACGTCCGCCGCATCCGGACAAACACTCGGCGCGGTACTCAGCGGAACCCAGGAGGTGCCGGCCAATGCGAACCCGGGCTTCGGCAACGCCACCGTGACGTTCGACGCAACGCATCAGAACATCCACGTCACCATCACCGTGGCGAACCTCGGCAGCCCGATCAACAACTTCCACATTCATGAAGCGCCTCCCGGCGCGAACGGACCGGTGGTGGTCGACCTGATCAACCTCGGCGGAACATTCGTCAACGGCACCATGACCGGGACGTTCCCCGTAAGCGCCGCTGTCGCAGCACGCATGCTGCAGAACCCGCGGAACTTCTACGTGAACGTGCATACCGTGGCCATTCCGACCGGTGCCGTTCGCGGAAATCTTTCGTACGTCAACGGCGGGGCGATCACGTACGCGGCGGAGTTGCGTCCCGGCAATGAAGTGCCGCCGACGAACAGCAGCGCTTTCGGAAGCGCGTTCGTCACCTTCGATCCGGTCAACAGCACGATGGCGTTCGAAACGCGCGCGTCCGGAATCGCCAACGCGACGATGGCGCACATCCATCGCGGCGCGGCCGGCGTCAACGGACCGGTGATCATCAACTTCGCCACGAACGAGGCGCAGATCGCCGGCGGCCGCGCCAGCGGTTCGGGACCGATCACGGCGCTGCAGAGCGGAAACCTGCAGCAGAGCGATCTGACCGCGCTCGCGAATGCCACCACCGCCGCTGGCTATTACGTGAACGTTCACTCGTCGGCGTTTCCGGGCGGTGAGATCCGCGGGCAGCTCGTACCCGCGAACGAATATGACATCGCCATCGCCGGACGCGTCACCAACGGCCGCGGACAGACGTTCGTAACCGACGTGCGCGTGTTCAATCCGTCCTACACGGCGCCCGCAACAGCGCTCATCGAGTACTTCGAAGCCGGCCTCAGCGCGAATGCGACCGCCAAGACGTCGATCGTGGTCAACGTCGCGCCGCGAGCCACGTCGTTGCTCGATGACATCGCCACCACACTCGACGTCGTCGGCACCACCGGCGCGTTGCGCGTGACCAGTGCCTCGGCGCTGGCAGTGACGTCGCGCATCTACTCTGACCGCGCAGACGATGACGGAACGCTCGGCCAGTTCGTACCCGCTCTGCCGCCGTCGGCCGCATTGCGCCGTGGCGTCACGCCGCACCTCGCGAACAACGGCTTCCGCACGAACCTCGGCCTGTTCAACCCGAACCAAACCGATGTGACGGTGCGTCTCGAGTTGCGCAACGTTTCCGGCGCACTGGTCGCGCAAGAGACGATGACGCTGGCCGGGTGGTCGCAGCAGCAGCGTTCTCTCGGAACCTATTTCGAAGGCGTCGATCTGGCGACGGTCGAAAACGCCACGCTGAGCTTCGACGCCAGCTCGCCGATCTTCCTGTACGCGTCCGTCATCGACAACGTGTCGGGCGACTCGATGCTCGTTCCGGCACAAACAGACGCCGGATTGGCTGCTAGCCAGTAACCGCACCGATCAGGAGCACGGGCGTGACCGCACCTTCATCGACGCGCGTCACGCCCTGCTCCACCATCGCCAATCCGTTCGCGCCGAGCATCGACGTCAGCGATCCCGATCCCTGCGACGTCAGCGGCCTCGCGCGCAGCTCCCCATCGCGCGCCGAAACTTGCACGCGCACATAGACGCGCCGATCGCCGACGGAACGGAGCGGCGCGTCGAGCCGCGCGTGGATCAACGCCGGAAAGAGGCCGTGCTCCTGCCCCATCGCTTTGCGCAGCGCCGGCGCGGCGAACAGATGAAACGACACGAACGTCGAAACCGGATTGCCGGGCAATCCGAGAATCACGCGATCGCGCCAGCGCGAAAGCACGACCGGCTTTCCGGGTTTCATGGCCACGCGCCAGAACTTCGTTTCCGCGCCGAGGGCGTCGAGCGCTTCCTTCACGAAGTCATACGCGCCGACGGATACGCCGCCGGACGACAACACGAAATCCGATTCGAGCGCCTGCTCGAGCGCGGCGATCGTCGCGTCGCGCGTATCGCGGACGATGCCGAGAACGCGCGGAATGGCGCCGGCCTCGCGGACCAGCGCGGCGAGGAGCGGGCCGTTCGTATTCACGATCTTTCCCGGTGCGAGCGTCTCGCCGACGTCGATCAACTCATCGCCCGTCGAGAGAATCGCAACCGTCGGCCGGCGCCCAACAGCCACGGACGTCTTCTGCACCGCGGCGAGCATCGCAATCTCCGCCGGACCGATGCGCGTGCCGCTGCGCAGCACGACGTCGCCCGCGCGCATGTCCTCGCCGCGACGGCGGATGTTCGCGCCGCGTGGCAGCGGCTTGTCGATCGTGACGAAGTCGATGCCGCCATCGGTGAGCTCGACCTGAATGACCGCGTCGGCGCCGTCCGGTACGAACGCGCCGGTCATGATGCGCATCACCGTTCCCGGTTCCAGCGCGTGCGCCGGTGGGTGGCCGGCGGCGATGTCGCCCGTCACGCGCAGGCGGACCGGCACCTCGCGTACATCGTCGATGCGCACGGCGTAACCATCCATCCCGCTGTTGTCCGCCGGCGGCATGTCCCGCGTAGCGGCTACGTCATCGCGCAGCACGCGGCCAAGCGCCTCGTCGAGCGCCACCGCCTCGGCGGGACCGATCGCGATCTCGGCCATGACCCGGGTCTGCGCCTCTTCGACGGACAGCATCGCGAGATCATAGAATCAGTTCTTGCAAGGGAGCCCATCCATGACCGCAACACTTCCCGCGGAATCACCCGCGAGCGCGCCCCGCACCGAACGCATCCCGGTGGCCATTCTCGGCGCCACCGGCTCCGTCGGGCAGCGCTTCATCCAGCTCCTCGCGCGGCATCCGTGGTTCCGCGTTCACGAAGTTGTCGCCTCCGATCGCAGCGCCGGCAAGACGTACCACGATGCCGCCGACTGGCGACTCGAAACGCTCGTGCCCGACGACATCGCCGGCCTCACCGTGAAATCGCTCGGCACCGAGCTCGAATCGCGTTTGCTCTTCTCCGGACTCGACTCATCCGTCGCGGGCGAAGCGGAAGACGAATACGCGAACCGCGGCTGCGCGGTGATCTCCAACTCGCGCAATCACCGCATGGCCGGCGACGTCCCGCTGCTGATCCCGGAGATCAACGCCGATCACATCCTGGCGATCGACGCGCAGCGCCAGCGCCGCCCCGGCCGCGGTTACATCGTCACCAATCCGAACTGCTCGGTGATGGGCATGGCCATCGCGCTCGCGCCGCTCGAACAGCAATTCGGCATCGAGGCCGTGCACGTCACCACGATGCAAGCGATCAGCGGCGCGGGTTACGCGGGCGTCGCGTCGTACGCGATCCTCGACAACGTGATCCCGTACATCGGCGGCGGCGAGGAAGAAAAGATCGAGACCGAGCCGCGCAAGATCCTCGGCACCTGGAGCGATCGCGGATTCGTCGACGCTCCGATGACGATCTCCGCGCAGGTCAATCGCGTGCCGACGATCGACGGACATCTGATGACCATCTCGGCGAGCCTGCGCCATAAGGCATCGCTCGACGCGATTCGCGAAGCGCTCGAATCCTTCAGCGGCGAGCCGCAACGGCTCGGCCTCCCGTCCGCGCCGAAGCGTCCGATCCACTTCATCGATGCGGACGACCGCCCGCAGCCGCGCCTCGACCGCGACCGCGAAGGCGGCATGGCCGTGAGCGTCGGCCGGCTGCGCCCGTGCCCGATCCTCGACTTCCGTCTCGTCGCGCTCGTGCACAACACAATTCGCGGCGCCGCGGGCGCGGCAGTGTTGAACGCGGAGTTGCTCGAAGCGCGGGGAATGCTGTGACGACGAGTACCCTGGAGCGACGGGCTTTCAGCCCATCGGCTTTTGCGCTCAACCGACGGGCTGAGAGCCCGTCGCTCTCCAGATCGCCGAGGTACTCCGAGGGACTCGTCAATGATCGTCATTAAGTTCGGCGGCACGTCCGTGGGCGATGCGGATCGCGTGGCGAACGCCATCGACATCGTTGCGGAGCGCCGTCATCTGCAGCCGGTCATCGTCGTATCCGCTCTCTCGGGCGTCACGAACGACCTGGTCGCGGCAAGTGAAGCGGCGTGCGCGCAGGACCCGAAACGCGTGGCTGCGATCATCGCGAACGTGCGCCGCCGTCACGAAGACGTGGCGTTGCGCCTCGTGCAGCAGAAGTCCGATTTTCTCGAGTCCTTCATCCGCCAGCTCGACAAGCAGATCGAAGAAATCGACACGATCCTGCGCGGCATCGCGCTCCTCGGCGAGATCACTGCACGCGCGAAAGACAAAGTGATGTCGATCGGCGAGAAGCTCTCGTCCGTCCTCTTCGCATACACGATGATGATGCGCGCGCTGCCGGGCGAGCACGTGCATTCCGAAGAGGTGATTCGGACGGACGATCACTTCTGCGGTGCGACGCCGATCATGGGTCCGACGCGTGAGAACGCGCAGCGCGTGCTCATGCCGCTGCTCGAGCGCAATCGCATCCCGGTGATGGGCGGCTTCATTGGCCGCACTGAAGCCGGCGCCACGACTACGCTCGGCCGCAATGGTTCCGACTACAGCGCGGCCATCGTCGCGGCGGCGATCGGCGCGGATGAAGTGCAGATCTGGACCGACGTCGACGGATTGCTGACATGCGATCCGCGCCTCGTGCCGGGCGCACGCGTCATCGATCGGCTGTCCTTCGAAGAAGCTGCGGAGCTCGCACAGTTCGGCGCAAAGTTGCATCCGCGCACGCTCGAGCCGGCGGTCGAGGCGAACATCCCCATTCGCGTGCTGAACACACACAATCCGTCGTCACCGGGCACACTCATCACGCGCACGACAGACGCCTCCGCGGGACCGCGTTCCATCGCCCGCAAGAAGAACATCACCATGGTGCACGTCGCGTCGAACCGCATGCTCGGCGCACACGGTTTTCTCGCACAGTTCTTCTCGATGTTCGCCGCGCTCGACATCTCGGTCGATCTGATCGCGACGTCCGAAGTCTCGGTAACGGTGACGATCGATGAGAAACACGACCTCGATGAACTGAAGAAGCGCCTGGAGACGATCGCGGAGAACGTCGAGACGACCGATGGCCAGTCGATCATCGCAGTCGTCGGCCAGAGTCTGATGTCGGATTCGCGCGTCGGCGCGCGCATCCTCGAAGCGCTCCGCGGACTCCCGGTCAAGATGATCTCCCTCGGGCGCTCCGGCCTCAATCTCAGCATCGTCGTCGACGACGCGAACGCCGATCAGGCGGTAAAAGCGATCCATCACGCGCTGTTCGAACAACCGGTGGCCGTATGAAGATCGCGCTGCATGGTCACGGCAAGATGGGCAACGCCGTCGAGCGCGTGGCGCGCGAAGCGGGACATGAAATCGTCGAGCCGCCGGATGCCGAGGTGCTGATCGATTTCTCACATGCGTCGGTGGTCGATCGTGCGATCGGCATTGCGAGCGACCACAAACTCGATCTCGTCATCGGCACGACCGGCTGGAACGATCGCGTCGATGACGTGCGCGCGCGAGTCGAACGCGCCGGCATCGGCTGCGTCTACGCGTCGAACTTCTCGCCGGGCGCAAACGTGATGTTCGCCCTCGCGCGCCGCGCGGGCGAGCTGTTCGCGCGGTTTCCGCAGTACGCCGCGGGGATGGAAGAGCGGCATCACGCGCAGAAGAAAGACGCGCCGAGCGGCACCGCGCTGCGCATCGCCTCCGACGTGAAAAACGGCAGCGGCGGCAAGCTCGATCCGTCGATCGTGGCCTCGCGCGTCGGAGCGGAGTTCGGACTGCACACGCTTTTTTTCGACTCGCCGGACGACGTGGTCGAGATCTCGCATCGCGCTCGCGGCCGGGAGGGATTCGCGCGCGGCGCGGTCTTCGCCGCCGAGCTCGTACGCGGCCGCAAAGGGTTCCTCCGATTCGATGAGTTGCTGGAGTAATGAATGTTTCGTGGTGTAGGCACCGCACTGATCACACCGTTCCGCGATGACGGCTCGCTCGATGAGGGGGCACTGGAGCGCTTCGTCGACTGGCAGATCACCGAAGGCATGAACTTCCTCGTGCCGTGCGGCACGACCGGTGAGAATCCAACGCTGACGTCCGAGGAACATCGGCGCGTGGTCGAGATTACGGTGCGCGTTGCGAACGGCCGCGTGCCGGTGCTCGCAGGCGCGGGCAACAACTCCACCACGCGCGCCGTCGCCCTCGCCGAAGAAGCCATCGACCTCGGCGCCGACGGCATCCTCACCATCACGCCGTACTACAACAAGCCCACTCCGGACGGCTTGCTGCGCCACTTCGGCGCGCAGGCGGAAGCGATCGAGAAGAAGAAATCCGGCTTCCCGATGATCATGTACAACGTGCCGGGCCGCACCGGCTTGAACATGACCGCGGAGACCACGCTGCGGATGGCGCGCGAGATCCCGAACATCATCGGCGTGAAGGAAGCGTCGGCGAACATGGAGCAGATCCTCTCGATCCTGCGCGATCGCAGCGACGGTTTCCTCGTCCTCAGCGGCGACGACGCGTGGACGCTGCCGCTGCTCGCGGTTGGTGCCGAAGGAGTGATCTCGGTCGCAAGCAATGAAGTGCCGCGCTTGATGCGGCAGCTCGTCGACACGCGCAACGTGGCGTTGCAGCATCGGCTGCTGCCGCTGCTCACCGGCAACTTCATCGAGTCGAATCCCGGTCCGGCGAAGGCCGCGCTGCGGATGATGGGCGTGCTGGAGAGTGATACCGTCCGGCCGCCGCTCGCTCCGATGACGGACGCGAACCGCGTGAAGCTGCGATCGATCCTCGAAGAGTGCGGGCTGTTGGAGAACCGCTGATGCTGACCATCGAAGAACGCGTCAAATTGCTGACGAGTATTGCGGATCGTGCCGAGGCGGTGCGGACGATCGGATTGTTCCTGACGGAGCTGGAGAAGGGCACGTTGCGCGCGGCCGAGCGCGGCGACGACGGCGTCTGGCGCGCGCGCGCGTGGGTGAAGGAAGGTATCCTCTCCGCGTTCCGCTTCGGCGTGCTCGCGGAGTTCGCATCGGGCGCGCTTTCATTCATCGACAAGGACACCATTCCGCCGCGCCGCTTCAAGATCCCCGACGGCGTGCGCATCGTGCCCGGCGGCTCGTCGATCCGCCGCGGTTGTTTCGTTGCGAAAGGCGTGGTGATGATGCCGCCCGCATTCGTGAACGTCGGCGCGTATGTCGACGAAGAGACGATGATCGACTCGCACGCGCTGGTCGGCTCGTGCGCGCAGATCGGCAAGCGCGTGCATCTTTCCGCGGCAGCACAGATCGGCGGTGTGCTCGAGCCGATCGGCAACCTGCCCGTGGTGATCGAGGATGACGTCGTGGTCGGCGGCAACTGCGGCATCTATGAAGGGACCGTCGTGCGGTCGCGCGCGGTGATCGGCGCGGGCGTGGTGTTGACCGGGTCGACGCCGGTATACGACCTCGTGCGCGGCCAGATCTATCGGCGCACCGACGCGCAGCCGCTGGAGATTCCGTTCGGCGCCGTGGTGGTGCCGGGCTCGCGGCCGATGCGCGGCGCGTTCGCCGAGCAGCATCAGTTGTCGGTGGCAACACCGGTGATCGTGAAGTATCGCGACGAGAAAACGGACGCGGGAACGGCGCTCGAAGACGCGCTGCGTTAGTGCCCCTCACCCCGCCTTTGGCCACCCTCTCCCCGCAAGCGGGACGAGGGCTACGAAGCCGCGAGTAGCCTTCTCCCCTCCGCGAGGGGAGAAGGTGCCCGAAGGGCGGATGAGGGGCGCGTAATAAGCTCCCCCCGTGCGCATTCTGCAAGTCTGTCCGCGCGTTCCGTGGCCGCCGCACGATGGCGGACGCGTGGCCATGCTGGCTTTGACGCGGCCGCTGCGTGCGGATGTCGTCGCGCTCAATCAGCGCAAGTTTCATGTCGATGCCGCCGAGGCTGCGGCGGCGCTGGCGCCATCGCGCCTCGATGCCGTCGACATCAACACGTCGCGCATCCGGATCATCCGCGCGCCGCTGTTCGTAGCGCGCTTCTACTCGCGCGACTTCGAGCGGTTGCTGCGCGAGCGCGTCCGCGGATACGACGTCATCCAGCTCGAAGGCCAATTCCTGCTGCCGTATGTCGGCGCCATCCGCGAAGAAACGCGCGCGCCGATCGTGTTGCGTGCGCAGAACGTGGAGTCGCAGATCTGGTTGCGGCTCGCGGCACAAGCTTCGGGGTTGCGCCGCCGCGCGTTGCGTCACGTCGCGCGCACGCTTCGCGAATGGGAAGCGGCGCACCTCGATGATTGCGATGCGCTCGTGCCGATCAGCGTGGAAGACGAGCGCGAATTTCGGGCGATGGGCGCGAGGCGGCCGTCGCTGGTGCTGCCGTGCGGCATTGACATGTCACAACCGTTGCCGCGCGCCGAGGTCGATCGCTACAGCGTCTATTTCATCGGCTCGATGCGCTATCGGCCGAACCAGGAAGCCGCGCGGTGGCTCGTTGACGAGGTGTGGCCGCGCGTGCTCGCGCTCGAGCCACGCGCGCGATTGACGCTCGCAGGCAGCGGCCAGGGAGAAGACATCGCGGACATCCGCACGTTCTCCGCGCCGTTCCGCGCGATGCTCGCGCCGATGTTCTCCGGCAGCGGCATGCGCATCAAAGTGCTCGAGGCGATGGCCCTCGGCAAGCCGGTCGTCGCCACGCCCCTCGGTGCAGGCGGCATCGACGTCACGCCAGGCGAGAACATCCTGATCGCGGAAGACGCCGACGCAATGGCGCGGCACGTGGTCGATGTCATCCACGATGATGTGCTCGCCCAACGCATCGGCGACAACGCGCGTGCGCTCGTCGCGGAGCGTTACGACGCGGATCAGCTCGCGCAATGCCTGCTGGATTTCTACAAGCGGCTGTGGCGCAACGCGTCGTAACCGCGGCGGTCGCGGGAGAACAGCGATCGCACGAACGCCACGGTGATCATCGCGCGACGCGTGCGACGCGCCCACTTCCCGCCGTATTCATCGCGACCCCACGTGAGCAGATCGAGCCACAGCAACTCCGGTGCGTACGGTTGTTCGCGATCGCGCGCGATGGTCGCGCCGTGGCGATGTTCGACGCGCACGTCATCGAGGAGCCGCACGTTCCAACCCGCGCGCTTGGCGCGGATGCAGAAGTCGAGGTCCTGCGCGTAGAACCGAAAGTCCTCGCGCATCGGGCCGATGGCGTCCCACACGGAACGGCGAATGGCCATCGCCGCGCCGGAGACCCAGTCGATGGAACGCCGGCGTCTCGCCGGCTGAGCAGGCGGCGTCTCGCCGCCGTCGTCAGGAACGGGAGCGGGACGCTCCCCGCTCAGCCGGCGAGGACGCCGGCGTTCCATCACTCCGCTCACCATCACCACCATCCACAACGCCGTCGGCGCTTTCCCCGCGCTCCATTGCAACGCACCCTCGGCGTTGACCAACTGCGCACCCGCGACACCGAGTCGCGCGTCGCGCGCGAAGGCATCGATGAATGGCGCCAGCGCGAACACGCGCGTATCGCTGTTCAGCAGCAACACGATTTCCCCGCGCGACTCCGCCACGCCCGCGTTCACCGCCGCCGCGAATCCGCGATTCAACGGCTGCCGCAGGACGATGATCGACGGAAACATGTCGCGCACGCGCGTCGCGGTGCCGTCCGTCGACCCGTCGTCGACCACGATCACCTCGGCATCCGCCGGCAGCGCGGCCATGACGCTCGCGCAACAGACCAGCGTCATGTCGGCGGTGTCGTACGTCGGGATGATGACCGACAGTTTCACCCCGACAGTCTATGGAGTAATGTGCTGCGCGGCGGTGAGCGTCCTCCTGATCACATCCCGCAGCCCGTGGCCTGCGTACACGGGCGACCGTCTGCGCGCGACGCTCTGGTTGGAGGCGTTGCGCGGTACGGACGTCGCCATCGCCACGCCAAACGAAGTGCCGCGCGGCTCGCTCACATTCATTCGCGCCGCTTCGCGCATCCTGCGGCAACAGCTCCCCTGGCACACGCTCCTCGGCGCACGCGACTGGCGCGGTACGCTCGCCGATTCGGGTCCATTCGACACTGCGATCGTCCTGCTCACACGCGCCGATCCGTGGGCGTTTCAGGCGGCGCGCGCAGGGCGCTGGATCCTCGACGCCATCGACTCCGCTGCCGCCGGGATGATCGAGCGAACAAACGCATCGAGCGGCATCGCGCGTTTGTTCTGGAAGAGTGAAGCAAGCAAGGCGGAACGTCTCGAACGGGACGCCGCCGGGCGCTACGACGCGATCGTGACGGTGACGGCCGAGGAGCGGTTTGGCGTGAAAAACGTGGTGGTGCCGATCGGCATCGAGGTCTCCGAGCTCGGCGACGCGCCGCGCACGATGGACTTCGGTTTCTGGGGCCGCCTGGCCTACTTCGCGAACGAAGACGCGGTGCGCACACTCGTGATGCGAATCTGGCCGCGCATCCGCGCGCAAAAACCCGACGCGACCCTGTTCCTGGGCGGCGCCGACGCACCATCATGGATTCGCCGTCTGCACGGCCACGGCGGCATCACCGTCGAGTCGCCGATGCGGGATCGCAGCGCGACGCTGCGGCGCATTCGTGTGGCGCTGCTGCCGATCGCGTACGGCTCGGGCCAGTCGCTGAAGACGCTCGAAGCCGCGGAAGCAGGATGCGCGATCGCCGGTACGCCACTCGCGTTCCGCGGATGCGAAGAGCTCGCGTCCGCCGCCATCGTCGACGAAAACATCGACCGCCTCGCGCGTCGCGCCGTCGCGTTGCTCGATGACACGACTTCGGCATCGGAGCTGCGCGCGCGCGTGGCCCGTTTCTACTCCCACGCAATGACTCTCGCGCAAATGCGCGCGCTGGCAGGTGTCGCGTAATGCTGCGTCCGCGGTCGAATCGCCGTCTCCTGCGCACGCTCGGCACGATCCTCGGCGACGCGACCATCGGAGCCGCATGTCTCGCGGCCGCAGTGGCATTGCGGCGCAATGTCGAGATCCCGTTCACATCCACGTTGCTGCCGGCCGACAAGCTGCCGCTCGATCCGTGGTCGTTCGCACTCTTCGTCGTGCCGCTCGTGATCGCGCTCGCGTTGTGCGGCTTCTACACCGTGACCGCGTCGCCGCGGCATCGCCCCACGTTGCTTTTTGCGATCCCGCTGCAGATGGGCCTCATTGCCACTGCCGGCATGTTCGAGGAAGTCCTTTTGCCGAGTTCCGTGCTGGTGATGGTGGCCGCGTTCGAAGGCGCCGCCCTCGGATACTGGCGCCATCTTCTGAACACGCGCTGGGCACGGCGTATCGAGCGCGTTGTCCTGGTCGGGGATCCACACGATCTCGCCGCCGCGACCGCGGATCCGGTGGCGCTCGCACGCGCGCGCATCTCCATCGAAGCGATGGTGTCGCTCGACGATCCAGCCGCCCATCGCGTGATTGCGGACGCCGAGGAAGTCATCGACGTCTCGCCCATGCTCGATGAGCGCCGCAGACTCGAGCTGCTCCTGCTGCGCGGTCCGCGCGGTTTCTGCTTTCTCCCCTCGCACGGCGAAGCGCTCCTCGCCAGCGAACGCTTCCGCGTCCTCGGCGACCGTCCGCTCGCCGAAGTATCCATGCGCGGCGCGTACGGTGCGGGCGCGCTCGCGAAACGCATCTTCGATCTCACCGGCGCCGTGATTCTGCTGATCCTGGCGGCGCCGTTGCTGCTCACATCGGCGATCGTGATCCTGCTCTTCAACGGGCGGCCGGTGTTCCTGCGGCAGGAACGCGTGGGCTGCAACGGCCGCGGCTTCGGCATGTGGAAGCTCCGCACGATGCGTCCGAATGACGCGTTACATCGCGCCACCGAAGACGACGCACGCATGACCCGCCTCGGCCGTTTACTGCGCCGCTATCGCCTCGACGAGCTGCCGCAACTTTTCAACGTCGTGAGCGGCGACATGAGCCTCGTCGGTCCGCGTCCGGAGGTGGCGTCGATCAGCGACGAGATCACGTCACGGATGCCGGCGTTTGCGCTTCGTCTGTGCGCGAAACCAGGCCTCGCGGGACTGGCGCAGGTCTCGGCCGAATACGATCAGAGCGACGAGACGAAGCTCACGTACGACCTGCAATACCTCTGTTCGTGGTCGATCGCGCTCGATGTGCGCATCCTGATGCAGGCCCTGGCCACCGCGCTGGCAGGACGTGGTCTGTAAACTGTCGCGATGAACGCGGCGGATCGCCTTCGCAACATCGAGATCTCGCTCATCCGCCAGATCAACGCGCTCGCCACCCCCTACTCCGTCAACCTCGGTATCGGCGAGCCGAACGTCGTCCCCGACGAGCGTCTGCGCGAGATGGCGCAACGCGCGGCAACCACACCGTGGCAATACTCCGCGAACGCGGGTACGCCGTCGCTGCGCAAGAAGCTCTGCGCAGATACGCCATTCGATGCGAAAAGCGAAGTCTGCGTCACCGCGGGCACGCAGGAAGGCCTCTTCTCGATCTTCACCGCGTACGTGAATCCGGGCAATGAAGTGCTGGTGCCGAATCCTGGTTTCGTCGCGTACGCGACGCTGGCGAAGATCTGCGGCGCGACCGCGATCGGTTATGCGCTCGAGCCGCCGGACTGGCAGATCGATCTCGAAGCACTGCGCAAGAAACTCACGCCGAAGACGAAGCTGATCGTCGTCAACTCGCCATCGAACCCGCTCGGCGCGATCGTGCCCCGCGAAACACTGGCCGCGATTGCCGCGCTCGGACCGCTGGTCGTCAGCGACGAGGTCTATCGCGAGATCTACTACGACGAGCCGCCACCGTCGATGCTCGGCCTCGGCGAGAACGTCATCGTCGTCAACGGCCTCTCCAAGAGCCACGCAATGACCGGCCTGCGCCTCGGCTGGATCTTGGCGCGCGAAGCGATCCTGAAGCCGATCGTCACTGCGCATCAATACGTGGCCACGTGCGCGTCCGTGTTCTCGCAGGCGCTGGCGGAGATGATCCTCGACGATCCGGAGTGGAACGCGTCGTGGCTCGCGAACGTTCGCGAGCAGTTCGCAAAACAACGTGCGGCCGCGCTGTACGCCATTCATCACGAACTGGAGGCCGAAATCGCCGCGCCGGCGGGCGCGTTCTACGCCTTCGCGCCGGTGCCGTCATGCGACACGGTCCCGTTCGCGAAGACACTTGCGACCGATGCGGCGGTGCTCGTGATCCCTGGCGTCGCGTTCGGCTCGCGCGGTGAAGGCTTCATCCGGATCTCGTACGCGGCGCCGGTAGAGCAGATCACCGCGGGAATCGAACGGATCGGCCGGCACTTGCGAGTCCTGGAGACACGATGAAAAGATCGATCGCGTTCGCCGTTACCGCCGCGTTGCTCGCGTTGCCGACGCATGCACAGGACATGAGCCAGTGGAACCGCATCCTGCGCGCGTACTACAACCCCGCCCACGGCTTCGACTACAAAGCACTGAAAGCGCGCGACGCCGCCGCGCTGCAGACGCTCCGCCAGCAGCTCGGCCGCGTGAACGTCGCCGCGCTCACGCCAAAGCAACAGCTCGCGCACTGGATCAACGTCTACAACGTCAACACCGTCGCCACGATCGTCGAGCACTATCCGGTCGACTCGATCCGCGACATCTCCACCGACCCGATCATCCGCCTCAACGTGTTCAAGAAGGACCGCGTGCCGGTCGGCAATGCGAAGCTCTCTCTGGACGACATCGAGCACAAGAAAATTCGCGAGCCGTTCAAGGATGCGCGCATTCACTTCGCGATCAACTGCGCGGCGAAGAGCTGTCCGCCGATCCGTACCGAAGCGTTCACGGGCGACAAGCTCGACGCGCAACTCGACGCGCAGGCCCGCGCGTTTCTCACCGGTCCGCACGGCGCGCGCTTCAAACGCGACGGCGACACGCTGGTCATCACCGTCACGAAGATCATGGACTGGTTCGGCGACGACTTCGACGAATGGGGCGGCGGCAAAGCCGCGTTCATCCGCCGCTACGTGCCCGCCGACAAGCAACGGCTCATCGACGCCGCGAAGAAGATCGAGATCGAGTACGAGGACTACTCCTGGGATCTCAACGACTGGAAACGCTAACCAGCGTAACGAATCGCGCCCATAACTTCTCCGCGTCGAGCTTCGTGCACACGCGCACCCTGCGCGTGCCTTTGCCGAACTCCATCAGCGTGTTTGCGCGCATCCTTGCGGTCGTGTCCTCCATCGTCAGGCCATCCGGGTCGAGCGCATAGAGCGCTGCGATCAGGTCCGACATCGGGAACAGCAGCGTCCCTTTCTTCAGCAGCCGATGCCGGAACCAGCGCGCCGAGCCGCGACGCAGCTCTTCGCCGAGCGTTCCTTCGATCGCCTCGAGCTGATGCCGGCGAATGCTGAGCATGCGCACCACATCGAGCGGAAAAAATGTCAGGGGCAGCGATGACGCGAACACTTTGTGCGTCGCCTCTTTGTCTTGAGTCAGATTGAACTCGTGAGGCCAGAAGCCTGGCCACCGCCCGCGCGTCTTCAACATCGAGCCGATGATCATCACCTCGGACGCCGCCGTGGCCACCGCGACGTTCGTGAGGGGTCCGAGGGCGAGGATGCGGCCGGGAAAGGTGCGGAGCATTGCGCGTGATTCCGCGGCGCGCAGGACCGGCCCGTGCCATCCGAGGAGGCGGGCGAGGTTGCGATTGTTTTCGTGGGCGAGCGGCTCGGAGGTGTTGCCTCCGACGGCGGAGATCGCGGCGATCTCCGCGCCGCCGCGGATCATCGCGGCGATCGCGTACGCATCGTCGACGGCGCCTTTCGGTGAGCCGAACGCGTTGTCCGCGTCGATGAAGAACATGCGCAAACGCTATGCGAATCGCCTACCGGCAAAGGCGCACCGAACTTGCAGGACGCCTCTGGAGCGATGGGCTCTCAGCCCGTCGGAACTCGCGCGGTAAGATTCCGAGAGATGGCGGCCAAGACCCAACAGCACGCACCCCCTGGGGAAGAACGAATCCCGATTGCGCCGGCGAAAGACTCCGTCGCCGCATCGGAGGTATCGCTCTATCGCAACGTTCTCAAGATCAAGCAGGATCACAGCCTGGTGAACCTCGGCATCTCGTTCTACGACGCCGAGACCACGATCCAGTGGGCGTACAACGCGGATCACTACTTCCACGCGGCGTCGACGATGAAGCTCGCGGTGCTGCTCGGCGTCTTCCGGCAGGTCGATCGCGGAGAGCTCGGGCTCGACTCGCCGGTGCACGTCCGCAACCGCTTCACCAGCATCGTCAATCAGGAACCGTTCATGCTCGACCTGGCCCGCGACGCCGATCCGGACGTCTACGGCCATCTCGGCAAGACGCTCACGATTCGCGAGCTCGCCTACTGGATGATCACGAAGTCGAGCAATCTCGCGACGAACCTGCTCGTCGACGTGATCGGCATCCACACCGTGCAGCTCGCCCTCGACGAGCTCGACATCGACGGCGTGCGCGTGCTGCGCGGCGTCGAGGACCAGCGCGCGTTCGAGGCGAAGTTGAACAACGAAGTCACCGCGAACGGGCTGCTCAAGATGCTGCGGCTGATCGCGGACGGAAAGGCTTACTCGCAGAAGGCGTGCGACGACATGCTCGAGATCATGCTCGACCAGCAGTACCGCAGCGGCATCCCGGCCGGGTTGCCGAAAGCGGCGCGTGTCGCGCACAAGACCGGGAACATCTCGACCGTGCACCACGATGCCGGTATCGTGTATCTGGAGGGGCGAAAACCGTACGTGCTGGTGATCCTGACGCAATTCGAAGCAGAGCAGGGACGCGGCACCGCCGTTGCGGACGTCTCGCGCGACATCTTCAGCACACTGGCCGGAATTGACTATGAGTAGTGTCGAGGCAGCACAGGGTCTCAAAGTCGTCGACGCATTCGATCTCGATGACGAGCTTCGCGGAATCCTCAAGCCTGGCGAGATGGTCAAGGACTCGCAGGGCCGCCGCCACCGTCTCCCGCGCTATTTCTACGAGATCGCCTCGCACGAGAACGCCCTGGCCACGCGCCTGACGGCGCACTTCGGGATCAATGAGTTCATCCTCAACGATCTCAAGGAAGCGCCGCGCCTCCAGCAATACCCCCGCTACATCCCGTGCGCGATCCGCATCCTCGCGAACTATCTCGAGCAGTTCCGCACCGCCTGCGGCGCATCGGTGCACATCGCCGTGAACGGCGCGTACCGCTCCCCCGCGCACAAGCTCTCGATGAACGCCAGCCCGCACATGTGGGGCTCCGCCGCCGACGTGTATCGCATCGGGACACAGATCCTGAAGACGAAGGAACTGATCGAGAAATACAACGAGATCGCGGAAGACCTCAGCGATGAAGTCATGGTCCTCCCCTACGGCCACGTCACCGGCCGCAACGCCGACGACCACGTCCACCTCGACCTCGGCTACCTCACCCTGATCCCCCGCGAGATCAGCGAAGACCGGATGGAGCAGCCTCAGGAGAACCGGCCACGGTTTGCGTTCGAAGAGCGAAGGCGGAAAGAGCGGCGGACTCCGCTCAGTGAGGACTGACGAGGGCGGGCCTGCCGTTTGCTTTAGTCGAGGTCGCAGTAGCAGTCCACCTTCCGGAGTGACAGTGCCGCCTCTCGACGTTAAAACCGAGCTCGACCGCGAGATTGCTCGACGGCTGCGATCGACCCGACTCAACATGCCCGTCATCGGGATGGAGTCGGAGTTCAACGTGTGGGTCGATGAAGTCGAGATCAACCCGGAACCGTACTTCAAACACCCGAGCACCTTCATCGACCAGCCGCTGTTGTCGCGCGAGAAAAGCTCGCTGCAACTGCCCACCGGCGGCGCGGTCTACTTCGACCGCGGCGTGATCGAGGTCGTGACGCCGGTCATCGAGATCGCCCCGTCGTGCACCGCGCGGATGGTGCGCAACCTCTGGGAGCAGATCGGCTTCGTGCGCGACCAGCTCACGAACTGGGGCCGCAAGACTGGCCACACCGTGCGCCTCAAGGCCTACAGCAGTCACTACAACATCTCGTACGAGATCCCGAAATCGCAGCAGACCAAGAGGCGCAACGAGAAACTG
>DASPNA010000123.1:0-11770 GCA_035626775.1 Thermoanaerobaculia bacterium
TCCAACCTGCTGACCATCGCCGCGGTGACGTTTCTGTCGTGGGGTGTGGCCGATTTGATCTCGACGATTCTCGAGAAACCGCGGCTCAAGGATCGCTCGCCGGGACGAGCGATCCGAGAAGACTGGGAACGAAGGTCCAGGGAGTAGTACCTCGGCGGGTTCCTCGGGTTCCTCGGTTCCTCGGGGTTCCTCGGGGAAGTCTCAGAAGGCCGGGGCCACATGCGCGGAAGGCTCCGCTCGAACCCTCTGAGACTCTGAGACTCTGCGACTCCCCCCGAGGAACCCGAGGAACCGAGGAACCCGAGGAACCGGTTACCGCGCTACCACATCCGCTTCCACCATCTCCACTGCCTCGCCGCCTGACAGATCTGCGATGCGGTTTTCGACGCGGTTCTTGTACTCGGCTTCGTAGTTCTTCACCTTCTTCACGTACGAGCGCGTCTCGCGGAACGGCGGCACGCCGCCGAAGCGCTTCACGTTGCCTTCACCCGCGTTGTACGCCGCGATCACTTTCGTCTCGTTGCCATCGAAGCGCTCGTTGAGGTACTTCAAGTACTTCGTACCCGCGGCGATGTTCTGCGCGGGATTGGTGAGATCGCGCGCGCCCATCCAGCGGCCCGTGCGCGGCACGAGTTGCATGAGACCGACCGCGCCCGCACCGGAGCGCGCCGTGGGCTTGAAGCGCGACTCGGCCTGCACGACCGCGGCGACGAGCTCCGGACGGACGTCGTTCTTCTTCGCTTCCTTGTAGATCAGCGCTCCGAACGGCACTTCCTTCTTGAAGAAATCCTCGCGCACCTGCTCGGTCACGATCGTCAGTTTCCTGGGCGCCTCCGCGACCGCCTTCAATGGCGATTTCGTCGCCGACTCGACGCCATGAGCGACCGCTTCCACGCCGCCCGCGACCTGCTTCGCGATCGACGCCGCGGCGTTCAGATCGTTTTCCAAGCCCGCGTTGAGCGACGCCGAGCTCACGGTGTCGCCGTTCGGATCGACATCCATCTTGTGCATCATCATGAGCGGGCTGCCGATTCCGCCGAAGGCGAGCGATGCGCCGAGGGCCCACGTGGCGTACTTCTTTTTCAGGCCGGCGAAACGGCGCGGCTTCACTGCTTCGACTTCGCGACGAAGCTGCGATCGGTCGAAGTTGTCGAGAAAACGCTCCTGGTAGGGCCTCTTGGTCTGGAGCTGCGGCATCGTCGTCCTCCTGTGTCGTAACACTTATTTGCAAACAGGAGACCACGTGCAAATTGTTGAGGTGGTGGAATTTAGTATCGTTTATCGCGCATGGTTTGGCTCGCTTTGAAACTGCGCATAAAATGCGGCCACGATGCGCGACCGCATTCTGATGACCTTCGCCACACTGCTTCTCGCCGCTCCTTTCGCGGCGGACGAGCGGTTCGCGCCCGTCGACGCGCTCCGGCCGCCGCAGCCGCTCATGTCCTGTTACGAGCGGTCGGTGCCGGTCGCTACTGCCGAGGTCGTCGATCGCGGGCCGCTGCTGCAGCGCGCGATGAAATACGCGGAGCTCGCGCTGAAGCACCGCGTGAACGGACTGGCCAGCTACTACTCGGGGTTCTTCGACGGCCGGAAGACCGCAAACGGCGAGATCTTCCGAAATGGCAAATATTCGGCCGCGCATCTCACGCTCCCGCTCGGCACGTGGGTGGAAGTGAAGTCCCGCGCCACCGGCCGCAAGCTGCGTTTGCGCGTGAATGACCGCGGCCCGTACGCAAAGAAATTCTGCCTCGATCTCTCCCAGGCTGCCGCCCGCTTCCTCGGCGTCGACGTCGCCCGCGACCGTTACGTCTACGCGCGCATCATCGCGCTGCCGGGCGAGGAGCCGCTGCCCGAGGATTTCGATCTCGACGCGCAATCTGGAACGACGGGCTCTCAGCCCGTCGAGTCAGCGTCGAAAACGACGGACTGAGAGCCCGTCGCTCCAGACTATCCGGGCAGCGTGAAACAGAAGGTGGTGCCTTCGTCGAGCTTCGATTCGACGGAAAGCTCGCCGCCCTGGCTCTCGATGAGCCGCTTCGCGAGATAGAGCCCGTAACCAGGTCCACCGCCGCGCTGCTTATCGAGCTTGCTCATTCCGCCGAGCTCGAAGACCTGGTTCACGTAACGCGGATCGATGCCGATGCCGTTGTCGCGCACGCAGAAGCGGATGCCGTTGCCGTCGTTGCCGCAGTCGATGGCGATCTGCCGTTCGCCTTTCGGCCGGTCGGTGAAGAAAAGGGAGTTCGCGATGAGCGCGCCGATCGCTTCGCGGATCTTTTCCGGATCGACGTTCGCGACGGGAAGATCGGTCGGCAGGTCGACGCGTACGCCGCCTTCCTCGATCTGGAAGTTGTACTTGAGGATCACCTCTTCGACGACTTCGCGCAGCGGCGTCGGCTTGCGCGCGCTCGGCCGTGCCAGCAGCTTGACCATGTGCGACATCTCGTCGAGCACGCGCTTCATGTACTGCGCGCTCGAACGGATGCGGCGCAGGAAGTCCTGCCCTTCGTCATCGAGCTTGTCGAAATAGTCGGCGAGGAGCAGGTCGCTGAATCCGTCGACGGCGAAGATCGGCGACTTCAGATCATGGGAAAGGACACTGAAAAAACGAACCAGTTCCTCTTGCGTGACGGGCTTCTCCGCCGTCTGTTCCGCCGTTTCCGTGGTGCACCTCCAAAAGCCGCCTGAAGTGCAACGTGCGTACCGGTGCGGTGACGACGAGTACCTCGGAGGGAGTTTCAAATCGCGATCCCCTCCGAGGAACTCCGAGGTACTCCGAGGAACCCGAGGTACTGCTGTTCACTGTTTCCGAAATGCAGCGACCTGTCCTTCGCCGACGATCTCCGCGACGCCATCGCGGCTGATCACGAGCGCGGTCTTCGGAGGAATGCCCAGTCCGAGTTTCACATCGGGCAATGACATCAGGCGTCGCAGCGCGGTGTCGTTCTGCGGATCGAATGCCGTATCGATGACCGTGTTCGCGAGCCATCCCATCGCCTCGATCGCGGACGCGGTGCCACGCATGTCGCGCGCGTGCGTACCGAAACATGACGCGGCCGCGCCGATGGCCGCGATCACGACGCCGTTGCCCGCCGCATCGCGCATCGCCAACTCGGCAGGCGACTCACGCAACACCGGTGCTAGGTTGTTCGTTACCCCGCCGCCGAGGTAGACCATGCCGGAGGAGAGGATCGTGGCGAGATTCTTCTGCCGGCGGTTGTCGCGGCCGCGATAGATCGGCACGTTCACGACGTTCACCGTCGGATCGATGCCGTGCAGGTACGCGCCAAAGTGTCCCGCGTACTCCGCCGATCCCGATGCTGTCGGCAGAAACGCGACCGTACGTCTGTCGCGCGGCATTCTGGCGACGAGCAGCTCGTCGATCGCGCGTGTCTCGCCGAAGGAAAACTCGCCGCCGCCGATGAGGACGAGGGCTTCGAAAGCGACGGCAGGTTGGACTTGCAGCACCATGCGGCGAGTTTATCGCGGCGGCTGCGGCCGCCGCTTTCAAAGCGGCAGCTTTGCTGCCGCAGTCCATACCGGCTGACACCACGCCATGCGGCCATTCGAGTCGATCACCTTCGCGCGCACGTACCCCTCATCGCCGCGAATCGCATACGTCGCCGTCAATCCCGCCGACTCCTGCAGCACGTGGCCGCCGCTGCCGATGAACTGGATGCGATAGCGCGCGAGGTTCTTCTCACGCACTTTCACCGCGATCGATTTCTCCGCGATCGTGAGCTCCTCGAGCTCCACACCGTTCGACGCGTAAAAGTCGCCGCGCGCGAGCGCGGCCAGGATCGACTTCGCGTCGCGTTTCTCCGCGCGCACCACCACCCAGGCTTGGCCGGGCACCACCACGTCTGCATCCCACACGCGCTTCAGATGGTGCATGTCGTCGACTGCCACTCCGTAAATGCGCTTGCCCGCGGTGAGCATGCGATCCCACATCGACTCGACCGACGGCGGTCCCTCCGCGTTCACGAACGGATGCCCGCTGGCAATCTCCAGAAAGTTCGCGCGCTCGAGCTGCAAGAGCTCGTCGGCGCCGAAGGCCCATCCGAAATTGGGATGATTGATCAGCGCGAGCGCGCCGGCCTTGCGCACCGCATCGATGTTGCGCTGCAGCACTTCCACCGGAGTCGCTCCGCGCTGCGGCTTCACCGCTTCGTCGATGCCGATCGCATTCACGTGCAGCGGTTTCTTCGGCAGGCGGTCTGTGACTTCTTCGCCGAGGATGAGCACCAGGCCGTGAGAGTCCTCGACGCGGGTGACTTTGTCGTGATCCGTGATCGCGAGAAAGTCGTAGCCGTGCTCGGCGTACCACCGCACCACCTCGGCCGGCGTCGAGTCGCCGTCGCTCTCCAGCGTGTGCGTGTGCAGATTGCCCTTCAGCCAGGCCGCGTGCAGAGGAAGACAGACAAGCGAGAGCAGAAAGGCGACAATCACGCGCACGGTCCCATCGTAAGTCAGGAGGAAGTGATGCGTCGCTGCACGATTTTCGTTTTCGTGTTTCTCGTTTCTTTCCCGCTTGCCGCGCAAACGCCGGCGGCCGCACCCGCGAAACCCGTCGAACAAAAGCTCAGTGGCGAGGCCCTCTGGAAGGTGCTGCTGACCGGCAACCTGAAGTACCAGGGCGGTGAGATCGACTACGACAACCTGAAGAACGAGCGCACGGCGCTGGTGCGGTCGCAGAAGCCGCCGGTCGCGATCCTGGCGTGCGCCGACAGCCGCGTGCCGCCGGAGCTCCTCTTCAATCAGTCGCTCGGCGCGCTCTTCGTGGTGCGCACCGCCGGCAACGTCGCCGACGAGCTCGGCCTGGCCTCGCTCGAATACGCGATCAAGCAGGACTGGGGCACGCGCCTGATCGTGGTCCTCGGCCACGAGAACTGCGGCGCGGTCGGCTCGGCGCTCGAACGCGGCGACCCCGTCACGCCGCCGCTGCTGGCGCTGGTCAACCGCATCCGGGCATCGTTCGTCGCCATGGGCTGGAACGGCGACGGAGGCGACGTCGATCTCAGGAAAGCGATCGAAGCGAACGCGCGCGCGTCCGCCGCGTGGCTGACCGCGAACAGCGCCGTCGTTCGCGATGCAGTCGCCCACGAGAAAGAGGACAAGAGAGTGACGATCATCCCGGCGTACTACGAGCTGGGATCGGGCGCGGTGACAAAAATCGAGTGAAAGCCCCTCACCCGCCCTTCGGGCGCCCTCTCCCCGCAAGCGGGGAGAGGGCTACATAGGCACGCGCTACTTGCGCGCGCGCCACACTTCTTCGATCTTCCTGCCCATGTCCGACGGCGCCTGCACGACCGAAATGCCGGCCGCTTCGAGCGCCTTGTATTTCTCCGCCGCCGTGCCCTTGCCGCCGCTGATGATCGCGCCGGCGTGACCCATGCGGCGTCCGGGAGGCGCCGTCTGTCCGGCGATGAATGCGACGACCGGCTTGGTGACGTTCGTCTTCACGAACGCGGCCGCGTCCTCCTCCGCGCTTCCGCCAATCTCGCCGATCATGATGATCGCCTCGGTGGCCGGATCCGATTCGAACGCCGCCAGGCAGTCGATGAAATTCGTGCCCGGCAGCGGATCGCCGCCGATACCGACAGCGGTCGACTGGCCGATGTGCCGCGTCTGGCCAACCGCTTCATAGGTCAGCGTTCCGGAACGGGACACGATGCCGATCGGTCCTGCCTTGTGAATGTGACCGGGCATGATGCCGATCTTGGCCTGATCCGGCGTGATGATGCCGGGGCAGTTCGGACCGATGAGGCGCGACGGCGCGCGGCCCTCGAGGATGTGCGCCGCGTTCATCTTCCGCAGAAAATCGTGCGCCTTCATCATGTCGTTGACCGGGATGCCTTCCGTGATGCATACGATCAGCTCGATGCCCGCGTCCGCCGACTCCATGATCGCGTCGGCCGCGAACGGTGGCGGCACGAAGATCAGCGAGCAGTTCGCGCCCGCCTTCTGCCGCGCCTCGGCCACCGTGTTGAAGACCGCGAATCCCTCGTGCGTCGTGCCGCCCTTGCCCGGTGTGACGCCTCCGACGACCTGCGTTCCGTAGTCGCGGCAACCGATCGCGTGGAACGTGCCCTCGCGGCCGGTGATGCCCTGAACGATCACCTTGGTGTTCTTGTCAGCCCAGATCGCCATTACGCCTGCCCCTTCGTGGCCGCGACGACTTTCGTGGCGGCGTCCCACATGCCGTCGGCGGTGATCAGCGGGAGTCCCGATTTCGCGAGGATCTCCTTGCCCAGCTCGACGTTCGTGCCTTCGAGCCGCACCACGACCGGCACCGGCAATCCGACTTCGCGCGACGCACTGACTACGCCTTCCGCGATGCGGTCGCCGCGCATGATGCCGCCGAAGATGTTGATCAGGATGGCCTTCACGTTCTTGTCGCTGAGGATGATGCGGAACGCGTTCTTGACCTGTTCCGCGCTCGCGCCGCCGCCGACGTCGAGGAAGTTCGCCGGCTCGCCGCCCGCGAGCTTCACGATGTCCATCGTCGCCATCGCCAGTCCCGCGCCGTTGACCATGCAGCCGACGTTGCCATCGAGCTTGATGTAGTTGAGTCCGAACTTCGACGCTTCGACCTCGAGCGGATCTTCTTCGGCCACATCGCGCATCGCCACGACGTCTTTGTGGCGGAAGAGAGCGTTGTCGTCGAAGTTCATCTTGCAGTCGAGCGCGAGGACGTCGCCTTCCTTGGTGACCAGCAGCGGGTTGATCTCCGCGATCGTGCAATCGGTCTCGAGATACGCGCGCATCAGCTTCTGCACGAAGTCGACGCACTTCTTGAACGCGTCGCCTTCGAGCCCGAGGGCGTACGCGACCTGGCGCGCCTGGAACGGCTGCACGCCGAGGACGCTGTCGACCGGCTCGCGATGAATGGCGTTCGGGTCGCGCTCGGCCACTTCCTCGATGTCCATGCCGCCCTGCGCAGACGCCATGATCACGTTCATGCCGAGGCGGCGGTCGAGCGTGATGCCGAGGTAGAGCTCCTTGTCGATATTGAGCGCTTCTTCAATCAGTACCTTCGAGACCTTCTGACCCTGCGGACCGGTCTGGTGCGTGATCAGCGTCATGCCGATCATCTTCTGCGTCAGTTCGGCCGCTTCATCGGCGTCTTTGGCGAGCTTCACGCCGCCGCCCTTGCCGCGGCCGCCGGCGTGAATCTGCGCCTTCACGACGACGCGTCCGCCGAGCTGTTGCGCCGCGGCGCGCGCCTCGTCGGGAGTGTCGACGACCACTCCGCGCGGCGTGGGAACGCCGTAGCGGCGCAGGATCTCTTTAGCCTGATATTCGTGGACTTTCATAGCGGCGCGGTTTGTATCACACGCCGAGGGTGCGCTCCATCTCGATCTGCCGGACGAATCGGCGCGCGCCGAGCGCGGCCAGAAACGCGGCGATGCCTTCGTCGCGCGCGTCCACGTTGATGATGCGCAGCGGCTTTTCGGCGATGGCTGCGGCGGTCTCAATAAGGCGCGTGCCGACGCCGCGGCGGCGCGCTTCGCGGCGCACGGCGAGTTGCGGGAGATCGCCCGTCGCGGGGAAGAGGATCGCGTAGCCGTCCTCATCGCCGATCGTGACGTACTGATCTCGAGCACGGTGGATCGACGCGGTGGAGTTTTGCCAGGAGGGTTGGACGTCCCACCAGTGTGTCGATTGCGGCGGCTGCGGCCGCCGCTGTTGAAAGCGGTGGCTGGCGCCACCGCACTCCAAAATGTAGCAATCTAGTCTGCGCGTCTCGGCGAAACCGAGCGAACGATAGAGCGCCGACGCGTTCGTGTTCGGCTCGAGCACTTCGAGCATGTAACGCGTCACGCCCGCCTCGGCCAGCAACGTCGTCGAATGCTCCATCGTCTGCCGCGCCAGTCCGCGACGCCGATGCGTTGGCAGGACGCCGGAGCCGGTGTCGTAGCCACGGTCGCCATCGATGGCGTTCAGCGTGAACGCGACCAGGCGGTCGTCTTCGAAGATCCCCGACGAAAGCTCCGGCACCCAGCCGCGGCGCGTGAACATCTCGCGCAGCGCCTCCGTCGACGGTTGCATCGGCACGACGTAGTGGCTGAATGCGTTGATGAAGGCGCGATGGATCGCGTCGAAGTCATCGTCGCGCAGCGGCCGAATCGTCACGGCGCGCCGAGCGCCTCTTCCAGTACACGCCGCAACCGCAGGCCGCCGCGCAGGAGGCGCTCGTAGATCACGCCGATGTTGTGCTTCGCGTAATCGCCGCCGAGGCTGCCGTTGCCGATGTCATAGCTCTCGTGGACGGCGACGTAGTGTGCTTCATTGGCCCAGTCGACGGGCGTGCCGGTCTGCAGTTCCGCGACCGGGCGGCCACGCAGCTCGTGTTCGAGCAGATGCGTCGCATAGTCTTCGACCGTCGGCGGTCCCCACTCGATCAGCATCGAATCCCACGCCGTGTGCAGGTTCGTTTCGACGCCGAGGTAGCGGACCTTGACGTCATTGCCGCCGCGATCCTCGGCGCCGCCGGCGTGCAGCGGCTGATGGACGTCGCCGATGAAGTGCACGACGAAAGTCAGCGCTTCGCGGCGCTTGTCTTTCGGCTGCGATTTGTCGCGCAGGATGGCGGTGTACTTTTCAATCGAGGCAACGACGCACTGATCCTCTTTGCAATCGCGCGCGCGGTCGAACGTGAGCTGGTCGTTGGGGATGTTGACGAAGTGCAGCGCGCCCGTGTTCCCCTGCCGCTCGCAGCGCTCTTCCTGCCCGCGCCAGTCGTCGGGAAGCGACGCCGTGTTGCGCAGCGGCGCGCTGAACGTGAGATCGCGCACCTGTCTCGCCACGTTCGGCGAGAGCCCACGCTCCGCGACCTCGGCGATGACCGCGTGGCCTTTCGCGCCCCAGGCGAACATCGGCGTCGGAAGCAAAGCGACGAGAGCGAGCAGGCGAAGCGTACGCATTCGCGCATACTACCGCCGCGATGCGAACGGGCGACATCATCACCATCGAAGCGATGGAACTGGTGGCCGGCGGCGATGCGCTCGCGCGCGTCGACGGCTTTCCGATCTTCGCGTCGAACGTCTTTCCCGGCGACGTCGCGCGCGTGCAGTTGTATGAGGTGAAGAAAGGCTTCGCGAAGGCGGAGCTCGTAGAGCTCGTGAAACCGAGCGCGTTCCGCCGTGCCGCACCGTGTCCCGTGGCGAATGAATGCGGCGGCTGCGACTGGACCGCGCTGCGCCTCGACCGCCAGCTCGAAGCAAAGCGGCGCATCCTGTCGGAGTCGCTGCGGCGCATCGGCAAGTTCGACGTCGCCACGCTGCCTGAGATCCGCATGCACCCGTCGCCGCTGAATTACCGGCTGCGCTCGCGCCTGCACACTGATGGCGACGCGGTGGGCTTCTACGCGATGCGCTCCAATCGCGTGGTGCCGTTGGCGCGCGAATGCGAAGTGGTCGGCGTTGAGACCGCACGCAACGCACCGGCCGGCGAGAGTTGGGAAGTCGATGGCTCGCTCGTCCGCGATGAGCGCGAGCTCACGCTGACCGTCGGCCAGTTCACGTATCGACTGCACACGCACGCGTTCTTTCAGGTCAACCGGCATCTGCTCTCCACGATGTTGCGGCTGGTCACCGCACACGCGGCAAGGACTGTGAACCGGCAGCACGCGGTCGATCTTTACGCCGGTGTCGGCTTCTTCACGGTGCCGATCGCGCCGCTCTTCGATCGCATGACCATGGTCGAAGGCTCGCCCGTGTCCGCGCGTTACGCGCGCATGAACGTGCCGTGGAACGTGAAGGTCGCCGAAGCGGCGGTGGAGCAGCACATCGCGCGCATCGCGAAATCGAACTTCACATTCCTCGATCCGCCTCGCGCCGGTGCGCGGCAGGAAGTGATCGCGCGCGTAGCCGAGAGGACGATGGAGCGGATCGCGTATCTGTCGTGCGATCCGGTGACGTTCGCGCGCGATGCGAACCGGATCGTGGGAACGGGGTGGCGGCTCGCGTCGCTCGATGTGCTCGATCTGTTTCCGAACACACATCACGTCGAGACATTGGCCTCGTTCGAGCGGTAACCGCTCCAGCTCTTCGTGCTACTCTCCTTTCCGGTCTCTTCCGCGCGTCCTGCGCATCAGCGCCCGCCCATGCGTGCGCAAAAATTCTGACGTTCCTGCCGCTCTTCCCCTGGTTGCTCTCCTCGCCGGACTGGCCATCGCACCGGTGCTGGTGAATCCGTGGATCGTGCTGCTCGGGCTCGCCGTCATTGCGATGCTCCGTCCTCGCGTCTTCATCGTTTTCGCCATCCTCGGCATCGCGCTGTCGCTCCATCGCGACGCACGCCAACGCGCCGATCGTGAAGCGTTCGTACATTTCGACCCCGACCGCTTCATCAACATCGAAGCGTCGATCGATCGCGACTGGTCGGCGCGCGACTCGTCATTCCGCCTGCGCACGCAATCGTTCCGCGCAAACGATCGCGATTTCAACGCTCCGCTGGCGATCTACGCGCGCTTCGAGCCGCCGCCGATCGAGATGCAGTCGACCGTTCGCGCCGAAGGGTTCCTGCGCCTGAACGAACACGGCGACTACACCGTTACCGTGAAATCGGCAGAGTTGATGACGTATGAGGGTGCACTGCCGGGCTGGCATCCGCGGGCGTGGAACCGCATGCTCGCCAACCGCCTGCGCCGCCATGTGGCAACGCACCCCGAAGAGGTCGCGCTCGCGCAATCGCTCGTCCTCGGCCGCGGCGAATTATTGACGCCTGAGATGCGCGAAAGCTTTCGCCGCGGCGGTACGTATCACCTGCTCGTTTTCTCGGGTCTGCAGATCGCGTTCGCGGCCGGACTGCTCGCGGCGTTGCTGCGATGGCTGCATGCGCCGCGCGCCTCGGACTGGCTGCTGCTCGCGTTCGCGGCGCTCGCGCCGCTGTTCATCGGTCCGACCGCGTCCGTCTCTCGCGCGAGCATCGGCATCGGCGTGTACGCGCTGTCGCGCATCCTGCAGCGGCCGACGTCGCTCGAGAACCTCTGGTGTCTGGCGGCGTTGCTGCGGCTGATCGTAGAACCGGGCGACCTCACCGACGCGTCCTTCCATCTCACGTATGCCGGAGCCGGCGCACTGCTGTTCGTCGGCAGGCGGCTCGTTCGCGTCGCCGGACCCCTGCTCGCCGCCGAAATCGCGATCGCGCCGCTCACGCTCTTTCACTTTCATCAGTACGCCCTGGGCGGCTCGATCGCGACGCTGGTGATGTCGCCGCTGATCTTCTCGATGCTCATCCTCTCGTCGCTCGCATGCGCGTTTCCGTGGTTCCTCGAGCCGCTCGGCGGATTGCATCGTGCGTGCGGCTGGCTCAACGCGCTCGGCCTTTCGGGCTTCTATGCCGCGCCGCCCGCTCTCGCGATGATCGGCGCCGCGTTCGCCGCGTTACTCGCACTCGCGCTGCTGTCGGGACGTACGCGCGCCATTGCGATCGCAGGCATATTGCTCATCCCGTCGACGACAGCAATCGTGCGCAGCCGCTCGCAACGCGTCGTCGAACATCCGCGCGTCACATTCTTCGACGTCGGCCAAGGCGACGCGACGGCGTTGCGATCGGGCGATCAAACGCTGCTCGTCGATGGGGGACGCGACGGGCGCCTCTTGCCGCTGCTCGCCGATCTCGGCATCCGTCGCGTCGACGCCGTCGTGTTGTCGCACGCGCATCCCGATCACTGCGGCGCGCTTCCACAGCTCGTCGAAGAATTCGATGTCGGTGCCGTCTGGATCACGCCCCGAAAATTCACCGGCGAATGCGCCGAGCGGCT
>DASPNA010000124.1:0-94180 GCA_035626775.1 Thermoanaerobaculia bacterium
AAGATCTCGCCGTTGTCATAAAAGTACGCGCCGACGACCACATCGCCGTATCCGTCCCCGTTCACGTCGCCCGCTCCCGACACGCTGATGCCGAAGTGCGCACTGCCCTGATTGGACTCGAGCTGGGCGTCGGCCGTGGCATCCACGCCGCCCGCACTGCCGTGGTAGACAAAAGCCGCCCCTTCATCGCTCTGGCCGTTGTCATAGAAGTCCGCGCCGACAATCACATCGCCGTAACCGTCCCCGTTCACATCGCCCGCTCCCGACACGCTGATGCCGAACTGCGCACTGACCTGATTGGACTCGAGCTGGGCGTCGGCCGTGGCATCCACTCCGCCCGCACTGCCGTGGTAGACGAAAGCCGCCCCTTCATCGTTCTGGCCGTTGTCATAGAAGTACGCGCCGACGATCACATCGCCGTAGCCGTCCCCGTTCACGTCGCCTGCTCCCGACACGCTGATGCCGAACCGCGCACTGACCTGATTCGACTCGAGCTGGGCGTCGGCCGTGGAGGTGATGAGGGGGTCGACCACCACCGGCCACGACGCTCCCCCGACCTCGGCACGCAGCACGATCGTGGTGCCTTGCAGATCCATCGAGGACGGCAGCGTCCGCCCCTCGCCGTCCCGCACCACCAATTTGTCGTAGCGCAGTGCGGTCCTGCCGTCCTGCATCTGGAACTCGATCGCGCCCTGACCAGCCCCTCGGGCCGTGGTGTTTCCGGTGATCTCCAGTGACAGGCGCAGCCTTCCGTCGTGATCGACCAGCCCCGGTACCGGCCGCGCAATCGTGAACCCCTGCTCGAGGCCCCGCTCCTCATTGACGTACCACTCCGTCACGTCCCCACGCACATACTCGACGCGGTTGCCGCGCGCCGTCGCCTGTGCAGCCGCAACTCCTCGCAGCCGCAATCCCCAGCTCCACGCCGGCTCGGACCCGGTCCTCGGCACCACCACGATGCCCTCATCGGTGAAAGAGGTTCGGAGGTTGTTCGCCCGGTTTGGCGCCTGCCAGGAAGAGCCGCCAACACCACTCTCGCCCTGCCATGTCGCTTCGTACTCTTTGCGACGGATGTTCTCCTGCGCCTCGGCCATCCATGACGTCGAGGCCCCGGCGCTGGCGCGGGGCTGCGCCGGCGATTCGCGATACTGCGCGGTCGTCGGAATCGCGATACTTGCCAGCACCCCGAGAGCGAAGGTGAGTGCAGGGTACCGCCGAGCGGAAACCGTGGTCCGAAGGTCGATCATGGTTCTCCTGAACTGGCGAAATGAGGGCGAGTCTACCTTTTGCGGTCGATTTGGGGAAAGCCGGCACACAGCGGCTCAGCTGCCAGGATCGTGCGCGGCTAAATCACGCGTACGCTCTACATAGCTGAAAGAAGGTTGGTTGCGGGGACAGGATTTGAACCTGCGACCTTTGGGTTATGAGCCCAACGAGCTACCAGACTGCTCCACCCCGCGACACTGTTCCCTCGCGCTGAGGGAGCCGGATTATCGCGACCCGCTCACCTCTCGTCAAGGAACCTGCACAACTCTCGGTCCGCGGGTTCTATTTCCGGCTCGTCACCGTCGCCAGGATCGCCGTGAGCAGGTCCGCCGGGACGTCTTCGATCTCGACCGCGGACGCGTGCTGCGCCGCGCGGATCGTATCGCGATAACTGGCCACGTACGCCACGCACGAGGGGCAACGCGCGAGGTGCCATTCGAAGCCTTCCACCCGCTCACGCGCGAGCTCGCCCGCGACGTAGTCATCGAGGAAATCGATCAGTTGGCGGCACGTCGGCTTCATCATTTCATCGTCTCGTCCAGCAGCGTTCGCAGTGCCTGCCGCGCGCGGTGCAGGCGGATCTTCACGATGTTCTTCGTCGTTCCCAGAATCTCCGCGGTCTCCGCGGTGCTCAACTCTTCGATGTCGCGGAGATGCAAAACGATACGGTACGCATCCGGAAGTTTCGCGATCGCCTCGCGCACGGCGCCGCGCAACTCTTCGCGCTCGAGCACTGAATCGGCCGATTCCGCCCACGCAGTGCCCGGCTCGCGCCGGTGCCCGTCTTCGAGAAAGCGCGGCAGGTATTGCTCGATGTCTTCCTCGGGATGCCGCCGCTTCGTGCGCAGTTTCATCAGCGCCGCGTTGACGACGATGCGATGCAGCCACGTCGACAACGCAGCACCCGACTTGAACTCCGCGACGGAGCGATAAACGGCCACCATCGCGTCCTGCAACGCGTCGCGCGCGTCTTCTTCATTCGCGAGAAACCGCCGCGCCAATCGCAGGAGCCGCGGCCCGTGCTCGCGCAGCAGCTTCTCGAACGCATGACTGTCGCCGGCTCGCAATCCGGCGACCAGCGCGTCGTCGTGTTCAGTCGCGAGCATGGTCACGCGCGAATCGGAATCAGCGTCCCGCTCGTTCCCGCGGCCGCGTCGGACAGCAGAAACGCAATCGTCTCCGACACGCGCTCGAGCGGTACGAGCTTCGACGCGTCCTTGGTCTCCTTCAGCATCGCCGGCGTGGCCATCGCGTCGGGAAGGATCGCGTTGACCGTGATCGCATTCGCGCGCTCTTCCGCAGCGAGCGCCTGCACGAGCGCGTTGAGCGCCGACTTCGCGACCGTGTAAGCGGCGGTTCCGGCGGAAGGCAGCAGCGTCGCAATCGAACTGATCATCACGATGCGTCCAGGCGACGACATATGCGGCAGCGCGCCGCGCGCCGCGAGGAACGCCGCGGTCGTATTCAGCGCGAGCATCTTCGTCCAGATCTCGAGCGATGTTTCTCGGACGCTGCCAGCCGCAAAACCTCCGACGAGATGGACGAGTCCGTAGATCGCACCGGCCTCATCGAATGCGCGCGCGACCGATTGTTCGTTTGTGAGGTCAACTTGAGAGTGCCCGAGGACGATGCAGCGGTAGTCGCGGGAAAGGCGCCGGACGACGTCAGTGCCGAGGCCGCCTGTTCCGCCGGTGATGATCAGGGAGCGCATGCGAGAGCAGAAGGATAAAGGATCGCCGGCCATAACGGATGAAGCGGCCAAAAGCCGAACACGGCACCACGGATGCAATGGAGGGATTGGTTATTTGAAGGAGGCAATCGCTATGAATCGATCAGCGCATGGCGTCGCGCGTCCCGTGATCGCGCTCGCGATCGCACTGTCGCTCCTCGGTGGAGTGGCCGAGGCGCAGACGAAGGTGAATCCGGGCTGGAACATGTTCAGCGCGCAGCAGGACGTCGAGATCGGCGCCCAGTCGGCGGCGGAGGCGGAGCGGCAACTGCCGATCCTGCGCGACGCCGAAGTCGAGTCGTACGTCAACCGCATCGGACAGAAACTCGCGGTAAACGCGGGCGGCCCGCAATTTCAGTATCGCTTCCGCGTGATCAACGCATCAGACATCAACGCATTCGCGCTGCCGGGCGGCTTCATCTATCTCAACCGCGGCATCATCGAGAACGCGCGCAATGAAGGCGAAGTCGCGGGCGTGCTCGCGCACGAGATCGCGCACAGCGCGTTACGCCACGGCACGCATCAGGCCTCGAAGGCCTATGCCGCACAAGCCGGTCTGCAGATCCTCGGCGGACTCCTCGGCGGCAAAGTCGGGAACAACACCGCCCAGATCCTGAACACGGTCGGCGGCATCGGACTGAACGCCTTGTTCCTGAAGTTCAGCCGCGAGCTCGAGACGCAGGCGGACGTGCGCGGCGCGCAGATTCTTGCCGCGAGCGGCTACACGCCCGCCGACATGGTCAGCTTCTTCGATCAGCTCGCGAAGGTGGACAAATCGAAGAAGACCACCTGGCTTTCGCACCATCCCGCACCGCCCGATCGCCAGGCGCGCATCGAGAAGGAGCGTCAGTTGCTGCGCGAGCCGGCGACGCCGACGCAGAACGTGGCGCAGCTCAACCGGATCAAGTCCGAGCTGCGCACGCACGGTAGCGCGCGGTCATCTTCGCAGATCGCGCAGGGCACGAGCAGCAGCCGCGGCAATCCGCCGATGACGAGCAGCGGCACGAGCATCGGGAATGTACCGGCACCGTCAACATCCCTTCGCAAGTTCACGAACCGCAGCGGAGCGTACGCGATCGGGTATCCGTCGAACTGGCGCGTGTATGACAGCGGCGGCTTCGGCGTCACCATCGCGCCCGAAGGTGGGATCGGCGATGCCGGCGGCCGTACGGAGATCGTGTATGGACTGATGGTCAATCACTACGATCCGTTCGGAAATTCGCCGCGCTCGTATCTGCGTGAGGGTGGTGCGTCGACGTCCGTGACTCTGCAGGACGCGGCGAACGACCTCATCGCGCAGATCCGGCAGAGCAGCCCGCATCTCCGCGTGATCAGCGGTTCGGGCCAGCAGCTCCGGCTGGATGGCAAGACCGCGGTGGCGGCCAGCCTGCGCGGCACGAATCCGAACACACGCATCAACGAGCGTGTGACGGTGGTGACGCGTGCGCTGCCGGACGGACATCTGATCTACGTCGTGTTCGTGACGCCGGAACAGGACGCGTCGCAGTACAGCAAGGTGTTGAGCAGTGTCGTGGCGTCGCTCGACGTGAGCGAAGGGCACAGGCATTGAGAATCGGTTCCTCGGAGTACCTCGGGTTCCTCGGGTTCCTCGGAGGGGCCCGAGGCCGAGGAAGTCCGAATCCCCCGAGGAACCCGAGGAACCCGAGGAACCCCGAGGAACCCGAGGAACCCTTCCGAGGGATGACGCGGCTGCGCGTCGTGGTTATGATCCGGCTGGAGGATCCACATGTACGATGAAATGATCGTCGGGCCGATGCGCGAGGAGCTGACGCGGCTCGGAATCGAAGAGACGAAGACGGCGGCGGAAGTCGATGCCGTCCTCGGCCAGAAACAGGGGACGGTGCTGGTCGTCGTCAACTCCGTTTGCGGATGTGCGGCCGGCATGGCCCGTCCGGCGGTGGCGATGGCCGTCGAGCACGACACGCGCCCCGACCGCATGATCACCGTCTTCGCCGGGAACGACCGCGAGGCCACCCAGCGCGCGCGCGAGTACTTCGTCGGCTACCGTCCGTCGTCGCCGTCCATCGCGCTGCTCAAGGACGGCCAGGTCGTGAAAATGCTGGAGCGCTATCAGATCGAAGGCCGTCACGCGCACGACATCGCGGCGGAGCTCACGGCCGCGTTCGATCAGTACTGCAAGCAGCCCGCGGCCGTTTCGTAATCACTTCGCTTCGTAATCGCGCACGTAAGGCGCGATTCTTTCTTCGAGCTCGCGCGCGGCGTCGTCATAAGCGATGCCGCGCGCTTCCGCGATCACGACCGACGGTGCGTCCGGCAGATCGGCATGACGCTCGTGGCGTTCCAGGCCGCGCAGCGCTTCGACGTCACTCGCGCCGTAATCCTTCCGCTCCACTTCTGCAAATCCCACCGAGCGTAGCGTGAGCTCGAGCGTGCGGAAGTTGTAGAGAAAGCGGTGGCCCCAGCCATGGAACGCGCGGTTGATCTCGAGACAGCCGGCCAGTTGCTCCTCGGGCGTGAGTTGCTCCGGTGGCTTGTAGTGTGTGAGCCAGACCCAGTCGAGATTGGGCGTCGACAGCCGCAGCACGCCATCCGCGCGAAGCACACGGCGGCATTCGCGCAGGAATCCGAGGCCTTCGGTCAGCGTGAGGTGCTCGAGAAAGTGCTCGGCGAAAATCAGCTCGACATCGGCGAACGGCCATGGCTCACGCACGTCGAGAACGACATCGACGCCGGGGTACGCGGTGACGTCGACATTGGTCCAGCCTTCGATGGCCACGGGGCCCGAGCCGATGTGCAAGCGCATCGCGCGTCATCGTAAGGCACACGTCTCGCAGTCGTGGCCGTCATGACCGATTTCGAAGACCGGATCCGGCGGATGGTGCGCGAAGCGATGGGAGAGATCGGCCGTGACGCCGATGAAATCGAGGACGTGACCGAGCCACCCGGTGCGGACTACTGCGTGATCACATTCCGCAACCCCGACCTCAAACCGATCGAGATCTCCAAGCCCCTCGGCGCCGGCGGCATGCAGGAACAGGACGAGATCCGCAGGGCGCTGCAGTACCGGTTTCATACGTGAAGCGAGCTAGACTCGGCACGTGAGTCACGGCTCCGTCGAACATCTGCTTCACGAACTCAGCGCGACCGGCGTTCGATACATCGTCGTTGGCGGCGTAGCGGTTGTGCTGCACGGCTATCTGAGGCTCACGGCGGATCTCGATCTGGTGATTGATCTCGAAAGCGGCAACGTTACGAAAGCGCTTGATGTGTTTTCGGCGTTCGGCCTGAGACCACGGCCTCCGGTGCCGCTTCATTCGTTCAAGGATCCGGCGCTGCGGGCGCAGTGGAGGGAGGAGAAACATCTCCAGGTGTTCTCGCTCTGGCACCCCTCCGGGCTCGAAGTGGATCTCTTCATCGAAGATCCGTTTCCGTTTGCCGAGGCGTATGAACGTGCCCGCCGTCTCTCGATCGACGATCGCGAAGTGCGGATCGCGTCGATCGACGACCTGATCGCGATGAAACGCGTGGCCGGCCGTCCGAAGGATGAGGAAGACATTCGCGCGCTCGAGGCGTTGAGGAAGACTGATGAGCACCGCGAGACCTGATCCCTTCGGCGGCGTGGAGTTCGATGGCAGCTTCGCTGGAACCGAAGAGCGGCAGCGCATCCGAGGGCTGGAGCTCGAACCGATCGAGCGACTGCGATGGCTGGAACGGACGCTCGCTGAAATGCGCAGGCTGCAGGAGCTCGCGCGAGCACAGAAGCACTAACGCTTTCGCCGCGCCTTCTTCACTTCCACGCGCGCTGCATCTTCCACCGGCGCGTAGAACGAGCGGCCGCGCACGTTTTCGTCGACTTTGAGTCCGTGCTGCATCGGCGGAAAGGCGCGCTGCTCGCAATCGACGCGTTCGCACAAACGGCATGTCGTGCCGATCGGCACCGCGGCGTCCATGTTGTCGAGATCGTAGCCGTCGGCGTAGACGAGCTTGCGTGCGTCCTTGACCGGACAGCCGATGCCCACCGCCATCAGCGCATCGCCGGACGCGTATCCATAGCTCTTCCGGATCGTGCGCGCGACGCAAAAGTAGGCGGTGCCGTCGGGCATCTTCGAGAACTGCGTGCGAATGCGCCCCGGTGTGAGAAACGCCGCGTGCACATCCCAGCGCGGACACGAGCCGGAGAAGCGCGCGAAGCGGATGCCGGTGCCGCTGAAGCGCTTCGAGATGTTGCCGGCGATGTCGACGCGGACGAAGTGAAACGCGACGCCGGTCGCTCCCGGCTTGCGCAGCGTGGTCAGGCGATGGCACACCTGCTCCCAACTGGCCGTGTAGTGATGTTGTAAGAGCTCGATGTCGTACCGCACGTCCTCCGCAATCCGATAGAACGCGTCGTAAGGCATGAGCAGTGCGCCGGCAAAATAGTTGGCGAGCGCGATGCGGCAGAGCTTCACCGACTCCGGCGTGTTGAGGTTCTTCTGCGACCGCTCGACGATGCGGTCGATCGCGCCGCCGGCTTCGAGGAGCCCGAGCTGATGCGCGACCTGGAACTGCCGGCTCCATGGCGGCAGCACTTCGGACAAATGCAACGTGCGTGATTCCGGATCGTAACGGCGGATCAGACCGCGATCGCGTACGACCGGCGTGAGCACGACCTCCACGCCATGCCGCGCGCGCAGATGCGCAGCGATCGAACGATACATGTCCGAGCGATCGAGCGACGCGCGGCGCGTGAGGTCTTCCGCCGCCGTTTCGAGTTCGGGGAAGTAGTTGAGGTTCTCCTGGATCACGTCCGACGCTTCTTCACTGGGCAGGTGCACCGGGTCGATGCCGTGCAGCACGCTGCCGTCGTAGACCTGCGACGCGAGATCGCGCATCGACTGCACCGTTGATTTGTAGGCGTGGAACAGCGCGATGATCGCGCGCGATGCGGCCGCACTCTCGGCGAGCTCTCGCACGTCGTTCGTCGTGACCGCGTGCTCCTCGAGCAGCGGATCGGCGAAGACCTCCTGCAGGCTGTCGGCGATGCGCGCGTGCGAGTCATCCGCGAACGCGGCCAGGTCGACGTGGAAGATCTGCGCGAGCTTCACCAGCAGATGCGCGGGCAGCGGCCGCTGATTGTGCTCGATGAGATTGAGGTAGCTCGGCGAGATGTCCAGCCGCTCCGCGAGCTGCACCTGCGTGAGCTGCTCCTTGCGGCGAAACCCGCGCACTTTCGGGCCGAGTTTGAGTGTCGGATGCATCGCTGCTGACTTTCTGGCACGGCAGTTTCACTACACCACACCGTGTGCATGGGCAATTTACACCCATTTACTAATTTACAGATTCACATTTACAGACCTTTACGGCGTAACTGCTGGACAAGCCTCTGTTTGTTGACTCTGGCAGGTTGCGTGCTCATGATCTTTACAACATGACGGAACTCGCGGCAGTCACCACCGACATCGATGTCCGGGCGGAAGTAAAGCCCGAATGGGACGAGATCCTGTCGGATGACGCGCTCTCGTTCGTCGCCGCGCTGCACAAGGAATTCAACCCGCGCCGGCGCGAGCTGCTGGCGGCGCGCCAGGCTCGCAAACAGCGCCTCGACGCGGGCGAGCTGCCGGACTTCCTCGAAGAAACGAAAGCGATCCGCGAGAGCGACTGGACGGTCGCTCCGATTCCGCACGACCTCCGCGACCGCCGCGTCGAGATCACCGGCCCGGTCGACCGCAAGATGATCATCAACGCGCTCAATTCCGGCGCGAACGTCTTCATGGCCGACTTCGAAGACGCGAACTCGCCGACGTGGGCGAACTGCATCGAAGGGCAGCTCAATCTTCGCGACGCCGTACGCCGCACGATCTCGTTCGATAGCGGCACGAAGCAATATCAACTCAACGAACAGACCGCGACGCTGCTGGTGCGGCCGCGCGGCTGGCACCTCGACGAAGCGCACGTCACCGTCGATGGAGAGCCGATCAGCGCCAGCCTCTTCGACTTCGGCATCTACTTTTTCCACAACGCAAAGGCGGCCATCGAGCGCGGCACCGGTCCGTACTTTTATCTGCCGAAGATGGAGTCGCACCTCGAGGCGCGGCTCTGGAACGACGTTTTCGTCCGCGCGCAGCAGGAGCTCGGCGTGCCGGTGGGGACGATCCGCGCGACGGTCTTGATCGAAACGATCCTCGCCGCGTTCGAGATGGACGAGATCCTCTGGGAGCTGCGCGATCACAGCGCGGGTCTCAACTGCGGACGCTGGGATTACATCTTCTCCTTCATCAAGAAATTCAGGGCCCGGCACGACTTCATCACGCCCGACCGCGGCTCGATCACGATGGACAAGGCCTTCCTCGCCGCGTACGTCGATCTGCTCATTCAGACCTGCCATCGCCGCGGCATTCACGCGATGGGCGGCATGGCCGCGCAGATCCCGATCAAGGATGACGCCCAGGCGAATGAAGCGGCGACGACGAAAGTGCAGGCGGACAAGCTGCGCGAAGTGCGCGCGGGTCACGACGGTACGTGGGTCGCGCATCCGGGGCTGGTCGGCGTTGCGAAGCGCGTGTTCGACGAGCACATGCCACGCCCCAATCAGCTCGATCGCAAACGCGAAGACGTGAAGATCACGCGCGACGAGCTCCTACGCCTGCCCGAAGGCGTGGTCACGGAGAAGGGCGTGCGGCAGAACATCAACGTCGGCATCCTCTATGTCGCAGCGTGGCTCGGCGGCAGTGGCGCGGTCCCGCTGTACAACCTGATGGAAGACGCGGCGACGGCAGAGATCTCGCGCACGCAGCTCTGGCAGTGGATCCACCACGGCGCGAAGCTCGACGACGGACGCACCCTCGACGCTGGGCTCTACGAGCGCATTCGCGACGAGGAGCTCGCCTCGATCGGCGACAAGCCCCACGTGAAAACCGCAGCACGCATTTTTGACGAGCTCATTCTCGCGAACGAGCTCGCCGACTTTCTCACCATCCCGGCTTACGAAGAACTGATCAGAACGGAGCAAGCATGAAACTGAAAGAGGCACGCGACCCGAACGTCCTGGAGAAGGAGTGGGAAACGAATCCGCGCTGGAATGGCGTGGTTCGCGATTACACGGGCGCCGACGTGCTGCGCCTGCGCGGTTCCGTGGACATCCGCTACACGCTCGCCGAGATGGGCGCAGAGCGGCTGTGGGATCTGCTCAACACCGAGCCCTTCGTCAACTCCCTCGGCGCCCTGACCGGCAACCAGGCCGTGCAGCAGGTGCGCGCGGGACTGAAGGCGATTTATCTCTCCGGCTGGCAGGTCGCGGCCGATGCGAACCTGGCCGGGCACATGTATCCCGACCAGAGCCTCTATCCGTCGAACTCCGTGCCGCAAGTCGTGAAGCGGATCAATCAGGCATTGCAACGCGCCGATCAGATCGATCACATGGAAGGACGCAGCGGAACGCATTGGTTCGCGCCGATCATCGCGGATGCGGAAGCAGGCTTCGGCGGCGCGCTGAACGCGTTCGAGCTGATGAAGATGATGATCGAGGCCGGCGCGGCGGCGGTCCACTTCGAAGACCAGCTAGCCTCCGAAAAGAAATGCGGCCACCTCGGCGGCAAGGTGCTCGTCCCGACGCAGCAGTTCATTCGCACACTCGCCTCGGCGCGACTCGCCGCGGACGTCATGGGCGTCGACACGCTCGTCGTCGCACGCACGGATGCCCATAGCGCGACGCTCATCACCAGCGACGTCGATGAGCGCGATCATCCGTTCATCACCGGAGAGCGCACGACGGAAGGTTTCTATCGCATCAGGAACGGCCTGGAGATGGCCATCGCGCGTGCGATCTCGTACGCGCCGTACGCCGACGTGTTGTGGTGCGAGACCTCGACCCCGGACATCGAGGAAGCGCGCGAGTTCGCTGAAGGCGTGCACGCGAAGTATCCGGGCAAGCTGCTCGCGTACAACTGCTCACCTTCGTTCAACTGGGCGAAGAAGCTGACCGCCGAAGAGATCGCGACGTTCCAGAGCGAGCTGGGGAAGATGGGCTACAAGTTCCAGTTCGTCACGCTGGCCGGATTCCACGCGCTGAACTTCTCGATGTTCGAGCTCGCGCGGCAGTACCGCGAGGAGGGCATGACCGCGTACTCGCGCCTGCAGCAGGCCGAGTTCGGGGCCGAGCAGCACGGCTACACCGCGACGCGCCATCAGCGCGAAGTGGGCACCGGCTATTTCGATGAAGTGGCGAAGGTCATCAGCGCCGGCGAGTCCTCGACCACCGCGCTCGAAGGCTCGACGGAAGCAGCGCAGTTCTAGGAGGGATCGATGGAAGACATTCGCTCGTATCGCGCCGAAGAGGACGAGCCGCGCCGCAACGAAGACGACCGCGTGGAGTACAGCGCGGCGCCGCCGGACGACGAAGTGCCGTTTCATATCCCGCGCGATTAGCACGACGACCGGGAGGCCGGAGGCCTCCCGGTCGCTCATGCCAGCCGCGCGGAATGACACCGGCGCACCCGCCGTTCGACACGGCGCATGCGCAAACTCGTCGCCGCCCTCGTCCTCGCTGCCCTTCCTCTCTTTGCCGTTGAAAAGCCGGCTCCTCCTGCCGATCTCACCGCGCCGCCCGCCGATGCGGAACGCAGCGACGACGGTCTCGTGTCGAAGAAACTCGCCGATGGCACCGGCAGCGTGAAAGCCGCCGCGAGCGATCTCGTGCGCGTGCGGTACACCGTGTGGAAGTCCGACGGCACGCTCGTGCAACACGTGCCCGCGACGCAGTCGCTCACGATCGACGTGGCGAAGATGATCCCGGGCTGGGGCAAGTCGGTACAGAACATGGTGGTGGGCGAGTCGCGCCGCGTGTGGGTTCCGCAAGCGCTTGGCGGCGGCAAGATCAAGGAAGGCGAGTCGCTCGTCATCGACACGGACCTGCTCGAGATCGTGGAGCGTCCGGTGACACCGGCCGATGTCGCCGCGCCGCCTGCGGATGCGACGAAGACCGCGTCGGGTCTCGCATACAAAGTCCTGCGCGCCGGCACCGGCACCGAACATCCGAAGCGGCGCAGCAACGTCGTCGTGCATTACAGCGGCTGGACGACCGACGGGAAAATGTTCGACAGCTCGGTCTTGCGCGGTACGCCGGCGCAGTTCGGCCTCGACGGCGTCATCGCCGGCTGGACCGAAGGCGTGCAGCTCATGGTCGAAGGCGAGAAGACGCGCTTCTGGATTCCGGCGAAGCTCGCGTACGGCAACGACAAGACCAAGCCGCAGGGGATGCTCGTGTTCGATATCGAATTGATCGATGTGAAGTGATCATTTGATCTTCCTCGCCACTTGCGCGAGCTTCAAAAACTCTTCTCTCGTTCCATCCGCATCGACGCCCTGCGACACGCGCGCGAGTTGCAGGACGTCGTCCCACTTCGCGTCGCCTTTGTGCGGCGAGTCGCGCAGCAGCATGCCCATCGCCGCGACGGCCGCGGCAAATTGCAGATCCGGCGACGCCTCGTACGCGCTGCGGCCTTCGTCGAACACTTCCGCCACGAGTGGCTGGCTCGTTTCGCCGTTCGGCTGTTTGTAGCGGAGCCGCATCGTGCCGAGTCGTGCGGATGATCCTGTTGCGCGGACGATCTCGAACAACGCGGTGACCGAATGGCCGGCGCCGAGCTCGCCCGCGTCTTTCGTATCGTCGTCGAAGTCCTTCTTCGCCAGCGCGCGATTTTCGTAGCCGATCTGGCGATAGGACACGACCGACGCCGGATCGAAGTCGAGCTGCACCTTCACATCCTTCGCGATCGTCACGAGCGTGCCGGTGAGCTCGCGGCGGAACACCTTCTCTGCTTCTTCGAGCGTGTCGAGATACGCGTAGTTGCCGTTGCCCTTGTCGGCGAGCATCTCCATCAGCGCGTCCTGCAGATTGTCACGGCCGACGCCGACGACCGACAGAAAGACACCGTCACGCCGCTTCTCTTCGATCAACGTCTGCAGCGCTTCCATCGATGACACGCCGACGTTGAAGTCGCCGTCCGTCGCGAGAATCACCCGGTTGTTGCCATCGGTGAGGAAGTTCTGCTTCGCGATCTGATAGGCGAGGTTGATTCCCTCGCCGCCTGCAGTCGAGCCACCAGCGGTCAGTCGATCGATTGCGTCGAGGATTACGCTCTTGTCCGCGGCGGACGTCGATGGCAACACCAGCCCCGCGGAACCGGCGTACACGACGATCGCCACGCGATCTTCCGCGCGCAACTCGTCGACCAGCACGCGGAACGCGCTCTGGATCAGCGGCAGTTTGGTCGGCAGATCCATCGACCCAGAGACGTCGATCAGGAACACGAGATTGTTCGGCGCCATCCGCCACTGATCGAGATTGCGACCCTGAATGCCGACGCGCAGCAGCCGGTTCTTCGTGTTCCACGGGCAGCCGGCCACTTCGGTGGTCACCGAGAACGGCGCGTCATCGTTCGGCTGCGGATAGGCGTAGTTGAAGTAGTTGACCATCTCCTCGATGCGCACCGCATCCCGCGGAGGGATCAATCCGTCATTCAGATAGCGCCGCACGTTTGCGTACGACGCGCGATCGACGTCGATCGCGAACGTGGCTGCCGCCTCTTTGCGCGTTTCGATGAATCCATGCTCCTGGATCGCGGCATAGCGCGGTTGCGGCGCGGGGACGTCGAACCCGTCGACGACAACCGGAGCGGAGGATGTCGTGCGCGCGCGGCTGATCGGACGATCGGGCAGCCAATTGCCGGCATTCGGCGATTCAGCGGTGACCGTGACTGACTCCGTGACGGAAGCGATGCGCAGATGCGTGACGAGCGCGATGCCTTGCGTGGTCGTGATCGTGATGTTGTGCGATTCGCGCGCGCTGCCTACCAACTCCGTCATGACCGTGTATTGGCCCGGCGTCAGCGCGTGGAACGCGTATTGGCCATTCGCATCCGAGACAGCGACGCGCGCTGGCAAGAACTTCGATTTCACTGTCACCGTGGCTCCCGGGATGGGACTGCCGTCGAGCATGACCACACCCGTCAGCGAGCCGGGAGGTCCGGATTGCACCTGCTCCGTTCGCGGCGCGGTCATGGTGCAGGAGATGACGAAGAGAACGAGAAGGAACGTTGCACGTTTCATCGGGAGCCTCCCTTTTGCGCCTCGAGGCGCTGCATCGGTGTTGCCGAATGGGGCTCCGCACCTAACCCGCGAGAAACGTGAGCATTGAAGATGTTCACGCAGGCGAAACATCGAGAAAATTGGAGAATGCGAACAGATTTGCGAATCAGTACGGCATTTCGTGATCGTGCAGGCCGAAGTAATGTCCGAGCTCGTGCACCACGGTGTCGCGGATCTCGTGCACCGCGTCGCGGCGCGTGCGCGAGATGCGCATGATCGGACCGCGGAAGATCGCGATCTGATCGGGGAGCATCGGCAGCATGTCGTGCGTGCGATGCGGGAGCGCTACGCCGCGATAGATGCCGAGCAGTTCATCGGCCTCTTCATCGAGCAGGTCGAGGTCGTCCTGCGAGGGCTCGTCTTCGACCACCACCGCGACGTTCTGCAGCAGGTCCGCGAATCGCGGCGGGAGTTGTTCGAGCGCCTCCTCGACGAGGCGCTCGAACTCACGCGGAGGGATCACCATGGGATGAGTTCCTCGGGTTCCTCGGGGTTCCTCGGGTTCCTCGGGGGGACCGCTCCGAGGAACTCCGAGGGACCCGAGGAACCGCTTCTCACCATCCAGGAATGATATTGAACCCGTACACCAGCTCTTCACCCGGCCGCTGGAACGGTTTGGCCGCGTAGACCTCGATGGGAATGTACGCGAGCAGAATGCGCAGGCCGATGCCGACGCTGAAGACCGGCACGCGCTCGTCGGTGTCGGTCTCGAACGTCCAGTCGACCTTGTCATCCGCGGTGTAGGCCGCGCCGCCGTCGGCAAACGCGAAGATCTCCGTCGGCAGGAACGGCGCGTCGATCAACCCGAACTCGCGCGTTCCGAGCAACGGCGCCCGAACCTCGGCACTCGCCGCGACGATGCGCGTCCCGACGAGGCGATCGAACACCGGGCACGCACCGGTCGTCGTGCCGCACTCGGTCGGATCGATCGAGTACGGATCGTATCCGCGCATCAGCGACCCGCGGCCGAGGTACAACGGCGTCAGCCGGTTGTCGTCGGCACCGGCGCCGTAGCGGCCGTAGTGCAGGCCACGAACCGCAAACGTCACCGGCCGCGCGAAGAAGTACTTACGCCAGTCGGCGAGCGCGGTCTGGAAATTCAGATCGCCGCGCAGCGCCTCCACTTCATAGCGATAGCGCGTACCGTTGATCGGCGACATGAATCCGTACACGGCGCTGTCGCCGACGAACGCGGTCGATGCCTTGCTGAAGTTCAACACGAACGAGCCGGGGAGTGTCTCGCGCGTCCGATCGATGATCTCGTTGCCGATGACGATGAATGTCTCCAGCTCTTCCCGGAACGAGTAGCGTTGCACGCCGATCGCGCCTTCGATGCGGCGCGTGGTGCTGAACGGATATTGCGCGAGGCCGCTGGCATCAGTGATGAGCTGGATCTGCCGGAACTGTTCATAGACGTCGACGATCTGGTTGTCGATCAGTGCCTGGCTGTAGTTGACGAACCCGGCCACCTGCGGCACGTGCAGGATGTCGGCGCCCCAGTTCAGACGGCTGGTCTGATTGAGGTAGAACAGCTCTCCGCCGAGTTGCTCGGCGAGCGAGGACGTGCCGCTGCCGCCGCCGCCCTGGAACGTAAAACCAACGTTGTGACGGCCGAGGATGTCGCTGAAGAACGCGGTGACGCTGCCGCCGGCGCCGAAGCCGAACTCGCCGACGCCGACACCGAGCGTGGGAGGCCCGAGGTAGGCCAGGTGCAGATCGGAGCTGTATCCGCGCTCCGCGAAATCAGTCGACGCCGGAGGCAGTCCCTCCTCGGGCCGCATCAGGTAGCCGGTGATCTCCGAGCCGGTGCTGCGCAGCGGCGGCAGCAATGCGGCGCGCGGGGCGGTGTTCTCGGCCATCGCCGGCGGCGCCGCGATCGGCTGCGAAGGTGCGCTCGATGCGAGCGAATAGATGTTGTAGTTGTCGTCCTCGAAGACCGAGAACGCGATGTCACCGCTGCCTGTCGCGACGGAAAGCGCAGGCGCCATGTCGGTGATGCCCGCGATGCCGGTGTGCAACGCGGTGAGGCGCGAGACCGCGCCTTCGGGAACGCTGATGCGATACAGATCGGGGATGCCTTCGGGATTGGCGATGAAGTAGATCGATTTTCCGTCCGGCGCCCACTGCGGGTTGATGTGCTTCGCGCCCCGGAATGCCTGGATCTCGCGGATCTGTCCCGTCCCGACGTCAATCGTTGCCAGGCGCATGTTCGTGAAACGGAGTTGTTCGAGAATCGTGTCCGTTCCGCGATCGCTGATGAAAGCGATGGTGCGGCCGTCGGGCGACCACGCCGGATGCAGGTCGGCGTACTTGTCGGCGGTCAGGCGGCGCACCTGCTTCGACGGGATGTCGTACAGGAAGAGGTCACTGACCCCCGTGGTCTGGCCCGCGATGGCGATCGTGTTGCCGTCCGGCGACCACGCGACGTTGATGATCGCTTCGAGTCCCGGCACTTTCACGTGCTCGAGGCGACGCGTCTCGACGTCCACAAAAGATAAAAAGTTGTCCCCTTTCGAGAACGTGATGAATGCGATGCGCCGGCTGTCGGGCGACCATGAACCGGCCGACTCGATGAAGCGCAACGACTCGAAGTGCGCATCGCGATCGGAGGAAACGAGCTTGCGGATCACGTTGCCGGTCTTCGCGTCCGCGAGGAACATGTCGATCGAGAAGAGCTCGCGCGCGGAGAGGAACGCGAGGTAGCGGCCGTCGGGGCTGAGCACAGGACCGATGTTGAGCTCCGTGGCGCGGCGGCGCGGTCTCTTGCGTTTCTCGCCTTCGACGCGCGGCGTTGGCGGCGCCGGTTTGCGTCCGATGAGCGGCGTGCCGAGGTCCATCGTGCGCGCCTGAATGACAGGTGTGTAGAGCTCGCGCGCCGATTCAGCCCAGTCGGCGAAGAGCTGCTTGTGATTGATGCCGAGCGCACGCTCGACCGCGTCCTCGGGACCGACCGTGCCCGCGGCCATGAAGTAGCGGACTACCGCTTCATCGCCGAAGCGCGCGCCGATGTAAGCCATCAGCGCCTGGCCGTAGCGATAGGGGAAGTAGCGCGGATCGCGGGTGATCTCGCGCAGGTCCGGCATCGTGTCCTGGATGGTTGCGTCGCGGATCCACATCGACGTGAGCGGATCGACGCGGCCTTTCGAGAAGTACTCGGCCATGCCCTCGATGATCCACAGCGGAAGCGCTTCGAGCGCGAAGCGGCGGCGCTGCTGGTTCGCTGCCGAGGCGATGTCGTACTGGAAGACGTGCACGATCTCGTGACCGAGGACGTGATCGTTCTGCGAGTAGTCACCGGTGAGCGGCAGCACCACGCGATTCATGAACGCGTCGGTGAAGCCGCCCGTGCCTTCGCCGATCGTGCCGCCGGTGGTGGTGGTCTGGTGGAAGTCCGCCGAGTTCGCGTAGAGGACGATCGGCTTCTTGCGGAAAGAGTGGTTGAAGACGCGCGAGAGCCGTGCGTACCAGCGCTCGGACATGCGCGCAATGTCTTCGACGACGTCAGCCTCCGTCTCGTAGTAGTAGATGTCGAAGTGCTCGGTCTGCAGCACTTTGAAATCGAACTGTTCCCACTGGACCTTGTTGCGCCCGAAGTATTGGGCCTGCGTGAGGGGGACGAAGAGGAACGTCAGGAGAAGCGCGGAAAGAACGAACCGTACGACGACTCGCATCAAGACACCTCAGCTCTAATTGATCACCGGATGGCCGCTCGGTGCAAGTTTGCTGCCCCGGTCCCGGCCGTTAGGGCGTTACGGATGAGTGAATTCCGACGTTTCGCGCACGAAGGTTGCTTCGCCGCAACGCATGCGTAACAAAGCACTGCTGCTCACTTTGCTGCTTCTCGTGACCACCACCGCCACCGCCGATCTCATCGTCCCGCAGTCTGCCGCGTCGCGGATCCTCGTACCGGCCGCCGGCAGCGGTCCCGGTGCGAACGGCACGTTCTTCCGCACCGACATTCAGATCGCCAATCTCCGCAACGCTCCCCAACGCGTCTTCATGTACTGGTTGCCGCTGGGTGCGAGCGGCAGCGGCATCGCGCCGGTGGCGCTGGATCTCGCGGCCTTGCGCGGCTTCGTCTCCGAGGACTTCGTCGCCAGCGTGCTGCACCAGACAGGCCTCGGCAGCATCGTCTTCGAAGGGGTGACCGAGACTGGCCAGTTCGATTCGAACTCACGCCTGCAGGTGACCGCGCGCATCTGGACGCCGCGGCCCGATGGCGGCGACGGCACGATGTCGCAAACCTTCCCTGCGATCGTCCTCCCGGGCAGCACCTCGCGCGGGAAGACGATCTTCGGCATGCGCCACTCCAGCGCGTTTCGCGTGAACGTCGGCATCTCCAATCCAGCGCCGATCACACAGCGCTTCCGCGTCACGGCCCGCATCGCGACCACCTCGGTCGACGAGACCGATGTGTACGAAGTGACCATTCAGCCGCGCTCGATGGATCAGCGTTCCGTGACCGGCCTGACGCGGAACAGCGTCGCGCAGGTATTGATCGAGAACATCACCCCGGGTGATGTCGGCGACTGGCAGGCGTGGGCCTCGACGATCGATAACGGCTCGGGCGACGCGTGGTCGCAGGTGGCGTTCCCGAACGGTCCGTCGCAGTGATTTTTGGAGTGCGGCGGCGCAAGCCGCCGCTTTCGAAGCGGCAGCTCTCGGTGCCGCACTCCACACTCGTCGAGCAACTCCGTCGCGATGTTGGCGCGCTCTGCGCCGCCGGCGAGCGCAACACCTTCGCGGCCGGCAGTCTCGCAGAAGCAGCGGCGCTGATCGAGCGGGAGCTTTCCGCCGCGGGCTATCGCGTCGAACAGCAGACGTATCGCGTCGAGAGTCATGGCATCGAGGCAGCGAACGTGATCGTCGAGTTGCGTGGCAGCGAGCGCGCGGATCAGATCGTGGTCATCGGCGCGCACTACGACTCGGTCATCGGCACGGCCGGCGCCGATGACAACGCCAGCGGCGTGGCGGCGGTACTCGCGCTGGCGCGGCAGTTCGCGCGCGCCAAGCCCGAGCGCACGCTGCGCTTCGTGGCGTTTGCGAACGAGGAGCCGCCGCATTTTCAGACGCGCGACATGGGTAGTTGGCAATACGCGAAGCGCTGTCACGATCGCGGCGAGCGCATTGCGGCCATGCTCAGCCTCGAGACCATCGGCTACTACGATGCGCGGCCGGGATCGCAACATTATCCGGCGCCGCTGTCGGCGCTCTATCCCGACACCGGCGACTTCATCGCGTTCGCAGCGAACGTCACATCGCGCAATCTCAACGCCCGATGCGTGCGCGCCTTTCGCGCAACGACGGACTTCCCGGTCGAAAGCGCGTCGCTGCCCGAACTGATCCCCGGCATCGGCTGGTCCGATCAATGGTCGTTCTGGCAGTTCGGCTGGCCGGCGATGATGGTCACCGACACCGCGCCGTATCGGAATCCGAACTATCACGAACCCGGTGATGTGCCGTCGACGCTCGACTACGAGCGCATGGCGCAGGTGGTGGAAGGCCTGGCGGGCGTGGTCGAAGAGTTGACGCATACTGCCGGTTGATGGCCACCATCTTCTTCACCGGCTTCCCGGGCTTCCTCGGCTCGGAGCTGTTGCCGCGCGTGCTCGCGCGCAGCGACGACTTCGCGGTCTGTCTCGTGCAGCCGAAGTTCCGCGTGCTGGCCAACGAGCGCATGCGCGAGATCGAGACCGCGCATCCGCTGCTCGCGAATCGCGTCCGACTGGTCGACGGCGATCTCACGCAGCCGCTGGATGCAATCGATGCGAGTGATGTTCGCGAGATCTACCATCTCGCCGCCGTGTACGACCTGACGGTTCCGCGCGACGTCGGCATGCGCGTGAACGTCACCGGCACGACGCGCGTGCTCGATCTCGCCGAGCGTGCGTCGCGACTGGAGCGGCTGCACTACGTGAGCACGTGCTACGTCAGCGGGCGATACGACGGCGTATTTGCCGAGGATGATCTCGAGAAGGGGCAGCGTTTCAACAACTTCTACGAAGAGACCAAGCAGCTTGCCGAAGTGGAAGTGCGCAGGCGGATGCCGCGCATTCCGACGACGATCTACCGGCCGTCAGTCGTCGTGGGCGACAGTGCGACCGGCGCCACGCAGAAGTTCGACGGACCGTACTTCGTGATGCAGTGGCTGATGCGGCAGCCGAAGATCGCGGTGTTGCCGGTGGTCGGCCGCCCGTCGCGCTATCGCTTCAACGTCGTGCCGCGCGATTTCATCATCGCGGCGATGGTGTACCTCAGCGGATTGAAGACGAACGCGGGCGCGACGTATGCGCTCGCCGATCCGAATCCGCTCACGGTCGACGAGACCATCGACACCATCGCGCGTGCGACTGGACGGATCGTGCTGCGCGTGCCGCTCACCAAAGCGATCGCCAAAGGTGCGCTGCGGTCCGTCCCGGGCGTGTATCGGCTCATGCGCATTCCTCCGGCCGCGGTCGACTACTTCGTGCATCCGACGACGTACGACACCTCGCGCGCGACGGCCGATCTCGCGGGCTCCGGCATTCGCGCGCCGGGCCTGCGCGAGTACGCGCAGACCCTCGTCGATTTCGCGCGGCAGCATCCGGAGATCGGGTCGGCGGCGATGGTGTAGTAAACCGAGTACCTCGGAGTTCCTCGGAGTTCCTCGGAGTTCCTCGGAGGGGCTGAAGCGGCCGAGTCAATCCCCTCCGAGGAACTCCGAGGAACTCCGAGGTACTTATTTCGCTGCCACCATCACTGCCGCGCCCTGCGTCTGCGGGGCGAGCGCCTTCGCGAGCTGCACGTCGTGGCCATAGATGTCGTCGAAGAAGTGCACATTGCCGTCGGCGGTCACGGCCGCGGTCGCGTACATGATCGTCACGGTCACCGGGCGCTGGATCTTCACGTACACGTCGTCGCGCTTGCCGCTAATCGTGGTCTCGATCTTTTCCTTCGACCACTGGTCCTGCCCGCGCAGCGTCCACTCCGCGAGCGCGACCGGATCTTCCACGCGGATGCAGCCGTGGCTGAAATCGCGGCGCGTGCGCGCGAACAGCTCTTGTTGCGGCGTCGAGTGCAGATACACGTTGTTGTCGTTCGGGAAGAGGAACTTCACCAGGCCGAGCGCGTTCGACGTGCCCGGCTTCTGGCGCACGCTGAGCGAACCGTTGCGCACGCCGCGCAGCGTTTCCGCGTTGACCGTCGTGCCGAGCGAACGGCCGGTCGAGTCGACCAGTTCGTAGCGATGGTTCGCGAGATAGCTCGCGTCGCGCTCCAGCTTCGGCAGGATCTCGCCGCGTTGAATGCTCGGAGGAACGCTCCAGTAGGGGCGGAAGACGACGTGTTTGACGTCGCCGTCGAAGACCGGGGTCTTGTGGCCCGCGGCCTTGCCGACCACGACGCGCATGGTGAGCTCTTCACCGTTTTCATCGCGCGCGCGGAGCTTGAATTCCGGGATGTTCACGAGGATCGTCGACGTGTTGCCCTGCTCCGGGATCCAGCGCCAGCGCTCGATCGCGAGCACGAGCTGCTGCACGCGCTGTGACGCGGTCACGTTGAGCTGCGCGAAGGTTGTTTTGCCGAGGACGCCGTCGGCCTGGAGGCCGTGGCGCGACTGGAAGTGCTTGACCGCGTCGACGATCGCGCCGTCGTACAGGTTGCCGTCGACGACCGCATTCGCGTCGAGATCGCCCAGGAGGCGCAGGCGCGACGCGAGACGCGATAGCGGCTCGTAACTCTGTCCTTTCGACAGCTTGGTCACGGCCGGCAGCGGCGCGTCATCGGTCGACGCGGCTTCGACGCGGCGGTATGTCGCGAGCGCCGCGATCAGGCGGCGATAGTCTTCATGTTTCGGCTCGAGGTCCGCGAACACCGCGGCTGGATCGTTCGAAGTCGTGAGCTGCGCGATGAGCGACGGCGCGTAGAACCGTTTGTCGGTGTTGTCGAAGTCGAAGCGCATCGCGCGCGGGTTCACGCGGCCGAGCCGGAGGTCGGATGCGTATTGGAGGACGGAGCTGGTGAGGTCGACGTCGAAGCGCGCAAAGTCCGCGTCGTTGCGAAGGTTCGCGATGCGGCCGATGAACTGGCCATAGTCGGCGGCTTCGAGACCCTTGGATGAAGCGTTTTCGAGCTGCGCGATGACGCTGAGCGCCTGCGCGATCGGACGGCCGCCGCGCGTCCAGACCAGCGCGTAGCCGGTGGGCTCGTAGACGCTGCGGAGGTCGGACGAATCGTTGTCGACGAAGGAGCGGACGATCTTTGCGACCGGCGTCGCAGGGGCGACCGCAACAGTCTGCGCCGGGATCGAAGCCGCGGTGAGGAGAACCACAACCATTGAGAACCGTTTCATAGGCCCTCAAGGTAGGAACGGTTTGCGGCACAAATGTGGCGCAACCCGAGAGAGATTCAGGGGATCCGCGACGCCGCGTGAGCGGGATCACGCGGGTGGCGGGGAGGCGTGATTTTCGTCACCGATTGGGAGCCTCGGAGTCGCAGAGGGTATGGGGCTTCGACAGCGCGCATTCGAAGAGGCCTCGCGGTTGAAGAAGAGGACATGCGGCCGATCCTCTGAGACTCTGAGACTCTGAAACTCGGAGATTTCCGCGCCCTACGCCCGCCGTAGCTCGAGCACCGTGATCTCCCCACCCACCGCGAGCCGCGTCGGCGGACCCCAGTACCCGGTGCCGCGGTTCACGTACAGCCATGTGCGTCCGACGCGATGCAAGCCGGCCACGATGGGCTGGAACTTTCTGATCACCAGGTTGAAGGGGAAGAACTGACCGCCGTGCGTGTGGCCGGAGAGCTGGAGGTCGACGCCGAGCTTGCTCGCCGCCTTCGCTGTCTGCGGGCGATGCGACAGCAGCACCTTCACCGCCTCGGCCGGAGCGCCCGCCAGCGCGCGCACCGGATCCTGCTTGTGCGTGTAGCGGCCGACCGGATCGGTAACGCCCGCAAACACGATCGACGCGCCGTTGCGCGTGACCACGCGATACTCGTTCTTCAGAAACTCGAGGCCGAGGGACTGGAGTGCGGGGCACCATTCGCTGACGCGCCAGTAGTACTCGTGATTGCCGGTCACGTAAAACACGCCGTCGCGCGCACGCAGCTCGCGCAGCGGCTCGACTTCATCGCGCAGGTCGGACAGCGGACCATCGACAAAGTCGCCGGTGATCGCGACCGCATCCGCCTCGAGCGCGTTCGTACGCTCGACGAGCGATTGCACGAAGCGCCGGCGGATGGTGTGGCTGACGTGCACGTCGCTCCACTGCACGATGCGATAACCGTCGAGCTCCGCCGGCAGGTGGTCGATCGGCACGGAGACGCGCCGAATGCGCGGGCAGCGCGCCTGCGCAAGACCGATTGCGGAGAGCGCGACGGCGGCGCCAAGGATGGTGAGCATCAGCGTGCGCGGATCGAGCAGCGGCCAGCTCCGTCCGGCCATCGAGCGCGCGAAGAGGTACACGCCGCGCGCGACGTCGCTCAGCAGCACGAGCACCAGCAGCGACGAGAACAACGCGAGGATCGTGTAGCCGGTGGCGTGGCCGCGCCGCGCAAAAAACGGGAGGAGCGGCAGCAGCGACAGGACCAGGAGGATCGTCCACGCTCCCGCCGGCGCGACGCCCACTGCGGCCGCGCCCGCCAGGACCGGACGTCCGGCATATGCGAACAGCGACAACCAGATCGCCGCGAACAGCACGATGCGGCTTTGCGATGCGAGTGCGATGGCCCTTGGCGACTTGCGCATGAGTGTGACGTGGAACAAATGAAGGCCGGGCCGTTATTCGTACAATCTGCCGATGCGCTCCTCCCGCATTCTGATCGCCGTCATCCTTTCGCTCGCCGCGTTCGGCGCGCACGCCGTCACGTACATCGTGCCGGCTGACCGGGAGTTGATCCAGCGGTCGGATGACATCGTGGTAGCAGCGGGCGTGACTTCGCTCGTCGAGCGCGCGGAGAGCGGCGGCATCATCACGCGCTACACGCTGCGCATCGAAGAGGTCCTGAAAGGAAAGCGCTCGGCTGGCCAGCATCTCGTGCTCACCGAGCGCGGTGGCGCGATCGGCGATCAGATCCAGTACATCCCCGGCACGCCCGAATATCAACCGGGCCGGCGCTATCTCGTCTTCACCGAAACTAACCGCCACGGCGACCCGGTCACCTTCGGCATGGCTCTGGGGCAATTCTTCTTCACCGAGCACGCCGGCCGGCGCCTCGCGTTGCGCGCCGATGTCGAAGGCTTCAACGGAAACCTCGACAGCCATGTCGAAGTCGCGCGCGATGCGGCGAAGTTTCTCGACTATGTCCGCGGCGTCATGGCGCGCAGGCCGGACGTCGACTCGGACTACTTCGTGAAGCAAGCGAACCCGCGGTTCGAAATCGAGGGGCGCGGCGTGGCGGTGGAAGCGTCGCGGGGGTCCTATCAGATGACGTCGTCGGGGCGGCCGTTCCGCTGGTCGCAGCCGTCCGCTTCGTTCGTGAAGAGCGGCGTGGCGGTCGGCGCGAATGGCGGCGCTTCCGTGGCGCTCGCATTCGCGCAGTGGAACGGGACGAACTCCGAGATCGACTATCGCGATGCCGGCCAGGACAACACCGCCCTCGGCGGCGTCGCCGCGACGGATGGGAAGAACGCGATCCTGTTCAACGACCCGCTGGGCGTGGTCGGCAGCGGCATCGCGGGCGTGGGCGGGATCACCGCCGGCGGCGACGCATACTCGATCGGCGGCGAGACTTTCTGGGACATGTTCGAAGTCGACGTCGTGATGAACGACATCGCGTTCGGGCAGAGCTGCTACGACACGGTGATGGTGCACGAGGTCGGGCATACGCTCGGCTTCCGCCATTCGAATCAGAACTCGACCAGCGACGGCCCGTGCGTGGCGCCGGGCCCGTGTAACCCGGCCGCGATCATGAACTCTTCGGTGCAGTGCGCCTGGAAGGGCGGGCTGATGGAATACGACCTCACCGCGGCCGCGACGGTTTACGGCAACGGCATCCTCTGCACGATGCCGGCGATCCGCGAGCAGCCGCTGTCCGCGAAGATTCGCGCGAACACGCACACCACGCTCAGCGTGGCTGCGACCGGCACCGATCTCCGGTACCAGTGGTACGAGGGGGACGAGGCCGACGACAGCAACCCGGTCGGCGACGGCCGCTGGTTCTACACGACTCCGAATCTCACGAAGCCGGCTTCATTCTGGGTGCGCGTTTCGAACTCGTGCGGGACCGCGGACAGCGACGCCGCGGCGATCACGTTGCAGTTTTCGAAGCGGCGCGCGGTGGGGCACCCATGAAACGAACGCGTGACGCGAGTCACTTTATGTGACAGGAGCCGGTTCGGCCGCTACCCTGTGGTACCAACAGCAATCTGAATCGCGGTTTGGTCCGCCGCGCGGAGATCGTCCTCTCATGAAGCTCAAACACATTTTTATCGCGTTGCTGTTTTGTCTGCCGGCGGCGCGTTCATTCGCCACGACGTTCATCGTTCCCGATGATGCGGAGTTGATCGCAAAGTCCGACGCCATCATCACGGGCTACATCGCAGGCGCACGCGCCGTGGAGCGTGAGCGAGGATTCGTTGAAACGATTTACGAAGTCGCCGTGGACCGCGTCCTCAAAGGCCACCTTCGAGCCCGGACGACAATCGAAATCAGCTCGCCCGGTGGCTCCATCGGTGACCGTTGGACCATCGTCCACTCCGCCGCTCATTTCAGCGTTGGTGACGAGGTCCTGCTCTTCCTGACGCCGTACCGCGGCGGTTGGTCGCCGACCGACATGACCTTGGGAAAGTTCCGCTTCGCACTTACGAGCGCGGGTCACACGGTTGCGATACGCGACGCAGACGACATCGCGGGGTGGGATCGTGACGGCAAGGTTCACAAAGAGAAAATTCGTCTCGACGTCGAATTCCTTCATTACATCGAGGAGACGGTCGCGGGGCGTATGCCCGCCGTCAAGAATTACGAAATCGAGGCCTCGGACGTGTTGGCCACGTCTGCTGCTGCGGAGCGAATTCGCGGTGAGGCTCGGGGAGTGGCCGCGGAGCTCTTTCCGGCGCCAGCTCACACCTATTCGGTGAGCTTTCTCTCAGCCGTCACTTCCTGCACGAATATTGTCCGGTTTCCCGGCCGGTGGACGACCGCCGTCATGAACGCCGGCGTTTTGTGGCGGAAAAACTCGGCGCAAAACGCGTCCGGACTCGGTGACGGAGGCGTCAGCGTCATCCAGAACGCCCTTGCCGCGTGGACGAATGATTGCGAGTCCACAGTGAACATCCAGTATGCCGGCACCACACCCAACCTCAAAAACTCCGACGACCTTGTGAACGTAGTCGTGTTCAATGACCCGGGAGCGGACGGAAACCCGTCCACGCGTGGCGATGACCATATCGCCGGATCCTGGACCGGCTCTGGCGTCGTGGCGACCTGTTTTTCCAACGGCAACGACACGCATTCGTTCAGCGGCACGGACTTTGTGAGCATGGATGACAGCGACGTCGTCTTCCAGGACGGCTATGCCGGAACGCAGGCAGCGATCGAAGAGGTGATGACGCACGAAATCGGCCATGGCATCGGATTCCGCCACTCGAACCAGCATTACCTCCGGTCGTGTACCGGCTCTGGCACGTTTCCGAATTGCAGCGTCTCCTGTAGCGCTACTCCAGCCTGTGATTCGAATGTCGAGGATTGCGAGACGTCCCTGGCGATCATGACGGCGTCTGTGAGCAGCACGCAGAACTACACGCTATTCACGTGGGATAAGCACGCTGCGGATGCGTTGTATCCGGGAACGTGCATCACCGTTCTACCACCGACGAACGTCGTCGCCACAGCGACCAGCACGTCGACCGTCAATGTCTCGTGGACCGCATCGGCCGGTGCGCTGACGTACAACGTTTATCGCTCGACGGACGCGATCACTTACAACCTCGCCGGATCGACCGCGACGACGTCGTTCAACGACAACGGCCGCAGCGCTAACACTGCGTACCTCTATCGCGTGCGCGCCGTGAACGGTGGCGAGTCGGCCGATAGTACGTTCGATCTGGCGACGACGGTGATCTTCACGGACGATCCGCTCGTCGGCGGGACGACGCTTCTGAAGAGCGCGCATCTCACAGAGCTCCGCACCGCGATCAACGCCGTGCGAGCCCTTGCGTCACTCGGCGCCGGCAGCTACACCGACCCGACCATCACGGTCAACGCGACCACGGCGAAGACGGCACACATCACCGATCTCCGCGGCGCGATCGACCTGGCGCGCACGAACCTGAGCTTGTCGGCCCTGTCGTACGGCGAGTCGATCACTACGAGCACGGCCATCAAGACCTCGCACTTCAGCGAACTGCGGAACGGGGTGAAGTAAAGCGAGTGGCGCTGCCGCTCTACGCCCTCGCCGGAATCGCGGACGAACGTCTTTTCGACGCGCAGCGCGCCGTGCGGGAGATTCGTGCGATCCGCTGGATCGCGCCGGCGGATCCGCGCGAGACGCTGGCGAGTTACGCCGTTCGGCTCGCACTCGAGATCGACACCGCGCAGCCGTTCGATCTCGGCGGTGCGTCGTTCGGCGGCATGGTCGCGCTCGAACTGGCGCGGCATCTCGCGCCGCGCAATGTCTTCCTCTTCGGAAGTTGCCGCTCGCGGCACGCCGTTGCGCAGTACCTGCGTGTGCTTCGGTACATAGCACGCGCGGTGCCGCATCGCGTGTGGCAGCCACCGCGAATCGTGCATCCATTCATCGCGCGCTGGTTCGGCGCGACATCTCCCGCACACGTCGACCTCTTCACCGAAATGCTGCGTGCGACTGCGCCCGAGTTTGTCCGCTGGGCGTCCAACGCCGTTTTCTCATGGTCAGGAGTGGCCGAACTGCCGATGCCCATCAATCACATTCACGGCAGCGGCGACCGCTTGATCCCGTTGCATCGCGTGAATCCTGATCGCGTGATCGCCGGCGCCGGGCATCTGCTGAACCTCACTCATGGCGAAGCTGTGAACGATTTCATCGCAGGCGCCGCGCTATGAAAGTTGGAACGCGCAGGAGTCGAGCGAACACCTGTGGAGGTGCCGTCACAGCGTCCTGGGTACTACCGGAAGATGTTGTAGTTTTCCTCCTGGCCTTCTCAGGTCATGGCCACGTCCTGTCCAGGGAATCGCAGCGGCTGGTCCGCGCGGGAGCCCTCGCGCATTTGAACGCGGTCCGCCCGGAGTGACCTGAGCGACGGGCCGACCGGCGAACCAGACGATCTCGTAGCGGATGTTCTTGTTCGCGGCCGACATTCCCATTCAAGCTGATGTTGCAGAAGATCGTCGGGCTCTGCGGTGTCCGTAACACTGGCCAACAGGTTGCGTGGTGAGTAGTTGCGCGTCGCGACGCAGGACGTCTCATTGCCCGCGTCATCGTTAGATCCCGATATACGTGATGTTGCCTGCCGTATCGCGATCATAGCCGTACCCAGAATCAACTGCGCCAGCAGAGAGAAACCATGGGAGACCATCCGGCGAGAAGCCAAGACGTCGGAATGCAGCGCGCCGGTCGAGCCTGCTGAAACCGCCGCGCACCTCCGGCATCGAATAATCGAACCGTACGAAATCGTTTCACGGTTCGACGAAATCGAGGAGGCTCGCGGTGTCCCAGTTCACGTTCCGAAGCATTCCGGCAGTGCTGCTCCTGGTGTTCGGCTGCGCGCAGTCGCAGCCGGCGCCGCTCGCGCCGATGATCAGCTCTTCCAGCGATTCCAAAGGAGGATCGATGTCGCAGCAGTACACGAAGCCCGCGGCCGATGAGCTCCGCAAGAAGCTCACGCCGCTCCAGTTCGACGTCACGCAAGAGGACGCCACCGAACCGCCGTTCCGCAACGAGTATTGGGACAATCACGAGGCCGGCATCTACGTCGACGTCGTCAGCGGCGAGCCGCTGTTCTCTTCGCTCGACAAGTTCGACTCCGGTACCGGCTGGCCCAGCTTCACGAGGCCGCTCGAGGCGGCCAACGTGAAGACGAAGACGGACCGCAAGTTCTTCATGGTCCGCAACGAAGTCCGCTCTGCCAACGCCGACTCGCACCTCGGTCACGTATTCGACGATGGTCCGGCTCCGACCGGCCTGCGCTACTGCATGAACTCCGCGTCGATGCGTTTCATCCCCGTCGCGCGTCTCGAGGCGGAAGGCTACGGCCAGTACAAGAAGCTGTTCGAGAACGCGCCTGTGCCGGATGCGTCGAAGCTGAAAACAGCCACGCTCGCAGGCGGCTGTTTCTGGGGTGTCGAGGAGCTGATCCGCGCGCTGCCGGGCGTAGTCGATACAGAAGTCGGGTACACGGGCGGCAAGGTCGCGAACGCCACCTATCAAAACCACGAAGGGCACGCCGAAGCGATCAAGGTCACTTACGACCCGGCCACGATCTCGTACGACAAGATCCTCGAGTTCTTCTTCACGATCCACGATCCGACGACGCTGAACCGGCAGGGGAATGACGTCGGCACGTCGTACCGCTCGGCGATCTTCGTTCACGATGAGGAGCAGCGGCAGGCCGCGGAGCGCGTCAAGGCGAAGGTCGATCAGTCAGGCGCGTGGAAGCGTCCCGTAGTGACCGAGATCGTGCCGGCGAAAGAGTTCTGGACGGCCGAGGCGTACCACCAGGATTACCTGCAGAAGAATCCGAACGGCTACACGTGCCACTTCGTGCGGCCGATCAAGTTCGAGTAACTAACGCGGAACAACCGCAACGATCCGCACCGGACCGCCGGACCCGCCCGCGATCTTCATCGGCAGCGCCATCACGAGCGCGCCGCGGGCGGGGAGGCGGTCCAGGTGCGCGACGTTCTCCAGTCCGGGAACGTCCGCGCCATTGGCGATGCGATGCACGATGAAGTCGCGCGACTGGCCGTAGTCGATGCTGGCGCTGTCGACTCCGATCGCGGCGACGAGGCGTTCCTCGACCAGCAGCCGCGCAGCATCTTCGCCGTATGACGGGAAATGCAGGTTGTCGGTCGCACCCGGAGTGTCGTCGCCGAAGTACGCCTTGCGATTCGGCCAGCGTTTGCCCCAGCCGGTGCGCAACAAGACGATCGTGCCCGACCGGATCGCGCCGTGCCGCGACTCCCACGCGCGGACATCGTCGGCGGTCAAACGATAATCCGCGTTCGATGCCGCACGATCGGAAACGTCGATCACGATCGCCGGCGCAATGAGGCGCTCGAGCGGAATGCGATCGACGGTCTGCATCCCTTCCGCGAAATGGATCGGTGCGTCGAGATGCGTGCCGCCATGCTCCGGCGTGCAGATCGCGTACGAGGAGTAGAACCAGCCGCCCGGAGTGGCGCCATATGCGAGCTGCTTGAGTTCGAACGCGGACGGCGACGTCGGCCAATACAACGTCTGTTCGTCGTACGGCCAGGTGAGGTCGACCAGTTCGGCGTTCGAAAGATCGAGCGGCGAACGTACGCTCGTGCAGGCGCAGAGCGCGATGAGAGCCAGGAGTACGACGGTGCGACGCATCGGCGGATGTTAGCGCTGTTGTGCTCGAGGCGCGTTCGACATCTGAGAGCCCGTTGCTTCGAGTTGGCCACGGCGACCGACAACAGCGCTAACATCCGGAGCCATGAGGCACGAACGCATCATCTGGGGCGCCATCGTCTTCAGCACCGTCATCTACTTCATCCTCGTCTACACGATGGCGCCGAATCCGGTGCGTCCGTTCGAAGAAGCGGTGCGCAGCAACACGACCCTGACGCCGTATCTGCTGGCGCTGGCGATGTTCGTGGCGGCGATGCTGGTCCCGAAGCGGCTCGTCTCCGCGCCGCCGCGGATGAGGATGATCGTGGCGCTCTCGCTCTTCGAAGCGTGCGCGATCTTCGGACTGATGGCCGCGTTCCTTCAGCAGGACTGGCGGCTGTTCATTCCGCCGTGGATTCTCGCGGTAATCGGGTTCGTGAGCGTGTGGCCGCGCGAGGACGTCACGTCGTCGCGCGTCGTCTGAACGCGAGCAGGTCGCGGCTGAGCGTCACATGTATCGCGTCGATGGACTCGAGCTTCTCGCGTTCGCGCGCGCGCAGTCCGCGGTACGACGACGACATCACGTCTTGAATCGACTCGCGATCGAGCCGCGGCGTGTGCGCGATCCGCTCGCGATGTTCGAGCTCGAACGTCGCGGCGAACGCTTCGATGGTGCGGTCGACGCGATCGCGCTCGACGCCTGCGCCGAGGATGGCGGAGCGGAGCTCGAGGAGATCGTCGGCGGCTGGGATGACCACGAGCAACAGGCCGGCCGGCGCGAGCACGCGATGAAACTCCGGCGCGTTCATGCGCGCGGTGATCGACGCGACGGCGCGGAACGAGGCGTCTTCGTACGGCAGAAAGCGATCGGCGTTCGCGACCACCCACGAGCAATCGCGATAGCGGCGCGCGGCGAGCTCGATCGCGGGCACGGAGATGTCGGTGCCATGTGCATCGACGCCATACGCGCTCCGGAACGCGGCGAGATGATGTCCTTCACCGCAGCCGGCATCGAGCAGCGTGTCGCCTTGCCGTAACGGCAGCGCGCGTACGATCGCGTCGACGAGCGGCGCGGCATGACCGCGCTCGAGAAACCGCCTGCGCGCCGCCACCGCTTCGGGTGTGTCGCCCGGAGTCTTCGAGCGCTTGTCCTGCGGCTGCAGCAGATTCACGTAACCGCTGCGCGCGACGTCGAACGCGTGTGCGTTCGCGCAAACGTAACGCCGCTCGTCGAGGACGAGCGGCGCTTTGCAATTACGGACTGTGCAGAGGAGCAACGTCAACGCATTTTGAACACCGCGAGCATCGCCAGGCCCATGGCCAACAGCAGCAGGCCCCATTCGGACGCCGTCGGAATGCCCGCGACATTGGCCCCTGCGGCGACGAACGTGGTCGGATCGTTCGGTGCCGGCGTGGCCGGGTCATCGCTGAGGACCGCGGTCTCGTTCGAGCCGTTGCCGTCCGAGTCGTAGTTCAGCGTGGCCTGGTTGCTGATGGTCTGGCCTTCGTTGCCGGCTTCGAGAATCGCCGTGATGGTGATGGTGACGCTGCCGCCGGCGGCGACTGCGCCGTTCCACGTCACCGTGTTGGTGGCGAGGTTCGCAACCGCGGTGCCGGATGACGCGTTGGCGGTGGCCAGCGTGAGCGACGACGGCAGGACGTCCGTCAACTCGTCGCCGACGTTGTCCGGCGACGCCGTGTCGCCGGTGTTCGTGATGGTAACCGTGTACGTCACCGTGCTGCCCGGAGTGAACGTACCGGACACCGTTTTCGTGAGCGTATCGACCGCGGCTGCGACGGCGATGACCGTCGCGTCGCCTGACGCACCGGTATCCGGATCGTCCGTCACCCCGGTCGATTCATTGGTGCCATTCAGGTCAGAGTCCCAGTTCACCGTGCCCTGGTTGCTGATCGTGGTGCCTTGCGTGCCCGCATTGATGGTGGCGGTGATGTTGATCACCACGCTTCCGTGCGCCGGAATGGATCCGTTCCAGGTGACGGTGTTGGTGCCGACGTTCGCTACGATCGTTCCGGTTCCCGGAGGTGCGGTTGCGGCGCTGACCAGCGTCAGGCCGGCCGGAAGGACGTCGACGAATTCGTCGCCCGCGCTGTCCGGCGACGCCGCATCACCGGAGTTACTCAGGATGACCTCATAGGTGACCGTGTCGCCTACCGAATGCGGAGCCGGTGTGGAATCGCTGACCTGCTTCTGAGCGGACACGATCGCGCCGGTGGTGACGAACGACGTCGGATCGTTCGTTCCGACGACGGCCGGATCATCGGTCGTGGTCGATGTTTCATTCGATCCGTTCAGGTCCGCGTCGTAGTTGATCGTGCCCTGATTCGTGATGATGGTGCCGATCGGAACCGGATCGATCGTGGCGGTGATGGTGATGGTGACGCTGCCGCCTCCGCTCGCCGGAACGCTGCCGTTCCAGGTCACGGTGTTCGTACCGATGTTTGCGACGGCAGTACCGGCCGACGCAACTGCGCTGACCAGCGTCAGTTCGGCGGGGAGAACATCGACGAACTCATCGCCGGTGCTGTCGGCTGATGCGGATGTGCCGCCGTTGTTCAGCGTAACGGTATACGTGACGGTGCTGCCGGCCGTGAATGCACCGCTGGCGACCTTGGTGCCACTTAAAACCACGCCGGTGACGACGAACAAAGTGGGGTCGTTCGGTGCCGCAGTCGACGGGTCGTCCGTGGTGGTCGACGATTCGTTCGTCCCGTCCAGATCATTGTCGTAATTGATCGTGCCCTGGTTGGAGACCGTCGTGCCGATCGGCACGGCCTCGATCGTGGCGGTGATGGTGATTGTCACGCTGCCGCCGAGTGGCGCGACAGAACCGTTCCAGGTCACGGTGTTCAAGGGGATATTCGCGACTGCGGTGCCACTCGTAGCGTTTGCACTGACCAGCGTGAGCTCAGCGGGAAGGAGATCGACGAATTCATCGCCGAGGTTGTTCAACGATGCCGCTGAACCGCTGTTGGTGAGCATGACGCTGTAGGTGACGGTGCTGCCAACGGTGAACGTTCCGCTGTCCACCTTCGTGCCCGAAAGGACCGCGGTAGCCACGTCGTCGTTGACGATCGTGCCCTGTCCCTGCGTGTCGCTGCCGAGCACCGCGTTCTGCGGATTGGCGAGATTGACGAAGAACGTTTCGTTCGGTTCGAAGGCCAGATCGGGAACGATCGGCACGGTGATGGTGGCTGTGGTCGTATTCGGCGCGAACATGGCGGTGCCGCCGGTGCCGTCGTAGTCACCCGGCGCGTTCGCCGTGCCATCCGCCAGCGTGTAATCGACGGTCACCGTCTGCGAGACCGGACTGTCGAGGGTCAGGTTGAAGACGAAGTTCGTGGTGCCGCCGCTGCCTTCGCTCTCCGTTACGTCGCTGATCGAGTCGATGGTCGGCGTCGGTTCGAAGTCGAATGCCTGGGTGGTGCCGCTGACACCGATGCGAACCGCATCGAAGTTGCCGATGAAGTTCGTCCAAGCCGCACCGCCGCAACCAGAAGACACGCGGAAGCCGCCCAGGCCACCGGCAGTGTTGATGATGCGCGCGGTCGGGTGCAGTGCAATGTAGCCCGCGAGCGTGTGCAGCGGCGGGCCGCCGAATCCGTCACTCGTCGACCACCAGCCGCCCCCGAGCGCATCCCAGGTCTGCCACGTTCCGGTGGTGACGGTGCCTTGATTCGGTACGGGATCGCCGCTGTACGCGCCGGTCTGATACACGGGCTCGAAGAAGAGTTGATCCTCGATGACCGTGTCACCGTCGTAGTCGAGATTGAGGAGCAGATACGGCGCCTGTCCGCCGGAACCGTCCACCTGCACGTAGGTCGAGTACTCGAGCTCCGTGAGACTGCTGAGCAACACGCCATTCAAGCCGGTGTAGCGGAACGTGTTGAACGAGTCGCCGTTCGCACCGACGGTCAATGAGGCGCTGCCCGCGCCGAGCGGAGGTGTGCCCGGTCCACTTTGAAAGCCGGTATCACCCGTGTTCGCCGCGCCGCACGTGGAGTTTTGCTCCTGCCATGCGCCGAGGTTGGCGGGGTTGACGGTGGTTTGCGCGAACGCCGCGGACGCGCACAACACGATGAACAGAACCGCGAGCACGGATCGATGCCGCATCGATGAACCCCTCCCTATCCCTTGGTCTTGTCGGATTTGCCGTACTCAGTCTACGCGTCCACGCCCTTGAACCGAAATCGCGTGACTTCGCTTTCGAACTCGTTGCCGCTGCGGACGAGGTCCTGCACGGTCGAATTGAACTCGCGCGCGATGGCGTCGTTCTTCTGGGCGATGTCGAGCATCACGCGCGACGCGTCGGCGATGCGATCGGTTTCCTGCAACTGCCGTTCGAGGAGATCGCGCATGGCGCGTGCGTCGTCGGCGATCTTCTCCAGCGCCAGCGTGATCCCTTTACCGGCCAGCGACTGTTCTTCCGTCGCGTTCTTGACCTGCGCGGCGATGTCGCGGACGCGCTCCGATTCCTGGGCCATCATCTGCGTGCCGCGCGCCTGCTCGCGCGTGGCGCGGTTGATCTCGGAGATGTGATCGGACATGCGCGAGGTGACCTCGTGCAGACGCCGGCTGGCCGCCGACTGTTCGCTGAGCGCGCGCGAGATGCGCGTGGCCATGTCGAACGAGCGCGAGGCGCTCTCCACGATCTTCGACAGCGACTGCGCGGCGTCCTGCGCGAGCTTCACGTTATCGGTGACGCGCGCGACTCCCTCGTGCATCTTCTGCACGGCCAGACGCGAGCCGCCCTGTACCGCCTTGATGATCGTGCCGATCTCTTTGGTCGAGCCGCGCGTGCGCTCGGCGAGCTCGCGAATCTCGTCGGCGACGACCGTGAATCCCGCCCCTTGTTCGCCTGCCTGCGCCGCGATGATCGCCGCGTTGAGCGAGAGCAGGTTCGTGCGGTTCGCGACTTCCTCGATCACGTTCAGGATCTGGCTGATCTGGCCGACGCTCCGTTGCAGCTCGTCGATCGTGCGCGCGGTGCTCGTCGTCAGCTCGTGCGTCGAGTTGATTCCTTCCACCGTGCGATTGACCGCGGCGCCGCCAGCACTCGCGTCTTCGCGCGCCTGCTGCGCGAGCTCGGCCGTCGACTGCGCGCTCGACAGCAGCTCGCTCACCGTCGACTCCATCTGCGAAACGAACGACAGCACTTCGTCGCCGATGCCGGCCAGCACGTCGGTCCGTCGCGACATCTCGTTCATCGACGCGTTCATCTCGGTCGTCGACGAAGAGGTCTTTTCCACCGACTGGAAGAGCACATCCATGCTCCGCGCGACTTCCTCGGCGGACGCCTGCAGCTCGAGCGCACGCGCCGACGCGTCCTGCGTCAGATCGGAGACCGTGTCCGCGGCGCCGAGAACGCGGCCGATGCCGCTGCGCACGTTCTCAACGGCGAGCGAGGAGCTTTGGGTGAGGTTGGTCTGATCCTGCGAGCGTGTCAGCAGCATCTCGGTGCCGCCGGTGATGACGCGCACGCCGTCGGTGATGGTCGAGCCGCTGCCGCCGACGCGGCCGAGAAGGCGGCGGAGGTTGGAGCGGGTCTCACCGAAACTGTCGGCGAGCTGGCCCACCTCGTCATCCGCAAACACCCGCGGTGCCACATCGAAGTTCCCCTCGGCCATCTCGCGCGCGAGCTCGCGCAGCTCGCGCAGCGGCCGGGTGACGTCGCGCGACAGCACGATCGTCGCGGCGCTGAAAACGGCGGTGGTCAGCAGCGCGACGATGAGCGTGTAGAACGTGATCTGAAACGGGATGTTCTTGTAAGGCGTCCATGGAATCGCGAGCACCAGGATCGAGCCGTCCTTCAGCTTCGCGAATCGGCTCACATGCGCGCCGATGAATGCGCGGCTGTCGCCGGTGCCCATCTTGCGGATGGCTTCGACCTCGTTCGGCTCGAGCGCGTCGCCCTGCTTCGTCGTCGTGACGTTGCCTTTCGGATCGATGAGGTGCAGTGAGTACTCGCTCGGGATGTAGAGCCGCAGCGTTTCGAGTGAGGCCTCGTCGACTGTCGCGAGGATGTTTGCGCTGTCGAAGACGCGCGTGAACCGCTCCGACGCCGATGTGATGGCCAGGATCTCCAGGGTCGTCGACACGCGCGACGAGACGAGCAGGATCAGCGCGGCCATGGAGATCGTCAGCGAGCCGATGAAGACGATGGCGATCTTCTTTCCCAGTGACAGCTCGTTGCCGACGTAATGCACGCGCTGTCCCGCCTCGGCCGCCGCTTCCGTGAGGCGATATTTGCCCATCGCGTAGCCCCACACGATCGACACGAACGCCGAGATCAGCGTAGCCACGAGAAAGTACGCGGCGCCGAGGGCGGAGCGCATGAACAGCATCGCGGCGATGAGCGCGAACACGATTCCGCCGCCGGCCCACAGCAGCACCGAGAGTGATTTCGTGCGGTCGAGGCAATCCGACATCGCCTTCGACAAATCGCCTCTGCGCGCGAGAGCCTCTTCCACCGCTTGCGCCTGCGGGCGAACGCCAAGGGTGAAAACCACGCAGCCAATCGCGTACGTCACCGCCAGCAGCACTACCAGGCCGGTTGCGCTCGTGGTCGTGAGCTGCACGACCTGCGAAAGGAACAGGAGCGCCGGCGGAATGCTGATGAAGATCGGCGGGACCACCAGCCACTGCAGATATTTGCGGGTGAAAGACATAGGGATTGCGGTGATTATAGACGCGCGTGGAGCTCATCGACGTTCTCACCAGCGACGGTGTTCGCACCGGCCGCACGAAACCGAAAGCGGACGTGCATCGCGATGGCGACTGGCATTTCGCATCGCACGTGTGGCTGGTTGCGCCCGACAAACGCGTGTTGTTGCAGCGCCGATCGACGCACAAAGAGAACTGGCCGGACCGGTGGGACATCTCTGTTGCGGGTCACGTGTCGGCAGGGGAGAGTGCAGTCGACTGCGCGATCCGCGAAGCACACGAAGAACTCGGCCTGTCGTTGCGCGCCGCGGACCTCACTCACCTCGATACACTACGATGGCACGCCGTTCTGAACGAAGGTGCGTACATCGAAAACGAGTTTCACGAGGTCTTCATCGCATCGCGCGAGATCGATCTCGCGCGACTCGTGCTCGATCCCGAAGAAGTGGCGGACGTCGCGCTGGTGCGGCCCGACGAGATCGAGCGCTACGACGTGGTGCCGCATGACGAGGAGTACGCGTTGTTGCGGCGCTATCTCAATCCTGGAGCGACGGGCTCTTAGACCGTCGAACGCCGTCGACGGGCTGAGACCCGTCGCTCCAGATAGCCGTGTTACCCTTCCGCGCACAAAAACATGTCCTGGTGGATCTGGGTCCTCATCGGCTTCGGGATTCTCGCGGTGGAGCTCACCGCGGCCACGCTGCACATCGGTTTCTTTGGCGTCGGCGCGTTCGTCGTGGCCATCCTTGCCGCGCTCGGCGTCGACCTGCCGTTGTGGGCTCAGCTCGTCATTTTCACCGGCACCTCGCTCATCGCGTTCTTCTTCCTGAGGCCGGTTCTCGTCAAAAAATTGAAGCTCGACCAGAAGAAAGTCGTTGATTCGCTGGTTGGGGAACAAGCTCTCGCACTCGAAGATATCGGCGTTGGCGGGAATGGGCGGGCGGAGATGCGCGGCTCCACGTGGAGCGCACGCAATGTAGGAGAAACCGCGTTGATCCGCGGGCAGCGGTGCATCGTAGCGAACGTGGATGGGCTGGTGATCCACGTGCGCGCTTCCTGACCAACTTCCAGCAAGAGGAAACAGCCATGGGTAATCTCATCGTTGCAGTCGTACTGGCCGTCTTCGCGATGATCGTCATTTCGAAGATCGTCCGCGTGGTTCCACAGCAGCAAGCCTGGGTCGTCGAGCGCCTCGGCAAATACTCCGGCACCCTCGACGCGGGGCTGCACATCCTGATGCCGTTCCTCGACGTCGTCCGTTACAAGCACTCGCTCAAGGAGATCGCGCTCGACGTTCCCGAGCAGACCTGCATCACGAAGGACAACGTGCAGGTCGGCGTGGACGGCGTGCTCTATTTCAAGATTCTCAATCCGGAGCGCGCCTCGTATGGCATCTCCGATTACTCGTGGGCCATCCAGCAGCTCGCCCAGACGAACCTGCGCAGCGAGATCGGCAAGATCGATCTCGACCGCACGTTCGAGGAGCGCACCAAGATCAACACCGAGGTCGTGGCCGAGGTCGACAAGGCTTCGGAATCGTGGGGCGTGAAGGTCCTGCGCTACGAGATCAAGAACATCACGCCGCCGCACGACGTGCTCGCCGCGATGGAAAAGCAGATGCGTGCCGAGCGTGAGAAGCGCGCCGTGATCCTGCAGTCCGAAGGCGAGCGCGACGCCGCGATCAACAACGCCGACGGTCACAAGGCGCAGGTCATCAAGAACTCCGAGGCGAAGCGCCAGCAGCAGATCAACGAAGCGGAAGGCTCCGCGCAGGCCACGCTTGCGATCGCGACCGCGACCGCCGAAGGCATCCGGCGCGTGGCCGAAGTCATCAAAATGCCGGGTGGTTTCGAAGCCATGCAGCTTCGCCTGGCCGAGCAGTACATCAAGGAGTTCGGCAATCTGGCGAAGAGCGGCAACTCGATGGTCGTGCCGGCCAACGTCTCCGACGTGACGTCGATGCTGCAGATGGCGATGGGCGTGATCAAGAACGCGCCGGAGCCGCCAAAGGTGCCGATCTCGCGTCCCACGGCCTGATTTTCAATCGCACTGAACGCCGAAAAAAAGGGCGCCCATCGGGCGCCCTTTTTGTTATTTGCGGCAAGGTTTGTGCTCCTGCGCATGGTGTAGCTTCGAGCGCAGTGCGACGCGCCACCCCTTCAGCAGTGGCGTTCCTGTTGTAGTTGTCAACCCAAAACATTAAGCTGTGCATCTACCCCCTTTTGAGAGAGGAGGCTCCCCTTGCGTAATTCCGTGTGGACACTCGTCCTCGTTGGCGCCGCCATTGTCGGCGCCGGCAACGCGTCTGCGAAGACGCCCGACAAACAAACACCGTCGCAGGAAACCGTTTGCGACACGCAGAAAGGCGCCGCCAAAGGCCTCTGTACCGCGTTCTGCGAAGCGATGGATTGCGACGATCCGAATAAGCGCGCTTCCGACGAAGCGTGCGCCGCGGTCCGGCGCAACTACGAGAAGAAAACCGGCATGCCGCCGCCATGCCTGACGGCCACGTGCCCGTGCGGGGCGACGTTGCAGCTCTTCAACGACATCGCCAGCGGAGCGGTGCCGGTCCAGCAATGCATTGCGGACGAGACGTTCATCTTCGTGCTGACGCAAACCGGCGCCACCGCGATCATCGACAGCGTTTCCGCGAACTGCAACGTCAATGGCGAGCCGCCGTTCGTGTCGTTGACGCCGGGCGAGACCACCGCCTGCCGCATCGCGCTGCGAAGAGCAGTCGAAGCGCAGGGCGTGCAGTGCTTCTTCCCGGAGTGAACATTTTCGGTTCCTCGGGTTCCTCGGAGTCCCCCGGCGTTCCTCGGGGGGAAGCTGCAAACCCGAGGAACTCCGAGGAATCCGAGGAACTCCGAGGAACCGTTTCCGCGTATCTCCGCGAAACGTCCGCGTTGATGGCGACGCAATACATCGAGGATTGCGTCGCCCACGCGGTGCGGCTTGCGGAGCTCCTGAGCGCGGAAGACGCGGCGCCCCGTGCGAATCCGCTCCGTGCGAATCCATGGATCGGCCGCATTCGCGATCTCGCCGTGACGGACGAGCACACCATCTCGCGGCCGCTCATTCCGGTGCGCTTTTCCGGCATCGGCAAACCGCAATGGAGCACGCATTACGTCTGCTGCAATGACCGGCTCGCGTACGATCCATTGATCGGAGAGCCGGTGAGCATCGATGAGCTCGCGCTGCGTGTGTTCGGCAGAACGCTCGAGGTGACAGAAGCGGTGTCGCCGTCGAAGGTGAAGGTGCTGTTGGCAGATGGAACGCTGCGCACGTACATCAACGTGCTCAGCAAGGGAGCGCCGGCGCGAGACGCCGGCGCTCCGATTTGACTTCGGCCCTCACCCGGCCGGAGGCGGCAGCGGTTCCGGCACCTGATTTTTGATCGGCTTGACCGTGCGCAGATACGCGAACACCGACTTCAGATCTTCATCCGTCATGTTCCGGTACACCGACCAGGGCATCGGCGGAAGGATCGGCCGCGACACGCCCCAGTGCCGTCCCGTGCGAATGGTCTTGATGAAGATGTCCTCGGTCCAGATCCCGATCCCGGTCATCCTGTCGGGCGTCAGGTTCGCCGTGTAGCTCACGCCCCACGGGCCGGCGAAGGCGGTGTTCGTTCCGGCGGCCGCCCACACCCACGGTCCATCGCCCAGCTTCGGAGGAGGCGGCAGCTTCATGCTCTCCGGATGTCCGGACAACGCGAGCGTCATGTCGGGCTCGGGGCCCTTCGGTCCCACCTTCCACGGCGTGTGACAGTCGTGGCATCCGGCGGTGTTCACGATGTACTTCCCGCGAGCCACACGGCGCGCCTGCAGATCCACCTGCTTCCCGGCGGCTGGAGGGTTGGTATTCCTGGCGGCCATCGCGGCGACGGCCAGCGCCAGCACGGCGGCCACGGCCAGGGTCATCACGAAAGCAGTGAAAGTCTTTTGTTTGGCACTCATGGTGTTCTCCTCAATCAATCGATCGGCAATGTAGGTCGTGCGAGGAGACGCGGTTGCTAAGAGGTCGCTAGGCGAATCTGAAGAATTCACTACGCGGATGCGGCAGGGGAGGCCTGCTTCCTAAGATCTTCTTAAGAGCATCCGTATAATCACGACTTATCCATGTTCGACGAGCGAGTCCTCCGCGTTGCCGCCGATGCCGGGACGTCCGTCCTGGTGGGAAGCGCGGACTCGAACGCCATTCCGGCCTGTTGCCGCGGTATCGCCGTGAGCACCGATGGCGCGCTGACGCGGGCCACGGTCTACGTTCCGGTGGCCACGAGCCGGGACATCGTCGCCAACGCCGCGGCGACCAGGAAGCTCGCCGTAATGATCACCCGCGTCGTCGAGCACGTCGGCGTTCAGCTCAAGGGGACGGTCCAGACCATCCGCCTGGCCGGCGATGACGAAGCGCCGTTCGTGCGCGGGAGGCTGAACGAGTTCGCCGACGTCCTCGATGAGATCGGCCTTCCGCGCCGGATCTTTCGAAGCGTTGCCCACTGGCCGGCCTTCGCCATCGAGATGAATGTCGAGGAAGTCTTCGATCAGACGCCGGGACCACGAGCCGGAGCCTCGATTCGATGATCCCGCTGAACTCGATCTGGCGCTGTTTTCAGGGAGTGATCCCGAGCATCATCGGCACCAGCGACGCCCATGGCACACCAAACGTTACCTACGCCACGCAGATCCACCTGATCGATGACGATCACGTCGCGTTGTCGCGGCAGTTCTTCAACAAGACCAGCCGCAACCTCGATGAAAACCCGCGCGCCTGCGCCGAGTTGCACGATCCCGTCACCTTTCAGTCCTATCGTCTCCATCTCAGATTTCTACGCTCGGAAAAGAGCGGGCCGCTTTTCGACGTGATGTCCACCCGCATCCAGGCCATCGCCTCGCACACCGGCATGTCGGGCGTGTTCCGTTTGATCGGAGCCGACGTATTCGAAGTCATGCGCGTCGAAAAGGTGGAGGGATTCCTGACCACCGCGGCTGTGGAAGCGGATGGTGGCGTCTCCATGAACGGGACGCGCAACGAGATCCGAGGGCTGCAGTACATCTCCGAGCAGATCAATCGCGCGGGCGATCTCGAGTCGCTCCTGGAGATCGTCCTCGAGGCGTTGGAGAGTTACTTCGGATTCGCGCACGCCATGGTCCTCCTGCTCGATGGTGCGACGGATCGTCTGGTGACGATGGCCAGCCGCGGCTACGGCACCAGCGGCGTCGGGGCCGAGGTGGAGCGCGGCCAGGGCCTGATCGGCACCGCCGCGAGCGAGCTGCGCGTGATCCGCGTGACGGGGCTCGAGGCGAACCTTCGTTACGGCCGCGCCGTACGGCGCGAGAGCGGAAGCGCGCGGCCGGAGATCCCGCTTCCGGGTCTGCCCGATGCGCAGAGCGTGCTGGTCATCCCGCTCAAGCTTTGCGATCGGTTGATCGGCGTCCTGGCCGTCGAAGATCGCGATCCGACCCGATTCGGTGAATGGCACGAGGCGTATCTCGAGATCGTCGGCAACCAGATCGCCCTCGGCATCGACCGCATGGCGGACGACGGCGAGGAGACCGCGCCTCCGAGGCCTTCTGCCGCCGAGCCGGCGCGCGCGGACAGGGGCCGGCGCAGAACACTTACGTACTACGTCAACGACGACTGCATCTTCGTCGATGGCGAATACCTGATCCGCAATGTCCCGGGCCGGATCCTCTGGAAGCTGATGCGGGAGCATCAACGGGACGGCCGGCGCGAGTTCACCAACCGCGAGCTGCGTCTCGACCCGGCCCTCGGCCTGCCGCCGGTCAAGGACAATCTCGAGAGCCGCCTCATCCTCCTGCGCCGCCGCCTGAGCGAAAAGTGCCCGGATGTGCGCCTCGTCCCCGTCAGCCGCGGGAGATTCGCGCTGGAGGTCGACGCGACCGTGGAGATGGTGGAGAGGTGACGGGACTCGCGCCGGAGCGCCGGCGCTCCATCCCATTTGGAACTTGCGCAGACTCTAAAAAGTTGCATAATGCCATCCCTATGCAACGAAGGCCGCACACCCCTCTCCGCCTGAAGTTGTCGGTCGTCGGTACCTGAGAAATGTTTGTCGGTTGCCCCAACCGGACAACCGACAAGCGATCACGATCAACTAGCTGTTCATGTCCTTGCCGGCCTCGAGCTTCGTGATCCCATCGGCGAGCACCCTGCGGTTCTGATCGTCCGGCGCCTGCGCGAGCGCGAGCTTGGCGTGCTTCAGAGCATCCTTGTACCGTCCCACCGCCGAGTAGCCGCGCGCGAGCCCGACATGCACCGGCCAGGCGTTCGGATGTTTCTTCGCATTCAGCTCGAATACCTTCAGCGCGTCATCCTTCTTTCCCTGCGCGAGGAGCTGACGTCCGTATTGATGAAGATCGGTCGGACCGGCCGTCGCGTGCGCGAGCGCCTTCGCGCGCGTCGCCTGCGACTCCGCGACCTTGCCGGCCGCTTCCTGCACCTGCGCGAGCATGCTCAGCGTCTGGAAGTTTTCGGCGCCGACGAACTGGCGGTTCACCGCGGCGTCCGCGAACTCCAACGCCTCGTTCATGCGCTTCGCATTCATCGCGTAGCGCGCGGCCGAGACCCAGTTCTGCCAGTTGAAGCCCTGGAAGTTGCGCAGTTCGTTGCGGATCTGCGCGAGGTGCAGGTCGGTCGCGTTGTCGACCGTGATGTTGATCGGCACCTGCAGCTCTTCCCACTTGAGCGCGACCGTGGCCTTGTCCGGCCTGCGATCCGTGAATTCATAAGTCAGCCACTCGTTGTATTCAGCCTTCGACGGCTTCACCTTCACGCGCAACGCGTCTTCCTTCGGGTCATAGAAGTAATGGCCCCACGAGGCGTGGTTCTTCGAGAAGATCACCGTCCACTCGTCCTGGCCCGGCTCCATGAACAGGCCATAGCGGCCCGCCGGCAGCGGCTGGCCTTCGACCTTCACATCGTGCGAGACGGTGAAGACAGTGTTCTCGTTCGCGCCCGCGCGCCACGGACATTCGGTACACGTGCCGAACGGATCGTCCGGCGCGCCCCACGGCACGAGCTCGCCCCAGATCTTCCCGCGGCGATCTTTGCCATCGGGTCCGTGGACGTCCGGGCTGTTGTAGTCGATCTTCACTTCGACGAGACCGATGTGCTGCGAGACGGACGAACGCTGATTGTCGCCGTTGGGCGGCGTGCTGATGGCCTGGGCCGCGGCATTCGCGGACACCACCATCGCCAACGCAAGGGACGCAATGGATGTACGACGCATGATTTCCTCCTGTGCGGCGCATGATAGGTCCCGGCCTGCGACAGGCTGGTGAACGACGCGTAGCGATTTACAATCGCCGCGCATGTCGTTCCGCCGCATCGTCGTTCATGGCGCATCCGAAGACCGGCTGCAGAAGCTGATGACCGAACGGTTGCGGCCCGGCGCCGATCGCGAGGCGATCGATCGCAGGATCTGGGATCTGTTCGGCGAGGAGTGGTGCGTGATGGCCACCGATCTCTCCGGTTTCTCGCGCGGCGTCGCCGAGTTCGGGATCATCCACTTCCTGCAAACGATCTATGAAGCCGAGCGGATCCTCGTGCCGATCGTCGAGAGCCACGACGGAATTCTTCTGAAGGTCGAAGGCGACAGTTTCCTGGTGATCTTCCGCAATGTGCAGAAAGCGCTGCACGCATCGATCGAAATGCAGCGCGCCGTGCGCACTTACAATGCCGATCACCCCGCCGTCGAACACGTGCTTCTCGGCGTCGGCCTCGGGTTCGGACGGATGCTGCGCATCGGCGACGCCGACGTGTTCGGTGCCGAGGTCAACTCGGCCTGCATCCTCGGCGAGACCTGGGCAAAAGGCTACGACATCCTCGCGACGGCAGCGGTGCGCGAGAACGCAGACGACGTCGTGTTCGAGGAGTTCGCACACGTGCCTCCCGGCGCCCGCGGCGCGTATCGCGTGGTGTACGAGTAGCTAGGGAGCGCGGCAGCTTGCTGCCGCACTCCATAGCTCAGTCGTCCAACACGTTCGCCGCGAACGCACGCTGACCACCGAGCGACGTGATGAACGCGGCGATCGCCACCGCGATCACGAGCACGAGCGTCGTCGACGCTCGCGCCGTGTACCACGCGAATGCGTCGGGCAGCGGGAACAGGAAGATCGCGATGAATACGAACTGCATGGCCATCGAGGCGAGCAGTCCCCAGCGTGCAACGATGTACGCGAACGTCGCCGAGATGATGATGAACGGCGGCATCGCCCACAGCTCGGTGGAGGCGAAGAGATAGCCGCAGAACATCAGCGCGAACAAACCGCCGACGGCGACCGCGCGCCGTCGCAGGAGGATCGTCAGGATCATCAGGACCGTCATCAGCGCCAAGCCCCACATGATGCCGTCGATGATCGCCCTGGCGAATTGCGCCAGCCCTGCGACCGGACTGCCGAGCAACATCAGTTGACCTGCGTATGGCTGCGCCGATACGCCGGTCACGACCTCGCGTAACTTGTCCGTCCATGCGGCGATGACGATGTGGACGAGACCGGCGATCAATCCGATCAGCACGTCGCGGCCGATCATCGGATCGCGCCACTTTCCGCCGACCAGCCGCGCCCAGGAGATGAGACGGTCCGGCCAGCGACGGCGGACGTACGGCTCCACGGCTACATACAGCAGCGCGAAGAGAACCGCGACCAGCAATCCTTCGGCGATGCATTGCCCGAAGACCGAGAGCTCGTGCGTAAACACCGGCTCGTGCTCGGCCATGATGAAGGCCGCCACGAACTGCAGCACGAACATGGCGGCTCCGATGCGGACTGCCGCCTGACGATCGCCCCGGCGCAGCCGAAGGTTGCGCCACGCCAGCACGGCGCCGATCGCGGCCGTGCCGCCGATGAGCAGCCAGATGAAGATGTTGAATCCGCCCCCTGCGCCGAACGGCATTTCGCCGCTGAGATCCTTTGCGTCCCATGGAGCGATGATCCGGAAGTACATCGGTACGCCGCGGAACGCCGCCGCTTCGACGCGGAGCGGAGTGCCATCCTCGGGGTGCGCGCCACTCCACGCCATGCGCGCGTCGGAAAACGATGGAGGAATGTCCTGCGGCGCGACGCGCGGCATCGTGCGCGGCAGACCGGCCGCGTCGAGCAACGCATTCCAGTCGAGCGACTGAGGTTTCCATGACGGCGCCGGAACGGCACGCAGCGAAATGAGACGTCCTCTCGGATCGAGCTCGATCGACGCCGAACCGGTCTCGAACTGTGGAGGCCGCGTGCGAGTCGGCTGCGGCGTCGCGCCGGAAGCGGAATCGATCAGCGGCCTCGGCTCCTCGCGCAACCAGAACGTGAGGACCGGCAGGCCACGTTTGTATCGGTCCCAGCGATTCGGAGACTTATCGTTGAGATAAATCCACGCGGCATACGCGGACTTCTCTTCGAATCCCGACGTGCGGAACGTCTGCTCCGGGAGACCGAAGCGGCGCAGCAGATCCGTGGCGCGTCCTTCGTGGACCTCCGGCGGCCGCGTCAGGCCGACCGTCTGCGCCACGCGCGACTCAAGCACGCGCAGCATCAATAGACCGAGGAGGAGAAAGATCACCGCGAGCAGCGCCCAGGCGGTGCGTGGCCGCAGGCTACCTTCGCTTCCCGCGGCGGCGACGACGCGCGGCGACGGTGTTTCTCCCGCCGCCATCGCTGCCGCCAGCGGATCGCCGCCGGGAAGCGAGTGAATCACTTCACGCGCGGATGCCGGCCGTTGCACGGGATCGTTCGCGAGACAGCGCAGGATGATTCGCTCGACCGTGGGATCGAGATCGCGAATGAGGCTCGAGGGTGTCGTGATCTCGCTGGTCAGCTCGCGCATCCGCTCGGGCAGCGTTCGTCCGCTGTGCGCGCGCTTTCCGGTGAAGAGCTCGAACATCACCAGGCCGAGCGCGTACAGATCGCTCTGCACTGTGGCCTGGTGTCCGCTCAGTTGTTCCGGCGCCATGTACGCAGGCGTACCGGCGACCGTCCCGTCGTCTTCGTCATCCGCCAGCGCGAGTCCGAAGTCCATGATCTTCGCGTCGCCGCGCGAGTCGATCATGATGTTGGCCGGCTTCAGATCGCGATGCAGGATCCCTTTCGCGTGCGCCGCCATGAGGCCGGCCGCAACGCCGCGTGAAATGTCGACTGCCTTGTCTTCGGCGAGGCGTCCGATGCGGCGGAGCAGCTTCGAGAGATCTTCGCCGTCGACGTATTCCATCGCCACGAAGTGCGCGCCTTCCCAGTCGACGATGTCGTAGATGCGGCAGACGTTCGGATGTGCGATCTGACGCCCGAGGCGCACTTCATCGTGCAGGCGGGCGAGAAGGATCGGATCGCGTGCGAGACGAGCGGGGAGGAACTTCAGTGCGACCGCCTGATCGAGCTTGGTGTCGTCGGCGCGATAGACCTCGCCCATGCCGCCGCTGCCGAGGATGCTGGCGATGCGGTAGCGGCCGGCGATGATCGTGCCGGGTGCGAACTGCGACTCCGCGGCGCGATGCCGCGACGGTACGCTTTGCGCGTCGCTTTCGACGCGCGCGGTTTTGTCCTGATCGCTATTCATCGAACATCTTCGCCCCGAAAGCAGATTGTCCGCCGAGCGACGTGCGGAATGCCCAAACGGCGATCAGCGTCACGGCGATGATCGGAATCCATGCGAGTGGCGTCATCCACGCCGGGCCGCCGGGTGGTGGAGGTCCCAGCAACACCATGAAGGTTCCGTGCATGACGGCCATCGCCAGCAGACCGAATCGCACCGCCACCCCGGCCATGAGCACAGCAACCACGAGGTAGCTGGGGATCAGCGCCGGGTTCGATCCGACGGCGATGATGAAGTACGTCGATGTGATCGCGAGCAGCAACGCCGCTGCGAGCATCCGTTTCCGCAGGATCATCGTCGCGATCACGAGAATCATCATGAACAGGAAGCCCTGCTTCAATCCCGCCGCCGCGCCGAACGCCACGTGCGCGAACGATTGCCGCACGCCGCCGAGCACGCGCACGTCCAGAAAGGTGAAACGATCGCTCGTCGGCCCGTGCCACGACGCGACCAGACGTGTTCCGATCGAGATGGCCGCGTGCAGGACACCGGCGACCGCGCCGATGAGCACATGCCGACCGACCAATGGATCGCGTACACGCCCGCCGCACAGGCGCGCCCAGGCGATCAATTGTTCCGGCCAACGCCTCCTCGCGTATGGCTCGAGCGCGATGTACAACAGATACAGCACCGCCGCGCTGACCATCGAGTAACCGATGATCCGGCGGAGGTCCGGGATGGGACGGGTGCCCGTCGCGTTCCAGGGATGCGTCAACGCAAGAGCGGCCGTCTCGATCAGCAGCAACGCGATTGCGACGCGAGCTGCGCTCTGCCGGTCGCCGCGGCGAAGGCGCACGTTGCGCCACGCCAGGAAAAACGCCGAGCCGCAGACCACGAACGTGAGCGCACGAAAAAACGTAAAGAGGATGGGACTTCCGAATCCCGTCGGCGCAGGCACCGTGTTTTCCTCCCACGGTCCCGTCACGCGGAAAAAGACAGGCGTGCCTTGCCACGCCGCCGCTTCCACGCGCACCGGCGTGCGATCCCCTGGATACGTCCCGGTCCACGCGGCACGCGCATCGAACGGCGCGGCCGGTGCGTGCGTCGACGAGACCGGACGCAATTTCGCGGGTTCGAAGCCGGCCGCGGCAAGCACCGGTTTCCAGTCGAGCGACTTCGGCGTCGGCGGCGTCTTCGGCGTCGCGAGCAGGTAGGTGACGCGGCCGTGCGGATCGATGTCGACCGCGGTCCATCCGGGCGCCGATGCAGTGCCCGGAATGACGAGCGACATGGCAACGTCCATCCCGTACTCGAGACGGTACTGGACCGGCGACAGGCCGCGGCGCCATGTTTCCCACCAGCGCGCATCGTGTTCGCGCATCCACTGGGCGTACGCGTGCAGCTCGTGGAACACGGCGATCGGCTCGCCATCGGCAACGACTCCGAGCGCCTGCAGCGTCTCTTTTGCGCGCTGCCGCAGCACGTCGGGAGACCGCTCGAGCGCGAGCCCGGTGACGGCGGAGCGTTCGCGTGCGGCGATGATGAACAGTGCGAGCAACACCGCGAACGATGAGAGCAACGTCCACGCGATTCGTGGCGAGAGACTCCCTTCGCTTCCTGCCGCGGCGACCACGCGCGGCGAGGGCGTCTGCTGCCATCGCCGCGGCGAGCGGATCGCCGCCGGGAAGCGAGTGAATCACTTCACGCGCGGATGCGGGGCGCTGCGCGGGATCGGGCGCGAGACAGCGCAGGATGATGCGCTCGACATCGGAGTCGAGATCGCGGACGAGGCTCGACGGCGGGATCGTCTCGTGTCCGCCGCGCGCGCGCTTGCCAGTGAAGAGCTCGAACATCACCAGGCCGAGCGCGTACAGATCGCTGCGCACCGTGGCCTGTTGTCCGCTCAGTTGTTCCGGCGCCATGTACGCGGGCGTGCCGGAGACCGTGCCGTCGTCTTCGTCGTCGGCGAGCGCGAGTCCGAAGTCCATGACCTTCGCCTCGCCGCGCGAGTCGATCATGATGTTGGCCGGCTTCAGGTCGCGATGCAGGATCCCTTTCGCGTGCGCGGCCATCAGACCCGCCGCGATGCCGCGCGCGATGTCGACCGCTTTGTCTTCGGCGAGTCGACCGATGCGCCGCAGCAGCTTCGCGAGGTCTTCGCCGTCGACGTACTCCATCGCGACGAAGTGCTTCCCTTCCCAGTCGACGATGTCGTAGATGCGGCAGACGTTCGGATGCGCGATCTGGCGACCGAGACGCACTTCATCGTGCAGTCGGCCGAGGAGGATCGGGTCGCGCGCGAAGCGGGCGGGAAGGAACTTCAGCGCGACCGGCTGGTCGAGCTTCGTGTCGTCGGCGCGATAGACCTCGCCCATGCCGCCGGCGCCGAGGAGGCTGGCGATGCGGTAGCGGCCGGCGATGATCGTGCCGGGCGCGAACTGCGACTCGAAGGCGCGAACGCGGGGAGTGCGTCGCGCATCGGACTCGATGCGCGCGGTGACGTCAGCGTCGCCGGCGGGAGTGGTCATGGGAGGTTGCGAAATTGTACGCTGACGATGGGCATGACTTCCGTCCTCTACTTCCACGGCTTTGCTTCGTCGCCGGCGAGCGCGAAGATCACGGCGCTGCGGCCGCTGCTGGCGCCGCACGGCATCGAGCTGAACGCGCCTGACCTGAACGTGCCGTCGTTCGAGCGTCTCGATCTCGACGCGGTGCTCGAGCATGCGCTCGAGTGTGCGCACGCGATCCCGCCGCAGGCGATCGTCGGCAGCTCGCTCGGCGCTTTGATCGCGCTTTCGGTGGCGCGTCGCGGACTGGCGTTGCCGCTCGTGTTGATCGCGCCGGCACTCGGTATCGCGCAGCGGTGGAAGTCGCGCATTCCGGACGGCGATCCGATCATGGTCTTCAACTATGCGCGCAACGCCGACGCGCCGATTCATCGCGCATTCTTCGACCAGATCACGGAGCTTTACGTCGATGACGAGCCGCCACCGTCGCGCGTGACGGTGGTGATGGGACGGAAGGACGAGACGGTGCCGTTCGACGTGGTGGAAGAGACGTGGCGCAAGTGGGAAACATCGGGACGGTTGGTCGCGGGCTCGCGTTTCATCGAGCTCGACGAAGGCGATCACAGTCTGGTCGCGCACGCGGAGATCATTCGCGACGCGATTCGCGAGGCGGCGTCATGATGATCGCGTTGACGCGTGACGTTTCGCCATCGATCGCGCACGCGGAGCTGACCCACATCGATCGCGTGCCGATCGACTACGAGCGCGCGCGCGAGCAGCATGAGCAGTACCGTGCGTTGCTTCGCGAGCTTGGATGCGAAGTGCTCTCGCTGCCCGGCGATCCCGCGTATCCCGATTGCGTATTCATCGAAGACACGGCGGTGGTGCTCGAGGAGCTGGCGGTGATCACGCGTCCCGGTGCGGAATCGCGGCGCGGCGAGGTCCAAGTCGTCGCGGACGCGCTGGCGCCGCATCGGAAGCTGGTGCGCATCGAATCGCCGGGCACGCTCGACGGCGGCGACGTGCTGGTGCTTAACGATCGGATTTACGTCGGCCGCACGTCGCGCTCGAACGATGCCGGTCGCGAGCAACTGCAAAGGCTGACCGGACGCGAGGTGATCGCCGTTGATGTGCATGGCGCGCTGCATCTGAAGACCGCGATCACACGCCTGCCGCACGACACGCTGCTCGTGAATCGCGATTGGGTGGATGTCGCGCCGTTCGCGGGATGGCGGTTCATCGACGCGGTGGAGGAGTTCGGCGCGAACGCGCTGTGGCTCGGTGAGACGGTGATTTATCCGGCGGCGTTCGTGGAGACTCTCGAGCGCTTGCAAGGCTTGAACGTTCGCACCGTTCATGCCGACGAGTTGGCGAAAGCCGAAGGCGGCGTCACCTGCTGCGCGTTGCTGGTGGAACGCCGGCGTCCCGCCGGCTGAGCAGGGAGCGTCCCGCTCCCGTGCCCCAGGACGGCGGCGAGACGCCGCCTACTCAGCCGGCGAGACGCCGGCGTTCCAGCGATCGGGCCGCAGATCGCGCACGTCGATCGAGCTTGCCGTTCCCATCACCATCTCCGCCACGACCTCCCCGATCGCAGGCGCGTGCATCACACCATGTCCCGAGCACCCGGTCGCGAGAAAGACGTTGCTGAACGAAGGCGACCGGCCGAGCAACGCACGCCCGTCCGGCGTCATCTCGTAAAACCCCATCCAGCATTCGTCGATCGGAACATCGGCGAGGCACGGCATCCGCGAACGTGTCAACCGCTGCACCCACGCCAGCCAGTGTTCGTACGGCGGATCGTCCGGCCACACCAGCAGCACGCGTCCGTCGCGCGCGCGCACGTGGTACCAGTCGCCGGCCCAGATCGTCATCGGCATCGACTCGCTGAGGATCGACGTCGGCACCGTCGCCGCGATGTTGCGGCGCACGGCGACCACCGGCGCGCCCGACCACGCACCCATGGCGTTGATGAACACGCCCGCTTGCACATCGCCATTCGAAGTCTGCGCCGCGACTACACGATCGGCCTCGACGCGCCAGCCGCGATGCTCCACGCCGAATTCGAATTTCACGCCGAGACGCTTCGCGGCGTCGGCGTATCCGCGCAGGATGTTCATCGGCCGGATGAATCCATCGGTCGGACAGAACGAGCCGCCAATTACCGTTGCGTCGCCGATCGCCGGATTGATCGCACGCACTTCCTTGGCCGTGACCATGCGCGATTCCGAAACGCCGCACGCGTGCTGCACCGTTTGCGCGTTGCGCATCGACGCCAGCTCGTCTTCATTGCACGCCAGAAAGAGATAGCCGACCGGGCGATAGCCGGAGTCGCATCCGATCTCGTCCGGAAACGCGATCAGCTTCTCGCGCGAGCGCAGCGAAAGCCGCACCTCCGTCTCCATCTCGAACTGCGCGCGGAAGCCTCCCGTCGCTTTCGACGTGCTGCCGCCGCCGAAATCGTTCGCGCGATCGAGCACCACGATGTTGCGGCAACCGCGTTGCGCGAGATGCCAGGCGACGCTCGCGCCGATGACGCCGGCGCCGAGGATCACGATGTCGGGGTGCATGTGTAGACTCTACAGCCCATGCGCAGACTTGCAGCAGCAGCAGCAGCAGCATTAGTCTTCCTCGCCGGCTGCGCGACCCCACCGCCACTACCGCCTCCGACGCTTCCCGACGCACCGCCTCCGCCGCTCTACGCCGAAACGCGCGCGCTGTTCGAGAGGAACCTCGCCGAAGCGCGCGCGGCGTACGAGAAAAATCCGAACGCCGCCGACGCGATCATCTGGCTTGGCCGCCGCACCGCATATCTCGGCCATTACGCGCAGGCGATCGACATCTTCAGCGAAGGCGTTCGCAAACATCCGCGCGACGCGCGCATGCTGCGCCATCGCGGCCATCGCTGGATCACGATGCGCCAGTTCGATCGCGCCGTTACCGATCTCACCAAAGCAGCGAGTCTCGAGCGCGGAAAAGCCGACACCATCGAGCCCGATGGCTTGCCGAACGCGCGCAACATCCCGCTCACGACCTTGCAGTCGAACATCTGGTATCACCTCGCGCTCGCGCATTACCTCCGAGGCGATTTCGAGAACGCGCTGCCCGCCTGGCGCACGTGTCTGGAGCTGTCGAAGAATCCCGACGGCGTCGTCTCCGCGTCACACTGGCTCTACATGACCCTGCGCCGCCTCGGCCGTCCCGCCGATGCCGAACGCGTCCTCGAGCCGATCAGCACCGACATGGAGATCATCGAGAACGCCGCGTATCACAGGTTGCTGCTCATGTATCGCGGCGAGATTGCGCCGGAGGAAATGAGCAATGAGAATCCGGCGACGGTGGACGGGGCGACGATCCTTTACGGGGTCGGCAACTGGTGGCTCTATGGCGGTCAGCCGGAGCGGGCACGGCCGGTGTTCGGGCGCGTGACCGCTGGTCCACAGTGGAGCTCGTTCGGCTTCATTGCTGCCGAATCCGACCTCGCTCGCCTACAATCTGAACCGACGGGCTCTTAACCCGTCGGGTCGTCGGTTCAACAGATCACGAAATCATGCCCGCATCGCTTGCCGCGGTGTACACCTTCTCTCCCGCCGCGGTTCCGGTCGCGGTGACGGCGATCCTCATCCTTGCGTTCGGGCTGCGCGTGATGGCGCGCCGCTTCGATAGCGTCACCGCCGCGTTCTTCGCGATGACTGCCGCAGTCGCAGTCTGGATGACGTCCTTCACATTCATGTACAGCGCTCGCGATCCCGAGACCGCACTCGGCTGGGCGCGACGCGCGTACTTCGGCGTCCCATTCATCGCACCCGCGATCTATTGGTTCACTGTCGAGATCCTCCGCATCGAGCGGCGGCGACGCATCGCGGTCATCGCCGCGTGGAGCTTTGCTGCTTTCTTCAGCGCCATCGCCGTGCTGACCGAAGACCTGATTCCAAACGTACAGCAGTACTGGTTCGGCGTCTATCCGCGCTATTCGACCGGCGTCGGCATCGCGTTCCTGCTGTTCTTCTTCGGCTACCTGATCCTGTCGCTCGTCGAGTTCATCCGCGCGTATCCGCACGCGCGGGGAACCGAGCAGCTGCGCATCCGATCGTTGATCCTGGCGTTCGGCATCGCCTACCTCGGCTGCGTCGACTTTCTGCCGAAGTACGGGATCGCGGCGTATCCATTCGGCTATGCGGCGCTGCTCGGATTCGTGGTCGTGGCCGGTCGCAGCATCCGCCGCTACGACCTGGTCCCGTTGACGCCGTCGCTCGCCGCGCCCGAGATCATCGGCACGATGGCGGACGTGCTGTTCGTCTGCGATCGCGAAGGCCGCATCGAATTCGCCAATCGCGCCGCCGCCACCATCCTCGGCTACGCCGAAAGCGAGCTGGCCGGGAAGCGGATCAATGACCTGCTCGCGCAGGATGGCAATCTCGCCGGAAAGCTGCAGCGCCGCTCGCTGCGCAACGACGAGCATGTGTTCGCAACCGCCAGCGGCGAGCGCGTCGACCTGACGTTGTCGATCGCGCCGGTCGTCCACGACGGCACGCCCGCCGGCGCGGTGATCATCGGCCGCGACATGCGGGATCGCAAACGCGCCGAGCGCGAAGTGCTGCAGGCCGTGACGCTGTTGCAGTCCACACTCGAATCGACCGCCGACGGCATCCTCGTCATCGGCGACGGCGACCGCATCGTTTCGTACAACCACCGCTTCGTCGAGATGTGGCACATCCCGCAGGAGCTGATGGAGACAAGCGACGACCGCCGCGCGATGGAGTGGATCGTCGAGCAGCTCGCGTCGCCCGATGAGTTCATGCGCACCGTCGAAGCGTTGAACGCGGAGCCGGAGGCGGAGAGCTTCGATCTGCTGGACATGAAGGACGGACGCCGCTTCGAGCGTTACTCCATCGGACGGCGCGTCGAGAACATCGAAACGATTCGCGTGTGGAGCTTCCGCGACGTCACCGCGCGTTTTGCGGCGGAAGCGGCGTTGCGCGAGTCGGAGATCCGCTATCGCTTGCTCTTCGAGCAGAACGCGGCCGGCGTCTGCGTGAGCCGCCTCGACGGCTTGATCCTCGACTGCAACGTGACGTTTGCGCAGATGCTCGGCTCATCGAGATCGCAGATCGTGGGCATGTCGATGTCGTCGCTGTACGCGAATCCGAGCGAGGCCGACGAGCTCACGGCGCTCCTGCGCAGCGCGGGCACGCTGAACAGCGTCGAAGTGGAACTGCGGCGCGCGGACAAGCGCGTCCTGTGGGTGCTCTCCAATCTCGTGCTCGTCGGCGACGCAGCGAGCGGCGTGGTGCACGCGACCGTCGTCGACATCAGCGACCGGAAGCGCGCGGAAGAACAGATCGAGTTCCACGCGTATCACGACGTGCTCACGCACCTCCCCAATCGCAAACTGTTCACCGACCGGCTGCGCCACGGCCTGACGCGAGCGAAACGCAACAACAAAGCGGTCGCCGTGATGTTCATCGACGTCGATCACTTCAAGACCATCAACGACACGCTCGGCCACACGGCCGGCGATGAGCTGCTGCTGGAGATGGCGCGGCGTCTGCGCGAATGCGTGCGCGACGACGACACCGTCGCGCGACTGGGCGGCGACGAGTTCACGATCATCCTCTCCGAGTTGCGTCAGCCCGAGGATGCGGTCGGTGTCGCGCAGAAGATCCTCGAGACAGTGCAGGAGCCGCTCACCATCGGCGGGATGCCGATCGTGGTCTCGGCCAGCATCGGCATCGCGCTGTATCCCGAAGATGGTCACGATCCGGAGTCGCTGCTGCGCAATGCGGACAGCGCGATGTATCGCGCGAAGGAAGAAGGCCGCAACACCTATCAGCTCTGCACGAACGAGATGAAGCAGCGCGCGCTCGAGCGGCTGTCGGTCGAGAGTCGCTTGCGCACCGCGCTTCGCGATCAGCAGTTGATGCTCGCGTATCAGCCGCAGATCAATCTCGTCACCGGCCGCACCATCGGCGTCGAAGCGCTCGTGCGTTGGAACGATCCGCTGCGCGGCGTCGTCGAGCCGGCCTCGTTCATCCCCATCGCCGAAGAAACGCGCCTCATCCTCCCCCTCGGCGAATGGGTCCTGCGCACCGCTTGCCGGCAGATGAAGGAGTGGCACGACCGCGGCGCGGGGCCGATGCGCATCGCCGTGAATCTCTCGGCGCGCCAGTTCCAGCAGCACGATCTCGTCGAGATGGTGCGCAGCGCACTCGACGACGCGAACCTCGGTCCGTCCTCGCTCGATCTCGAGATCACGGAAACGACCGCGATGCAGAATGCCGAGGTGACGGTGGAGACGCTGCATGCGCTGCGTGCGCTCGGCGTCGGGATCTCGATCGACGACTTCGGGATGGGCTATTCGTCGCTCAACTACCTGCGGCGTTTTCCGCTGAACGCGGTGAAGATCGATCGCGCGTTCGTCAGTGACATTACGTCGAACAACGGCGACGCCGCGATCGTATCGGCTGTGATCGGCATGGCGCGCAGCCTGCGGCTGAGAGTGCTCGCGGAAGGCGTCGAGACCGCGGAACAGTTCGCTTTCCTCCGCAGCCGCGAGTGCGATGAGGCGCAGGGTTATTACTTCAGCCGCCCGATCGCCGCGGATGACATGACGCGGATGCTGATCGACCGGCGATCCGTGCTGGTACGCTAAAGGCGGTTCCTCGGGTTCCTCGGGTTCCTCGGGTCCCTCGGTGGGTTGTCTCCCCTCCGAGGAACCCCGAGGAACCCCGAGAACCCCCGACCCCGAGAACCCGGTGCGGAACTCGCACTGCTCCTCGGCAGGAGGAGTTTCCCCATGGCCATCGACCCAATCTGGATCTGGATCGGTCTCGTCGCGCTGTCGCTGATCGTGATCGTCGGCCTGATCGCGCGCGGATCGCGGCGTTCGCGCACGGAGTCGCTGCGCGAGCAATTCGGAGGTGAATACGACCATGCCGTCAGCGAAGCCGGCAATCGCAAACGTGCCGAGCGCGAGCTCGTGGCGCGCACGCAGGAAGTCGAAAAACACGACATTCGCTCGCTGAACGCGTCAGAGCGCGAGCGGTATCGCGGCGATTGGCAGCGTGTCGAGCAACATTTCATCGAGCGGCCGACCACCGCAGTCGTCGAAGCGGACGAGCTCGTCGCGGACATCATGCGCGTGCAGGGTTACCCGATGGGCGACTTCGCGAAGCACGCGGCACATTTGTCTGTCAAACATCCACGCGTCGTGGAGCACTATCGCGCCGGACATCGCGTGATGGAAGGAGCGCCCGGCAGCGCGTCGACCGAGGACATGCGGCAGGCCATGCTGCACTACCGCGCGCTCATCGAGCAGTTGCTGGGCGAGGGGAGCGGCGATGTCGTGACCGACTTGCCGCGCACGAATGAAGTGGCTAGCGCGCCGCCAGGGACGCAGTCGTCTCGGTCGTCTGAACCGGCGCGTCCAGGGTCACGGGATACTTCCCGGTGAAGCACGCGGTGCAGTAGCGCTCGCGCGGATCGTCGCCGTTTTTCACGGCCTCGAGGAGGCCGTTCTCACTCAGGTAACCGAGAGAGTCGGCTTCGATGAAACTGCGGATCTCTTCGAGGCTGTGCGTCGCTCCGATGAGCTGCGTGCGCTCGGGCGTGTCGATGCCGTAGTAGCACGGCCACGACGTCGGCGGCGAGGAGATGCGCATGTGCACTTCCGCCGCGCCCGCGTCCTTGAGCATGCGCACGATCTTCTTCGACGTCGTGCCGCGCACGATCGAGTCGTCGATGAGCACGACCCGTTTGCCCTTGACCAGGTGCTGTACGGGATTGAGCTTCACCTTCACGCCGAAGCTGCGGATCGATTGCTTCGGCTCGATGAACGTGCGCCCGACGTAGTGATTGCGGACCAGGCCGTACTGGAAGGGGATGCCGCTTTCGAGCGAGTAGCCGAGCGCGGCGAAGACGCCGGAGTCGGGCACTGGGACGACGATGGCGTCGTGCGGCTCGATCGGATGCTCGCGCGCCAGTTGCGCGCCGAACTTCTGGCGCACGTCCGCGACGCTGTTGCCGAAAACGACGCTGTCGGGCCGCGCGAAGTAGACGTGCTCGAAGATGCAGCGCGCCTCGCGCGGCGCCGTGCCTTCGCGAACGACACGCACCGCGGGCATCACGCCGTCGGGACGCTCGATCACGAGCACTTCGCCCGCCCGAATCTCGCGGACCGTTTCGGCACTGATCAAATCGAACGCACACGTTTCGGATGAGATCGCGTACGCGTGTTCGAGCTTGCCGAGCACGAGCGGCCGGAAGCCGTACGGATCGCGCGCGGCGAAGATGCGTCCCGGCGCGAGCAGCGCCATCGCATACGCGCCCTGCAACTGCGCGAGCGCATCGAGCAGCGCGCCTTCGAGGTCCGGCTTCTTCGAGCGCGCGATGAGGTGCACGATCACTTCGCTGTCGGCGGTCGAGTTGAAGATCGCGCCTTCTGCCTCGAGCTTGCTTCGCAGCTCACCGCCATTGACGAGGTTGCCGTTGTGCGCGACGGCGATCGGCCCCTTCGACGTATGCGCGACGATCGGCTGCGCGTTGCACAGCATCGACCCGCCCGCCGTCGAGTAGCGCACATGTCCGACCGCCGTGTCGCCCGGCAACCGCGCCAGCCGCTCGGCGTTGAAGATGTCGGCCACGTAACCCATCTCCTTCTCCGAGACGATCTTGTTGTCCTCGGTCACCGAAGCGATCCCGGCCGACTCCTGCCCGCGATGCTGCAACGCGTAGAGCCCGAGGTAGACGAGGTTCGCCGCGTCGCTCCTGCCGAGGACGCCAAAGACACCGCATTCTTCGTGGAACTTGTCGAACATTCGAAGCTGTAGACAACGAGGATTAGAGCACGGAAATTCGGCTCTCGAGTCAGGGCCAGTCGGTATTGGTGCAGGAGCTGTGCTCCGCGACAAAGATTCGCAGCAGAACGTCGAGGCTCGCTGGTGCGACGGCATGACGCAGTCCTGATTGCACATCTACACCCTGCGTCAACTGCTGCACCTGCGGCAGGACTTGGGGCAACAGCATCCCCAGTGTGGTGTTGGGCGAAAGAGCTTCCGGCCGCGCGCATGGGTTTCCATCCATGACGGACGCGATATTACGCGGCACGATTCCATATCGGCGCTCGAGTAGACGGCCGTAGTTCGTGAAATGGAGCGACACGTCGGGGGTGTGCAGCGTATTGCGCAGAGACGGCTCATTGATGATGATGATGAGTGTGAGACCTTCCAGATCGAACGGGACTCTGCTCCGATCGCCACGTTTGACGTACATCGTGACGACGTTTTGCGTGGCGGTTGTCTTGAAGACGGTCGAGGCGGGGACGCACTGGCTACGCACAAAGTCACCTCGACGGGAAAACTTTCCTTCGTAGGTCTTCAGTCCGATGATGTCGAGATCCCCTTGCGGATAGTGAATCCACGCCACGACATCATCGTGCGGCCGCATCTCCTTGATCGGTTCGTCAAGGAGCGAGTTCGTGATCGGTTCGCCGAGGGTGGGAGTGAAGCTCTGGAAGGCCGCGGATGCCGACGCACCGCCGGCCTCGACTCCGTCTTCGAAGATGACCTCGTCACCTTGTTTGAACTCGTGAAGTCTAAATCGCGGTGTCGTATCGATTCGGTCGATTATGCCCATGAATGGCAAGTGGTGCTGATCGGAGACCAGAGCCACGCCTTCCTTGACGTCGAGTCCGCCGATCGTGTCGTCGCCGATGTGGGTCATCAGGCCGAACATCCACAGAATCAGAGTCGCACTGTTCACGATCTCTCCTCCTTTTCATCGATTGCAGCCTTGTAATTGCACAGATGCCCATACCTTTGGAGAGACGCAGATCGGATTTTCCGAGCGCAGCATGGCTATTTGCGCCTGCCGCAGCGCGACGGCGGCGCTGCTGCCTTGGTCGCGCAGACGAAAGAACTCCCGCATCAGTTGCGAAGTCGCGGCGTCTTCGACGTTCCAAAGCGTGGCGATCACGTTGTGAGCACCTGCGGCGAGAAAAGCACGCGACAGGCTGCGCACACTTCCGCGGCCTCCACCAAATGCACCGGTGCGGCAGCCGGCCAACGTCACGAGACGCAGATTGCCCAGATTCTGCGACGCGATTTGGCGGAGGTACAGCGCTCCGTCGGAGCCCTGGTCGGGCGCGAGAACGATGACCGAGCGCCACGCATCCTCGAGATCCGCAATGGCGTGGGTAGCGAGATGTGCGGCACCGCTTCTTGCGAGCACTGCTGCGACCCGCGACGGCGTTGCGTCCATTCCCGCGAGAACGTCGACGATACGGCCCGCCGCGAGCCATGTCGCGTCCGTGCGCGCATAGGGAAGACGCTCCATGTTCCCGAACGTCCCCACGTCGAACTCCGGGTCGGCGACGATGGCGATCTTTGTGCGACGATCCTGTGGCACCGGTGTCTCGTGCGCATGGCGGATGAACATCGATGCGCTCGCGGCGTGAACGAGCGTGAAGTCTTCGACGAGGTAGCGGTCCGTCGGAGCGATGAGCATGGCCAGAGGGATCACTGCAATGGTCTCGTCGGGCACGACGACCACGGTTGCGCTGCCGCGCCAGGCTGCGACGACCGGTGCGATCAGAAGGTCATAGAGCTCGCGCGCGGCCGCCCGCTGTCGCGCGATGTTATCGCCGTGCACACCTCCTAGCAGACGCTCGGTCAGCTCCATAACCCGCGCTCGCGGTGCAGCAAGCACCCATTCGTGATGACGCCGATGACGGATTATCGAGACGAGGGTTCCGACGCTGGTAGTCGTGTAATGAACGACAACGGTATCGGCGGGAACGTGGGCAGCGATCGCGCGAATCGGCATGGCGACGTCCTGTTTGCGCGCATCGGCCTCCGTGAGCCCGCGCGCGCGGAACCTCTCGGCGATGTCGGCCGCCTCTCCGAGACGCTGCTGTTTCACCAGCAGTTCGATCAGTTTTTCATACGCGTCATCGACACCGCCATAGAACGTGTCCCGCAGATCATCGCGTGCGATCGATCCTGCTGCCCGCTCATCAGCCTCCAGCGCTGCGCGAAGATCGGCTTCCGCTGCGTCCGAGCGGCGCGCCGCAAGATGCGCTTGTGCGCGCTCGACGTACGCGCTGGAGAGACGGACAAAGTTCGCCGTGCGCAGCCGATAGTCGATTACATGCGTGAGGAGTTTGGTGGCACGCTCGGCATCGATCCGGAGGAGCGATGTTCCTTCGACGAAATCAAGCTCGTGCTGCACCTCTTCGCGCATTGCCGTGTCGACAATGTGATCGGCTGCTACACGCGCCGACTGCAGGTCCGGAAGAATTTCACCATTCGCGTGCGCATCTGCAACGGCACGCCAGAGTTGCGCGTCGAATCGCAAACGCGGCGAGACGAACTCAGTCTCGATGGCAACTGCAAACCACGACGCCGCTGCGTCCCAACGACGCTCTAGGAGCTCGTCGCGCCCCGCGCTGATCAGCGCTGCTTCCCAGAGCGATGCCTTACCAGTTGCTGACGCGGCGGCGAAGACACGGCCTCGCAGAGCACGTGAGTCCGATGCGCGCCCGAGGCGTCGCAGCGTCGCGGCGGCTGAATTCTCGATGCGCGCAGCGTTCTCATCCTCGCCAACCCCGCGAAAGTGCTCCGCCGACTCGAGTGCAGCGCGCAACGAGCCGTAAGGCTGGCCGGAGATCCCGGCGACGGTCGATCGCAGCCACTGCAGCTGGGCGCGTAAGGCGCGGTACGGTTCCGGCGCGTTCACGAGCACGCCTTCCATCACCTCGCGCGCACGTTCGATCTGATGTGCGTCGACTAGCGCATTGGCGCGGTAGTAGCCAGCCACGAGAGCCATTGGGCTGCCGGCGGTTGCGAACTGTTTCTCTGCTGCCTCGAGATGCGGCAACGCGCCGAGCACACGTGCGCTCTCGGTCGCGTACAGCAGGCGCCCGCGGCGATAGGCGAGATGCGCCTGTGCGATCGATTGCGGGCGTGACGTCGTGTCGATGCAGCGCACCGCGTCGGCGAGCAGCGTATCGCCGAGTCGCTGCGCACGCGTCGCGCCGACGCGTCGGGCGATGCCGAGCCAATGCGAGGCAGCGACTTGATCGCGCGCGACGAATGCATCTGCCCAGCGCGCGAGATAATCCGACTCCGCGAATGTCCTGGCGTATTGCGGAAACTCGAGCGCGATGGACTCCACGTCTTTTCCGCGCTCCAGCTTCGCTCGTGCACTCTTCCAACGCTCGGTGAGACTGGGGCGTTGCAGCGCAGCCACACGCTGCCGAGCCTCCACGGACCACTCGGAGGCAGGATCGATCGCGCGATACCGCTCGAATGCGCGCACGGCAGGCGGATGGAGTGACAGCGCCGCCAGCACAAGCGCTCGATTGAACAGCGCACTTTGCGAAGCCGGATCGATGCGGATCGCGCGATCCGCAGCCGCCAGTGCAGAGGCGTACATCCCCGCATCCTCTTCGGCAGCTGCGAGCTCGTAGCGCGCGGCGGCGAGATCGCTCCACAGCACAGCATCGTTTGGTTTGCTCTGCGCAAGCGTGGTGAGGGACTGGACCGCCTGCTGGTGCTTTCCGAGTAACAATCGCGCGACCGCCCCTGCGCGGTCGGTGGCTAGATGGCTCGCGAGCACATCCCCTGCGGCACCGCGCATACGAGTCAGGGAATGCGTCGTTCGTATCGCTTCGCGCGTTCGTCTGGGCGCGGGCCGATGCGCAAAGCCGCTGATCCGCGCCACGGTCGGCCTTTCCTCGAGCCGCTCCATCTCCGCCGCGAGCCGTGCCATCGGATCGCGCCCGCGCGTGCAGCCCAGGAGCGCCCCGAGCAGGAGCGCTGTCGCAGGGGCATAGCCTCGCCGGAACTCGATCCGCATAGAGCGCCTCTTGCTGAATGCTGCATGCGCAGCTTACACCTGTGATAAACACCACCCAACTTCATCAACGAGGTATCGAACCCATGACCGCCACTACCCCTGTCACCCCCTCCCTTCGCGAAGTCGCCGAGTCGGGCGGCAATCCGCTCCGGCTCAAGCGCATTCATCACGTCGAGTTCTGGGTCGGAAACGCGAAGCAGGCCGCGTTTTTCTATCGGAAGGCGTTCGGATTCTCGCAGCTCGCGTACTCAGGGCTGGAGACCGGGAACCGGCAGTTTGCCTCGTATGTGCTCGCGCAGCAGAAGGTGCGCTTCGTGCTGTCCACGCCGTTCGATCCCGATCACGCCGCGAGTGACCATGTCCGCCGTCATGGCGACGGCGTGCGCGACATCGCGCTGCTCGTCGAAGACGCCGACTTTGCGTATGCCGAGGCGGTGCGGCGGGGGGCGGTCGGGGTGGCGGAGCCGCACGATCTCACCGACGAGCGCGGAACCGTGCGGCGCGCGGCGGTGCGCACCTACGGCGACACCATCCACTCCTTCCTCAGCTACAAGGACTACCACGGCGCGTTCCTGCCGGGATTCACGACGGCGGAGATTGCGGGCGAGCCAGTGGGCATCGCCGCGGTCGATCACATGGTCGGCAACGTGGAGCTCGGCGCCATGAACCAGTGGTGCGAGTGGTACTCGAACGTGATGGGCTTCTCGCGCTACATCACCTTCGACGACAAGGACATCAACACCGAATACTCCGCCCTCATGTCGATCGTGATGAGCGACGACAACCGCGTCGTGAAGTTCCCCATCAACGAGCCCGCGGCCGGCAAGAGAAAGAGCCAGATCCAGGAGTACCTCGAGGCGTACTACGGCCCCGGCGTGCAGCACGTGGCGCTGCTGTGCGGCAACGTCATCGACACGGTCACGAAGCTGAAGAACAACGGCGTCGAGTTCCTCAGCGTGCCGGACAGCTACTACGCCGAGCTGCCCTCGCGCGTCGGCACGATCGATGAGCCGATGGACGAACTGCAGAAGCTGGGCATCCTCGTCGACCGCGATGAAGAAGGGTACCTGCTGCAGATCTTCACCAAGCCGGTGCAGGATCGCCCGACCGTATTCTTCGAGATCCTGCAGCGCAAAGGCGCACGCGGCTTCGGCAAGGGCAACTTCAAGGCGCTCTTCGAGTCCATCGAGCGCGAGCAGGCGAGACGCGGAAATTTGTAGGCGGCTGTGATGATGAGGAGTCTCAGAGTTCCAGAGTCTCAGAGGGTTTTTGGCCACGGAGCGCGATTCGGCGCCTTCGACTCTCTGAGACTCTGAGACTCTGAGACTCGCTCCGAGGCAATCGCACAACAACATGTCTTCGTACCAATCCGGCTTTCACAACGAATTCGCCACCGAGGCGCTCGAAGGCGCGCTGCCGGTCGGTCAGAACTCGCCGCAGAAAGTGCGGCACGGCCTCTACGCGGAACAATTCAGCGGCTCCTCGTTCACGGTCCCGCGCGCGAACCAGCAGCGCTCGTGGCTCTATCGCATCCGCCCGAGTGTTTTGCATGAGCCGTTCGCGGCGATCGATGCGCGGCTCCTGCGCGGCTCGCCATTCGATGAAGTGCCGACGCCGCCGAATCAGTTTCGATGGGATCCGTTGCCGATCCCGACGAAGGCCACCGATTTCATCGAAGGCCTGACCACGATCGCCGGCAACGGCGACTCGATGCAGCACGCCGGCGTCGGCATCCACATCTATGCGTGTAACCGCTCGATGGAAGGACGCTTCTTCTACGACGCCGACGGCGAGCTGCTTTTCGTCCCCGAACGCGGCGCGCTCATACTGCGCACGGAGCTCGGCATCATCGAGGTCACGCCCGGCGAGATCGCCGTGATCCCGCGCGGGACGAAGTTCCGCGTCGAGCTCCATGGCGCGGACGCGCGCGGCTATCTCTGCGAAAACTTTGGCGCGCCGTTCCGTCTCCCGGACCTCGGCCCCATCGGCTCCAACGGCCTCGCCAATCCGCGCGACTTCCTCACACCCGTCGCGGCCTTCGAAGACGTCGGCGGCGACTTCGAGCTCATCGCGAAATTCGGCGGCCGACTCTGGTCCGCGCGCATCGACCACTCGCCGCTCGACGTGGCCGCGTGGCATGGCAACTATGCGCCGTACAAATACGATCTCGCGCGATTCAACGCCATCGGCACGGTGTCGTTCGATCATCCGGATCCATCGATCTTCACCGTGCTCACGTCGCCATCCGACACCGCGGGCATCGCGAACTGCGACTTCGTGATCTTTCCGCCGCGCTGGATGGTTGCCGAGCACACGTTCCGTCCGCCGTACTTTCATCGCAATGTGATGAACGAATACATGGGCCTCATCAAAGGCACGTACGACGCGAAGGCGGAAGGCTTCGTGCCCGGCTCCGGCAGCCTGCACAACTGCATGTCCGGACACGGACCCGACGCCGCCACCTTCGACGCCGCCTCCACCGCTGAGCTCCAGCCCAGCTTCCTGGGCGACACGCTCGCGTTCATGTTCGAAACGCGCTTCGTCATTCGTCCCACGAAGTTCGCACTCGAAACGCCGTTGCTGCAGCGCGATTACTGGCAGTGCTGGCGCGGCCTGCGCCGCAACTTTCGTCCGGAATGATCGCGAAGTCACTGCGCACGCTGCTCGACGGCCTCATTGACTATGCGGGCCTCTTTCCGCCAGCCGCGCTGTCGATGCAGGACGCGGTGCGCAATTACGCGCGCTATCGCGAACAGCCGTACGCGTGGGCGCTTGGGCGCTTCGTCGTGCCCGCCGAGCGCGCTCACGAAGTGCCATCGGATTTCCCCCTGAGCGTCTTATGGAGTGCGGCGGCCGCAGCCGCCGCTTTCGAAAGCGGCGGCCGCGGCCGCCGCACTCCATACGAAGTGAAAGCCGCGAACGTCGACGACGTTGAACGCATCGCGACCGATGCGGACGGCCGCACTGTGTATGTCGAGATCACCGACCTCACCTTGCTCGACGCCATCGCGCGTCACGGCCTGCGCGCGAAGATCCGCACCGGCGGCCTCACTCCCGACGCGTTGCCGCCCGTCGGAAACGTCGCCGAGTTTCTGCGCGCGTGCAAAGCGGCCGGCGTCGCATTCAAAGCGACGGCCGGGCTGCATCATCCGTTGCGTTGTGTAAAACCGCTGACCTACGAGGCCGACGCGCCAACCGGCACGATGCACGGCTTCCTCAACGTCTTCCTCGCGGCCGCGATGCTCGAGCACGGCGACGACATCCTGCGCGAAGAAGACGCGCGCGCATTCGCATTCGACGATGAAGCGGCGTGGTGGCATGGCCATCGTGTGACCACCGACGAGCTGCGCATCATGCGCCGCGATTTCGCGACGTCGTTCGGCTCCTGCTCCTTCGAAGAACCAATCTCCGATCTCCGCGCCCTCGGATGGATCGAGTGAAATACACGATCGGCATTCAGCCCGATCTGCTGCCCGAAAATTCATTCTCCGATCGCTGGATCCCGCAACTCACCGCGATGGGCCATGAAGTCCGTCAGCTCATGGTGAGCGATCCTGATTTCATCGAGCGCGTCTCCGAGTGCGACGGTTTTCTCTGGTGGTTTCCGCCGCTGCCGCGCGCACGCGACGTCGGCAAGCGAATCCTTCCCGCGCTCGATCATGCCGCGCACGTCATGGTCCATCCCGACATGCGCAGTTGCTGGCATTTCGACGACAAGGTTGCGCAGACGTATCTGCTCCAGGCGTCCGGAGTCGCAACTCCGAAGACGTGGGTCTTCTGGCGCTACGACCACGCCGTCGCGTTTTTCCGCACCGCGCAATATCCGCTGGTGATGAAGCTCGCTTCCGGCGTGCGCTCGCAGAACGTGGCGCTGCTGCGCGACGCGACACACGCGGCACGGATGGCGCGCCGGATGTTCAGCAAAGGTGCGGAAACGCTCGATCCGCGTTCCTTCGCGATGTTGCGCGTGGCCAGCCGCCCGCTGCGCAACGCGATCCGGCGGGCATTGTCGCTGCCGCCGTTGCCGCTGCCCGAAGTGCACCGGAACTACATGCTCGTGCAGGAGTTCATCGCAGGAAACGACTTCGACACGCGCGTGAACATCATCGGCAACCGCGCGTTCGCGTTTCGCCGCGCGAATCGTCCGAACGACTTTCGCGCGAGCGGCAGCCGCAACCCCGACGACGATCCGTCGAAGATCGCGCTCGATGCGATCCGCCTCGCATTCGACGCATCGAAAAAACTGCGCATGCCGATTTTGTGTTTCGACATCCTTCGTCGAAAGGATGAGCCCGTGATCACGGAGATCAGCTATTACTTCAACGCGCTGACGATCGGTCAATGCCCCGGCCATTGGCGCATGAGCGGCGGCGAGCTTGAATGGATGGACGGCCGCATGCGCGCGGAAGACGCGGTGCTCGAAGATTTCCTCGAACGACTTTCATCATTTCGAAACAAATCCTGACGCACCCGTTACGAACTAATCCGACTCATGGCCGTAGGATCAACCCGGGTTCACCACAAGTGAGGTTGATCGATGGCCACGGCAGCGGCAACTGCAGACAGCATCGGTCCATATCGAGCGATCCGGCAGCTCGGCGCCGGCGGTATGGGCGAAGTGTTTCTCGCGCATGATTCGGAGCTCGGGCGGAACATCGCCATCAAGCTGCTTCCGCCGGACCTCGCGGCGGACGGCGAGCAGCTCACGCGCCTGCGCAACGAAGCGCGCAATGCTTCCGCGCTGAATCATCCGAACATCGTCACCATCTATGAAATCGGACGCGACGACTCCGCGCGCGCGTTCATGGCCATGGAGTACGTCGACGGACAGACGCTGCGCGAGCTGATGCGCGGCGGCGCGATGCCGGTGCGCAAGGCGTTGCAGATCGCGGTGCAGCTTGCCGATGGACTGGCCGCTGCACACAAACGCGGTCTCGTACACCGCGACCTCAAGCCCGAGAACGTCATGATCACGTCGGACGGCGTGGTGAAGGTGCTCGACTTCGGCCTCGCCAAGTCCGTCGCGGTCAACGACAACGACACGAACGTCTCGGAGCCCGGCACGCTGGTCGGCACATACGGCTACATGTCACCGGAACAGGCGCGCGCCGGCGAGATCGATTACCGCTCCGACCAGTTCGCGTTCGGTTCGATCCTCTACGAGCTGCTGACCGGCACTCGCGCCTTCGACGGCACGAGCGGCGTCGAGACGCTGTTCATGGTCGTGCGCGATGAGCCGCCGGCGCTGTCGATCGTCGCGCCGCACGTGCCGGCGCCGCTGCGCTGGATCGTCGATCGCTGCCTCTCGAAAGATCCCGATGATCGTTACGTCGCCACGCGCGATCTCGCGCGCGATCTGCAATACATCCGCGACCACTTCAGCGAGACCGGCGTGGCCACGCCCATCCGTGAAAAGGACTCGCTCGCGATCCGCGCGAAGAAGAGCTGGCCGATCGCGGCCGCCGTGGTCATCGCCGTGATTGCCGCCGCCTCGGTGACGGCATATGTGCGCCAGCCCGAGCCGCGCAGCATCACGTCGGAGCGTTATCTCACGTACTCCGGTAACGATTACTCGCCGGCGGTCTCGCCGGACGGAAAACTGCTTGCGTTCGCATCGTCGCGCGACGGCGTGCAGCGAATCTGGCTCAAGCAGGTCGCGGGCGGCGGCGAGGTCGCGCTCACCGAAGGTATCGACGATTTTCCGCGCTTCACTCCCGATGGCGCATCGGTGCTCTACGTTCGCGCCGATCCCGAGCGCCGCCGTCCCGGCTCCCTCTGGCGCGTGGCGGTGGTCGGCGGCGAGCCGCGCCGTGTGCTCGACGAAGTGACCACCGCCGATGTTTCGCCCGACGGAACGGAGATCGCGTTCACGCGTCCGGTGCCGGTCAAAGGCGGAGCGCTGGCCGGCATCTTCGTCGCCGGCATCGATGGCGCTAACGCTCGCGAGCTCGCGCGCTCCGACGTCGGCACGCTCCATCCGCGCTGGTCGCCGGACGGAAAATCGATCGCGGTGGTGATCACGAGAGGCGGACGCGTCACGCAGGCCGCGCTGATCATCGACGCTGCCACCGGAAAGACCAAAGAGCTCGCCGCGCCGCCGAAAGCGGGCGAGATGTCGTCCGTCATCTGGACCGCCGACAGCAAAAACGTCATCTATGTTCGCGCGCAGTCGGTCGAAGCCGTGGTCGGCAGCAGCGCGCACGTGATCCGGCAGAACGTGAAAACCGACGAGACCGAGATCGTCGGCTGGACGTCGCACAACGGTCTCGTGCTCGATGCGATGCGCGACGGCACACTCGTGCTCGACGTGCGCAGCCCGCGCGACAACCTGCGCGCGATCTCCGGAGCGACCGAGCGCTGGATCACGCGCGGCAACAGCAGCGATCGCCAACCGTCGTACGCGCCCGACGGCAAAGCCGTGCTCTTCTCTTCGAACCGCAGCGGCAATCTCGATCTCTGGTCCATCGCCACCGACGGCGGCACCGTCCGCCGCATCACCGATGACGGCGCGGAGGACTGGGATCCGGGATTCACCCCGGACGGGAAGAAGATCGTCTGGAGCTCGGGCCGCAGCGGCAATCTCGAGATCTGGATCGCGAACGCGGACGGCAGCGATGCCAAGCAGATCTCGCACGACGGCGTCGACGCCGAGAATCCCACCGCCACCGCCGACGGTCAGTGGATCGTGTACTGCTCGTTCAATCCCGCCAAGTCCGGCATCTGGAAAGTGCGCGCTGACGGTACGCAGGCCACGCACATCGTGAAAGCGCGCACTTCGCTGCCCGAGGTGTCGCCGGATGGGCAGTACGTTGCGTATCGGCTGGCGTTCGACACGCGCACCGCGCAGCCGTTGGTGCGCGTCGCACGCGTGTCGGATGGGAAGGACATGGGCGTATCCATCCCCATCCGCCTCCTTCGCCGCACCAGCGCCATCCTCGGCCGCACGCGCTGGATGCCGGACGGAAAAGCGATCGCATTTCTCGCTCAGAACGAGGAGGGCATCAACGGCGTGTTCGTGCAGGACTTCGTGCCGAACACCGACACGTCCGCCACCAGGCGCCCGCTCGGCGGCTTCGATCGCGAGCGCGCCACGGAATCGTTCGGCATCGCGCCAGACGGCAAGACCCTGACCGTAGCAGGCTGGGAACAGCTCTTCAGTCTTTTCTCGATCGAAGGCGTTCCCGGAGTGACCAAGAACATCGCCAGGAAGGAGAGCTAGTCATGTCCTCATCGTCTGTCGTACTGAAAGGGATCGACGCCCGCACGTTCACCGAGATGGAGTCGTTCGTGAAGGACCTCGAGGGGCGTCCCGTGGAGCGGCTGCTGCGCGATCTTCCGGAGCTCTGCGACCTGCCGATGACGAAGGTCTCGCTGGTGTCGTACGTGATCGCCGGCAAGTTCCGCGCGGCCGAACCGGACGAGCGGAATCACATGCGCGAGAGCGTGGCCGCGACGTTCGAGAAGCTGCCGCCGGGTGAGACGAAGGAGCGCGTGGGCGTGATTCTCGATCGGCTGCGCTGACGGAACGCCGCCGTCTCGGCGGCTGAGCAGGGAGCGTCCCGCTCCCGTCCCACCGCGGCGGGACGCCGCCCGCTCAGCCGGCGGGACGCCGGCGTTCCGCTAGACTCCGGCGATGTTTCCCATCGAGAACCTCCCCTACGGAGTCTTTCGCCACGACGGCGAGCCCCACATCGGCGTCGCCTTCAACGATCACATCCTCGACCTCCACGCATGCGCGCGCGGAGGGCTCATCGACGAGCCGTCGCTGCTCCAGCCGCAACTGAACGCATTCATGGCTCGCGGCGTTGCGCGCGATGTGCGTGCGCGCATCACCGAGCTTCTCGAGCGCGGCACCGCCGATGAGCATCTCGTCGTGCGCGCCGGCGCGGAGATGCTGCTGCCGATGCGCGTCGGCGACTACACCGATTTCTACGCCAGCGTCCATCACGCCACCAACGTCGGCTCGATGTTCCGTCCCGACAATCCGCTGCTGCCCAACTACAAGTGGGTTCCGATCGGCTATCACGGCCGCGCGTCGTCGATCGTCGTGAGCGGCACGCCGGTCCGCAGGCCGCACGGTCAGACGCGCGATGGGGAAGTGCCGCCGGTCTTCGGTCCGTCGAAACGCCTCGATTACGAAATGGAGCTCGGCATGGTCATTGGCCGCGGCAACATGCTCGGCGAACCGATCCCGGTCGATCGCGCGCTCGAGCATGTTTTCGGCTTCTGCCTCGTCAATGACTGGTCCGCGCGCGACATCCAGACCTGGGAGTACCAGCCCCTCGGCCCCTTTCTGGCGAAGAACTTCGCCACGTCGACCTCGCCGTGGATCGTCACGATGGAAGCGCTCGAGCCGTTTCGCACGCGCGCGTTCGAACGCGCGGAAGGTGATCCGCAACCGTTGCCGTATCTCGCGGACGACACCGGCTTCGACATCAACGTCGAAGTCTGGCTGCGCACCGCGAAGATGAGCGAGCCGGTGCGCCTCAGCCGCGGCAACTTCCGCGACATGTACTGGACCGTCGCGCAGCTCGTCGCACATCACACATCCAACGGCTGCAACCTCGTCCCCGGCGATCTGCTCGCGAGCGGCACCATCTCCGGCACGTTGAAGGATTCGCGCGGCTCCCTGCTCGAGCTCGCGTGGCGCGGAACCGAGCCGATCGAACTGCCGAGCGGCGAGACGCGCAAATTTCTCGAGGACGGCGACGAGGTGATCCTCCGCGCGTACTGCGAGCGCGAAGGCCACGCGCGAATCGGGTTCGGGGAATGCACGGGATTGATAGTGGGATGAAAGAGCGGGTTCCTCGGAGTTCCTCGGAGGGGACAAAACCTAGAGGATTCTCGCCCCCCGAGGAACTCCGAGGTACCCCGAGGAACCCGAGGAACCGCTTCATGAACTACGACCTCATCGAATCCGACGGCGTCCCCGTCAAAGCCTGGACCCGTGGCGTGCCGATCGAAGACGCCGCGCGACAACAGCTCCTCAACGTGGCGCGCCTTCCGTTCATCTATCGCTGGATCGCCGCGATGCCCGACGTGCACTGGGGGGTGGGCGCGACCGTCGGCAGCGTGATTCCCACGAAGAAAGCCATCATCCCGGCCGCGGTCGGCGTCGACATCGGCTGCGGCATGATGGCCCTGCGCACGACGCTGGACGCGTCGCAGCTTCCCGACAATCTCAAGACGGTCCGCACCGCCATCGAGCGTGCTGTTCCGCACGGCCGCGCCTCATTTCAGCACGCGCCGTCGCGCCAACTCGAAGTGTGGGCGTCGCTCGAGCCGCGCTACAGGGCGATCGTCGCCAAACACCCGAAGCTCGGCAAGGGCAACGATCTCAATCAACTCGGCACCCTCGGCACCGGCAATCACTTCATCGAAGTCTGCCTCGACGAGAACGCGCATGTCTGGTTCCTGCTGCACAGCGGCTCGCGCGGCGTCGGCAATCGCATCGGAACGTACTTCATCGAGCTCGCGAAGCAGGACATGCGGCGCGCACACATCGACCTGCCGGACGCCAACCTCGCGTATCTGCCGCACGGGACGCAGCACTTCGACGATTACGTCGAGGCGGTGCAATGGGCGCAGGATTTCGCGATGTGGAACCGCAGGCTGATGATGGAAGCGGTCGTCGATGCCGTGCGCAAGAGCGGCGCCGTGCCTCCGTTCCAGGCGACGGAAGAAGTCGTGAACTGCCATCACAACTACGTGGCCGTGGAGGAGCACTACGGCGAGCAGGTTTTCGTCACGCGCAAAGGTGCGGTGCGGGCGGCCGAGGGAGATCTCGGCATCATTCCCGGGAGCATGGGTGCGAAGTCCTTCATCGTGCGCGGCAAGGGCAATCCGGAGAGCTTCAACAGTTGCAGCCACGGCGCGGGACGGACGATGTCGCGCACCGAAGCGAAAAGGCGATTCACGCTCGACGATCACATCAAGGCGACGCACGGCGTCGAGTGCCGCAAAGATCGTGACGTGCTCGATGAGACGCCAGCCGCCTACAAACCGATCGAGGCGGTGATGGAAGCGCAGAAGGATCTCGTCGACGTCGTGCACACGCTGCGGCAGGTCGTGTGCGTGAAGGGGTGATGCTCGAGATCGACGGCTCGTTCGGTGAGGGCGGCGGGCAGATCCTGCGCACTTCGCTGTCGTTGTCGCTGATCACGCAGACGCCGATCCGCATCACGCGCATCCGTGCGAAACGCAAAGTGCCCGGCCTCGCGCGGCAGCATCTGACGTCCGTGCTCGCCGCGGCGCGCATCGGCGACGCGCAGGTCGAAGGAGCAGAGGTCGGGTCGATGGAGCTGACCTTCCGACCGCAGGAAGTGCAGGGTGGCCACTACACTTTCGCGATCGGTACTGCGGGTAGTACCACACTCGTGCTGCAGACGATCCTCATGCCTCTGCTGCTCGCGCAGAAGCCGTCGGCGATCGAGCTCGAAGGCGGCACGCACAACTCCGGCTCGCCTTCGTTCGACTTTCTCACGCGCTCGTTCCTGCCGCTGCTCGCGCGCATGGGCGCGACTGTCGATGTGAGGCTCGAACGCGCCGGCTTCTATCCCGCGGGCGGCGGCAGGATCGCGGTGAAGATCGAGCCTGCGAAGCTCGGAACGCTGACGGTGATCGAGCGCGGAAAGGTGCTCGCGCAGCATGCACATGCGGTCGTCGCGAACCTCCCGCTCGACATCGCGCATCGCGAGCTCGCGGTCGTCGGGTGGCAAGGCGAGGCGGAGACGGTGACGTCCGCCGGTCCAGGCAACGTGCTGATGCTCGAGGTCGAGTGCGAGCACGTCACCGAAGTCGTCACCGGCTTCGGCCAGCGCGGCGTGCGCGCGGAAGAAGTCGCACGCCGCGCTTTGGCAGAAGCGCAACGCTACCTCGACTGCGATGCCGCCATCGGCGAACATCTCGCCGATCAGTTGCTGCTGCCGATGTCGCTCGGTGGCGGCGGAACGTTCACGACGCTCGAACCATCGCTGCACACCCGCACGAATGCGGACGTCATTCGCATGTTCGGCGTAGCCGGCGTGCGCATCGAAGAGGCTGGCGATCGATTCGCCGTGACGGTCTAACGCCCATCGGTCACAGTCGGCTCCGGTTTCCGGCCATACATTCCGGCCATGAACAAAACATGGGCCGTCGCTTCGCTGCTATTCGTGTCGGGACTGTGCGCGCTCGTTTATCAGACCGTCTGGATGCGCGAGCTGCGCCTCGTCTTCGGCGCATCGACATTAGCCGGCGCCGCAGTGTTGGCGATCTTCATGGGCGGCCTTGGCGCCGGCGCCGCCATTCTCGGCAAACGCGCGGACACGCACGAGCATCCGCTGCGTTTCTATGGATTGCTCGAGATCGGGATCGCGATCTCCGCAGCGCTCACGCCGTGGCTGATTGACGGTGTCCGCGTCGCGTACATCGCATCCGGCGGCTCGATCGTGTTGCGTTTCGCGCTCGCCGCGCTCGTGCTCGCGTTACCGACGTTTCTCATGGGCGCGACGCTTTCCGCCGCCGCGCGCAGCATCGCCGGCGACTCCGGCCGTCGCAGCGTCGCGCTGTTGTACGCGATGAACACCGCTGGCGCGGTGACTGGTGCCGTCGTCGCGGGATTCATCCTGCTCGAGCGTTACGGCAATCGCCAGACGCTGTTCACCGCCGCGGGACTCAATCTCGCGATCGGCGTGGCCGCACGCTTCAGTCGATCGACTCCCCCGAGGAGCTCCGAGGAACCCCGAGGAACCCGAGGGACTCGGGGCGTGCGGCCCCTCCCCCGAACCATCGTCTGCGCCGCCGCCGCCATCACCGGCTTCGTCTTTCTCCTCATGGAGCTGGTCTGGTACCGCATGCTCTCGCCGCTCCTCGGCGGCACGACCTTCATGTTCGCGCTCGTGCTGGCGATGGCGCTGGCTGGCATCGGCATCGGCGGCGGTTTATACGCGCGCTGGCGCGGTACCACGCTCGCGACTTCCGGCGGTCTCGCCATCGCGCTCGCCCTCGAAGCGTTCGCGCTCGGCTTTCCCTACGCGATCGGCGACCGCATCGCGCTACTCGCGCTGAAGCTGCACGACGTCACGACGTTCGCGATGCAGATCGCCGGATGGGCGATCGTCACCGCGATCGTGGTACTGCCGGCCGCGATCGTCGCAGGTGTCCAGTTCCCGCTGCTGATCGCACTCCTTGGCGAAGGGAGAGAAGACGTAGGCCGCGACGTCGGCTCCGCGTACGCGTGGAACACCGCCGGCGCAATCGGCGGCTCGCTCGCCGGCGGTTTCGCGCTCATTCCTTACCTCGGCGCGACCGGCTGCTGGCGTTTGTGCGTGGCCATGCTCGTCGCGCTCGCAGCCGTCTTCGCGTGGCGTGCGCAACGCACGTCGCATCTGCTGTACGCGACGCTCACCGGCGGTGTGGCCGTCCTCGTGTTGTTCGCCGCCGGACCGACTGCGGTGTGGCGGCACTCCGGCATCGGTGCGGGACGCGCCCCGCAACTGGTCACGGCCGCCGATTCGCGTGTCTGGATGAACTCCGTGCGGCGCACGTTCCTCACCGAAGCGGAAGGCCGCGAGAGCAGCATCGCCCTTTTGCGCGACGACGACCTCGGTTTGATCATGAACGGCAAGTCGGACGGCTCGGCGCGACGCGATGCAGGTACGCAGGTGATGGCGGGGATGATCGCGGCGTTGCTGCATCCGCAACCGCGCACCGCGATGATCGTCGGACTCGGCACCGGCACGACCGCCGGCTGGCTTGCCGACGTGCCGTCGATGCAACGCGTCGACGTGGTGGAGCTCGAGCCCGCGGTGATTCGCATGGCGCGCGAGTACGCGCGTGTGAATCGCGATGTGCTCGACAATCCGAAGGCGCACGTCACGGAAGGCGATGCGCGCGAGCGGCTGCTGGTCTCGCGTGCGCGTTACGACATCATCTTCTCCGAGCCTTCCAATCCGTATCGCGCGGGCGTGGCCAGTCTGTACACGCGCGAGTTCTACCAGGCCGCCGCGGCGCGCCTGGCACGCAGCGGCATCTTCGCGCAGTGGGTGCAGACGTATTCGATCGACGCGGCTACCGCACGCACGATCTACGCGACGCTCACCTCGGTCTTCCCGCACGTACAGACCTGGACGACGAACCCGGGCGACGTCGTGCTGCTCGCGTCGCGCGAGCCGATCGTGCTCGACGCGAATGCGATGCGCCGCCGTCTCCAACAGGAGCCGTTCCGCGGCGCGGCGCATGCAGCGTGGCGCATCGAGTCAGCCGAAGGTGTGCTCGCGCATTTCATCGCGAATGAGGATGTCGCGGCGGCGTTGAGCAAAGATGCGCGCGAGCTCAACACCGACGATCGCCAGGTCATCGAGTTCGGATTCGCGCGTTCCCTCGGGCGCGATACGTTCGGCACGATGGACATACTCAAAGCAGCAGGCGATCGCCCACGTTCGATTCGCGGCGCGATCCAGTGGGATCTCGTCGCCGCGAATCGTGCATCGCTCGCGTACCTGCCGTCGGAAGACGCGCGCAACACGTTCGCGCGGATGTACGCCGCGTCGGAGTTCGGCAACGCGGCCGCGGCGTGGCGTGCATTGCCATGGACGCCCGCGAACTCGCGTCAGCTCGCCTCGGTCGCGCACGTGCTGGCGCTCGCGGGCGATGAACGTGCAGAAGGATTCGCGAAGACGCTGCGCGCGTGGCAACCGGCGGAGGCGGATGCGATCGTCGGAATTCTGAGGTACCGGCAGGATCGTGTTGCCGAGTCGCGCGAGCTCATCGCGTCGGCGTTGATGCGGTATCGCACCGATCCGTGGCCGATGCGCGGCGTCATGGAGTCCACGCTGGCCATCGCCGCCACGATTGCCGACGCGCGAATCCTCGAAGCACTGTCGGTCCCGTACGCCGTGTATCAACTCGAAGAAGTCCGGCGCTTCGCGTACGTCGCAGGAGCGTGGGCCGACGGCCGATGCAACTCGCGCACGCTCGGAGCGCTCGCAGCGTTCGAGCCGCATCCGCCGTGGGTGAAGGAGATCCTGCAGATGCGCGCACTTTGCTACGAGACGGTGCGAAGGGGAGAGCTCGCAGTGCGCGCGAGGAAGGAGTTGACGGAGTTCGAGAAGACGGAGGCGACGCAGATCGCCTCCCGCTGATCTCTGGATTGTTCACGTACCGGCCAGCGCGTGGATGTTGCCGTCCGGGTCCTTCAGCCACGCCAGCTTCATCGGACCGGCGAGGTGCAGGTCGCCGACGATCTTCGTATCCGGCAGGTCCGGGTAATGCTCGAACGTCGCGCCCTTCGACTTCAGCTCCTGCACGATCGACTCGACGTCCTTCCCGCAGTCCCACGTCACCGCGGTCGCCTGGTTCGTGCCGGCGTAGCGCGATTCGTACACGAACAACGCGAACTTGCCGCCCTGGTACGACAGCGATCCCGGCTCCTGCTGCGGCGTGAGCTTCAGTCCGAGCTTCCCTTCGTAGAACTCCTTCGCGCGGGCGAGGTCCTTTACTGCGACGGTGGCAATGGCGTCGTGGTCTCCGAGCATGGTGCCTCCTTAAACGAATTCGCGCGCGTATCGTACTAAACGCCATGAGCGTGTATCGCATCCGCGACCTTTTCTATGAACCCGGCTTCACGTATGCGCCTCATGCGCATGACGAGATGCAGATCAGCGTCGTGTTGCGCGGGACGTATGAAGAGGATGCGCGTGGCCTCCTGCATCACGCGTCAGCGGCGGATGTGGTGTTCAAGCCGGGGGGCACGCTGCATTCCGATGTATTCGCGGGAACGCGCATCATCTGCATCGACGGCGTCGCGGATGGCCTCGACCTCGGCGGTTATGCGTGGCATCGCGGAGGTGCGGTCACGGCGGCCGCTGTGCGTGTCGTGCGGCGGTTCCTCGGGAACGACGAAGTCGATGACGCGCTCGATGAGCTGTTCGCTGCACTCGCGCCGCGATCATTCACGGATCATGTCGTGGCAGAACGTGCGGCGACGATCATCGAGGACACCTTCGCGGACGCCGTGAGCCTGCGTTCGATCGCGAACGAGCTGCGTGTCCATCCGGTCTACCTCGCGCGCGTGTTCCGTCTTCGTTGGGGCTGCACGCCGCGCGAGTACCTCCAACGTGTGCGCGTGAGGCATGCCGCGCATCGCGTTGCTTCATCGCGTGAATCGCTTGCGGACATCGCGCTCGATTCCGGCTTCTGCGATCAGGCGCACATGACGCGCGTCTTCGGCCGCATGACCGGAGTCACACCGGCGGCGATGCGCCGGCTCGCGCGCGTGTGAGGTTGCAAACGTTCAATACACGTGACGCCGGCATCGCGATGATGTGCGCATGAAGAAGCTCGCCATTGTCCTCGCATTCGTAGGCTGCACCTCGGCGCGCGCTCCGCACGCCGATCTCCACGATCGACTGCACGCGATGCTCGCCGGCTATGAAAAGGACGGGTTCTCCGGCACGGTGCTCGTCGCGAAAGATGGAGCGCTCGTGCTGCACCGCGGATACGGCTTTGCGAATCGCGAGCGCGGCATCCGCAACGGCACCGACACGCTGTTCGAAGTGGCGTCGCTGACCAAGCCGTTCACGGCCGCCGCGATTCTGCAGCTCGAAGCGCAGGGCAAGCTGAAGACGAGCGATCCGCTGGAGCGCTGGCTGGGCCCCTTTCCGCCGGGGAAGGCGGCGGCCACGATTCACCATCTCGCCACGCATACCGGCGGATTGGTCCCGGACGGATCCGACCTCGGATCGGGTGAAGATCGCGATCAGTTCATCGCCGCGGTGAAGGCCGTGGCGATGGAGTCGGCGCCCGGCGGAAAATATCGCTACACGAACGCCGGCTACAGTGTGCTCGCCGCGGTCATCGAAACGGTCTCCGGTGATCCGTATGCGACGTATCTCCGCAGGCACATCGCACCGCGCGCGGGCTTGAAGGACATGTACTTCCGCGGCGAAACAGTACCCGCCGATCGCATGGCGCTCGGCTATCTCGGCACCGCGGACGAGGCAAAGCACAGCGCGCCGCCGCCGCTTCGCTGGGGCACCATCGGCGCGGGCGGGATGATCACGACCGTTGCCGATCTCCATCGCTGGTATGTCGCGTTGCGCGGCGGTCGCGTACTCGATCCGCCCGAGCTCCAGAAGATGTTTCATCCCTGGCCAACAGAGGGATACGGCTGGCACGTCGAGCGCGACGCGAGCGGCCGGCAGATGATTCACAAAGGCGGCGGCATGCGCGAATATGCGACGCAGATGATCGAGTATCCCGATGACGGCGTGCTGATCGTGTGGGCCAGCAACGACCTGCGGACGCGATGGAGGCAGACGCTGAATCGCGGCATCGCCGAGGTGGTGTTCGCGGCTGGTCGTTGAGTGCGTTACCATGCTTGAATTCCCGTAGTGAGAGGCGATCCCTGTCCCGATTCCCGGTCTTCCTCCTTGCGCTGTTGCTGCCGTTCATTGCTGTCGATCGCTATGGTGAGGACGCGCGCCCGACACTCCAGACCGTCGAAGGGACGCTGATCGTCGTCTGGGCCGATCCTCATCCCGAATCTTCGGCAGGAGGCGAGACCCGCTACTCGCTCGCCCTCGATGATGGGACGGTCAAGGAGTTACTCCTCAGCGGGCAGGAAAATGCCGCGTTGCTGAATTTCGGCAAGCGCGTGTCGGTCTCCACCGTCGGCAGTACGGAGTCCAACGCGATCGCCGTGAGCTCGATCACTCCGGCAATCGCAGAAACGCCCGCTGGTGGTCAGCCCGGTACGAAGAAGGTGATTTACCTGCTGCTCAAGTTCGCCGATGACGTGGACGTGCCGCATCCGCCGTCGTTCTACGCGAACCTCAATAACCCTGACATTCCTCCGCCCGGCGAGGTGTTCCCCGCGACGATCAACGGCTTCTTCAAGAAAACGTCCTGGGATCAATTCTCCTGGGTCGGTGAGGTGGGCGGCGTAGGCGGAATTGGTGCGCCTGGCGGCTGGCTCACGCTTCCCTGGCCCAAGAGCTATTACGCGCCGTGCGGATACGAGACTTCATGCGCTCAGATGAATGCTGTCACGACTGACGCGATGGATGTCGGCCGGGCCGCGGGAATCGATTTCTCGGCGTATGACAACGTGAACTTCGTATTTGCCAACGATCTCGATTGCTGTGCACGCGGCGGTGGTTTCTATGGAATTGTCGAAGGGAAGTTTTTCGGTGCCACATGGGAGCCGCCGTGGGGCCAGGAAGCCCACATTTACGCACACGAAATGGGTCACAGCCTCGGCCTTCCGCACTCCGGATGGGTTTATTACTCCTACGACAACCCATGGGACGTGATGAGCAGGAGATCGCTCGCGGCAAACGTGCCGTGCGGATCGTATTTAGCGGCGAACAACGGCGGAAACCCGCGTCAGTTGTATTGTGCTGAGCCGGGCAATGGATACATCGCGCCGCATAAAGACTTCCTCGGCTGGATCCCGCCGGCGAATTCAATCGTAACGGATACGAGCTCGAGCACCACGGTCACGCTCGAAGGGCTGGCGCTGCCATTGGGCACCGCGGCCAAGATCCTCACGATCTGCATCGACGGCGTGCCTTGTACGGGACCTACGGCGCATTACTTCACGGTCGAGGCCAGAGTGAGGAATCTGGGCAACACTTCCCAGTACGATAACGGCATTGTCGGCGAGGGTGTGGTCATCCACGAGGTTCGCAGAGATCAGCCGCCCATTGGAGGAAGTTGTTTTTTCAATAGCCAGTCCGGATTCGCGTTTCCCGTGGACTCGACGCCCGGCGATTACGATTCACTCGCATGCAGTTTTGCCGGCTACTCCTATCCGGATTACGCGCTCTTCAATGCGCAGTGGAATCCCGGGCAGACTTACACGAACGGTTTCAGCATCCGCGTGCTCAGTCGAACCGGAGCGACGTTCGTCGTTTCGACGACCGGCATGCCGCCGCCGGCCGCCACAGCCATCAGTCCGAACACCGGCTATCGCGGCGGTGGAACGAGCATCGTCATTACAGGAGCGAACTTCGTTCCGGGGATGACGGTCACGATCGGCGGATCGGAAGCCACTAACGTAATCGTCGTGAATGACACGACGATCACGGCCAGGACGCCGCCTTACCCGCCTGGAAGCGCCGATGTCGTCGTGACCAACCCGCTCGGACAGAACGGTATGCTTCTGAACGGATTTCTCTACACGAGCCACGTCCCGTTCACGGACAGTCCGCTCGTTGCGGGTGTCACGCCCGTCAAGCGCCTGCACCTGACGGAGCTTCGCACGCGCATCAACGCCTCGCGATCGCGGTATGGCGGGCTGCCGGCGTTTTCGTTCACGGACCCGACCCTTACGGGTGGCGCCACTGCAATCAGGGCCGTACACGTCGTCGAGCTGCGGGAAGCGCTGGCGCCGGCGTATCTCACGGCCACAGGAACGAGCGCGACGTATGCCACAGACCCCACTCTCGCGGCTGGAACGGCCATCAAAGAGACGCACATTTCCGAGTTGAGGGCGCGCGTTCTCGCGATTGAGTGAAGAGAGGAGAAGGATCATGACCGACGCGAGCCGGGTTCCACTGTACTTCTATGGCTTGTTCATGGATGCGGACCTATTGAGAGAGAAGGATGCCGCGCCGGCCAACATCCGTCGCGTGTCCGTGCCGGGCTGGTCGCTGCGCATCGGTCGGCGGGCCACTCTCGTTCGGCAGGCCGGCGCCCGCTCCCATGGAATGCTCATGGAGCTGACGCATGACGAGATCGACCGCCTTTATGCCGAGCCGAGCCTGATCGCCTACCGCCCGGAGCCCGTCCTGGCAGAAAACGAGGACGGCTCGGTCGTCGCCGCACTGGCATTCAATCTTCCGGTCCCGCCGGCACCACACGAACGGAACGCGGCGTATGCGGAAAAGCTGCGCGCACTCGCTCAGAGGTTGTCACTTCCCGCCGACTACATCGCCAGCATCGAGTAAATACGCTTAGTTCAGTGCGCGATCACTTCCGGCACTTCGTCAGTCGCGCCGCGCAGGACGTCGTCGATGGTGTCGCCCGCGAGTAGGGCGCTGAACGCGGAACGCCAAACGCGCGCCACCTCCTGCGCCGCGACGCGCACCAGCGGCACGCCGTTGCGCTCGATGAGAAACGTGCCGTGCGCCGTGTGTCCGATGCGCAGCGCGGCCACGCCGCGCTGCGATGCCGCATCCAGGACGCGGGCCGCATTGGTAGTGGCAACGATCGCGCGCGCCTGCGATTCGCTGAAGAGCAATCCCGCCGCATCGAGCTCGTCTGCATGTCCGCCAAGGTCGACGTGTGCGCCGACGCCGTCCATCGACATCTCGGCAAGCGCCACCGCCACGCCGCCGTTCGAGACGTCGTGCGCGGCGCGAAGAACGTGATCGCCATGAAGCTCGAGCAGCAAATCGACTAGCGCTCTTTCGCGCTCGAGATCGACGCGCGGCGGCGCGGCCAGCGCATCGCGCGCGAAGAGTTGCTGCCATTCGCTGCCGCCCAGCTCATCGCGCGTTTCGCCGAGGAGGATGACGTCCAGGTCGCGATCGGGGAACGCGAAGCCGCAGCCATCGCGATCGCTCTCCAGAATCCCGACCATCCCCACCGTCGGCGTTGGCAGTACCGCCCGTCCTTCGGTCTCGTTGTAGAACGAGACGTTGCCTGACACGACCGGCGTGTCGAGCGCGCGGCAGGCGTCGCTGATGCCGCGGATGCACTCCGCGAACTGCCACATGATCTCCGCGCGCTCAGGCGAGCCGAAGTTCAGACAGTCGGTGATCGCAACCGGTCGTCCGCCGGATGCGGCGATGTTGCGCGCCGCTTCGGCCACGGCCTGCTTGCCGCCTTCGTACGGATCGAGATAGCAGTACAGCGGATTCACGTCCGACGTCATCGCCAGCGCGCGGCCGGTTTCCTTCACCCGCACGACCGCGGCGTCGCGTTTCTCAGGACCGGCGATCGTGTTGGTGCGTACCGTCGTGTCGTACTGCTCGAAGATCCAGTGTTTCGAGCAGAGGTTCGGCGACGCGAGGAGACGCAGCAGCGAGTCGGTCTGATCGTCGCTTGATCTCTCGCGTTGCAGGGACGGGGCGATCGCATCCGCATATTCCGCGCGCGCCATCGGCCGCTCGTACACCGGCGCCTCGGTCGAGATCGGATCGACCGGAATCGCAGCCGCTTCTTCGCCGTGCCAGAAGAGGCGTACGAATCCGTCGTCCGTCACTTCGCCGACGACGGCCGCGTTGAGGTCCCATCGCTCGAACGTCGCGATCACTTCCGCCTCGCGGCCTTGCTTGGCGACGATCAGCATCCGCTCCTGCGATTCGCTGAGCATGATCTCGTACGGCGTCATGCCGCTCTCGCGCATCGGCACGCGATCGAGATGCATGCGGATGCCGGTGCCCGCGCGGCCCGCCATTTCGAATGATGACGACGTCAGTCCCGCCGCGCCCATGTCCTGAATGCCCACGACAGCGTCGGAGTCCATGATCTCGAGACACGCTTCGAGCAGCAGCTTCTCCGTGAACGGATCGCCGACCTGCACCGTCGGCCGCTTCTCCTCGGATGCCTCATCGAATTCGGCCGATGCCATCGTTGCGCCGTGAATGCCGTCGCGTCCCGTCTTCGATCCGACGTAGATCACCGGATTGCCGACACCTTCGGCGGTGCCTTTGAAGATCTTCTCCGCTTTCGTGACGCCGAGGGAGAAGACGTTGACGAGGATGTTGCCGTTGTAGGAGGAGTGAAACGAGGTTTCGCCGCCGACGGTCGGAATGCCGATGCAGTTGCCGTAGCCGCTGATGCCGCGGACGACGCCGTCGACGAGGTACTTCATGCGCGGCGCGTCCAGCTCGCCGAAACGGAGCGAGTCGAGCGATGCAATCGGCCGCGCGCCCATCGTGAAGATGTCGCGCAGGATGCCGCCGACGCCTGTGGCAGCGCCCTGGTACGGCTCGATGAAGGACGGATGGTTGTGCGACTCCATCTTGAACGCGGCCACCCAGCCGTCGCCGATGTCGATGACGCCGGCATTTTCACCCGGCCCCTGCACGACGCGCGGCCCGGACGTCGGGAACTTGCGCAGATGCACGCGCGACGATTTGTACGAGCAGTGCTCCGACCACATCACGGAGAAGATGCCGAGCTCCGTGTAGTTGGGCTCGCGGCCGAGGATGTCGAGGATGCGCTGGTACTCGTCCGGGGTGAGGCCGTGGGACCGGATGACGTCAGGTGTGATCTGCATTGCGGGGATTCTATCTGCGCGCGACCCCTCATCCGCCTGCGGCACCTTCCCCCGCAAGCGGGGAGAAGGCTACTCAATGACGCCGCGTATGTAGCCTTCGCCCCTCGACAGAGGGGAGAAGGTGGCCGAAGGCCGGATGAGGGGTCACTGCACCACGATCTGCCGCGCTCCATCGTCGCGCACGGTGATCCGAATCTCCACGTGCGAATCTTCGAACTCCGTGAACGCTTCCTTCGGCCATTCGATCAGCTTCACGCCCGACCCGCCGAGCATTTCCGGGATGCCGATCTCCAGCCATTCGCGGCGGTTGTCGGACAGACGATAGCCGTCGATGTGAACGATCGGCGGCGCGCCGCGGCGCGGGTATTCGTGCACGATCGCGAACGATGGCGACGCCACTTCATGCGGATCGGCGCCGAGCTCCGCGGCGATCGCGCGCGCGAGAAACGTCTTCCCGGCGCCGAGATCGCCGACGAGATGCACGACCGCATCAGGCGAAAGCGAGCGTGCGATCTCGCGTCCGGCGCGCTCGGTGTCGGCTTCAGTCCAGCAGAGATAGTTCATCGGTTGCGTTGAATCGCGGCGGGGATCTTGTCGGCCACTTCCGTCGCGGTAAGTCCCGTATCGCCGAGCTGCTCTTTGAGGATGTCGCCCGCGAAGCCATGCAGATAGACGGCGGCGCATGCGGCATCCGGTGGATCGGTGCCGCGCGCGAGCAGCGCGCCGATCATGCCCGCCAGCACGTCGCCCATGCCGCCGGTGGCCATGCCGGGATTGCCGGTCGGATTCACGTACACGTGGCCGTCCGGTTCCGCGACGAGCGACTGATAGCCCTTCAGGACGACGACGCATCGTGAAACGCGCGCGGCTTCGCGCGCGGCGGCGATGCGATCCGCGTTGATCGCCGCCGAGTTGCTGTCGAGCAATCGCGCGAGCTCGCCCGGATGCGGCGTGATCACGCGCGGTAGTCCGCGCGGATTGAGATCGCTTGGGCGCGACGCAAACGCGTTCAACGCGGACGCGTCGATGACGAGCGGCAGGTCGATCTTCTCGACGAGATGACGCGTATGCTTCCAGGCGCGCTCGTCATCCGCGAGTCCCGGTCCGATCACGGCGGCGGATTTGTTGGCGAGGAACTCCTGCACGTCGTCGCCGGAGTACGTCATCGACTCGATCGAACCTGCGTGCACGAGCTTCGCGGTGTCGGCGTCGGTCATCACGGAAACGAGTCCGGCTCCGGTGCGGATCGCACCGCGCGCGCAAAGCACGGCCGCGCCGCTGCGACCGGGCGATCCACCGATGATGCCGACGTGGCCGTACGTGCCTTTGTGCGTCGCCGCCAGCCGTTGCGCGACGTGCGGCTGCACGTCTTTCGGCGTGATCAGCTCCAGCGTCACCAGCTCATCCTCGACCGCCGCCTCGGGGATGGTGATGTCCGCGACGATCACCTCGCCGCAGTACAGCGACGCCGGCTCGAAGACGTGACAGAGCTTCGGCGCCGCAAACGTCACCGTCACTTCTGCCTGCACGCACGGCTCGAACGGATCCTTCGACGACGCATTCGCGCCGCTCGGAAGATCGACCGCGAGGATCGGGATGCGCAGCTCCGCGAGATCGCGAATGACGTCCGCGTGAATGCCGCCCGGCGCGCGATCGAGGCCGGTGCCGAAGATCGCGTCGACGAGCACGTCCGCGTCCGACGCGTGCGCGAGCACGGTCTCGATGTCGCCGCCTTCACGCACGTCGTAGATAGGGATGCCGAGGCGCTCGCAAATGGTGAAGTTCGTGAGTGAGTCGCCTCCGATCGAAGCGCGATCGCCGACGATGATCACCACCGGGACGACACCGCGATTCTCGAGATGGCGCGCAACCGCGAATCCGTCGCCGCCGTTCGCGCCGGTGCCGCAGAAGATGGCCACGCGCTCGCTGCTCGGATAGTGCTCGAACAGCGCGTCGACCACGGCGATGGCGGCGTTCTCCATCAACACGATCGACGGCACGCCGAAGCGCTCCGTGGCGCGGCGATCGATGCTGTTCATCTGCGCGGAATCGAGGATCTTCATTTCGCGACTTGTCCCTCTGCAATGTAGCGTTCCAGATCGGCGGCCGTGTCGATGTCGTAATGCTCGGGCAGCAGCGCGACGGTGCGTCCGAGCTTCGCGATGCGCTCCAGCGTCGCACCAAGCACGGTCGAGGTGCCCCACTCGATGCCTTCGAAGACCGACGGATCGCACGCAAGCGCGCGGCATCCGATGAGGTAGTAGCCCCCGTCGGACGCGGGGCCGAGGACGTACTCGCACGATTCGAGGAGCGCGAAGGCGTGCTCGAGCAGCTCGCGCGTGATGGATGGATCGTCGACGCCGATCACGACGATCTTTTCGGTGCGATGAAAGAAGAAACGCTCCGACAACGCCATGGACAGGCGATCGCCGAGCGTGGCACCGGTCTGCATGGCCGTCGAGTGCGTGCCGAAAGCCCGGCGCAGTGCGTCGCCGTTGGCGTTCGGCGTCGGCGGCCACATGATCTCGATCTCGAGATCGGGCGTAGAGGTGCCGATGGACGCGAGCACGTCGCGCAACAGCGACTCATAGATCTCCAGCGCGCGCTCGTCGCCGACCTCCGCCGCGAGTCGCCTCTTGACCGCTCCCAACTCGGGCAGCCGCGCGAACACGAGCAGCCGCTCAGGCGGCGGCGGGACGGTCGGAAACATGGCGCGCAGTATATTGAGGACCGGTTCCTCGGAGTTCCTCGGGGGAGCTTGGCATTTCGAGTTGGAATCCTCCTCCCCGAGGAACTCCGAGGAACCCGAGGGACCCGAGGCACCGTTCGATGGCCATCGCTCTGCTCACTGACTTCGGTACGCGCGATCCGTACGTCGCGGCGATGAAGGGCGTGATTGCATCGCGAACCGACGCGGCGATCGTCGACCTCACGCATGAGGTTGCGCCGTTCGACGTCTTCGAAGCGGCGTGGTTTCTGCGCAGTGTCGCGAAGTACTGGCCGGCAGAAACGATCTTCGTGTGCGTCGTCGATCCGGGCGTCGGCACGGCGCGTCGCATCATCGCCGTGCAAAGCGAGAGGCGTGTGTTTCTGGCGCCGGACAATGGACTGCTCACGTTCATTCGCGCCGACTTGATTTACTCGATCGAGAACAAGTCGCTGTTTCTGTCCGAAGGCAGCAGCACGTTTCACGGGCGCGATCGCTTCGCGCCGGTCGCTGCGGCGATCGCGAATGGGCTGCCGCTCGAGGAAGTCGGACCGCGCATCGACGCGATGATGATGCTGGAGCTGCAGCCGGGCATGGTGGTGGCGATCGATCGCTTCGGCAACGTCATCACCGACATCACGCCGCGGCGCGAGGCATTCGCGCTGCAGATCGGCGAGCGCGTCGTCGATCGCATGGAAACGAACTACGGCGATGCGGCGGCGGGATTGTTCATGATCGTCGGCTCGACCGGATGCATCGAAGTGTCGATGAAGAACGCGAGCGCGGCGGAGGAGTTGCGGGCGGTGCGTGGGCAGCGGGTGAGGGTGAGGCCGCTATAATCCGAGTCTCAGAGTCTCAGAGTCGCAGAGTCTCAGAGGGTCTTAGGCTACAACTCCTCTCTGAAACTCTGAGACTCTGAGACTCTGCAACTCACGAATGGCTTCCGCCAAAGACCGCCGCCGCTCCGAGCGATTTCCCACCGCCTCGATTCCGGTGCAACTGTCCGACGTCAACGGTGAGCTGATCGATCTCAGCCTCACCGGCGCCGCCGTGATTCATCGCTCGCCCGTGAAAGCAGGCGCCGCGGCCACGCTGATCTTCCCGAGCTACGGCGGGATCTACATCCCATGCGAAGTGCTGCGCTCGATCGTGCAGGTGCGGCGCGGCGCGGAAGACAAGGATCCGGAGTACGTTTTCCGTTCCGCGATCGTCTTTTCTCCGCTCGCGCCCGACCAGGAGAAGCCGCTGCGCGAGTTCCTCTCCATTCAGATCGACCGGCTGCTCGAAGCGCGGCGGCAGGCCGCGGCCGCTACTTCGTAGCCAACTCCAGAAGACGGTTCGCCCACGCGACGAACGCTTCAGCCGTCGGTCCGGCCGATTCGAAGTAGCGCTTCGCGATCGCCGCACCAAGTGGTGTTCCTGGTTCTTCCTGCCAAGCGAGGTAGGTATGAAGCTCGGCCTTCAGTACTGCACTTGCCGAGAACCGCCGCAATGTCGATGGGATGGCGCCGACAGCGTCCCGAGCCATGGGCCAGAGCGCGTCTCCTTGTGGGATCAGGCGTTCAACGAACGTCTCTACGGAACCTGCCAGTCTGTTGTCGGGCATGATCCATACACCCGCGACCCGCGGCGAGGTCAGTATCGTGCCGCCAGGATCGGGTGATGTTGGGACATCGAAACCGGCCTCGGACAGTCGATGTCGAACAGCCTGCCAGCGCGCTTCGATATCGCCATTCGCGTCCACGATGACGCCGATCGCGCCGTAGCTACTCGCTTTCAGCGTCGCCGGTAAGATTTCATCCAGAAGCTTCGAGATCCCTCCGCAGCCGAGAACTTTGTCGCCGCTCCCGAGTTGCAGTGTGACGTCGTTCGCGAGAAGGATGTGTTGGGTGACATGCGCATCGTTCGGTCCTTCGACCAGAAGGATCAGCGACATCAACGGACCTCGATGTGCTCGCGCGTCAGGACCGAAAGCTCTCGCTCGTTGACGAGCGTCGGCCGGATCTCGCCGTCACGTTCACGATCGAGCCGCACGAGCAGCGCCTGTTCATGCGGATCGTCGGCCGCCGCGTGCTGAAATGCTTCGATGCAATCCCAACTGTGGGTGACGGCGAAGACCTGCACGTTCAACGCATGCGCGGTGTCGAAGATTAGACTCCACAGCTGGCGTTGCACGGAGTAATGCAGACCGTTGTCGACTTCGTCGAACGTGGCCACACCGTTGCGCGCATTGGCCAGACTGAGTGCGATCCCTAGGACGCGATGCACACCATCGCCGAGACTTCCGAGCGGGACGGGTCGGTCGTGTCCCTTGAGCTTCGCCATTGCCACTTGATTCGGTCTGCCGACGATCGAGATTCGCTCGATGTCCGGCGATACGAACCGAAGCGCGCGGATGACCATGTCTTCCATCGGAGTGAGAGCTACGGAATCCCATAGGACGCCGAGTTGCGACACTCCAGCCGGTGGTACGTGCTCTGCCGGAAGGCTCGGATCGCGCGGGGGAAATCCGATGCGGACTAATCGCTCGATCTGGTCGAGTCTCCGTTGCTCGCTTCTCTCGCCGAATGTGATCTCCAGTTTTGGAATGGGGATCTCTTCTGCCGCATCGTCTCCGGACGCCGCGCCTTGCCACGTGAGCGCCAAATGCAGCTTCGAGGAAAGGTCACCACCGACCGGTCCGATCACGATCGGAGACCGTGAACTCCGCGATTCCTCACGCCCGTGAAAGAACGAGCCGAACCCGACGAACAGTTGCTCGAGATCCATCTCTGACCTGAGACCGACCTCTTCGCGATCACGCAGGATGCGCCACAGCAGGCGCAGCGACCCACGTGCCGCATAAATGCGCACGGCTTCCAGCAGGCTGCTCTTCCCCGAATTGTTCCGGCCGACGAAGAGGTTGACGCGGCCCAAGCGCTCCAGACGGAGCGACCGGAACGCGCGATAGCCTTGAACCTCGAGGCTGCTCACCAGCATGAAAGGAGTGTAACGCTACAGCATTACTTCGTAGCCACGTACTCGCTGAAGATCGCCAGTTCCACGTTTCTCGCCGTCTCCGCGAAACCAGCGGCGCGTAGCGCGTCGAGAATCATGTTCGGACGCACGCAATCGCGCGTCGTCTCCCAGTAGTAATGAAAGAGCTGCGTGGCGCGCGCGTTGCGCGTGCGCATCCGCACCAGCGCCGGCGTGATCACGCCCATGTACACGCCGAGCGCCGCGCGGCCGATGCGCGATTCGGGTGCGGTGATCTCGAGGATCATCAGCTTGCCGCCCGGCTTCAGTACGCGATGGCACTCGCGAAACACGATGCTGAGATCGGAGAAATGCCGCATCGCGAATCCGATGGTGATGCGGTCGAACGATTGCGACGCGAACGGCAATGCCTCCGCCGGCGCCTGCACTTTCGCGCTCTCCGTTTTGCCCGAGCGCAGCATGCCGATGCTCGGATCCATGCCGACGATGGAGTGCGCATCGCCCGTCACCTGTGCGGCCGCGCGCGCGACGACGCCGGTGCCGGTCGCGAGATCGAGCAGCTTCATCCCGCGCTCTAGACCGACGCGCCGCACGGCCTGACGGCGATACCAGTCGCCGGAGCCGAACGACAGCACCCGATCCGTCCAGTCGTACCACGGCGCTGTTTCATCGAAGCTGGCGCGGAGGAACTGCTGTCGTTGGGATTCGTCGGTGTAGTAATCGGTGAGAGGTTCGTGAGGTTTCATCGCACCCACTTTGCCGGCTCGCGGCGCCAGCGTTGCGCGATCGGCATGTCGCGTCCCATGCCGAACGCTTTCTCCGAAACGCGAATGGTCGGTGCGGCCTGTTGTCGTTTGAATTCGTTCGTGTCGACCAGTCGAAGGATGCGTTGCACGAGCTCGCGATCGAAGCCTTCGGCCACGATCTCGTCGAGCTCCTTCCACTCTTCGATGTAGAGCTTGAGCACGCCGTCGAGCACGTCGTATGGCGGCAGCGAATCCTGATCGGTCTGATTCGGACGCAGCTCTGCCGACGGCGCTTTGGTCATCGTCGATTCGGGGATGATCTCGCGCTCGCGATTGAACCAGCGCGATACGCGATAGACCATGGTCTTGTACACGTCGCCGAGGAGGCCGAGGCCGCCGGCCATGTCGCCGTAGAGCGTGCAGTAGCCGACCGCGAGCTCCGACTTGTTGCCTGTCGTCAGCACGAGCGCGCCCGTGCGATTCGACCATGCCATGAGGATGTTGCCGCGGATGCGCGCCTGCACGTTTTCGTTCGCGGTGTCAAATTTCTCCGCACCGAAGAGTGTGTTCATCCCGCGCTCGTACGGCGCGTAGATGTCGGAGATCGGCGTGACGTGAAACGCGATGCCGAGGTTCTTGGCGAGCTGGCGCGCGTCATCGACGGAGTGTTGTGAAGAGAACTGTGACGGCATCGCGATCCCGGTCACATGCTCGGCCCCCAGCGCCTCGGCCGCAATCGCCGCGGTCAGCGCCGAGTCGATGCCGCCGGATAGGCCGAGGACGACGTCGGTGAAGCCGCATTTGCGGATGTAGTCGCGCAGGCCGAGCACCAGGGCGCGTGCGATCTCTTCTTCTTCGCCGAGGGCCAGGACCATCTCGCATGGGCTGCCTTGCAGCTTCACGAGCGAGCCCGACTCCTCGAACGCGGGTGCGCAGAAAATGGTCTGGCCGCTCTTGTCGAACACGATCGAGGAGCCGTCGAACAGCAGCTCGTCGTTGCCGCCGACCTGGTTCGCGTACACGAGCGGCGCGTCGTAGCGCTGCGCGATGCGCGAGAAGATCTCCCAGCGCGCGCGCCGCTTCCCCGCATTGAACGGCGACGCCGAGATGTTCAGCAGCACCTCGGCACCCTGCCGCGCGAGCTCGTCGACCGGATTGCGGCAGTACAGCTTCGTGCCGAACGCCTCGTCGTCGAACCAGAAGTCCTCGCAGATCGAGACACCGACGCGACGGCCGGCGATGTCGACGACCTTCACCCCGCGTCCCGGCTCGAAGTAACGCAGCTCGTCGAACACGTCATACGTCGGCAGCAAGACTTTGTGCTGCTCGAGGATGATCGTTCCGTTGCGCGCGATGATCGCGGCGTTGTGCAGCGGCTTCCCGCACCATTCCTGACTGCGCACCGGGCAGCCGAAGATGAGCGTGGTGTCGCCTGTCATTTCGGCGAGCGCGTCCTTGATCTCCGCGGCGGCCTGGATGAAGTACGGCCGGTCGAGGAGATCGCGCGGCGGATAGCCGGTGACGGCGAGCTCTGTAGCGAGCACGACATCAGCGCCGGCGCGCACGCCTTCATCGTAGGCGCGGCGGATCATCTCGGCGTTCGCCGAAAGCGCGCCGACAGTGGGATTGAGTTGTGCGATGAAGACGTTCAAAGCGGTTCCTCGGACGGAGTACCTCGGAGTTCCTCGGAGTACCTCGGAGTACCTCGGAGGGGCCTGGGTTCGACTTCCCCGAGGAACTCCGAGGTACTCCGAGGAACCCGAGGTACTGCCTCTCCGAGGTACCGGTTTCTCAATCAGTGACAACTTTTTCCCGTTCCCGACAAACCTCCACCGCAGATTGGACGTCTATTGGGTTCGAACGACAACCTACCCTAAGTCTGCGCGAGAGGAAAATATGAAACTCATTCGCGGCGCGCTCGCCCTCTGCATCTTGCCGGCCGTCATCACAGTTGCGCAGGAGCCACCGGCCCGGCCGAGCTATCAGGCGGTGCGCGCGGCGGCGGCACCAGTCGTCGACGGTGACCTCAGCGACGCGGTGTGGGCGACGGCACCGGAGATCACCGGCTTCACGCAGCGCGATCCGAACGAGGGACAGCCCGCGACCGCGCAGACGAAGATCAAGGTGGTCTACGACGATGACGCGATCTACTTCGGTGCGCGCATGGAAGACACGCAGCCGGCGACGCCGCTGCTGGCGCGGCGCGACAGCGATCTCAACAACGGCGACTACATCCGCATCAGCATCGACTCGCAGCAGGACCGCCTCAACGGCGCCGCGTTCGTCGTCAACGCCTCGAATGTCCAGATGGACATGATCCTGTACAACGACATCTACGACGACATCAGTTGGGACGCGGTGTGGAGCTCGGCCGCGAAGATCAACGCGACCGGTTGGACCGCGGAGGTGCGCGTGCCGTACTCGCAACTGCGCTTCCCCGCGAAGGCCGTACACACGTGGGGCCTCAACGTCAGCCGCTGGAACGCGCGCACGCGCGAGAGCACGCGCCTCGTGCATACGCCGAAGAAAGACTCCGGCTTCGTTTCGCGATTCGCGGATCTGACCGGCATCACCAACATCCAGCCGAAGCGCGGCTTCGAGATCGTGCCGTACGGCGTCGCGCGCACGGACCTGCACAGCCGCGCCGACAATCCGTTCATCGAGCCGTCATCGCATCGCATGGATGCGGGTCTCGATCTGAAGTACGGCCTCACGTCGAGCCTCACGCTGACGGGCACGGTCAATCCTGATTTCGGTCAGGTCGAAGTCGATCCCGCGGTGCTCAATCTCAGCCAGTTCGAAACATTCTTCCCGGAGAAGCGGCCGTTCTTCACCGAAGGCGCGGCGGTGTTCAATTTCGGCAGCGGCCCGGCGAACAGCCGGTGGGGCTTCAACATGTCGTTCCCCACCTTCTTCTATTCGCGCCGCATCGGGCGCTCGCCGCAGGGCTCGATCGACGCCGACTGGCAGCACGCGCCCGGCGAGACCACCATCCTCGGCGCCGCGAAAATCACCGGCAAGGTCGGGAAGAAGTGGACGGTCGGTTTCCTCGATGCGCTCACCGATCAGGAGGAAGCGTGGTTCCGCACCGGCGTGGACGTCGGCAAACAGACCGTCGAGCCGATGACGAACTACCTCGTCGCGCGCGCGACACGTGAGTACGGCAAGGATTCGCGCGCTGGCTTCATGTTCACGTCCGTGAACCGGCGCCTGGGCGACACGCTCGAGCCGAGTCTGCGCGAGAACGCGTTCTTCGCGGGCGTGGACGGCTACACGCTTTTCAACGACAAGACGTGGATCCTCGAATGGCTGGGTGGCACATCGCTGGTGCAGGGTTCCGAGGATGCGATTGCGCGGACGCAGTTGAACCCGGCGCGGTACTACGCGCGGCCGGA
>DASPNA010000125.1:0-14230 GCA_035626775.1 Thermoanaerobaculia bacterium
CACCGGCCGCGGACTGCCGTTCATCACCCGCCATCGCGGCTCGAACACGGTCATCGTACGCGGCGGCGTGCCCGCGCGTTCCGGCGCGACGGAAGTGTTCGTGACGGTCGAGAATCCGGTGCACTACTTCGCCGCGGTCACGAACGAAACGTTCCAGCGCGCCGGCATTCGCATCATGGGCAAGGTGGCGCTGACCGCACGCGACGGTCGCCCGGACTGGCGCCTGGTCTCGAAGCACACCACGCCGCTCAGCATCCTCATCTACGTCATCAACAAGAAGAGCCAGAACCATTACGCCGAGCAGGTGCTGAAAATGATCGGCGCGGAGGAGCGGAAGCAGGGGTCGTGGGCGGCGGGGAATGCGGAGGTGAAGGAATGGCTGACTACGAAAATCGGCGTGCCCGCGAATGAGTTTCATCCCGTCGACGGCTCCGGCATGTCGCGTGACAACCGCGCGTCGGCCAGCGCCTTTATTCAACTGTTGCGGTACATGTGGAAGAGTCCATGGCGCGAGGAGTTCGTCAGCTCGCTGCCGTACACGGGCGATCCCGATTCGAAATTTGGCAACCGTCTCCGCCGCCCGCCGTTCGCGCGTCAGATCTACGCGAAGACCGGCTACATCTCGGGCGTGATCGGGCTTTCGGGATACGTGCACGCGCAGAGCGGCAAGGTCTACGCGTTCTCATTCATCTTCAACCGTTACCGCGTGGGCGTGTTCGCCGTGTACAACCTGCAGGACGAGATGCTCAAAGAGATCGTTCGGTCCGGCTGATTCGCTGCGCTCTCGCCGTTGTCGCGATGCACGACCTTCTCGCGAGGTTTGCAGACTTTGTCCCGGAGCTCGGGCGACTCGCCGATGATCGCAACCAATGATCCCAATCGCATCGCTGCGCAATATACGGACGAGGTGTGCTCGAGCGGTGAACTCCGCGTGACGGATCGGAGTGCGATCTGGAGCGACGGGCTCTCAGCCCGTCGAAAGCGTCGAAAGCGAACCGACGGGCTGAGAGCCCGTCGCTCCAGATCGCTCACAAGTGATATTGCTGGCTCGACGGCGTCACCTGCAGCGTGTACACGCCCGTGGCCTTGCGGATGGTGGCCACGCCCTGGAAGCCGGGGAACTTCAGCACATCGCCGATGAGCTCCGCGGGCTCGTCGCGCGCGTACAGACGAACGGCGTCGTCCACCGTTTCGGCGTCGAACGAGCGGAACGTCACCGCGTCCGGTGCGGTGATCGGACGTCCGTCGGTGTCCGTCAGATGCCGTTCCTCGATCGTGAATCGCATCAGCACGGGCGAATCTCTCCGGCACACATGCGTGCAATTCCGATGCAGGGCCGTGCGGTTCTATACTGAAATCCGGAGGCGGACATGAGCGACGAGCGCGTTTTGAAGGATGTTCCGGTGATTGGACGAGTCGAATTTCGCGAGGTGGAACGGCCCGAGCCGCTGCCTTCCGAACGCTTCGCCGATCCGATCCCGCTCGCGCTCACGTTCGACGATGTGCTGCTCAAGCCGTCGCGCTCCGACCTCCATCCGAACTTCGTCGATGTCTCCACGCGCCTTACGCGCGACATCCGCCTGAACATCCCCATCATGTCGGCCGCCATGGACACGGTGACCGAGGCGCGGCTCGCGATCGCGATGGCGCAGCATGGCGGGATGGGTGTGATCCACAAGAACATGCCGATCGACCGGCAGGCCGAAGAGGTCGACAAGGTCAAGCGTTCCGAGGCGGGGATGATCGTCGATCCGGTGACGATGCGGCCGTGGCAGTCGATCTCCGAAGCGCTCGAGGTGATGGAGAAGTACAAGATCAGCGGCGTCCCGGTCACGGATGCGAACGGCAAGCTGGTCGGCATCCTCACCAATCGCGATCTTCGTTTTGAAACGCGTTTCGATCTCCCGATCGCCGAACGGATGACGAAGGATGATCTCGTCACCGTGCCGGTCGGCACCACGCTCGAGCAGGCGCGCGAAGTCCTGCATCACCATCGCATCGAGAAGCTGCTCGTCGTCGATCAGAACGGCGATCTCAAGGGTCTGATCACGGTCAAGGACATTCAGAAAGCGCGGCGTTATCCGCAAGCGGCGAAAGATCCGCTGGGACGTTTGCGCGTTGCGGCCGCGGTTGGCGCGGGCAAGGACGGCATCGACCGGGCGCGCGCGTTGATCGATGCGAAGGTCGACGTGATCGTGCTCGACTCGTCGCACGCACATTCGGGCGGCGTGCTCGACACCGTTCGCCAGTTCAAGAAGCTCTTTCCGACTACGCCGCTCATCGCAGGCAACGTGGCCACGTATGAAGGTGCGATCGATCTCTGCGAGCTCGGAGTCGATGCGATCAAGGTCGGCATCGGACCGGGCTCGATCTGCACGACGCGTGTCGTGGCGGGTGCGGGTGTGCCGCAGGTGACGGCGATCATCGAGTGCGTCCGCGCCGCGGAGCGTTTCGACATCCCTGTCATCAGCGACGGCGGCATCAAGTTCTCCGGCGACATCACCAAGGCGCTCGCCGCCGGTGCACATTGCGTGATGATCGGCTCGCTGTTCGCGGGCACGGATGAAGCGCCCGGCGAGACCATCCTCTATCAGGGCCGCACGTTCAAGGCGTATCGCGGCATGGGCTCGATCGGCGCGATGCAGGCCGGCTCGAAGGATCGCTACTTCCAGGAAGAGACCGACGAGGTCACGAAGCTGGTGCCCGAGGGGATCGAAGGGAAGGTTCCGTACAAGGGCTCGATCGCCGCGATGATCCCGCAGATGGTCGGTGGCCTGCGCTCCGGCATGGGCCTGGCGGGCGCGCGCGACATCGAGGAGCTGCGGACGAAGACGCAGTTCGTGCGCATCACGGCCGCGGGTCTGCGCGAGTCGCACGCGCACGATGTGACCATCACCAAGGAAGCGCCGAATTACCGCCTGGAAAACAGCGATTGATCACGGTCGATGACTTTTCTGTCGTCCTCGTCGACACCAACGAGAGCGGCCAGCAACTCGAGTACCGGAGTGCGTCGCGGGGACGGCTGGCGGGCTTTCCCGCGTGGGAGCACGTCGATCGCGACCTGCGCCACTTCATCTCCGACGACATCCCGAACGGCACGCGCGAGCAGCCGTACCGCGACGTCGATGAAGGTTGGAACATCACCATCTTCGAAGACGACGGGTGGGTGTACGTCGGCGAGAACGGGACCGAGTTCCGCGTGCGTGCCGAGGAGTATGTGCGTGTGTGGAATGCGCTGATCGACGAGTTCAATCCGGCTGAGAAGATGTAAACGCTATCGGAGTGCGGCAGCGCCAGCTGCCGCTTTCCAAAGCGGCGGCTTTGCCGCCGCACTCCATATCAGGCGCTAAAATCGCGCGCTCATGACCGGCTCCCGCGCGTTCGCTCACGATCTCGTCGACCTGCTCTTCGATCACGTCGAGCAGATCGAGCAACGGCCGGTCGTGGAGTGGACGCCCGCCGCAGAGCTCCGCGAGCTGGCCCGCATCACTCACGAAAGCGCGGATCCGCTCGAGCTCGCGCGGCTCGTCGCACGCTACTCGAATCAGCTCCACCACCCGTCGTACATGGGCCATCAGGTCTGCCCGCCGATGCTCGACGCGGCCGTCGCCGACCTGCTGATCTCGTTCACCAACAACTCGACCGCGGTGTGGGAGATGAGCCCGATCGGCACTGTCATCGAGAAGGAAGTGGTGCGCTGGCTCGCCGATCTCGCGGGTTATCCGGAGACGGCCGAGGGGACGGCGGTGTCCGGAGGCTCGGCGGCGAACCTGACCGGATTGCTCGCGGCGCGCGCACGCTGGAACAACGACCTCGCCAACGCCGGCAAGCACCCGATCGTCATCACCTCGGCCGACGCGCACTATTCGATCGCGCGCGCTGCCGCGATCATGGGCATCCCCGCCGTCGACGTGTTGAAAGTCGCGACCGACGACGCGCATCGAATGGATGTCGGTGCCCTGGAAGAAACGCTCGCCGCGGTCGAGGCGCGGGACGATGCGAACGTGCTCGCCATCGTCGCCACTGCGGGTTCGACCGCGACCGGCGCCTTCGACAAGCTCGACGAGATCGCATTGCTGCGCGATCGCTTCCGCACGTGGCTGCACGTCGACGCCGCACACGGCGCATCGGTGTTGCTGAGCGAATCGCTCGCGCACCTCGTGCGGGGCCTCGAGCGCGCCGACTCGTTCTCCTGGGATCCCCACAAGATGATGTGGATGCCGCTCTCCCTCGGCACCATCCTCGTGCGCGACGGCATCTGGCTGCGCCGCGCGTTCGAAGCGGACGCGCCGTATCTGTTTCACGCCGGCAGCGACAACATCGGCGAGATGACCATCCAGTGCTCGAAGCGCGCGGACGCGATCAAGCTGTGGCTGCTGTTGCGCTCGCGCGGGACGTCGCCGATCGTCGAAGCAATGGAGGGCGTCACGCAGCTCACGCGCTATCTGTACGACCGGCTCGCGGAATCGGACGACTTCGAGCCGGTGCACGAGCCCGAGCTCAACATTCTCTGTTTCCGCCGCAAGGGCTTCGACGATGAGCAGACCGCCGAGTTGCGCGAACGTCTGATCCGCAGCGGACGCGCATGGATCACGACGACGATCCTGCGCGGCGAACGCGTGCTGCGGGTGACGATGATGAATCCGCGCACGACCGAGAGGCATGTCGACGCGATGCTCGTGGCGTTGCGTACCGTCTGACCGGAGGCCTCCGGTACGATGTTGCGCGCATGCTCTACGATCCCGCATCCACGATCCGCGATTCGCGTGCGCGATATTTTGAACGCTCCGGTTTTGCGCCTGACGGCGGCTACGCGGACCAGTGGGTGAAACTGAAGATCGGCCGCGCGTTCATCGCCTTTCCAAACACCGCGGCGCGCGTGCGCTCGGTGAAGTTGCACGACATCCATCACGTGTTGACCGAATACGACACGAGCTGGGTCGGCGAGGCGGAGATCGGCGCGTGGGAAGTGGCCTCCGGTTGCGCCGATCACTATCCGGCATGGGTGCTGAACTTCGGCGCGATGGCCATTGGTCTGTTGATCGCACCGCGGCGGATGCTGCGCGCGTTCCGGCGCGGCTGGCGCAAACCGAATCTGTATCGGCGCGAGTTCGACGAAGCGCTGCTGGCGCGCAAGGTGGGTGAGTTGCGCGCTGAGCTGGAGATCGAAGCGTGATCGTCGAGACAGTTCTGTGGAAGAGCCTGCAGTGGTCCGGTCACGAGTCCGCGCGATTGCTTGCGCGCGACGATGGCTGGCTGCTCGAGGGTACGGCTGCATTCGCGCATGAGAGCAATGCCTGCCGCCTCGATTACGCAATCGAATGCGATCGCGCGTGGGCGACGCGCTCGGCGCGGGTGCAAGGGTGGGTGGGGGCGCGCGAGGTCGATGTGACGATCGAAGTCGTGAATGGGGACTGGATTCTCAACGGCGTCGAGCAAAAGCAGGTCGCGGGCTGCATCGACATCGATCTCAACTTCAGTCCTTCCACGAATCTCCTGCCCATCCGCCGGATCGATCCTGCCGATGAATCGATCGCGGTCCGTGCGGCATGGTTGCGCTTTCCTTCCTTCGAGCTCGAGCCGCTGGAACAGCGCTACACACGCATCGCCGCGGACCGCGTCAGCTACGCCAGCACGAACTTCACCGCGCTGCTCCACGTCAGTCCGAATGGTCTCGTGCGCGACTACGAGACGCTGTGGACGGCCGAACGCTGATGCCTCGACTGCGGATCGGGCTCGTCGAGCCGCGCGAGGCCGGTAACGTCGGCGCCGCGGCGCGCGTCCTCAAGAACTTCGGCTTCGACGAGCTATGGATCGTCGGCGAACATCCGGAGCTGCTGCCGGTATCGGGTTGGTGGGCGAGCGGTGCGGACGATGTTCTCGAGAACGTTCGTCACGTGGCGACGCTCGCGGATGCCGTCGGCGACGCGCACCTCACCGTTGCCACGACGTCGATGCGCGGACGTACCAGTCCCGTGTCCTTCACCGCACGCACCCTCGCCGCGAAATTCGGATCGCTCGATGAAAACCAGACGCTCGCGCTCGTCTTCGGCCGCGAAGACCACGGTCTCACGCGCGAGGAGCTGATGCTCTGCCAGCACACCGCGGCGATTCCGACCAACGATCGCTTTCCGGTGATGAACCTCGCGCAGTCCGTCGGCGTGTTCTGCTATGAGCTCTCGTCGATCGCGCCCGCGCCGTCACCCCGCGACCTCCCGGACGCGGCCACGATCGAGCGCATTCATCAACGCGCGCGTGAGCTGCTGCTCGAGGTGGGATTCCTGCACGACAATAACCCCGATCGCATCTACGACGATTTGCGCAACCTCGTCTCGCGCGCCGAGCTCGACGCGCGCGAAGCGACGATCGTGCTGGGCATCATCCGGCAGATCGAGTGGAAGATTCGGAAGTCGTCGTCGAATGGGCGCGATTGAGACAGTCGCCGATGATCTCGATGAACGTATCGAGGTCGAACGGTTTGAGGATCGAATTGCAGACGGAGTTGGGTGGGATCTTGTCGACGCCGCGTTTGCCCGCGGCGGTGAAGACGATCATGTGCGGACGGTTTTCCGGATCGCGCTGGCCGATGCGCTCGATGAACTCGTATCCGTTGAGACGCGGCATCATGAGATCGAGCAGGATCAGGTCGTACGTGCTCTGCTGCAGCCGTTCCAGCCCCGCCGCGCCATCCTCGGCCAGCTCGACGTCGAACTTCATCCGCCGGAGCACCGCCTGGAGCAGCACGCGGATGGCCAGATCATCGTCGATGACCAGGATTCGCCGGCCGCTTCCATCGAGCTTTTGTACAGGCATAATCGCTACCGCTGCACCGTCCGGTAATGCGAACGCCATACCGATCTGGAGTATTGGATTCCAATCTAAGAGAGTACGGCCTTCGGTCCCGCCGCGCAATGAGCCCCGAGGAAATGCTTACATCTGATGCAACGGCCGTGTTCGGTTTCCGCCCGTGGGTGCGGCGCGCCGGTTTATCCATCGTGATCGTTGCTTCTCTTCTTACGGCAGCGATCGTGTTTGCGTTGGCGGCGGTGCCTTCGACGCGTTACGGCTGGTTCGGCGAGCCGTTCGTTTTCATCTACATCGGAACCTTATGGATCGGCGGCGCGAAAGTGTGGCTCGGCACGCGCCGTCCCATCGCCGAAGTCGATGCCGCGGCGCTGACGCTGCGTCCGCTGCACCAGTTCCGCACGACCACGATCGCGTGGAGCGATTTGCGTGCGACGGAACAGATGACCGGCGGCGACCGGATGATCGTCTACTACGACACGCCGCGCGGCCTGCGCTTCGTCGCACTCAATCTCAACCTCGTGAAAGGGCGGCGCGACTTCGTCAGCCTCGTCGACGCGCGGCTGCGCGAGCTCGGGTTCGAAGAGAAGATCGTGGAGCGCTCGCGGTATCTCAACAGACCGCGGCTCGCCGGGTAAGATCGCGCGCGCATGAAGCCGAAGGCCGAGATCGAGAAGCTCCGCGCGGAACTGGAGCGCCACAACCGCCTCTATTACGAAGGCAACCCGGAGATCAGCGATTACGAGTTTGATCAGCGTTTGCGTCGCCTGCAGGAGCTCGAGGCCGCGCATCCCGAATTTTCGGATCCGAACTCGCCGACGCAGCGCGTCGGCGGCGCGCCGATCGAAAGCTTCCCGACCGTCATTCACGATCCGCCGATGTTGTCGATCGAGAACGCGTATTCGCTCGACGAGCTCCGCGAGTGGGACGAGCGCGTCCGTCGCGGCCTCGGGCGCGGCGAAACCGATCCGATCGAATACGAGGCCGAGCTGAAGATCGACGGCGTGTCGATCTCACTGCTCTACGAAAACGGCGCGCTCGCGCGCGGCGCCACACGCGGCGACGGTGCACGCGGCGACGACGTCACGCCGAACGTGCGCACCGTGCGCGCGCTGCCGCTGAAGCTCGATCCGACAGTGAAGCGGCTCGAAGTGCGCGGCGAGATCTACATCGCCAAACGCGACTTCGCCCGGCACAACGAGAGCCTCGAAGAAGCGGGACAGGAACCGCTCGCCAATCCGCGCAACGCAGCCGCGGGCGCATTGCGGCAGAAGGATCCGAAGCTCGTCGCGCAGCGCCGCCTCAGCGCGTTTCTCTATCACGTCGTCAGCGTTACTGGAGCGACGGGCTCTCGGCCCGTCGAAGCCCGGCGCTCCAGCAGCCCGATCGATTCGCAGTGGGCTGCCTATGAACTGATGGAACGGCTGAAACTGCCGGCCAATCCGGAGCGCCGCCTCTGCACGACGCTCGACGAAGTGATTGCGTTCATCGAGGAGATGCGCGAGCGCCGCCACGATCTCGATTTCGAGATCGACGGCATCGTCGTGAAGATCAATCGCCGCGAGGAGCAGCTCGAGCTCGGCGCGACGTCGAAGGCGCCGCGCTGGGTGGTTGCGTTCAAGTATCCGCCCGAGGCGGCGGAGACGATCGTCCGGCGGATCAATGTGTATGTCGGCCGCACGGGCGTCGTCACGCCCGTCGCGGAGTTCGACCCGGTGCACATCGGCGGCACGAAAGTCGTCAACGCTTCGCTGCACAATTTCGAAGAGCTCGAGCGCAAGGACGCGCGCATCGGCGACACGATCCTGGTGGAGAAGGGCGGCGACATCATCCCGAAGGTCGTGCGCGTGCTGCTCGAACGGCGTCCCGCCGATGCAGTCGCGTTCGAGGTTCCGACGTCGTGTCCCGTGTGCGGCGAGCCGCTGCACAAGTTCGAAGATGAAGTGGCGATCCGCTGCATCAATCAGGGCTGCCCCGCGATCGTGCTGCAGTCGATCACACACTTTGCCTCGCGCAAAGCCATGGACATCGAAGGCCTCGGCTGGCAGACCGTCACGGCGCTGCTCGACGCGAAACTGATCACCGATACGGCCTCGATCTACGAACTGACCGAAGAGCAGGTGGCGGCGCTGGAGCGCAAGGGGGAGAAGTCGGCGAAGAAACTGATCGAGAACATCCAGGGCTCGAAAAAGAACGAGCTCTCGCGCCTCATCTTCGGCCTCGGCATCCCGATGATCGGCGAGCGCGCCGCGAAGATCCTGGCCGAACATTTCGGCTCGATCGAAGCGCTGATGGACGCGCGGACCGAAGAGCTGGTCGGGATTCACGAGATCGGACCGAAGGTGGCGGAATCGATCACGTCGTATTTCGCCGTCCCCGCCAACCGCGAGCGCATCGAGAAGATGAAGCGCCTCGGCGTCGCGCCGACGCACGTCGCGCGCGCAACCGGCGATCGCCTCGCCGGCAAGACAGTGGTGGTGACCGGCACGCTGACGAAGTTCTCGCGCGACGAGATCCACAAAATCATCGAGCGCGAAGGCGGCAAGGCCTCGGGATCGGTGTCGTCGAAGACCAGCTATGTCCTGGCCGGCGAAGCGGCGGGCTCGAAGCTCGACAAAGCGAAATCGCTCGGCGTGACGGTGTTGTCTGAGGATGAGTTTCTGGCGCTGGTCGGGGCGTAAGGTCGCACGCTCCGGCGGCTACGGACGGCCGAAGTGTTTTCCGAGGAACTCGTCCATCGGCGCGTAGTACTTGTCAGGAAACGGCCGCGGTCCGACGCCGAAATGGCCTTCGCCCGGAAAGACCGTGAGCGTCACTTCGACGCCCGCTTTCGCGAGCGCGTCGCGCAGCATCTCGCTCTGGCTGATCGATACCTCCGCGTCGCCGCTCCCGTGAAGAATGAGGAACGGCGGATCGTCCGGTGAGACCCAGCGAATCGGATTGGCGACGGCCGCGAGGTCGCGCCGTTCATTCACCGGGCCGCCGAGGAGACGCTCCAGTGCGAAGGTTGGTTGGCCCTGGTCCGCCTTCCGCTTCTCCAGCCGCGCGAGCTCCTGCGGCTCGAGGAAATCCGTGGGACCATTCCAGTCGATCACGACATCGGGTCTTGCGGCGCCTTCGAGGCTGGTGCCGGCGAGCGCCGCGAGATGCCCGCCGGCCGACTGGCCCCACACGGCTACGCGATGCGGATCGATTCCGAACTCGTTCGCATGGCTGCGCAGATACTCGATTGCCGCGCGCACATCCTCGATCTGCGCGGGGAAAATCGCTTCGCCGGAAAGTCGATACTCGATCGATGCGGCGACATATCCCTTCCGCACGAAATGGATCAGTGACGGCAACCCTCGTTCGCGCGTTCCCTCCGTCCAGCCACCGCCGTGGATGAACATGATTGCAGGCCGGCTGGTCGCGCCGTTCCGCGGAAGCAGGACGTGCATGCGCAGCGGTCTCGATCGCGTTGCGTAGACGATGTCCGGCCGCAGCTCGACGTCGGCCGGAATCCACTCGCGCAACATCGTCGCGAGCTCGTCATCGGACACGGGCGCGCCGAGTTTCTGCAGAATGGAACGAATGCGGTCGTCGGCTGGCGATCGCCGAAGCGCCTCGCGATACCAATGCGCCGCACTCGTGTTGTCTCCGCTCTCGAGATACGCCTCGGCGAGGCTGTCGTACACGTTCGCGGACTGCGGATACGCACGCACGTTGAGCTTGAACAGCTCGATGGCGTCGGCTTTCCGGCGCTCCGCGAGCATGGCGTAGCCGGCGGCGTTCAAGGTCGGCTCTTCGAACAGCATCGCATTCGGATTCCGGCTGCGCTGCGCCTCGAATTCGGCGGTCGCCGCGGCGATGCCTTCCGTGCGGATCCTGCGAACGAATGACGTTCCCGCGGCGTCGAACGGCACAGGCGCGCCGTCAACCGTGACCGCGCCTTGTTCGGTCTCTTCCACGCGTTTTGTTTTCCACCCATCGGCCGTACGTACCCAGGTCTCACGGTGGCGGATGTTGCTGATCCGCTCAACGGGACTTCCCGCCGGGCCACGCACGGTGCGCACGAGATGCTGATTCGTGAGCACCGTCGCGACATCGCCGCTGACGACGATGTTCTCGATGGTGGTGCGCGTCGCCGGATTGAATGCGATCGTGGATTTTTGAAACTGCGCGATCCCGCGCTCGACGTCTGGCCTGCGCAGGACGCGGCCATCGAGCGTGACGACCTCGAAATCGGCGGTGAGGAGCTCGAGCCGCGCGGCCATGTCGTGCCGCCGATCGGCTTCGATCGATGCGTCGATTGCCGCCTGAATCTCGCGCTGCGCCGCCCCGGTCGACGCGCAACCGTACAGAGTCACGGAAAGGACGATGGCTGTCAGGGTTTTCATCGGATGTCTAACGGTCGCCACTTGGAGAGGTTAGCGCGGCCGAGTTTCCGGCGCTGGTCTGGCGGTAAGGCATTCCGGCGGGCCGTCCCTTACTGAACCGCGCTCCTTTCCTCTCCGGCGTACGTTCTCGCGTGCGCCGGAGCATGGTGCTCCGTCGACGGCAATAGGAGCGAGAGATGAGCAGCTACAGCAAACCCCGGGTTCGCGTGATCGGTCTGACGTCCATTCTCCTGCGGGGCGGCAACATGGGCTCCGAATACGACTTCGCCTTCCGTTTCAAGATGCGCACGTAGCGAGGAAAGGAGCGAATCATGAACAACTACAGCAAGCCGCGCGTCCGTGTCATCGGTCTGACGTCCACGTTGCTCCGAGGGGGCTTCGGGCTCCTGCACGATTTCAGCTTCGCGTACACCTTCATCTGACGAGTGCCGCTGCGCAGCGGCGTCGCAACCGCTGCGCAGCCGACGATCGACGACATGAGCGCGGTGCGCATGCATCCCGACGTGGTGCTCGTGGAACGGCCCGACGGCACGTCGTGGCTGCTGCACATGAGCGCGAATACGTTGCGTCTGGACGCGGGCTCGACGGAGTTGCTGAAGTCGATCGTCGATCGCGGTCCCGATGAATCCGCGCGCACGATCGCGCATCGGTTCGGCGTGGACGAGCGCGACGTGCGTGCGGACGTCGCGGACTTCATCGCCGATCTGCGCAAACAGCGCGTGCTGATCGTCGATGCCGATACGAATGGAGGTATCGCCGAACGCATCGTCGAACGAGCGCTCGCACTCGGCAATGGCGCGTGGTCATTCCTCTTCATCGCGCGCGTGGCGGTAGCACTCTTTGGATGGGCGGCCACGATTCGCGCGTGGGAGCGGCGCTTTCCACAGCCTGCGACGCCGTGCGACGATCACGAAACGCTCGATGTCATCGATTCCGTCGTGCGCCACACCGCCGCGCGATCGCTGCTCCATCACGAGTGCAAAGAGCGCGGCCTCGCGTGCCTGGCGATGGCTCGACGGGCCGGTATCGCCGCGGACCTCCTCATCGGTCTCACGTATTCGCCGCTCGCGGCACACGTGTGGGTCGAATGCGGCGACCGGATCATCAGCGATCTGCCGGAGCACTGCGCGCCATACGAGCGAGTGATGCGCTACGGATGATGGCCGCCGGCTTCGTCGTCAGCAGCGGCGCTGACGGCGTCCGGATCCGGACGTACTCCGAGCGGCTGATCTCCACCGGACGACGCGGTCCGTTCACTGCCATCCTCCTCGGCCGCATTTACTATCGTCCGCCAGGCCAGTACGAATCGGACGCCGCGCTCGTCGCCGCGCTTTATGAGCGCGGCGGGCTCGGCGCGCTGGAACGGCTCGAAGGCGACTTTGTTCTCGTCGCGCATGATGGGCATGCACAAAAGGTCGTGGCCGTGCGCAGCCCGATGGGCGCATATCCGTTGTTCTGGACGCAGGGCGAGACGTTCGCAATTGCGACGTCCCTTCGTCCGCTCGTGGAGCAACTCCAGGACGTGCGCATCGACGATGAATACGTCGCGGATTACCTCGCGTATCCGCTCGCGTCGATGATGGAACTGCCGGCCGAGCGCACCGCGTATCGCGATGTGCAGCGGCTGCTTCCCGGCTGGTCGCTGGAACTGAACCTGGCGACGCGACACGTGCAGCGGCGGCGATCGTGGGATTGGGCCGCGCACATTGAGTCTCCGCGTCCGGCCACGATCGAAGAAGCGGGAGAGATGATTCGCGAGCGGCTGCACGCCGCGGTGCGCGAGCGTCTCGGTCGCGTCGGACGTACGGCTTGTCACTTCTCAGGCGGCATGGACAGCACGAGCGTTGCGCTGCTCGCGGAGCCGCTACTCGCCGCGCGCGGCGAATCCCTCGAAGCGCTGACGCACGTTTACTCGCGCGATCCGATTCTGGCGACGGAGCGCGAATACATCGAGTGCGCGCTCGAAGGCCGCCGCGCGCTGCGGCATCACGTCCTTCTTTCGGATGACATCCTCCGATGGGACGCGATCGACGATGTGCCGCCGCTCGACGAGCCATCCACCGGTATCGCGTTCTATCGCCAGTCCACCGCGCTCGCGGATCTCGCACGCGATGCCGGCGCCGACACGATCCTGGGCGGCGACGGCGCCGATCATCTCTTCGCGCATTCGCCGGCGATCCTCGCCGCGGAGCTGCTGCGCGGTGGACACGTTCTTCGTGCGTTGCACCTCATGCGCGAGCATGCAGCCGCCACCACCGGCAGCGCGTGGCTTCATCTCCGCGAGACGATCGCTTACGTCGCGTCCCCAACGCGCTTGCGCGTTCCGCCGTGGTTCACCCGCGATTACGCGGCACAGCAACGGCTCGCCGAGCGCACCGCGAGTCGCGCCATCGGCTACCTTCGCGGCCGCCGGTTCGGGATCGAAGACCTGGAAGAGCTGAGCGGTGACTGGTTCAACTGGCACATCGGCGCGACGCGCGGCATCCTGATCACGCAACCGTTCTTCGACACACGCGTGATGTCGCTCGCGCTCGGGATGCCGCTGCGCTTTCACGAGCCGCCGCATCCGATGAAGCCGCTCCTCGCCGCGGCGATGAACGGCGTCCTGCCTGGGAAGATCATGCATCGCAGCCGCAAGGCGCATTTCGGCGCGCTGGTCGAAGGGTACGCACGGAATCGCATGGCACTCGAGCGTCTCGTCGAGCTCGCGCCGCAGGAGATCTTCGAGCGCGCGGTCCTCCGCGACGCCATCGACCGCGCCGCCCTCGGCATCTACGACGACGCGGTCGCCCTCGGCCGCCTCGACCTCACGCTTGCGTTTTTGAAGTGGCGATCACAGCCGCCGATTCGATAGCTACGAAGATTTTCGTCGTTTTTACGAAACCTTTCGTATAGTTTCCCGTTCAAGTCGAATCTGGAGGCAAACAATGGCCGAGAAACCGACTCCGAAGCTCACCCGTACGACGCTGTCCGTGCTGATGTTCATCGCCCTCGCTGTCGCTGTCTCGTCGTTTCCCGCGTTCGCGCAGCGCGATGTCGACGTCCCGCCG
>DASPNA010000126.1:0-34279 GCA_035626775.1 Thermoanaerobaculia bacterium
TTCACCGTCGCCGACACGTCGCGCATGATCGTCAAGGCGGGCGTGAACGAAGTCGACATCGGCAAGATCAACGTCGGCCTGCCGGTGCGCGTGACGCTCGACGCGTATCCGAAGATCCGCTTCGAAGGGAAGATCGACCGCATCGCCCCGGCCGTGCGCATCGACGAGAAGGTACGCGTGTTCGACGTCGAGATCCGACTCGACGCGCAGGGCCGCGAGTTGCGCTCCGGCATGACCGCCAACATCGAAGTGATCGGCGAGAAGAAAGAGAAAGTGCTCACCGTGCCGGTGGAGTCGGTGTTCAAGCGCGACGATCAGGAGATCGTGTACGTGAAGAAGGCCATCGACCCGAAGGCGTTCGCCGCGGAGTCGAAAGAGAAGAAGACGCCGGAGCAGATCAAAAAAGAGCAGAAGGACGCCTGGAAGAAGTTCTTCGACAAGCGCGTGGTCGTGACCGGCCTGGCTGACAACGCCCGCGTCGAGATCGTGAGCGGCCTGAAAGCGGGCGATGAAGTCGCGCTCGAGGATCCGACGCTCGACAAGAAGGACAACGAAGACAACGACGACTGATGCTGGAACCGCGGGCTCTTCGCCCGCAGTCGACGGGCTGAGAGCCCGTCGCTCCAGAAAAGCGAGCAAATGATGAGCGCCGTATTCAAATTCGAACAATGGCAGCATTCCGAGGCGGCCGAGACAGTCGCCGCGCCGAAAGTCGCGGCCTCGAACCTGTCGTTGATCCAGCTCGACAACGTCACCAAGACCTACGACTCCGGCGAGAACGCCGTGCAGGCGTTGCGCGGGGTGAACGTGAAGATCGAGCGCGGTGAGTTCCTCTCGATCATCGGTCCCTCCGGCTCCGGCAAGTCGACGCTCATGCACATCCTCGGCTGCCTCGACTCGCCGAGCAGCGGCCGTTACTGGCTCGATGGCGACGACGTGGCGGAGATGTCGGGCAAGCAGCTCGCGCGCATCCGCAATCAGAAGCTCGGTTTCGTCTTCCAGACCTTCAACCTGCTCCCGCGCGCGACGATCCTCAAGAACGTCGAGCTGCCGCTGCTGTACGCCGGCATCGACTCCGACGAGCGCCGCGCGCGTGCGCTGCAGGCTCTGGACCGCGTCGGCCTCGCCAATCGCGCGAAGCATCGTCCGAACGAGCTCTCCGGCGGCCAGCGCCAGCGCGTCGCCATCGCGCGCGCTCTCGTCAACACGCCGTCGCTCATCCTCGCGGACGAGCCGACCGGCAACCTCGATCAGAAAACCGGCGGCGACATCATCCGCCTCTTCGAAGAAGTCGCCGCGGCCGGGCAGACGATCATCCTGGTCACGCACGATCCCGCCATCGCCGCGCGCACGCAACGCCGCGTGCGCATCGTCGACGGTCTGGTGGATACCGGCGAAGAGATGGACTGAGCCATGTTGATCCTCGAAGCCATCATCGGCGGCATCGTCGACATCCGCGACCACCTGGGCCGCACGCTCCTGCAGCTCCTCGGCATCGTCCTCGGCGCCGGCTCGATCGTGGCCACTTTCTCGCTCTCCGTCGCGGGGAAGGAAGCGTCGATGAAGTTCTACCGCGTCAGCGGCGGCATCGAGCGCATCTGGATCGGCGACCGCGGCACGAGCAAGATTACGCTCGACGCGAAAGCGCTGGCCTCGAAAGGCCTCACGTACGCTGACGCGATCGAGCTGCGCAAAACGGCGAAAGAGATCGATCTCGTTTCGCCGGTGTCGCAGGACGCGATGACCGTCCGCTATGGCGGCATCGAGAAGAAGCGCGACGTCATGGGCGTGACGCCCGCGTATTCGCCGATCAGCTTCTTCAAGGTCGAGCACGGACGCTTCATCACCGACAGCGATCTGCAAACAGCCGCCCGCGTGGTGGTCCTCGGCACCACGCGCGCCACGGAGTTCTTCGGCAGCGACAACCCGATCGGCAAGACCATCACCATCAACGGTGCGGGTTATCTCGTGGTCGGCGTCATGGAAGAGAAGTGGTTCAGCTTCGACCAGGAGCGCAACGCGCTGCGCTGGATGAACCGGCAGATGTACATCCCGCTGACCACGTTCATGACCCGCAAGGGCGAGCCGCTGGAGCAGGGGAAGATCTCGTTCATGCACGCGCGCATGACGGACATCAAGCGCCACAAGGAAGCAGTCGCCGAGATCGAGCGGATCCTCTTCCGCCAGCACGGCGTGCGCGACTTCGAAGTGTTCTCGCGCGTGGCCAACCTCGCGCGCAACGAGTCCGAGAACAAGATGTACGACGTCACGTTCATGATCTGCGGGATCATCTCGCTGCTGGTCGGCGGGATCGTGATCATGAACATCCAGCTGGCCTCGTTCAATGAGCGCGTGCGCGAGATCGGCACGCGCAAGGCGGTCGGCGCGACGCCCGCGCAGATCTTCGTGCAGATGCTGACCGAGTCGATCCTGGTCTCCGTCCTCGGCGGCATCCTGGGCATCTTCGCCGGCAGATTCTTCACGCAGGGCATCTCGATACTGACGCGCAACCCGGCCGCGGTGACGCCGGGCGTGATCATGAACGCGCTGGTCTTCGCGATCGGCACCGGCCTGATTTTCGGAATGTATCCGGCCATCCGCGCATCGCGGCTGAATCCGATCGAAGCGTTGAGAACGGAATGAAGCTCTGTGCTGTCTGTGTGGTCTGTGGTGATTCGATCCACCACAGAGCACACGGAGGGCACTGAGAAAAGCGAGTAACCAAATGCAGATCGGCGAATCCGTCCGCACCTCTTACGAAGAAGTCAAAGCGCACCCGCTGCGGTCGCTGCTCACGCTCTTCGGCGTCATCCTCGGCACGCTCGCGCTGGTCGTGGTCATGTCGGTGCTCGACGGCGTCGAGGGCTCGGTGCTCAAAGGCATCAACGACCTCGGCCTCGACGGCGTCATCTTCGCGTCGCAGCAGGAGCCGGTCGATCGCGTCCAGAAAGCAAAAGCGCATCTCTCGCGCGGACTGCGCGCGGAGGATGTGAAGGCGTTCGAGAACTCCGATCATGTGCGGACCATCTCGCCGGTCGGGCAGACGCGCGCCGTCGTCTCCGCGGGCAATGCGCTGCGCCGCATCGACGTCTACGGCATCATGCCGGACTACGCGGAGATCCGGAATCGCAGCGTCTCAGCGGGCCGTTGGATCAGCGAGCGCGACGTCGATGCGGTTTCTCCTGTCGTCGTCCTCGGCTTCAACCTGAAGACGCGCCTCTTCGGCGGCGAAGAAGCGATCGGCCGCCAGATCAACATCGGCGGGCGGCGCCTGACCGTCATCGGCATCGGCACCAAGTTCGACACGACGTTCGTCGATGACGACGACATGATCCAGGAGATGGGTGGCGCATACGTGCCGTGGACCGTGTTCCGCGACATGTTCGGCCGCGCCAACGCCGTCTCGTACATGCTCGCGAAAGCGGTGACGCCGGAGCAGAGCATCGATGCCGAAGATGAGGCGAATGCGCGATTCAAACAGGCGCATAACGGCATCAGCGACACGCGCATCAACAACGTCGGCAAGGAAATCCTGAAGGAGCGCGGCCAGATCGAAGTCATCCTGCGCAACTGGCGCATCGTCTTCTTCGCCATCGCCGGCGTGTCGCTGCTGATCGGCGGCGTGGGCATCTTCTCCGTGCTCAAAATCTCGATCTCGGAGCGCCTCTTCGAGATCGGCCTGCGCAAGTCGATGGGGGCGAAGGACAGCGAGATCTTCCTGCAGTTCCTGATCGAGTCGATCACGCTGTCGGTCTTCGGCGCCGCGGTCGGACTGGGACTGGGCATCGGCGTCGTCAAGTTGATCGCCGGCTTCTTCCCTGCAGGCTTGCCGGTGTCGATGTTCGGCGTGCTCATCTCGACGGGATTCGCGATCGGCGTCGGGCTCTTCGCGGGCTTGTATCCGTCGATCAGCGCCGCGAGATTGCAACCGGTGGAGGCGTTGCGAGCGTAGAGACGGTTCCTCGGGTTCCTCGGGTCCCTCGGAGTTCCTCGGGGGAGAAAAATCCCCGAGGAACCCCAAGGAACCCGAGGACCCCGAGGAACCCGAGGAACCCCGAGGACCCCGAGGAACTCCGAGGTACTCCGAGGAACCCGAGGAACCCGAGGAACCCCGAGGAACCCGAGGAACTCCGAGGTACTCCGAGGAACTATCCTACGCGTCGGTGCGCCGCGCGATTCTCGCTGTCGTCCTGCTCACGGCCTGCGCGAAGAAGCAGCCGGATGTGCTGCTGGTGACCTTTGACACGACGCGGGCCGATCGCGTCGGCTTCGTGAGCGGACGCGCGGGCGTGACGCCGACGCTCGATGCGCTCGCGAAATCGGGGACGGTGTTCACCACCGCGATCGCGTCGCAGCCGCTGACCGCACCGTCGCACGCGACCATCCTGACCGGCCTTCATCCGTACCAGCACGGCGTTCGCAACAACGGCGCGTACACGCTCGATGCGAAGCACGTCTCCATCGCCGAACGTCTGCGCGATGCTGGCTACGCGACGCATGCAATCGTCTCGGCGTACGTGCTCGACAGCCGCTTCGGTTTCGATCAGGGATTCGACGGCTATGACGACGATCTCACCGGTGGCCGCGAGCTCGACGCGCGGCGCGTCGCGGACAAGGCGTTGCGCTGGCTGCAAACGCGGAACAACGAGCAGCCGTTCTTCCTCTGGCTGCACTTCTACGATCCGCACGGCGCCTACACGCCTCCGCCGGACATCGCCCGGCGCTTCGATCCATACAGCGGCGAGATTCATTACGCGGACCGCGAGCTCGGACGCGTCGTCGAGGCGCTGCGTGGCAGCGAAACGCTGATCGTCTTCACCGCCGATCATGGCGAGTCGCTCGGCGAACATGGCGAGAAAGGACATGGGCTCTTCGTCTACGACGCGACGACGCGTGTGCCGCTGCTCTTCACCGGCCCCGGCGTTCCGCGCGGACGCAAGAGCGATGCGGTAGCCAGTCACGTCGACCTCATGCCGACCATCCTCGACGTCCTCGGCCTCGAAGACCATCCGTCGCTCCTCGCGACGACGTCCCCACCACGCCGCGCGTACAGCGAGACCTTCGCCGGGCGGATGAATTTCGGCTGGTCCGAGCTGCGCACGATGCGCAGCGACACGGCGCGTGTGATCGACGCGCCGAAGCGCGAGAGCTATCGCGTTCCCGATCAGTCGCGCAATTTGTACGGTCCCGATCTCTCGCGCGATGCGCGTGCGATGTTCGCGGAGCTCGCGAAGATCGCGACGACCGATGACTTCCGCCGCACGGCCACACCGGTCGACGAAGAATCGCGGCGCAAGCTCGCCGCACTCGGATACATCACCAGCACCACACCCGCGACCGCGGAAGCCCACGATCCGAAGGACCGCATCGGCGCGTGGGAGGCGTACAGCCGCGCGCAAACTCTGCTGCGCGCGCACGATTTCGCGGCGGCCGTTCACGAGTTGCGAACGCTGCAAACGACCGAGCCAGCCAGCAACGCCGTGGCGTCGCTGCTCACGCAAGCGCTCGCACAGAACGGGCAACGCGACGCCGCGATGGCCGTCATCAAAGAGGCCATCGAGCGTGAGCCGGAGAACGTCGCGTTCATCACCGCGCGCGCGGAACTGCTCCGCGACGCCGGCCAGTTCGAAGAAGCCGAACTGCTCCTGCGCGATGTGCTGCGACGCGATCCGAATGCAGGGAGCGTCGCCGCTGCGCTTGGCGACGTGTTGAACCGCGCGGGCAAGACGCCGGAAGCCCTGCAGACGCTCGAAGACGCGCGCAGGCGCGATCCGTCCAATCACCTCGTGGCCTACAACCTCGGTGTGGTCTACGAAAAGATGCAGCGGTGGGTCGATGCGATCGCGATGTATCGCGCGGCAATTGCACTCGATCCGCAACACTCGATGAGCTGGAACAACCTCGGTTCCGTGCTGGCGCGTAACGGCCGCCGCGACGAAGCCATCGCCGCGGTCGCGAAAGCACGCGCGCTCGACGTGCAGAACGTCGAGGCGATGTACAACCTCGGCGCGCTGCTCCTCGACAGCGGACGCGCGCGCGAAGCCGTTCCGCTGCTCGAGGAAGCATCGCGCCGCAGGCCGGAGCTGCTCGCGGCGCGCGTGCGTTTCGCGCATGCACTCGAGCGCATGGGCCAGACGAAGCGTGCGCTCGCCGCGTGGCGCGATGCCGCGCGAGTGCATCCCCGTGCGTGGGTGAAAGTCGCGGAGCTCGAGCTACGCCTCGGCAATCGCGACGCGGCGCGCGCCGCGCTCGATCGAGGGATCGCACTGGTCGGAGCTCCGATGACGGATGCGGCCCGTCGCGATCCGGCATTGCGCGAGCTCATCGCTCCGCGCTAGCATCGCGCGTCACCCGCGTCCGTCGAGCATCCGCATCCCGGAGGAACTGAATGGGTCTCTTTCCCCGTCGCGTGCGCGCGTTCATTGGTCTGTTGCTCGTCTTTTCTCTGGCGTTCGGACCGACGGTGTCGGCGGCCGTTCTGACGGTGGCGCACAGCGGAACGCCGGACTATCCGACCATCACACAGGCGCTCGCGGCTGCGAATCCGGGTGATGAGATCCAGGTCGCGCCAGGGTTGTACGACATGGCCAGCGGCGAATTGTTTCCGCTGGCATTGAAGGACGCCGTGCGCATCGCCGGCGCGGATCGCGACACCACCACCATCGCCGCACCGCCGGGCGTGCCGGTGTTCTTCAACGAAGACACACCGCTCTCGGCCACGACGTTTCTCGGCGGCTTCACGCTCGAACACGAATCCGGCGGCGACGGCGATGTGCTGATGGAGTTCATCGTCGGCAACTCGCTCATGTCGCCGCGCATCGAGGGGAACCGCTTCCACCCCGGCGACGACGCAGCGGCCACGGGCATCGCCATTCTCGGCGAGAACGCGTCGAGCGGCATCTTCAACGGGACGATCTTCGGCAATGAAATCAGCGGTTTTGGCGGCGCCGTTGCGCCGGAGATGCTGCCATTCGGTCGTGGCATGTCGGCGCAGCAGATCCCGATTTTCCAGGGCGGCGGGATCGCGATGGCGTTGATTACGCTGCCGAGCAGCACCGCGCGGCGCCGCGGCGTCGCTACGGAAGGCGCGCCGCCTGTCGCGGAAGGACAGATCACGCCAACGATCAGCGGCAACACCTTCAGCGACAACGCCGGCGCCATCGGCATCCTTGGTTCGACTCCATACAGCTACTACTACGACGCCGCCGGTGTGATGGCGCCTGTCATCGACGACAACGCATTCGACACCGATTTCGCCGACGTCGCGATGCTCTACACCGGCGAAGGCACGCGCATGTTCGCGCCGCAGATCACGAACAACCAGTCGAGCGAATCGTTCGTGCACATTTTCTCGGTCCCGTTCTTCGGTGACGGCGGCCCCGCGGGCGCGAAAGGCATCAGCACGCATGCAGCGGGCAGCGATTTCGTGCTGAATCGCGAAACGCTTCGCACGCTGCAGCAGAAGATGAAGAAGCGCATGCAGACCCCGCGGCCCGCAATGCGCAAACAGACGCGTCGTGATGTGGGCCCGAACGCGGCCGGCGACGTCGTCTACGACCTCACCATCTCCGGCAATACCGTCACGGATAGCGCGTTCGGCGGCGTGTTCCTGTACCAGTACCTCTACGGGACGGCTGACGTGGCGATCTCTGTCGATGTGAGCGACAACAACTTCGCCGCTGCCGGCGATGCGCCCGGCGGTCCCGGAGGCATCGCAACCGGCTTCTTCATCGACGAAGGGGCGGACACCAGCACCGACTCGCTGCACTTCATCGAGAACCAGGTCACCGGCTTCGCTGCCGGTTTGAACGTCTTCGTGCAGACGGGATGTCTCTGCGAGCGTACCGGCCTCGGGGCGCAGGGCATCGCGCCGGTGTCGCTGCACGACATCACCGTCACCGGCAATCGGTTGGAGAACAACGATGACGGATTCGTGATTGACACCGACGGCTATACGACGCTCGCGCCGCTCGTGTCGTGCAATGTGTTCGCGAACAACGAAACGGCCGGCGCTGCGATCGGCCCCGGCTCCGGTCCGACACCCGACTTCGGCGGCGGCTCGCGTCTTTCGCCCGGGAACAACACGCTCGTCAACAACGGCTCGTTCGACATGGAGAACCACAACCCCGCGCTCGTGAAGGCGGAGAACAACTTCTGGGGGACCACGGATCTCCCGACCATCGAGGCGAACACATTCGATATAACCGAAGACGCGACGGTCGGCGAGATCGACTTCGATCCGCCGCTCGCGCAAGCCGCCGCGTGCGCGCCGCTCGTCATCCCCGGTGACGTGGCAGATCTCTCGCTCATCAAGACCGTGACCACGCCCGGTCCGTACGAGGTCGGCGATTTCATCATGTACGACCTCAGCGTCACGAACGTGGGACCGCAGACCGCGACGAACGTCGTCATCACCGACACGCTGCCCGCCGGCTTACAGTTCATGAGCGCGAGCGCCGGCTGCACGCATAACACCGGCGTCGTCACCTGCACGATTGCCACGTTGGGCGCGACCGAGTCGCAGACACGGTCGATCACGGTGCAGGCCACCGCCATCGGATTGCAGACGAACAACGCCACGGCGGACAGCGATGAAACGGATCCGACGCCGCCTGCGGCGAGCGTGCCGATCCTGATTGGCGCGCCGGCGAATGTGGCCGGCGTTCCGACAGCGAGCGAATGGGGTTTGTTGTTGATGGGACTGATGCTGGCCATCGCCGGCGTATGGTTCACGCGGAAGACCTGACAACGTGCGCGTCCTCCTCGGGCTGGCCGTCATCGCGTTCGCCGGACTGGTGGTCGTTTCGATCGCGGCGCAGCCGCCGGCAGAAGAGAAGAAGAGCGAAGAGAAGAGATTCGAAGTCCAGGTCACCGATGAGATGCGCCGGCACACGCGCCTGCGCGAGGTGTTGTACTTCGTCGGCGTGGCGTGGTCGTTCGGCACCCTCGTCCTGCTGCTGGCGACCGGCCTTTCGCGACGCATGCGCGACGCAGCGGCGCGCGTGACGAAGAAACCGTTCTTCATCGCGATGATCTACGTGGTGCTCTTCGTCATCGTCATGGCCCTGCTCGACCTGCCGCTGTCGTACTACTCCGGCTTCGTCGTGCCGCACCGGTTCGATCTGACGGAGCAGACGTTCGGCTCGTGGCTCGGAGATTTCCTGAAGGGACTGGGCGTGAGCATCGTGATCTCGTCGGTCGTCGGTGCATTCGCGTTCCTGGCCATTCGCCGCATCCGCCGCTGGTGGATCGTGCTGTGGCTCTTCACGGTGCCGCTGATCATCCTGCTGGTGGTCGTGCAGCCGATCGTCCTCGATCCGATCTTCAACAAATTCGAGCCGCTCAAGGATCAGCTGCTGCGGCAGAAACTGCTCGATCTCGCATCGCGCGCCGGCATCGAAGGCAGCCGCGTGTACCAGGTCAACAAGTCGAAGCAGACCAAGACCATGAACGCGTACGTCAATGGCATCGGTCCCACCAATCGCATCGTCATGTGGGACACGCTGCTCGCGAAGATGGATCACGACGAAGTCCTCGCCGTGATGGGCCATGAGATGGGCCACTACGTGATGAGACACATCTGGAAGACGCTCGCGTTCACGCTCGGGCTTTCGATCTTCGTGTTCTATCTCACGTACCGCCTCCACGAGCCGGGATTGCGCCGATGGGCTTTGAGCGAACGCGGGGATCCTGCGACGCTGCCATGGTTGTTGCTCGTGTCGGGCGCGATCTCGTTCCTGCTATCGCCCGTGATCAGCGGCTACTCGCGCTGGCAGGAACACAGCGCGGACATCTTCTCGCTCGAGGTCACGCACCTCAACGAGCCGCTCGCGACCGCGTTCGTGAAATTCGCGGAGGACTCGAAGCAGGATCCGAATCCGCATCCGTTCATCAAGTTCTGGAGTTACACGCATCCGCCGATCGCGGAGCGCATCCCGTTCGCGCTGCAGTACAAACCGTGGGAACGGGGAGAGCCGAACAAGCTATGGAGCCCCCAATGACGGTGTCAGGAGAAACGAATTCGTGCGCGGCCTGATGATCTCGTTCGCGCTTCTCATCGGATCGACAGAAGCTTCAGGAGAAGGAAGCTCAGGATCGCCGCGATGCGCTCGACGACTTCAAAAAAGGTGCGGGGCTCGGGATCTCCATCGTGCAAATCCCCAAGCAGATCGAGCGTTGCGCAACCGACTCGATCGACTATCGCTCCTCGGCGTCGGACCGTTCGCGGCAATTCAGACGGGCGATGACAACTCGATCAACTCCGCCGGCCTGGGCATCATGGTCGGTGTTCGCAGCAATCCCGCACGAAAAAATTCGCAACAGGTTTTGTCGAAGGAACCGCACTCTGATGATTACGATGTCGTTCGCGTTCTGATCCCGAGTCGTTCGGACAGGTGTCCGCGGACGTCTGTCGCGCGTGGCGATGCGCCGGACACGCAAACCACTGATTCCACAGTGCAGCTGCGTGGCACACCGGTTGCCGAGGGCCAGACCATGCGAACCATGATTGCGATTGTTCTCGCCGCGTTGATGCTGCGCTGTTCCGCGCTGCCGCCAGTCGTCGAGTCTTCCGCCAACGCGGAACGGGAAGTGCGAAAGCTGGAGCGCGCGTGGCTCGATGCTTACGAGCAATACGACACCGCGGCGATGAACGCGATCGTCGCCGACGATTTCGTGATCACGTTCCCGGACGGTTCGACGCAAACGAAGGCACAGGTCGTAGCGTCGATCAAGACGCCGCCACCGCCCGGGAACTCCACCAGGTTTCACACGACCGAGACGCGCGCGCGCGTTTACGGCGACACCGTCGTTCTCACGGGGAACGTGATCGGCACCTATTCGCAGAACGGGAAGAGCTCCAGCGAGCATTACCGGTACACCGACACGTACGTGAAGCAGGGCGGGCGCTGGCAGGTGGTGGCCTCGCATCTGTCGAAGGCGCCGGTGGTGGCGTCGAAAAGCTCAGGCGTTTCGTCGAACGCCGGCCAGGGCCGGTCGGTGACGGGCAACAAGCTGCTTTCCCTGAAGCCGCCATCGCTCGCCATCGAGGTAGACGAAGAGCTGCCTCACGTGGGCATTCTCAACTTCACGCTCAAAGACGCCGCGCAGGTGGAACGGTACTTCTACGCCCGCGCCGACGAAGCGGGTAGGGTGCAGCGTCTGCTGATCATCCAGTTCGAATCGATTCTTCCCGGGGTGAAAGGCAGCTACTCGTTTCCAATCACGAATCCGACGCGCCTCGGGGATTACGACTACGACACGACCACCGGCATCTTCAACTTCGCGAAAGCGATCGCCGCGAATCCCGGCGCGGAAGCCGAACATACGAAAGCGCTGCTCGAGAAGAACGGCTTCAAGGTCGACCATGATTTTCGCGTCGCTCGTTATGCGCGGATCGTCGGCGACGAAAAACGCGGCGAGTTGATCTTCTTCTATCTTGAAGCGGATGCCGAGGAGGGGTTCACCGAACTCCAGGCCCGCGCGAAAAAAAGCTTCCAGGTCACGGACTACAAGCCATCTGGAACGACGGGCTCTTAGCCCGTCGGGTTCTCTTTTGATTGTCGACGGGTGAGAGCCCGTCGCTCCAGATGGTAGAAATTTTGGGGCCGTTTCAAGACCGAGGGACACTCGTCATGTGCCCGTCGGAATCGACACCTTTGCATACCGGCGCCGCATGCCGCACGTCGATCGTGCCGATGCAACGTACGCGGTCGTTTTCTGCACGGTCGCTCGCCAACGACTTTCGCCCGGCGCGAAAACGCTGACACTCGCGTCGTGCACGCCGAACATTCGAGCATTGCCGCGGTCTTGCGTCGATTGAAAGGTGCCTCCGCGTGGGTCGTGAATCGGCATCTCCGGCGCAACGGACCGCTGTGGCAACAGGAGTCGTTCGATCGCAGCGTACGTTCTGGCGAAGACCTCGACGCAAAGCGGCACTACCTGATGAACGCCGGTACGAGCAAAGCTCGTCACGCGTTGGGAAGACTATCCATGGCTTTGGTCGCCGCGATGACCGTTGCGTCAGGCGCGGCGCGACAGGTCGCGGAGGCGCTCGACGAGGAGCTCCGCCATGGCCACGCCGAACTTCGCGAGGAGCTGCGGCTCGAACGCCAGCGCTTCCGACAGCGTCCTCTTGTCCCACGCGCGCACGATCGTAGGCTCTCCCGCGATGACCGACACAGTGCGCGGAGAGTCGTCAATGAACGAGACCTCGCCGATCACGTCGCCCGGGCCGACCGTCGCCAGCACCGTTTCGCGTCCGTCGTCGATGCCGACGATGTCGAGGTGGCCATCCTCGACGGCAAAGAGCGTCGAATCGGTATCGCCCGCGCGGATCAGGAACGCTGCTTCCGGGATGCTGCGGGACTCCGCGATCGATTCGATCCGCGTCCGCTCGTTTTCGGTGAAATAGCGGAAGAGCGGGTGATCGGACTCCATCGGAAAGATTTTGTTCACGCTATCTCCACTCCAGCTTCCACACGCACGACTCCGCGCCTTTCGCGAAGCACTCGCTATGTTCGATCTTCAGGTCTTGCACATTGGTGAGCTCGGCCAGGCGCTCAATCCAGCCGGTCGCACGCGAGCAACTCGCGATCTCGGCAGGAAAGTTGCGCACACGGATGCACGCGCTGTTGTCGGTCTGTTCTTCAACGCGCATCTCCCCGCGGTTGTAGAGCGTGCCCCAGATCTGCGCCGCTTTTCCGAGCACCGCCGCGGGTGTCATCACCAGCGCGAAGAAGCGATAGATGCCGCGTACCGCGTCGCCCGCTGCTTCGCGTCCGGCGCGCATCGCGAATGCCTCCAGGGTCTCGTTCTTCGCCTTCGCCGCTTCTTCGGTCAGGCGATTGAGCATGTGGATGGGCACGGTCTCGGTCGGCAGGATCGGCCGGCCGAAGCGTGTGGCGTACTCGGGCGGCAGATTGCGATACATCGTCTCGCGTTGTTCGGGCGTGAGCTCCGCCTCGACGAACTTCTGCAGGCTGCGGACAGGGGAACCTTTCACCGTGACGCTGTCGTCCAACATCGGTGCCCTCTCGCGCCGAGTATAATCCGCTTCCTTCGTGGCCCCGTCCGGGGCGACTTCGCAGGAGGAACACTCATGCAGGACCCGACACCCGGCAGCACCGCAGCCGAAGGTGCCGCGGCGATCTCCGTCGCAGAACAAAGCAATCAGCCGCTGATCGGTAAGAAGGACAAGCTCGAGGAGCTGTCCGTGAACACCATCCGCTTCCTCGCGGTGGACGCGGTCGAGAAGGCGAAGTCGGGACATCCCGGCACGCCGATGGGCATGGCCGACATGGCTTACGTCCTGTGGACGGAGTTCCTCCGCCACGATCCGCTGGAGCCGCACTGGAAGAATCGCGACCGCTTCATCCTCTCCGCCGGTCACGCGTCGATGCTCATTTATGCGCTGCTGCATCTCACCGGTCATCCCGACATGACGCTCGACGAGCTCAAGGCGTTCCGGCAATGGGGCTCGCGTACAGCGGGTCATCCGGAGTTCGGCCACGCGACCGGCGTCGAAGTCACCACCGGCCCCCTCGGCCAGGGTTTCGCGAACGGCGTCGGCATGGCCCTCGGCGCGAAGATGCTCGCCGCGCGCTTCAACGGCGAGGATCCGTTCAAGCCGGTCGATCACTACATCTACGCGATTTGTTCCGACGGCGATCTGATGGAAGGCATCAGCTCCGAAGCGGCGTCGATCGCCGGACACCTCGGCCTCGGAAATCTCATCTACTTCTACGACGACAACAACATCTCCATCGAAGGCGAGACGCGCCTCGCGTTTTCCGAGGAAGTGAAGAAGCGCTTCGAGTCGTTCGGCTGGCACGTGCTGTCGATCGATGGTCACGATCGCGCCGCGATCCGCAAAGCGATCAAGCGCGCCCAGAAAGAAACCGCTCGGCCCACGCTCATCGTCGCGAAGACCATCATCGGCTGGGGCAGCCCGAAGTATCACGGCACTGCGCGCGCGCACGGCGAGCCGCTCGGGGCCGATGAAGTGAAGGCGACGAAGGAAGCGCTGGGCTGGCCGCAGGAGCCGACGTTTTTCGTTCCATCGGAAGTGAAAGACGACTTCTCGCGCAAGACGCGCAAGCTCGCGCGGCAGCGGAAGCTGTGGGACAAGGAGATGGCCGCATGGCGCGCGCGTCATCCCGAGCTCGCCGAGGAGTGGGATCGCTACTGGTCGCGCACGTTGCCCGAAGGCTTCGAGCAGCAGCTCGTCGAAGCCGCGGCGAGCGACAAAGCGCTGGCGACGCGCGCATTGTCGGGTCAGGTCATTCAGAAACTCGCGTCGGTCGCGCCGTTCCTGATCGGCGGCTCGGCCGATCTCGCGCCGTCGACCAACACGCTGATCAAAGACGCGGGCAGTCTCGAGCGGCCGAAAGGAGAGGAGAAACATCCGCCCGCGTTCGAGGTATTCAGCGGACGCAATCTGCATTTCGGCATTCGCGAGCACGCCATGGGCGCGATCGTCAACGGCCTCACGTTGTACGGATCGTGGCGTGCGTACGGGGCGACGTTCCTCATCTTCTCGGACTACATGCGCCCGTCGGTCCGTCTCGCGGCGCTGATGGCCATCCCTTCGATCTTCGTCTACACGCACGACTCCGTCTTCCTCGGCGAAGACGGACCGACGCATCAGCCGGTTGAACATCTCTGGTCGCTGCGACTCATTCCGAACATGACGTTGTTCCGTCCCGCCGACGGCGTTGAAGTGGCGATGGCGTGGGCGCACGCGGTACGCTCGACGGACGGCCCCACACTGCTCGTGCTCACGCGGCAGAAGCTCGATGTGATCCCACGGGAGGCTGAGTTCGACGCGCAACGCGTGCTGCGCGGCGCGTATCTGCTCGACGGTTACAGCCACGGCGACATCACCATCATCGCGACCGGTTCCGAGGTGTCGCTGGCGGTGAAGACTGCCGACCTGCTGCGCGGCGAGGGAAAGGGCGTGCGTGTTGTTTCCGCTCCGTCACTCGACCTATTCGAGCGGCAGGATCAGGATTATCAGGATTCGGTGCTCGGCGACCGCAGCAAAGTCGTCTGCATCGAGGCCGGCCGCAGCGACGGCTGGTACAAATATGTGAACCGCGACGCACTGATCGTCGGCATCGATCGCTTCGGCGCGAGCGCTCCGTACGAGCGGATCGCCGAGGAGCTGGGATTCACGCCGGAGAAAGTGGCGGAGCGGATCAGAAGGTGGGAATGATGAAACACGCTGCCGCGGTGCTGCTGCTGTTCGCGTTCGCTTCCGTCGCAATGGCCGACGACGTCGACGTGGTGAAAGGCCTTCAGAACCTCTCGCAGATCCATCGCATCGCGAACGTGCTCGAGCTGCGGCGGACGCTCGCGCATTCGCTGCCGTTGCAGGTACCGGCCGATCCGTGGGGCACTCCGTATCGCGTCAGCGAATCACCGGCCGGCTATCGCGTCGTCGGTGCGGGGAGCGACAAAGCGTTCGACGAGACGGTCGCTCTCACGCGCCAGCAGTTCATCGGCCTGTCGGGCGACGTCGTTTTCGAGGACGGACGTCTGGTGCGCTCCAACCGCAACTGGCTTCATTCCCAGAGCGGCGACGTGGCCGCGCCGTCGTCCTCCGCATTGAAAGAGCTCGATCAGGCGGAGCTGGATTTCATGATGATGCGCGTGCCGATCATGCGCTCGCTCATCGGCGCGAAAGCGACCGTCAACACGATGCAGCTTGCGGCGACGCACGTCGAGGAGAAGAAGACCGCGCCGCCCGCCGAGCTTTCGTACGACGCGTGGGGCACTCCGCTGCAGGTCACGATCAACGAGGATGGCACGTACCGCATCGTGAGCGCGGCGGCCGATCGCACGTTCGATACGGATAGCTGGTTGCGTCCCGCGTCGCCCGATTTCGCCGAGGACCTGATTTACGAGAACGGGAGCCTCGTGCGTTTCGTCGATCAGAAGCAGGCACTGATGAACGCGAAGATCGAAGGCGTCGCGGTGCCGCAGCCGCCGGATGTCTCGCTTGCGGGCAAGGGACGCTGGGTCCGGACCGAGCCGCCGATCGTGGCGCCGGTAGCGATCGAGCGGGTCGAGCCCGCGTATCCGGAGGACTATCGCCGCGCGCGTGTCAGCGGCCTGGTGATCCTCGAGGTCGCGATCTCCGAGACCGGCAAGGTCGAGCACGTCGGCGTCATCAAGAGCCTCGGCTCGGGTCTCGACATGGCCGCGGTCGCGGCTGTGCGGCAGTGGAAGTTCAAGCCCGCAACGCGAAACGGCAAGGCGGTGCCGGTGCTGTTCAACCTGACGATCAACTTCAAGTTGAAGTAGAGCGGGCTTCTCTCTGTGTCCTCTGTGTCCTCTGTGGTTTACAGCTTCACCACAGAGACACAGAGGGCACAGCGGGAGCTAGCGTTCGATCCCTTCCACTCCCTCCGCGATCATCAGCCCGGATGCTTCATCGACGATGGCGAGGACCGCGCGTTTGCCATCGGGTGAGATCGCAAACGTTTCCGGAGTCGCGTCGGCATCGGACGGAGTGAGCTGACGGCGCGTCGCGCTCGTGTCGACACCAGGACGAAAGTCCTGCGCGAACAGTGCGATGACGCCGTTCGCGTCGCGCGCGCGGAACGCGATGGTGTGCGTCGAACCGATCCAGCGCGCGCGCAGTGCGTCCGCTACAGGGAAGCCGCCGGCGAGCGAAAAGACTTTGCCATCGGCGACGCGCACGACGTCGACGGCGATCGCGCCGCTCGTGTCGGGAGCCTGATACACGACCAGCGTGCCGTCCGCGGAAACTTCGGGATGCGCGGTCTCTCCCTCGAAAACGAGCACTGGACTCCCGCCGCCGCGCGGCATTCGCCACAGCGCGTCGCGCTTCGGATTGCTCGAGTCATAGAACATCCAGTCGCCCTCGACTGGCAGCGACGGGTTCTCGGCATCGAAGCCGTCCTGCGTCACCTGCTGCGGATTCGCGCCGTCGAGCGCGGAGCGCCAGATCTCGAAGTGTCCTCCCCGATTGGAGCTCCAAAACAGCGACTGCCCGTCCGCGCTCGGGAACGGGTCCCAGTCGATGCGCTCGTCGTCGGTGATGCGACGCAGGCTGCCGCTGTCGAGCATCAGCTCCCAGATGTCGAGACTGCCCGCGCGGTCGGATGTGAAGACGACGCTCTTTCCGCCGCGCGCGTACGACGGCTGCCGGTCGACGCTCATGCCGCGCGAGAGCCACCGCTGCGCGCCACCGCCTTCCAGCGTTACTTCGCGCAGGCTCTGCCGCGTGAAGTCTTCCGAGAAGATGACCCGGCCGGGCCCGAGGACGTCGACGGTGTCCGACGAGCTGTGTGGATTGCGCAGCAGCACGCGCGCGCGTCCGCTGTCCACTTCGTGCAACACCAGAGCGCTGCCGCGGCCTCGGCCCGGGAGGCCGGTGCTCACCACCGCATCGAGCTCCGCGTATACGACCGCTTTGCCGCCCGACACCCATGCGGCGCTCGACAAAAGCCCGTGCGGATTCTTCCGCGCGAGCACGCGCTTGTCGCCGGAGACGAGGTCGATCACGAGCAGCGAGCCCGCGCTGGTGCCGCGCGGTGCGCGCGTGATCACGATCGCTTTTCCGTCCGGCGACCAGCGCGGCGCGATCAGCTCTTCGAGCGTCGACGCCGCGATCTCGCGAACCGTTCCGCCGTTCGCGGGCGCGATGCAGAGGATCGACATCCGATCGTTCCGGCCGCCGCGAGTGCGGATGAACGCGATCTGTTTTCCATCCGGCGACCAGTCGCCGTCGAACGCATCGTCGATCAGCCGGCGCGGCTCTCCGCCGACGACGGGCACGCGGTAGATCGCGTTCGTGCCGCGCTCGTTGCGCGTGAAAAGCAACGCGGAGCCATCCGGCGCGAAACGCGGCGCCGAGTCGTTCGGGCCTGTCGTGATCGCCGCTTCCGTCCCATCCGCGAGCTGCTTGAGCCAGATGCGGCCATTGCCGTCGCGCGAGGAAACGAACGCGATCAGTCTTCCGTCCGGCGATGCGGCGGGCGCGCGATCGCGTCCCGAGTACGTGAACGTGCGCAGAAGGGGCGGCTCGGGCTCGTCCGTGCCGAATGAATCGCGCGAGAGCACCGCCGCGGCGCCGATCGCCGCGGCCATCAACGCGAGCACGATCGCACGCGTGCGCGTGCTCTTCAGCTTCGCCACGGGCGGCGAGCTCGTTCGGCGTCGCGCCGGCACCGGCGTCGCGGACGTCACCGATTTCGCCGCGCTCTCGAGCGCGTACGCGAGATCGCGCGCCGAGGAGAAACGCCGTGCGGGGTCTTTTTCGAGACAACGCCACACGAGCTCTTCGACACCTTCAGGCAATCCCGCGAGATCCGGCGGATCATCGGTGAGGATCGCGTTCATCGTCTCCACCGGCGAGTACGAGTGGAACGGCGCCTCGCCGGTGAGCATTTCGTAGAGCACGATGCCGAGGGAGAAGATGTCGGAGCGAGGGTCAAGGGGAATGCCGCGGACTTGTTCGGGCGACATGTAGTGCGCCGTGCCCATGACCATGCCAGGCTCGGTGCGCACGAGCGTCGACGCGTTCGTATGCGTCTGCTGCGTCATCGCCAGGCCGAAGTCGAGGATCTTCAGCAGCTCGCCTTCGGTGATGAAGACGTTCTCCGGTTTCAGGTCGCGATGGATGACGCCTTTCTGATGTGCGGCGGCGAGCCCGTGCGCGATCTGCGCGGCCCAGATCAGCGCCTTGCGCACGCCGATGCGGCCCGCGGCGATGCGGTCGCGCAGCGTTTCGCCTTCGAGGAGCTCCATGACCAGGTACGGAGTCGTGCCGCCCGACTGCGCGATCTCGCCGACGTCGTACAACGCGCAGAGATTCGGATGACTCAGCGCGGAGAGCGCGCGAGCCTCACGCTCGAAGCGATGCCGCAGGTGCGGATCGGCCCAGCGATGTTCGGGAAGGATTTTGATGGCGACGGCGCGATCGAGGCGCGTGTCCGTGGCGCGAAAGACGTGTCCCATCCCGCCGGCGCCGATCTCCGCGTCGACACGATAAGGACCGAGAAGCGCACCGCGCGCAAGAGGCACGCGCGATGGTAACAAGGAGTGCCCACAACGCGTGCGTGCCTGGCAGCCCTCGCCGCGCTTGCGCGGAGAGGGTGGCCGAAGGCCGGGTGAGGGATTTGGCAAAGGAGCGAGAGACCCCTCATCCGCCTTCGGCACCTTCTCCCCTCGCAGGAGGGGAGAAGGCTGCTGGTGGCGCCGCTGCGTTTACTGCGTGGTCGTACCGGCGGTCGCATCCGTCGCCGAGGAATCCGTCGGTGCCGCCGGCACTTCGGCGGTGGTCGTACTGGTGTCCGTGGCCGACTCGATGGTGGCGCTCGACTCCGTCGCCGACACCGCCGGCGTCTCCACGGGCGCCGTCTCGTCGTTCTTGTCCGTGCACGCGATGCTGCCGATCACCACTGCTGCGATTGCGAGGTACTGCGTGAGTTTCTTCATGGTTCAATGCCCATCCTTTCGCTGTGCAGGATCGGTCCGAATGCGGCCGGAGTCTTGAGATCGCAGTGAGAGAGTTCTGGGAAAATTCTGGGATGCGGCTTCAGTTCGGCGACTGCACATTCGACTCGTCCACGCGCACCCTCGAGCGCGCGGGCGAGCCGGTGCGCATCTCCGGCAAGGCCTGGCAACTGCTCGAGCTGCTGCTCGAGGCGCGGCCGAAGCCGATCGCGAAGGAAGAGTTGTTCGCGAAGCTCTGGCCCGATACGTTCGTCTCCGACGCGAACCTCGCCGGTCTCGTGAAAGAGATTCGCGCCGCGATCGGCGACGACGCGCGCTCGCCGCGCTACATCCGCACCGTGCATCGCTTCGGCTACGCATTTTCCGGAACGACGGGCTCTCAGCCCGTCGACTCGTCAATCCAGTCAGGCCCTGACCTCGAGACCCTCACCGAGTCGCTGATGAAGACGCTCGCCGCCGTCGACGGTCTGCGCCGGCGCAAGCGCTATACGCAGAACGCGGCCGTGTATCAGCTCTATCTGAAAGGGCGCCATCACTGGAATCGGCGCACTTCCGAAGGCGTCACGCGAGCAATTGAATTGTTCGAAGAGGCCATCGCCGCCGATCCTTCTTACGCTCCCGCGTACGCGGGCCTCGCCGATTCGTACATCGCACTTGCGAGCCGCGATCTCCATCCGCCCTTGCAGCTCTTCCCGAAAGCGGAAGCCGCCGCGCGCCGCGCGCTGGAGCTCGATCCCGAATTAGCCGAGGCGCATGCCTCAATGGCGGCGATCGACGAGGTGTTCCGCTGGGACTGGCCCCGTGCGGAAGCGGAGTTCCTCACGGCGCTGCGACTCGATCCGGGCTACGTCAGCGGCCGCGTCTGGTACGCGCTCGGCCTCGCGCATCGCGGCCGTTTCGACGATGCGCACGCGCAGATGAGCATCGCATCGGACAGCGATCCGCTTTCGTTTCCCCTCAACGCCAATCACGCCATCATTCACTACCTCGGCCGCACGTACGACGCGGGCGAAGAGCTGTGTCATCGCGCGCTGGAAATCAATCCGCATCACGAGCCGGCGCATTTCACGCTCGGCCTGCTGCATCAGCAGCGAGGCCGCAATGCCGAGGCCACTGCGTCACTGGAGAAAGCGCTGGCGATCTCGCGCGGCGAGCCGCACGTGCTCGCCGCACTCGGGCGCCTCGAGGACTTGACAGAGCTCGCCCGAACACGCGAAGTGTCGGCGGTGCATTTCGCGGCGGTATACGTCGCGCGCGGTGAGCTCGAGAAGGCGCTGTCGTACCTGGAGCGCGCAGTCACGGCACGATCCGGATGGCTCGTGTATCTCCGCACCGAGCCGCGCTTCGACCCACTCCGTGCAGAACAACGATTCATCGACTTACTCGCGCGGATCTAAGACGACGACGGGAGCCCCCCGGGTCGTCTCAGCGCCGCGGGGTACCGCCGAGCATCGTGACCTTTCCATCGCGCGCGATTTTCCTCACGCGCGGGAACCACTCCAGCCGATTGTCACTCGCCGTGTGCGAATACTCGAGGACGTAAACCTCGCCGTTCGCGACCGCCACGGCAGTCGGCGACCACGGCGCCTGCGTGCGCAGAATCGGCGTGACCTTGCCGGCGCTGATTTTCAGCAGCGCGCCGCAACCCGCGGCCGCGACGTACACAGTGCCGTCCGGAGTGACGGCGAGACCGCGCAGATACGGACGCTCGATCGGCGGGACACCCGGAATGGCGATGCAGTTCGGCACCGCTACGCGATCGGCAACGGTGGAGACGCGTCCGCGTGTGTCGATGCGCCGCACCGCGCGATCCTCGGTGTAATACAACGAACCGCCCGGTCCCGCGGCCAGACCGTTGATCCACCACACCGTGCTGCCGTCGTTGCGAATTGGAGGAAGTGTCGCGCGGACCGTGCGCGTGCCGTTCGGCGCGATGCCGACGATGCGCACGCCGCGCTCGCGGCTTCCTTCGGGGAAATAGAAAATCGCGTCCGTACCGATCGCGACCGAGAAATCGCTCGACAACACGAAAACATCGGACGAGCGAAGCTCCGCGCCTGGGATGTACGGCCAGGACGTCTGGCGAAAGCGCCGTGCAGGATCGAATGCGAACCAGTGAAATGCCGGCCCCTGATGACGCGTGACGCGTCCGTTGCGATCGAGTGAGAACAGTCCGCCGCCAGTGTCGACGAAATACACACGCCCGTCGGCACCGACCGCAATTCCGGCGCCGGGATGCGCGAGCGCCATGCCGGCGATTACGAACGAGACGAAGACCGCGATGACCGCTCGCAACATTCCGCCGGCAAGCATACGCGCGGAGCGGTTCCTCGGGAGAGAGTTCGTTACCATCGGGTCAGCTCCTCCAAGGAACCCGAGGAACCCGAGGAACCCGAGGAACCCCGAGGAACCCGAGGAACTCCGAGGAACTCCGAGGAACCCGAGGAACTCCGAGGGAACTCCGAAGGCCACTACAATCGCGCGCATGCGCATCACGCTCATCGCGATCCTGCTCCTCGTCGCCGCGAACGTCCGCGCGAACTATCGCGAATTCCTCGACGTCGCTCCGGACCCCGCGCTCGCCACGAAGTTGCGCATGGCCGCGGACGCGACGCTGAAGGCGTATCCGAAACTGAAAGCCGACGACCTGGCGATGTCGATCCTCGACGTCACGCAGCCGCATCTCGTCTCGCGCGCCGACTACCACGGCGACGTCCCGTTCTATCCCGCGTCGGTCATCAAGCTCTTCTTCATGGCCGACGTCTATCTCACGAAAAAACAGCACCTCGGCGACGTCAGCCGCGCGCTGAAAGAAATGATCGTCGTCTCCGACAACGACGCCACGGCGTATCTCGTCGACATCCTCGCCAACACGGTTCCCGGTCCGCCGCTGCAGGGCCGGGCGCTGAACCGCTACATCGAGCGCCGCCGCGACATCAACCGCCGCTTTCAGAAGCTCGGATATGCGGACAACGTCAGCGCGATGATGAAGCCGTGGAGCTTCGGCCCCTACGGCGTCGACCTGCAGGTCCTCGGCGAAAAGCGGGTCAACCGCAACAAGCTCACCTCGAACGCGACCGCGTCACTGCTGCTCTGGATCCGGCGCCTGCGCGCACCGGGCGCGCACGAGATGATGTCGCTGCTGCACCGCCCGCTCTCGCCGGTACGCGAGGAAGAGAATCAGGTGAAGGAGTTCATCGGTGAAGCGCTGCCGACCGACGCGAAGCTCTGGTCGAAGGCCGGCTGGACGAGCGAAGTGCGGCACGACGCGGCGTATCTCGAGCTGCCGACCGGACGCAAATTGATCCTGGTGATTTTCACTCGCGGTACTGCGGATGATGTGACGCTCGTGCCCGCGATCACGCGCAACGTCTTGTCGGAGCTTTGAGCGTGCGTCGGGCGATCGCGTTGCTGCCGCTCATTTTCACCGCCTGCATGACTACCAACAACGTAGATACGCTGATGCGCGATTACGACGGCCGCGTGCCGGGTGCATCGCTGCTCGTGATCCGCGATGGCGAGCCGGTCGTGCGGCGCACGTATGGATTCGCGGACCTCGAGGCGGGCATTCCTTCGACGCCGTCGACGAACTATCGATTGGCCTCGATCACCAAACAGTTCACAGTCACCGCGATTCTTCGCCTCGTGGAAAGCGGCAAGCTGTCGCTCGACGATCGCGTGAAGCAGTGGCTGCCGTCGCTTCCCGCCGCCGCGGACGCCGTCACGATCCGTCATCTGCTCACGCACACCTCGGGCCTCGTCGACTACGAAGACGTGATGGCCGAGGAGACGAAGGAGCAGTTGAAGGATGCGGACGTGTTGCGACTGCTCGAGGCGCAGAACACGACCTACTTCGCGCCGGGCATGAGCTATCGCTACAGCAACAGCGGCTACGCGCTGCTCGCGCTGATCGTCGAGCGCGCGTCGGGCGTTTCGTTCGCGAGCTATCTGCAGTCGCAGGTCTTCGCGCCGCTGGGGATGAACGCGACCGCCGCGCATGAAGAAGGCGTGTCAACGGTCGCGCATCGCGCGTATGGGCATTCGCTCATCGACGGCACATGGACGCGCACCGATCAAAGCAGCACCAGCGCCGTCCTCGGCGACGGCGGCGTCTATTCGTCGATCGACGATCTCGCGAAATGGGACGCTGCGCTCTACGACCCGTTCTACGCGCAGGCGTTCGTTCCCGCGACGAAAACGGATGACGCGAACGTCGACTACGGCTTCGGATGGCGCATCACGAACGTCGACGGCGAACGGATGCTCTGGCACTCCGGCGAGACGCGCGGCTTTCGCAACGTGCTCCTTCGTTTTCCGGAGCGGCACCTGACCGTGGTGCTGCTCACGAACCGCAACGACCCGCCGCCATACGCAACTGCGATGAAAATCGCAAAGCTCTATGGAGTGCGGCAGCGATAGCTGCCGCTTTCAAAGCGGCAGCCGCAGCTGCCGCCCGGCATGCGCGGATCATGCTCGGCAGCTTTGCTGCCGCACTCCAAATGAGCGCGCTATCCTGCCGCGCTGAATGGATCCGCTCACTCACACCCTCGTCGGAGCAAACCTCGCCGCCACGCGTCTCGGAGAAAAGACCCGCCTCGCCGCCGCTGCGCTCGTGATCGGCGCGAACCTTCCGGATGTCGACTCGATCCTCTACTTCACGAATCACGACGACCTCGCGCTCGGCTTTCGTCGCGGCTGGACACACGGCGTGCTCGCGCTCGTCCTGCTGCCACTGATCCAGACCGCGCTGCTCCTGCTGTACGCGCGTCTGCGCCCGGACCCCGAACGTCCCGTGAGCGCGCGATGGCTGCTGATCCTCTCGGCGTTCGCGATCCTCACGCATCCATTTCTCGACTGGCTGAACAACTACGGCATGCGCTGGCTGATGCCGTTCGACGGCACATGGTTCTACGGCGACTCGGTCTTCATCATGGATCCGTGGCTCTGGCTCGTTCTGGGCGCCGGCTGGCTCGCGGGCAAGCGCGCATCGCTTCCGCTCTTCGGGTTGTGGCTCTTCTTCTCGGCGGCGATTCTGTGGATCGTGAGCGGCCGCGCGCCGGTCTACGTGCCGATCGTGATCGGCGTCGCGCTCGTGCTGCTCGCGGCGTTGTTCTGGCGCGCACCGCGCTCGCTGGCCACGATCGCGCTCATCATCGCGTGCGCGTACATCGGCGCGCGTCTGACCATTCACGCGATCACCGCCAACGTCGTGCGCAACGAGCTGCAGGACGTGCGACGGCTGATGGTCTCGCCGCATCCGATGGACCCGCGCCGCTGGGAAGTGGTCGCGCAGATGGGCGACGTGTATCGCTTCGGTGGCTACGACTGGCGCACGCGGACGCTCAAGCTCGCGGACGACCGACTGCCCGTCGCGAAGCCATCGGCGGAGTGGGACGCGGCGCGCCGGCATCCTTCCATTCGTGGATTTGTGACGTGGATGCGCTTTCCATGGTACGAGGTCGAACGGATCCCCGAGGGCACGCGCGTCCTCGTTCACGACGCGCGCTACGCGACGCGGCGGCGCGCGGGCAGCGGCTTTGGCGGCGTCGAGGTCGTGCTGCCGAACCGCTAACATACGCGCCATGCGCCGTTTGCTTCTGTTGCTCGCGTTCACGTTCACGTTTGCCGTATCCGCCCAGGATCCGCGTCCCGCCTTCACCATCGGCGCGAACGCTGTGCCCTTCGATGCCGCGCAGATCGCCCCGTACACAGGTGCGCACCCGAAGATTTACGCGTACATCGACGCACATCGCGAGCAACACCTCGCCAACGTGCGGCGCTGGCTGCGGCAGCGTTCCATCAGCGCGCAGAACGACGGCATCCGCGAGATGGCCACGATGCTCCGCGACGATCTGAAGAAGATCGGATTCCATGAAGCGGAGATCGCCGAGACCTCGGGACACCCCGGCGTGTTCGGCTATCTCGACGCCGGCGCGCCAAAGACGCTGCTCGTTTACATGATGTACGACGTCCAGCCCGTCGAGCCCGAGGCGTGGCACGTGAAGCCGTTCGACGCGGCGCTGGTCGATCATGAGCTCGGGCGCGTGCTCATGGCGCGCGGCGCCGTGAATCAGAAAGGGCCGCAGCGCGCGTTCCTCAACGCCATCGAATCGATCCTCGCCGTCGACAAGAAACTGCCGGTCAATCTGATGGTGCTTGCGGAAGGGGAGGAGGAGCTCGGCTCGCCTCACATGCCGGAGCTGATCGCGAAATACGAGCAGCGCCTGCGCACCGCGAGCGGCGTGGTCTTCCCGTTCCCATCACAGGACCGCACCGGCGCCGTCACGCTCAACCTTGGCGTGAAGGGCATCCTCTACTTCGAGCTCGAGGCGAAAGGCGGCGACCGCGGTGGGCCGGTCGGGGCGGAGGTCCACGGCTCGACGAAAGCACTCATCGATTCGCCGGCGCTGCGCCTGATTCAGGCGCTGTCGACACTCACGTCGCGCGATGGCAACACCATCGCCATTCCCGGCTACTACGACGCGATCCGCCCGCCGAACGCGGAAGAGCAGTCGCTCTACAAAGCGATGCTGCCGTCGTTCACCGCGCGCGAAGCAGGGATGAAGCAGTCGCTCGACGTGCGACGCTGGATCGAGAACTGGGGCGGCGAGAAAGCGCTGCTGCAGTACCTGCACAACACGACGTTGAACGTCGACGGCATCTGGAGCGGTTACACGGGACCGGGGACGAAAACGATTCTGCCGCACAAGGCCACGGCAAAAGTCGATTCGCGGCTCGTTCCCGATCAGACGCCCGAAGAAGCGTTGCGTTTGATTCGCGAACATCTGGATCGCAACGGTTTTGCTGACCTCGAGATCCGCCGGCTCGGCGGTTATCCGCCCGCGCAGAGCTCCGTGACCGCGCCTTTGATTCGCACCGCGATCGGCGTCTATAACAAGTACGGATTGACGCCCTCGGTGTCGCCGCGCCTCGCCGGCAGCGCCCCGTATTACCTCTTCACCGAGCGCCTCGGACTGCCGATGCTCGCCGGCGGCATCGGCATCGGCAGCGGCGCACACGCGCCGGACGAATACCTGCTCGTCGAAGCGAAGCCAGGATCGAAACTCGCCGGACTGGCGGAGTCGGAAAAATTCTTTGTCGATCTGGTGTTTGCATTGAAATGAAGTACCTCGGATACCTCGGAGTACCTCGGAGTATTTCGGAGGAGCAGCGGCTTCGTCCCCTCCGAGGTACTCGGTACAAAGGATCGATTCTTGCGATGGCGGGGTCGGCTGTTCATCCATGTTGTACCCACACCCGGAGGCTAAAGTGATCGGAAACAAGCAGTTGGCGTCCCGTCTCGCTGCTGCACTCATCCTGACGACGACCGTGGGCGCGTCCGCTTTTGCGGAATCGCGTCCTTCGAATGAGACACGCGCCCGACGCGAAGCAGGCGGCCGTATCAGTCGTGACCGCGGCGATCGCGGCACCCCTGCGCAGTCGCGCGTGGAAGTCCGCGGTGAGCGCGAGCGCAGCCGCAGCACCGCGGGCCGCATCGACCGCGCTCCGTCCCGCGACACACGTTCGCGCGACTCGCGCTCCAGCGTCGATCGCCCGCGCATCGATCGCGATCGCAGCACCACGCGCGACAACTCGCGCTACAGCGACCGCAATCGGCGCAATGACTCGCGCTCGCGCGGCACATATCGCGACAGCGGCCGTTCGAGCAGCCGTTATGGCGGCGGGAACAGCAGTCGTTATGCGAATCGCAGTCGCTATTACCACAGCGGCCGCGTTCATCGCGTTTATCCGTACGGCGGCGGCTACCGCGTATGGCTGACTGGCTGCCAGTACCCGTTCTACATCCCCTCCGCGTATTACCACCGCAACCGCTTCCGCGTCGGCGTCTTCATCGGCCTCGGCGGCCTTTACAACTCGCGCGGCTATTACGACTACTACGACGACCACTATCGCCCGGGCTATGACGACCGCAGCACCTCGCGCGGCGAACTGCACGGCGTGGTCGAGAGCGTCGATTACCGCCGCGAAACATTCGTCGTGCGCAATGAAGCGACCGGCAGCTTCGTGACCATCATCATGCGCGACCGCGGCCGCGATCCTGTCCGCGCCGGCGACTATGTCGAGCTCCGCGGCGACTGGGCCCGCGACGGCGCGTTCGAAGCCTACGCGGTCGACATCGTCGACTACGACCGTCGGCGCTGAATCCGTTTCTCTGACGCGTGCCCGTGAGTCCCACGGGCACGCGTGGTCACTCCCACGTCAGCCTGAACTGCCTCGCAATCTCCGCGGTCAGCGTCGCGATTGCCGAGGGTGGATTCGAGTTCAGATCGATCGCGACGTGCAGGCCTTTCGCGACGAACGTCGTTGCGTCGTACCACGTCGCGCCCGAATCGCCTCCGAGGGAGATGGGGCCGGTGTCTCCGGGAAGCGACACGATGCGCATCGCGGGGAAAAAGCGGCCGAACGCGCCGATGTTTCGCACCTGGCCGCGTGTGATGTGCGTGGCATTGCCACTTTTCTCGAGGATGTCGAGGCGGCGTGGCATGCGCGGAGAGAGAATCTGCCGGCTGCTCAGCAGCGCGCGGTTGTTGACCTGGATCGTCGCCTCGAGGCGCGCGATCCCGGCGTCGAGTCCGAGATGCACATCCTCATAGCGTGCGACTCCGACCGGCGTTCGTGAATCCGCCGGACTGGGGTGCACCATGAGATCGCCCCTCCGGAATCGGCCGCCTTCGCGCAGCGCATGGCCGGCGGAGAGCAGAAATCGCACGCCTGCCTCGTCGCGCAACACACCGCCGAGCGTTGCGGCGCTGCCGTCGTGACGCGCGAAGCTCGAGCCGGGACGCAGCGGAAACACGGGCGATGCGAAACCCGCGGCAGCGGCGACGGCTCCGGACGATGGCGTGTACGTGCCTTCGATCACATCCGTCGGAATGCCGAGAATCTGGCTCGGGATGCGATCCACCTTCCGGACTCGCGCCAGCTCCTGCTTTCTACGGATGTGGATGGCGATCACCGGTCCCGCTTCCGGAGCGATGTCGCCGGCGATTTCCTTGACGCCGATGCTGACGCCGGTCACCCAAAGCTCGTCCGCATAACGGCGCACCGCTTCGCGGTAGGCGGCGAGCACGTCGCGGCCGAAGCCGTTTTCGTGCGAGAGCTCGCGTGGAACACGTGTACTACTGCTCGCGATCGTCATCCTGTTTTCCTCGGGCCACGAACGTCACGATGATCGAGCCCCACGTGTGCGTGCGCGGCGTGCCGCCCTCGAACTCGGGCGTACGGCCGGCGAACGCGTTCCAGGTCACTTGCGTGCGGATGCGCGGAACATAGAGCGCGACGCCGAGATCCCATTCGAGCGTTACGGGCTTCGGATCGACGGTGTGCACGCTGGCTGCGAACTGCCCCTGCAGCAGCGCGTTGTAAATGTTCAGCCTCGGCCGCACTCCCGCGAATGCAAAGAGCTCCCAGTTGGATCGCCGGTCGGAGCGGGCAACCTGATTACCGAGACTCATCGCATTCGGCGTGAACTCCCAGAATTCGGTGTCGAACCATCCGAGGCGTGCGTTCAGAAGAAGGTTCGCGTTGGTGTAGTAGCCGGCGCTGGCCCCGAAGCCGCCGGTGAGTTGGAAGTGCCTCCGCTCAGGCGTACCGGGCTTGGCACCGGCGAGGTGGGCCTCGTAGCCGATGCGATACAGCGCCGTCAGTTCTCCGCCGTCAGAGATCTGGTTTTCCCATCCCAGCGGATCGTAGGGAACTTCCAGTCCCGAGCGCGCGCGCAACCGCCGGTGCAACGTTGTCTGCACGCTCTCCGCGACCCCCAGACCGAGCATCGCCACCGCGAACTCACTGGACCATGCGTGATCGAACGACGCGTTGCTCACCGACAGCCGGCGCACGGCGATCCCCACCAGCGATGCGTATGGCCGGTCGTCGAGCACTGGTTCCTCCGTGTTGAGATTGTCCGGGGTGAACCCTGTGCCGAACACCAGCAGCGAGTGGTAGTGCCGCTCGCGGACCTCATGCTTCTTCTTCGAGAAGCGCGTGAGCCCGTCGGACGCGTCGAGCGGTGCGGTCAGATGCGCCATGCGAATGAAACGACCGTTGAACTGGAATCCGAATCCGCCGGTGTAATTGCGGTCTTCGTTTCTCCCGCCCGCCTGCACGAGGTCGTTCTCCACGAAGAACGAGAACGCGGTGAACTTTCCCTCGGGGAACTCCAACTCGAGCGGCGGATCTTCGGGCTGTTGCTGCGCAGTGAGCGGAAACGCGACGAGCGCAAGACCCAGCAATAGAGACTTCAACATGGCACAGCTCGCTCCTGATTGTTGGATGGCCGCGGTCCGCGGTTTTCCCCGCGAGCTATACTTCTGGAACTCAATCCAGGAGGGTCCTCATGAAACGCGCATTCCTTGCGGTCGTGTTGCTGTGGGCGTCTGCGTGGAATGTGGGGGCGTCGCCGTGCGAGAGCGCGCGCAACGTGCTGCGCGTCGGCATCCCGCGGGCGTGGCATCCGGGGAAGCTCGTCACCACCGGCCAGCAGAGCGACAGCTCCATCGACGCGATTGACGAGATCTTCCGCGACATCTACACGACCGCCGCCGCGAAGTGCACGCCGGTTCCGCCGCTCGACATCCAGTTCACCGCCGGCAACGAGTACCAGATGCTGGAGTGGCTCGAGCAGGGACAGATCGACGCGACCATCCTGCCCGACCTGGCGATCGGACTGGTCGCCGTCGACGGCATCGAGCTGTTCGAGATCGACGCCCTCGCGCTCAACCGTTACGAACCGACACCCGCGGCGCGCAGGAAAACGCAGCATGGGTGGAGCGATGCACTGAACGCCGACCGAGAGATGGAAGCATTCCTCGCGGAGACGTGGAGCGAGACGACTTCCGCGACGCGCCGGCTGGTGCTCGCGTCGCACCTTTCCTCGACCGGCTTCGCCGCGCCCGTGCTGCGCGCGCACGAGTTTCTGGAGTCGAAGAAAGCCGACGCCGCGCGAGCGGGCCGCTTCTGGCGTTCGTTCTTCGATCGCTCGCAGTTCATGATCGACTGCGCGTCGACCGAGGATTGCTTCAAGGCGCTGGGACGACAGGAGTTCGGGAAGGTCGATGCAGGGAAGACGGCTATTCTCTATCCCGGCGAGCGGGCGCTCGGCGGCGATCAGGCGCCAGCCGTGGACGAAGGCGGCTATCGCGAGCGCCTCGTCATCGCCGCGAACGCGGCGCGGCGTCTCTTCGAGGGCAAGACGCGTCTCGAGAGCAACTATGAGTCGCCGTTCAGCGCTGCGGTCGCGCCGGAGCGTCTCAGCGCGATCATCCGCAGCAAATCGAAGTCGTTTCGCTCGCTCGTGAAGCCCGACGAAATCCTCGGCTTCCGCACGTACGGCTTTACCGTCGATGAGCTGTTCCAGCTCCTGCGCCAGGAGCAGAAGATCCGCGGCGCGGACACGCTCGCGCTCGTGCTGCCCGGCGGCGGCGTGAAGGCCGCGTATCAGTCGCGGATCATCGACGAGCTGTACACGAAAAAGTATTTACGCAACGAGGCCGCGCCGGAGGCGGTCGACGCCACGCCGCTCACAGTACGCAGCGTGATCGGCACGAGCGGCGGCGCGCTGCTCGGTTACTTCGTCTCGCAGCTTCGCAGCGACACCGTCGACCTGTCGACGATGATGTGGGGCGCGGACGACGACCTCCTGGACAAGAGCGACATCTTCGGCTGGGCGGATCTGATGCGCTATCTCAGCGTCGTCTTCACGCTCGGCATCTTCTGCTTCGTGCTTGCCGTCGCCTCCGGGATGATCACCGCCGCGGGCTGGCGCCGCTCGCCGCTGTACCTGCCTCCCGCGGGACGCATCTCGCCGGGACGGCGCGCGCTGATGTCGTCGCTCATCGCGCTGCTCCTCGGCGCGCCGATCGTCGTCCGCCTCGTCGGCGGCGACGAGCTGAAGGAGCACGTGCCCGAGCTCGAAGGCATCTTCTACGCGATGCTCGCCTTCGGTGTGATGTTCGCCGATCACCTGCTCGTGCGCGACACGAAGCGGAAGCGCAAGCAGCCTGCCGTAGCCACAGGCGACGACCGCCGGCTGATCTGGTTCGGCGGCGGACTCACCGCGATCACCGCGATCTGGTCCGCCGTCGGGTGGGCGGAAGGCGTCATGCGCGCGCGCTCGATCGGTCTCGACACGCTCTCCCCCGTGCGCACCGACATCCTCCAGCAGCACGTCACGTTCGGCCAGGCGTTCGGCACCCTCTTCGTGCTCGTCATTGGCGGCGGCCTGCTGCTCATCGAGCGCCTCGGCTGGCTCAGGGACATGCAACAGCGGCTCGCCGAAGTGCTGGTCGCGCTCGTGATGACGCTCCTGGTCTGCTCGCTGCTGGAAGAGGCCCTGCTCGAGCGCCTCTTCGTCGCCGGCCTGCTGCTGGTCATGATCATCGCCGTCGCGCTGTACGTGAAACAGCAGAAGCGGCAGGTGCCGCTCATCCCGGCGACGGGCACGCTCTTCGTCACGTTCTTCCTGGCGATGTTCTGCTTTCCCGATCGTGGCAAGTACGCGCGGAGCGACAACCTGTTCGACTGGTCGTTCATCACCGCTGATGCGGTGGACATCTCCGCGGGCACGTTCCTCACGTTCATCGGCATGCTGCTGCTCCTCGGAGGCGTCACGCTCCGCGCGTACACGCGCGACCGGCATTACACGGCCGAGTCTCTTCCGAACCTGCTCTCCGCGCTGCTGTTCGTTCTCGTCACCGTGACCAGCGCCATCCTCATCGTCGAGATCCTCGGCATGTTCGGACTGGTGATCGCTTTCGAGCTTTCAGCATCGTTCTGGATCTCGCTCACGCTCGTCTCGCTGCTCGTATCGATGGTGCTGCTCGCGGTCGGCGTGTCACAGCGCGCGAAGTGGCAATGGATGAAGGATGCGCTGCGCTTCCTCGTCTCCTCGCATCCGAACGCGGCATACATCCGGCCGCGCTGGGCGCGGCTGCTGCTCGTGTCCTCGGTCGCGCTGGTGTGGTGGAACGCCGTGCTCGCGCCGGCGCTGTACGGCAACGCGAACGCACGCAAGTATCTGCTCGGCGTGGTGGAGAAGTTCCATGCAGGCGGCGTTGGCTTCGAGCCGACCGCGCGCTTCATCGCGCCGACGAGCGTGCTCGATCGCAACAAGGCGCGCTACTTCATGTTCCTCCCGCGCGGCGCGGAATGCCCGCAGATTCCGCAGCGCCTCATCGAGACCGAGGAGTGGAACATCTATCGGCCGGATGAGCGCTCATCGTGCAACACGAAGACGGCCCTCGACGCCGATCTCGTGCAGCGCGTGATCTTCGCGTCCGGCTCACCGTTCCCGGTCTTCCCCGCGCATCGCGTGAAAGACGAATGGCTGATCGACGGCGGCTACTCGAGCAACGTGCCGGTCGACGCCGCGCGCACGGTCAGCGCGCAACAGCTCCTGATCGTGCACTCCGCGCATCCGGTCGAGGAGTACGAGCTCGCGCCGTGGCGCCAGTACCCCGGCCGCCTCATCGCGAATCTCGCGCGCCTGCCGGGATTCCTCTTTGCCCGCTCGCAGGAAGTCGATCGCCTCAGCCGCCGCGGCGTCTTCGTCGCGTCGCTCGCGCCTCCGCGCGAGGAGACCGACTGGCCCTCGCTGACCGACTTTCAGCGGCGCGTCGTGCGCCGCATGCTCAACAAAGGGAAGGAGCACCTCGGCAAACGCATCGGGCTGGTCGAGAGTTGGGGTGAGCCGTCGTTCCACGTGACGAGGGTGGCGGCGTTGACTCCGGCGAAGTAGGCGCGCGTTACGATGACGTCATGTCGAAACGACTCGAAGGCAAGGTCGCCGTCGTCGCCGGTGCTACGCGTGGCGCGGGGCGCGGCATCGCCACCGCTCTCGGCGAAGCCGGAGCGACTGTTTATTGCACCGGGCGCAGTGTCGCCGGCAGTCTGGGGATGAAAGGGCGGCCGGAGACGATTCACGAAACCGCGGAGATCGTGACGGCTCGCGGCGGTCGCGGCATCGCCGTGCAGGTCGATCACACGGTTCCCGAGCAAGTGGCGCGGCTGTTCGAGCAGGTCGGCGAATTCGACATCCTGATCAACGATATCTGGGGCGGCGACGAGCTCGTCGAATGGGGCAAGAAGCTATGGGAGACCAAGCTGGACGACGGGCTCACGATGATCGATCGCGCCATCAAGACGCACATCATCACCAGCTACTACGGCCTGCCGCGTCTGCGCGCCGGCGGACTGGTCGTCGAGATCACGGACGGCGACGCGTACTTTTACCGCGGCCATTTCTTCTATGACCTCGTGAAGACCACGGTCATCCGCATGGCCTTCGCGTTGTCGCAGGAACTGAGTGACCGCGACGTCACCGCCATCGCGGTCACTCCCGGCTTCCTTCGCTCCGAGTGGATGCTCGACAACTTCGGCGTCACCGAAGCGAACTGGCGCGACGCCACGGAGAAAGTGAAGGAGTTCATCGCGTCCGAAACGCCGCTCTTCGTCGGACGCGGCATCGCCGCACTCGCTGCCGACCCGAACGTGCGATCGAAGAACGGCCGTGTGATCGCATCGTGGGATCTCGGCGACGAGTACAAAGTCGACGACGCCGACGGCACGCGCCCGCACTTCGTGCGATGGCTCGAGCAGAACGAGCCGCACATGGCCGCGGGTTGGAAGAAGCTCGACGACACGTTCTACTCGTACTGGGGCCCGATGCCTTACGGCATGCCTGGGGAAAGCTAGTTCCTCGGGTTCCTCGGGTTCCTCGGGTTCCTCGGGTTCCTCGGGTTCCTCGGGTTCCTCGGGTTCCTCGGGTTCCTCGGGT
>DASPNA010000127.1:0-39489 GCA_035626775.1 Thermoanaerobaculia bacterium
ATTGAAGCCCCGCAATCCGTCCGGATGGCAGATGGTGGCGTCCGAGGAGAAGCGCTCGCCGAGGCCGTGTCTGGCACGTTAGGATGCGTCCATCGCAGGGCGTCCAACGTGACCACTGGAGACTTTCTCGGCAGCACGCGCTTCGAGGTGAAGCGGCGGATCGGATCCGGCGCGTTCGGCGTCGTCTACGAGGCATTCGACGGCGCGCGCAACGCCACCGTGGCGATCAAAGCGCTGCGGCACGATTCGCCTGACGCGCTGCGGCGTTTCAAACGCGAGTTCCGCTCGCTCTCCGACATCGCGCACCGCAATCTCGTGCAGCTCTACGAGCTCATCGCCGACGGCGACGAGTGGCTCGTGACCATGGAGATGATCCGCGGCAAGAGCTTCGTCGAATACGTGTGGGGACATGGCCCGTTCCGCTTCTTCGGCACCGGCGATGAGCCGACGGAGACGACGAGTGATGGCGACGGCGGGTCGGGCGGAGCGACGCATTCGCGGGAACATTTCACGCGGCCGCTCGACGCCTCGCCGGCCGATCTCGCGCTGCTCGCGGGCGCGTTGCCGCAGCTCGTACAAGGCGTAGTCGCTTTGCATTCGTCGGGCAAGCTGCATCGCGACATCAAGCCGTCGAACGTGCTGGTCACGAATGAGCCGCGCGTCGTGCTCCTCGACTTCGGCCTCGTCACCGACACCGGCGCCGACCTCACCTTCCAAAGCATTCGCATCGCGGGCACGCCCGCGTACATGTCGCCGGAGCAGGCCGCGGGCTTGCCGCTCACGCCCGCGAGCGACTGGTACAGCGTCGGCGTCATGCTCTTCGAGGCGCTCACCGGCGACGTCCCGTTTCAGGGCCCGTATCTGAAGGTGCTGACGCAGAAGCAGACCGTCGACCCGCCCCTGGTCAGCAGTCTGGTTCCGGGCATTCCGCCGCATCTCGATGAACTGTGTCGCGATCTGTTGCGCCGCGATCCCGACCAACGTCCGAGCGGCGACGAGATTCTGCGCCGCCTCGGCGAGATCAACGTCGTGCACGTGACGCCGCGTCCGCAGACGACGCCCGCGTCGTCGCCGTTCATCGGCCGGCAGCGCCATCTCCGCGCGTTGCGCGAGGCCTTCGAAGCGACGCTGAACGGCGAGCAGATCACGGTGCGCATCGCCGGACACTCCGGCATCGGCAAGACCTCGCTGATGCGCACGTTCCTCGAGCGCCTCAAAGACGAAAACCCCGACGCGATCATCCTCACCGGCCGCTGCTACCAGCGCGAGTCGGTGCCGTACAAAGGCGTCGACAGTCTCGTCGATGCCTTGCATCGCGTGCTGTCGCGGATGGCGCCGCACGAGCTCGAAGCGATCCTGCCGCGCGACATCCTCGCCGCCGAGCAGCTCTTCCCCGTCATGACGGACCTCGGCGACGCGGTACGGATGCGGCGCCGCATCGCGGTCGTGCCCGATCAACAGGAACTGCGACGCCGGGCGTTCGCCGCGATGCGCGATCTCTTCATCCGCCTCGTCGATCGCGCGCCGCTCGTGATCGCCGTCGACGATCTGCAGTGGGGCGACGTCGACAGCGCGGAACTGCTCAAGGAAATCCTCCGTCCGCCCGAAGCGCCGGCGCTGCTGTTCCTCGCTGCATATCGCGCGGATGAAGAACGCAGCAGTCCGTTCCTGCGCACGTTCCTCGACGAGAGCCGCTTCGGTGTGCCGATGCGCGAGCTGCACCTCGGCCACCTCTCCGTCGATGAGTCGCGCCAGCTCGTGTCGGAGCTGCTCGAGTCGGTGCCGAATGCGACTCCGGACATGGCCAACCTCATCGCCGATGAGTCGGGCGGCAGTCCCTTCTTCATCGATGAGCTGGTGCGCTCGCTGCGACTTGCTGATGAAGCGGCGGTGCGCGAAGCCGCGCGGCGCGGCGCGGACGACAGCGATGCGCGCGAGCTGAACATCCGCGACTTACTCCGCCTGCGTCTCGCGCGACTGGACGGCGAAAGCCACACGGTTCTGAAGCTCGTGGCGATGAATCGGCGTCCGACGCCGGCGACTGTCCTGCGCCGCGCGCTCGTCGACGTCGACTACGACGCGGCGGTCGCCAAGCTGCTCTCCGAACATCTCGTGCGCTCGCGCGAGACCGCACACAGCGAGGAAGTGGAGATCTATCACGACCGTCTGGCTGACGCCGTGGTCACACTCGTCGACGACGAGGAGCAGCGCATGCTGCACGCGGTGCTCGCCGACGCGCTGGAAGGCAGCGACGACAGCGATGACGAGTTGCTCGCCGATCACCTCATCGCGGCCGGCGTGGTCGATCGCGGCGCGACGTACATCGTGAAAGCGGCAGACGGCGCCGCGAAAGCGCTGGCCTTCGATCGCGCAGCGCGTTTGTACCGGCGCGCGCTTTCACTCGACACGCCGCAGGACGTCGACGCCATCCGCCGCAAGCTCGGCGACGTGCTCGCAAGCGCGGGACGCGGACGCGAAGCGGCCATCGAATATTTCGCGGTGAAAAGCGAAAACCTCGCGGATGAACTGGAGCTCAAGCGCAAGGCCGCACAGCAACTGCTCTTCAGCGGCCACGTCGACGAAGGCCTGTCGGCGGTGCGCACCATCCTCGCGTTGACCGGCATCCCGTTTCCCGAAACGCGCCGCGACACGATCGTCGCGCTGCTCAAGGCGCGCCTGAAGCTGAAATTCCGCGGGATCAAATTCCGCGAGCGCAGCGTCGATCGGATTCCGGTGGACGAACTGCTGCGCATCGACACGTGCCGCGCGGTCGGCATCGGTCTCAGCTCCGTCGACACCATACGAGGGGCCGTGTTTCAGACGCGCTATCTGCTGCTGGCGCTCGACGCGGGTGATCCGCATCGCATCGCGCATGCGCTGGCGATGGAATGCGGCTACTCCGCGGTCGGCGGCTCGCGCACGCGCAAGCGTACGCGCACGCTCACCGCCGAGATGCATCGCATCGCCACGGCCGTGGCCACGCCGCTCGCACTCGCGAACGTGGACATGATCGAAGGCATCGTCGCGTCGCTGGAAGGGCGCTGGCGCGTCGGCGCGGAAACGCTCATGCGCGCCGAACAGGAGTTCCTCGAACACTGCACCGGCGCGACGTGGGAGCTCGGCACCGCGCGCTCGTTCGGACTGCGTTGCCATCAGTTCCGCGGCGACATCCGCGTGATGATCGAGCGCTTCCCGCCGCTGTTGCGCGATGCACAGGAGCGCGGCGACCGCTACTTCGCGACGAACATCGTGCTGTTCTCGCACTACGTCAATCTGGCCACCGACGATCCGCGGAAGATGTCCGAATCGATCGAGGCGGCGATGCACGGCTGGTCACACGCCGGATTTCACGTGCAGCACATGTGGCATCTGCGCGCGGGCGTCGAGAACGCGATGTACGAAGGGCGCGGTCTGCTGGCGTGGACGAAGGTCGCGCAGAGCTGGCGCGCCGCGCGCACGTCTCTTGTCGCCAGAGTCCAGTTCACCGGCATCGTGCTCGAGGAGCTCCGCGGACGCGCGGCGCTGGCCGCGGCCGCCGAAGCAACGACCCCTCGCGAGCGCGAGCGATTCCTCGACATCGCCGATCGCGCCGCGAAGCGCGTCGAGCAGCAGCGCACGCAGTGGGGGGTCGTGTTCTCGCAACTCCTGCGCGCGGGAACAGCGTTCATGCGTGGGCGACAAGATCGCGCGGTGCAGTTGCTGCGTTCCGTCGAAGCGGCGGGCGAGCAGCAGGAGATGTTTCTCAACGTCGCCGCCGCCCGCCGCCGTCTCGGACCCATCATCGGCGGCGATGAAGGGAAGGTGCTGTACCAGACGGGCACGCGCTGGATGATCGAGCAGGGCATCAGGAATCCCGACGCGATGGCGCGGACGATCGTCCCCTGGTGATCAAACCGTCCAACGCGAACTTCCCCGGCCCGTGCGCCGCGATGTAGAGAAACAGCCAGCAATACAGCACCGCCAGCTCGCCGCCGTTCACCTTGGGCAGAAACCCGTGGAACGCGTGTCCCTTGAAATACGCCGCAGCCATCAAGCCGCTGCTGAGAAATGCGACCGGCCGCGCGAAGAGACCGATCGCGATGAGGATCCCGCCCACGAATTCGATCGGTCCCGCGGTCCAGACGATCCACTTCGGCGCTTCCGGCGGCATTCCGCCGAACACGCCGAGGACTTTCTGGGCGCCGTGACACGCGAACATGATTCCGGCGAGGATGCGCGTGATACCGAGGATGTGCGGCGCGAGTGACGTGAAGCGCTCGATCACGAGCGCACCTCGTCGAGATACGCGCCGAGCTGCTCGAACGTGCCGCTCCAGCCGCCCTGCATCGAGCGATGGTTGTCGGTGAAAACCTTGCGCTGCGCTTCCGTCGCGTTGAACGCCGCCGACTCCACCGTGACCGTCGTCTTGCCGCCTTCTTCCACGAGCGTGATCGTGGTCAGCATCTCCATCGGCCAGTCATCGGCGAATGGAGCTTTCGCGAGCTCGCCTGCTTCGTTCGAGAACGAGCTGATGAACACCAGGCGCCGCGGCGGCACGATCTCGCGATACGTCCAGCGGCCCCACATGTCGCCGCCGTCCGGCATGCGCAGTCCGTAGTGGAACGTGCCGCCGGGCCGCGGGTCATTCTTCGCGTGGAACATCGGAAAACCCTTCGGACCGAACCAATGCGTGAGGTGCTCGGCTTCGGTCCACACGCGCCACACCAGCTCCTGCGGCGCGTCGAATGTGCGCGAGATGCGGAACGGCTCATCGACCATGCGCGCGATCTGTTCGCCGAGGCGCTCGAGCGTCTGCTTCGCGCCTTCGATGGCGCCGACTTCCTCGACGACGCGATTGCGCGCCGCGGCGGTGTCGAAGAGACTGCGCATCGTCAGCAGCGTCTTCTCGTCCCGCTCCTCGAACGTGATCGTCACCTCGAAGAGGATGTGATCGTGGTCGCCTTCGCCCGCGTGTGCATAGACGAGACGCTCCGGCTTCACGATCTCGCGATAGACGACCTTGTTCTGATAGTCGGTGCCGTCCGGTCCATGCATCACGAAGCGCCACATGCCGCCCGGACGAAAGTCCATCTCGCGGGTGGTGGTGGTGAAGCCGCGCGGGCCCCACCAGTTGCTGATATGCGCAGGGTTCGTGAACGCGGCGAACACCAGCTCGCGCGGCGCGTCGAAGAGGCGCGTCGTCACGATCGAGCGCGCGTCGTCGGTTGTGAGGTCAGCGATTGCGTTTGCGGTCATTTTTCTTCTCCTTCTTTTTCAGCTCGCGCAGGTATTCATCCAGGCGATCGAAGCTCTCTTCCCAGAAACGGCGGTACTGCTCGAGCCAGTCGGCAACCTCTTTCAGCCGCCCCGCGTTCAACTGGCAGGGCCGCCACTGTGCCTCGCGCGTCCGCGCGATGAGTCCCGCGCGCTCCAGCACCTTCAGGTGCTTCGAGATGGCGGGCAGGCTCATGTCGAACGGCTCGGCCAGCTCGTTGACGGAGCACTGCCCCGAGCTGAGCCGCGCCAGGATCGCTCGGCGGGTGGGATCGGCGAGGGCGGCGAAGGTGACGCTGAGAGGATCGGCAGGCATCGTATTAAACCAGACGGTTAATTAACCGACAAGATAAATACAACGCCGCGGAATGTCAAGATCCCTCGGATGAGGGGTTCAGCGCTTCTTCGAAAGATCTTTCACCGCGTCGCGTCCGACGCAGCGCGCCGCCGGCTCCGTCGACTCGATCAGCCGATGCGCCACCTCGAGCGCCGCCTTGTGCAGCGACGCGTTGCGGCGCCCGGCACCGCGCAACGCCCAGCTCACGCCTTTCTTCAGCCGCCGCACTCCAAAGAGAACGTTTTGGCCGGCCGTGCGTAGGAATGTAGCTGATGACGCTACCGCTCCTCGCGATCGTGGTGCTGGCTTCGCTGGCGTTCGCGTGGCTGCGCGAGTTCCGCCACAGGGAAGAGCTCCTTCCGACGCTGCGCCACGGGCGGCACATCCCGCCGTTCGTGATGATCGTGGCGGCGACGCTCATCGCCATCCCGATCGCAATCGCGCCGCTCGCTTCGCTCGCCGAATGGCCGCGCTCGACGCAGGTCGCATGGACTGCCGCGCAATCGGCGGATCCCGACTCGCGCATCGTCGCCATCGGCGGCACGGAGCACTCCGCGATTCTCGGCTGGCCGAACGGCAACTTCTGGCCGGAAGTGCGAGTGCAGCCGGAGGGCGATGGCTTTCGCCTGCGCACACGCGGCGGCATCGCGCTCGTGCGCATCGACGGCGCATATGCGAACGGCGATGTCCTCACCCTCGGCGCCGATGGCAAGCAGATCGGCAGGTTCTCCGTCCAGTTCAAACGCCGCGGCCTGCTGCTGCGGCCGAAACTGCTGATCGGACGCACGCCGTTCGCCGATCCGTTGATCGTCCTCGATCCGCCGCCGCGGCATGCGACGCGAGTCCGCGTGCTCGACTCGCTGCTCGTGCGGCGCCTCAACGATCTGCGCCGCGACGGCAAGATCGATCTCGCCACCGTGCATGCGCTCGAGCAATGGGCGGGCTCGATCCGCGTCCTGCGCGACACTCGCCGCGAGTTGCATCTCGTGCAGGACGGCGAAGCGTGGCGCGATCTCGCGGCCGCGTCTTCGGCGAAAGTCGAGATCCTCTGGCCGCGGCGCAGGCTGGCCGTGCGCGTCGATGAAAACGACGGCGCGACGCGGTTGTCGTTCGAGCCGCCATGGACGCGCACCACGTCGCTCCCGCCGTTTCGCGGCCAGGACAGTTCGCTCTCGTTCGCGCGCGAGCCGGCCATCGACACGAACACGTTTCTCCTGCCGCTCGGACACGGCGCGCCCGAATTTCGTCACGGCGAACCGCTGCACATCTCGCCCGCCGGATTGCCGCGCTTCGTGAACGGTTCCGATCTGCTGCCGCAGCCGCGTTCGAACGGGCCGAGGTTCGCGCGGAGTGGCGGGGCGTTGCGAGCGGCGTTGCAGCCGAATCGGTCGCTTTCCAGCGTGCGCGTGCCGGTGATGGTGCGCGGCGATGCATGGCGCGGGCTGGTGTTGACCGTGACGATGGTGCGCGACCTGCCGACGCCGCGCGCGTTGTTCCTCGCGTTGCTGTGCGCATGGGCGGCGCTGGTGCTGTTCGTTTCGTCGATCGCGTTCGGCAGCGAACAGCGTCTGAGGCTGCGCGACCTCTGGTGCATCGGCGGCGTGATCGTCGCGGTGTGGGCGCTGCTCCTGTTCCGCGTGATGCTCGCTGTGCGCTATCTGGTCGCGCCAGCCGCTGTCGATGAAGTGACCATCAAAGGCCTGGCGGGCTCGCTCGGCGCGCTGGTCATCGTGCCGGGATTGATCACGGTCGCGGTGCGCCTCTGGCTGCACCATCGTCCCGGCGTTCCGCAGCATGTGCGCAGCCGCAACGTGACCATCGCTGTCGCGCTGACGCTCGTCGGGATGACGATGATCGAGATGATGGTCATGCCGCGCCAGATCCTGCCGAACGTCGCGGCGCGTTTCACCTCATCGCCATTCGATCGCGTCCTGCTCGTGATCTACGCCATCGCCGCAGTAACCATATGGAGTGCGGTGGCGTCAGCCACCGCTTTCAAAGCGGCAGCCGCAGCTGCCGCCTCATGGCAATTGCCCTACCGCGTAACCTTCGACTTCGGCCGAGCCTTCTGGCGCGCCATCGGTTCCTCGGGTTCCTCGGGTCCCTCGGGTTCCTCGGGTTCCTCGGGTTCCTCGGGTCCCTCGGGTCCCTCGGGTTCCTCGGGTTCCTCGGGTTCCTCGGGTTCCTCGGGTTCCTCGGGTCCCTCGGGTCCCTCGGGGGATTCTCTCAGTTCCCTCCGAGGAACCCCGAGGAACTCCGAGGAACCCGAGGAACCCGCGGAACCCGCGCTACTGCGGCCCGTTCGTCACGTCTGGACGGCCCTCCGCTCCCCCGCGGTCAAACGTCCCTTCACGATCTGGTTGATCGGCGCCGCCGCGATCCTCGTCCTCTCGCGATTCGCACCCGAATACATGCGCCAGATCGTCGCGCCGTTCTGGATCCTCGGCCTCCCCGCGCTGGTGCTGCTCGCGAAACCGCTGGCGGGCACGCAAGACGCGCTGCGCGCACTCGATGGCGATACGCCCGTCGTCATCGAACCGCCGTTACCCGACGTCATTGCCGCGGTGGTGCTGCTAGCGTTCGCACCGGTCGCGGTGATGTTCGCGGTGATCGGCGACTTTGGCGCGATCTACGCCGTGCTCGCGTTCCTGGTACCGCTCGCGATACTGCTGTACCTGACGTCCGCGGCGCGCATGGCGGCCACGCTGCTCGCGGTGGTCATCATCGCCGTGGCGCTCGCGTATTGGGCGCTGCTCGGTACATACGCCGTCGCACCGGGCATGACGGAGCACATCCTCAGCCGCGTCGAAGTGATGAAGCACGGCTCGTCCGCGCAGGAGTGGCTGCTCGATCTCGAAGCCCCGTCCGCCGCAGATCCGAAGGCCGTGACCGCGGCGAACGTGCGCAACGCGCTCGTGCACGAGTGGGAGCACATGGCCCTCGTGCGCAAAGGCGGCTGGGGCGGACTCGGATTCAATCGCGCGCCCGCGTCGCAGTCGTTCATTCGACAGGACACGATCCAGTACGACAGCGTGTACAGCTTCTACGTCGCCGGCGAGCACGGCATTGCCGGCGGACTGCTGCTGCTGGCGATCTTTCTCGCGCCCGCGCTCTTCATGCTGATGCGCCGCACGAGCCTGCGCATCGGCGATGTGCTCGCGCTCGCGATCGCCGCGGCGCTTTTCGGCGAAGCGGTCGTGCACGCCGCGATGAACGTGGCGCAGCTCTGGTTCTCCGGCCGCAACCTGCCGTTGCTCGCGACCTCGTCGAACTCCGACGTGCTGCGCTGGGGCCTGCTCCTCGGCCTGATGTGCCAGGCGCTGCTCTGGTCCTCGCGTCTGCACGCGGATTCGTACGACGCGGCGCCGGAAGCGGCGGTGACGCGGCGCAGCGTTTTCGACCCGGCGTTTGGCTTCACGGGACGGCGACGCTCCAAACGTTTGATCGCGGCGTTCATCATCGCCACCGGTCTCATCGTCGCGCTGGTGACGAAAGACTTCGCATGGCTGGCATTCGCGTGCGCGATCCCGCTGGCGATGATGTTACGCACGCGCGAATACGCCGCGCTCGCGCTGATGCCGGCGCTGCTCGTGGCGGTGCTGGTCCTGCGCGGCTCGCTGCGCGCCGTCAACTCGGACGAATACGACGTGCTCACGTGGTCGCGATTGCTCAAACGCGTCGATGAGCTCTACGACGCGGGACGGCTGCGCTTCGATCCGGCGACGAAACGCATCCTCTATCGTGCAGAAGATGGCAAGCTCACCGATCGTCCCATCGGCGCGACGCTGCTCGAGGCCGAAGTGCTGCGCTTCAACGCCATGCCCGAGCAGTTGCGCATGGACGGCGGCCGCGAGGCGCTGCCGCGCAACTTCTTCGCGGGCGTCAACACACCCGAGGAGTATTACACGCGCATGTTCGAGCTGTGGCGCCAGCAGACCGAGCGCGAGGAGCGCACGCGGCCGAGCGTGTTCACCATTCGCAGATCGGAGAACGAGAGCGAAGGCGACACCGCATTCACGTACGAGGTGCGCGGCAACCCCGACTTCAACGTCGTCCACTCGTTCTCCGAAGACGTGACCGAGGAAGACCTGCCGCAGGTTGCGATTCGCGGTCGCGATGGGCCCGTGCGCGTGCTCGGCCAGGCGTGGGTGATGGGCCGCTGGACCTACGCGCTCAGCGGCGAAGCGCGCCGCCTCGGCCTCGGCTGGGTGCACGACGCGGGCGAAGCGCTGTTTCGCGTCGGCCGCGCGCAACGCGGACGCGCGGCGCAGCTCACCATCGACGCCGGCCTGCAGGACGCCGCGCAACAGACGGCAGAAGCGGCAGGACGCGAGCTCTTCGGAGGCTTGCTCGCCGCGCGTGCACCTTCCGCGTTGCCGCCGCGCGTTGCGTTCACGATCATGCGCGCGACCACAGGCGAGACGCTCGCGATGGGCGCGTGGCCGCGCGCCGCGTCAGGCGATCGTTGGAGATCTCGCGCGGCGAGCGACGGCGAACAGGCGTGGCGGGAGCTCGAGTCGCCGCTGTCATGGCTCGGGACCTCGGCGCCGCGTGCGATTGCGTCGCGCCACGCCGTCGATCACAACTTCACCGCGATCGAGATGGGCTCCGCCGCGAAGCCGTTCTGGGCCACCGCTGCCTTGGCGGTGCATCCGAATCTCGATCGATTGCTGTTCGTGCGCAACGGCGACTGCGACGCCGTTGCGAACCAGCGCTGCTATGAACGCGAGATGTTCGGCGTCGACATCGCCACGAAAGGCTGGCAGGTCTCATCGCTGCCGCGCTGGATCGACTTCAGCACGTACCTCGCCGCTTCCGACAATCGCTACCACACGCGCCTCGGCATGCTCGGCCTCGCGCGCGCAAGCGAGAGCGGAATCATCAGCGACGGACGAGGTGCGTCGACGAGCAACCGCGAGTCGCTGACCGGCACGCGCACGCCGTGGAATCGTTATCCCGCGCTCGCTGATTCAACGGAGCACACGCGCGATCGCGCCAATCACATCGCCAATCTTCATCGACAGCCGATGGCCGATCGCATGCGCGACCTCTTCGGCGCGCGCACCGGCGTCGCGCCGCGCGAAGGAGAGCTGCGGCGGCATCTGCTGTCGTTCTGGACCGGCGATGAGCGCGACGATCTGCGCACGAGTGAAGGACTGGAACCGCTCTCGGTGGTCAGTCCCGAAGCGGTCGATCTCAGTCTCAACGGCGTCACCAGCACGCGCGAGTTCGTAGCCATCCTCCTCGGCGGCGCGTCCAGCCGCTGGTCGAACATCGCCGCGGCGACCGCGTTCTCGTCATGGGCGATGCGCAAACCGGTCGTCGCGCACGTCGTGGCGCGCAAGACTGCGCCGCTGCCGCTCGCGTCGCGTAGGGCGGCATTCGACGCGCGTGCCGTGACTGCCGCGGAGAAACTCGATTCGGGGTTGCGTCGCGTCATCGACGAAGGCACGGCGCTCGCCATTCGCAACCGCGTCGCACCGCTGAAACGCAGCTATGACGTCTACGCGAAGACAGGCACGCTGGTCACGCTCGATCCGTATCGTCCGACATCGCGCATCCTGATGGTGATCGTCGCGCGCGATGACAATGGCAAAGTGCGGAATGCGATTACGCTGTCGTTCGTCGCGGAGCGATCGTCGTCCGGATTTGCGACCGCACAGGTGGGACGATTCGTCGAACGGCATCAGGCGGAACTGGTACGGTTGCTCGAAATGAACGGAGCGGGACGGTAGCGGATGGGTTTGTTCGGCACGCGATCCGACAAGGCACGCGCGGTCTGTCCCGTCTGCGGCGGCTCGACGTTCTATCCCGTCCCGCTCGGCCGCGCCGACACGTGGTACCGCCAGCTCGAGCAGTTGCCGCAGTGGAAACGCTTCCGCGGCTTGCCGGAAAACGCGGGCGTCGCATTCTCCGAGCCGCGGCTCGAATGGGATCAGCCGACCTTCGATCGCGCGCCGTCGCAGACCGAGCACACGCGCTGCGGGCGTTGCGCGTCGCTCATCCCGCCGCAGTTTCTCGGTGATCCGAAATCGCGCGTGCTGCTGATCACCACCGGCATGCCGCAGGCCGGCAAGACCACGTGGCTGAAATGCCTCTTCAACCCGGCGCAGAAGAAACATCTCATCGCCGAGCCGACCACGCTGATCAGCCGCGATCCGTACTACTACATCGAGCCGTACACGATCGCCAATCCCGATCCGCGCACGGCGGTGCCGATCCTGCTGCACGGCATGAAGCTGCGGTTCCAGCGCCGGACCATCGACGTCGCCGGCATCGACATCAAGGGCGAGGTCTTTCATCAGCGCACCACCACGCCCGACAAGTACATGCGCGTGCTCGACATCCTGAAGGTGCTGCGCTCGATGATGTTCGCGGAGCTCTTCGTGATGTTCGTCGTGCCGTTCGATCCGAAGCGCGATCAGAACATCGGCCAGCTCACGTCGCACCTCACGAACGAGCCGGGATCGCGCGGCACGTGGCAGGGCGTGATCTGGACGCATCTCGATCGCGCGCAGCTTCGCGGCGAGACGGAGCTGTTCGCGTTTCTCGAAAGCAGTGAAGTGGCGCTGGCGCTCGCACGTCGTGTCGTGGGCGGCGAAGAAGTCTTCGACAGCAACTTCGTCGCCGCTGCCTCGGACATCGAACGGCTCGTGCAGAAGAAGCAGAACTGGGCCGCGCATCTCGACGTGCTGGAGAGTCTGACGTGGCTGCTGTACCGCGTCATGCTCGCGTATAGCGCGCTGCCCGCGCGATTCCACGTCGGCAACGTGGAGTTCTATTACACGTTCATGGACGGCCTTGGCTCGGTGCTCGTCAAGCAATGCATGCGGCTCGCGGCCACGCTGTTCGCGGCGTGGGACGGCGCGGGCCGCGGAGATTTCGCGCCGATGATTCGCGAATCGATGATGCCCGGAACGGAGCTCCGTTTTCCGGTGCTGCCGTGCGGCATCGAGTTCCTGCAAGACCGGGTTCCTCGGAGTACCTCGGGTACCTCGGAGTTCCTCGGGGGAGCAGCGGCTTCGCCCCTCCGAGGTACTCCGAGGTACTCCGAGGAACCCGAGGTACTCAGTCAGCGTGACGCCGACGAAGGGCTGCCGGTCTGGGGCGATCTCCTGTTGCTGGAGATTCTGAGGCGACATGGCTGAGCAGGAGTTTCGCGAACTGCACGGCGACTACGTCGCGAACCAGGGGCAGGTGATCAACCTGCGCGAATACCTCGATTACTTCGAGCCGCTCGGCAGCGCGCTCTCGCGATTGCCGGACGGCACCGGCGGACCGTTCATCCACTCCTTCACCGACAGCGGCGGCCGCACCATCGGCTCCCTCGGCTGGGTCGTCAGCGCGGCATCGAAACGCTTCGGCGGCTGGAAGCTGTGGGGAATGTGGTCGAGTCGCACCGTTCCCGCGGCCGCGCTGCCGTTGTTCTGGCCCGAGCTCTCCAACCCCGCGCGCGTTTCCGCATGGGTTGGCCGCGCGAATGAGGACGCGGACCGTCTGCTCAACCGCGATCTCTGGCCGGAGCTCTTCGACGAAGTGAACACGAAGCGCCTGCATGACGCGGCGTTTCGCGAGGTGGTGAAAGCGGAGCTCGCGCGCGCGTATGCCGTGCCGCCGCCGTATCGGCACGCGATCGAAGTCGAAGTCACGCCCGGCACGCTCGACATCCTGCCGTGGCTCTATCTCCTCGGCCCGGTCGATCCCGCGAACGCGCAACTGCAACCGAGCCGCTTCAACGGCGCCGGCTACCAATACATCCTGACCGATGACGCGCAACGGCGCCCGGACGTCGAGATCGCGAGCGACGTCGATGTGATGGTCGATCGCGCCGCGGACGACGTCGTCGAGGGCTGGCACATGGCGAACGAACTGCGCGCGCGGCGCGGCCGGCCGGCACGTAAGCCTGTTGTCGCGCCAGTGCCGCGGCGCACGAGGGAGGTGAAGGTGAAAGAGACGACGCCCCCGAAAAAGAACGACGCGATGCTGTTGGAATGGGCGTATCGACTGATCGTCATCGCTCTGCTGGCGTGGATCGGCTGGAACGTGCACCTGATCCGCAGAGCTCCGACAACCGCGGTTGCACCACTTACAACCACCGCGGCGCCGGAGGTGACTACAACCGCTGCGCCCGAACCGGAAGTCGACCTTTCGCAGGAACGTGCACGCCGCGTCGCGACCGCGCTGTCGGCAAAACCGCTCCCGCGCATTCGCGTCAATGACGCGGCGCTTAAAGATGTGAACCCCGTTCAGTTGTCCCGTGTCGCGGTCGAGATCTTCATCCGCCGCAACGCGTGCTACGACCGCACCGTCGCGGTCGATGGCAAATTTTCCGCCGCCGAGGAACGTGCGATCCGCGACTGCGCGATCGTGCACGACGAGCGCATGGTCACGAGCGACGGCGAGCCGGACGCCGCACGTGCAATCGCGTGGCTGGAGCGGGTGGTGGGGAACGCGCGTTAAAGATCGTCGTTGATCCAGCGGATGTGTTTTGTCAGCGCGGTTCCGTTCACCGCGGCGTGGAACTTCTGGTCGGCCGTGACCAGCACGCCGTCTTGCGCGACTGCCAGAGCGAGATAGAGGCTGTCGTGGACCGTGCGATCGAGAGCGACGGCCAGGTCGAGCGCGGGACTGAGTAGGACGGTTGACGGATAAATCTCAACCCCGATTCGGTCGAATGCGTTCAGAAGCGCCGTGGCTTCCGCCGGCGTCAGCTCCCGGCGCCGCACCTTTTTCCAGAGCGTGTTTCCAAGCTCGGGTCCGATGAGGTCAGGAGCGGAAATGAGGAACTCCGGTTCCAACAGTCGCAGCGCAGCCTCGCGCTCGATGATTTTCTGTAGCTCGGACTGAAGCGATCTTTCGTTTCGAGCGGCGTGCTTTTGTCACTTCACCGCGAAATGCACTTGGATCACCTCTACGCCAGACCGCGGCGTGGTCGCATCTTCATCGAACAACCGCCGCAGGTTATTGCCGGCGCGGTCTTCGAGGCGCGGGTCCACGTCGATCGTGTACGGGCCATCGCGCCATGGTTGTCGCGGGCGGAACAGCCACTCCGTTTCGGACGATGCCACGTCGATGTCGCCGAGGATGATTTCGCCGCGCGCGTCCCGGACGATGAGTGAGTGGTCGAGCAATGCGCGGTCGAGGGACTCATCGAAGGTCACGCGAAGTGGTTCGGCCGTGCGAGCGCTGGGTGCGGTCACGCGCCATTTGCGGTGAGCGGGCATGACTCGATCGGCGGCGACGACGACGAATGGTTTCGAGAACCGTTCGCGTAGTGGGTTGCCATCGCCGTCGCGCCAATCGGCATCGATCACGAGCCGGTAGCGCGCGCCTTCGCGGAGCGGCGCGCCGGCTTCGACATTCGCGCGGAGGCCGCGCTTGATGCGCCCTGGATCGAGGATCAGCGTGAAGCGTTGCCGCCGCCAGTCCCACAACTCGTGTGCCGTCTGCAGGAACGCGCGCGGAACCTCGTGGCCGGCTTCATCCAGCAAATGGATGTGGCGGTAGACGTCGCCGGTGCTCATCGGCGCGGAGAAGTCGAGATAGAACTTGAGCTGATTCGACGGCAACTCGTTCGCGGTCGGGAACACCTGCGCCACGTGCGTCGTCGCTTCGGTCGCCGTCTTCGGAACGACGATCGTGTTCTCTGCATCATTCACGCGCACTCGATACGCGAGGCCGGGCACGAGCGGAAAGCGCGGGTGAAAGGCGAGGCCGTCATCGCGAATCTCGACGCGGCCGAGCATCGGCAACGCATCGCTCGGACCGGAGTGCACCGTCAACGTCGCTCGTGCCGGATGGCGAACGCCGCGCACGTCGATCGTCCCCGCGCTCGCGTTCCACGACACCGTGGGACGCTCCTCGCCACCGCACGCGAGCAGTGCAGCAGCGAGGAGCGCAAAGAGTCGGTGTCTCACATCCAGTTCTTCGACAGCGACCGCAGGTTCAGCGAACCGTCGTCGATGTCGCGCTGCACGACGACGACATATTTGTCGTTGAGATTGTCGAGCTGCGTGATGCCGATCTCCGCGATCGACAGATACGGCACGCCCGCGCTGACGTACGCGGCGTCGACCGGCTTCGTCATCGGCGTGGCCTTGTCGATGTCCTGCGCGCTCATGCTCATCAGAGTGCGATCGCTGTTCGCGATCAACACGCGCCGCTGCCCTTCCTTCGCAAACGCGACCATGTCCAGCGGACGGTTGCCGCCGCCGAGCTCCGCGAGCGTGGTGCCGCGCAGGTGCTGCTTCGTCTTCAGGTCCGCGAGCGTGAACGACGCGATCGGCGCGCAGCCGTAGCCGGCCAGGAGGCTTGGTTTACCGTTGATCGTGAACGGCAGGAACGACTCGATCGGCGAATGCGTCTCGTACTTGTTGTGCGAGGTGTGGAAGATCTCGAGCGTGTTCACCGCAACGTCCTTCTGGAACGGAAACGGCGCGCGGCGCAGCGTGGACGCGAACTCGGTGTTCGACATGCCGGCGATGAGCAGCTCGCCGTCGACGTACGCGAGATCGGTGATGGTCATGCGCCGCAGATCACCGCCCCATTTCGTCTTCGCGCCGTGCGCCGGCGGGTTGGCGAGCGTGACTTTCGAGAACGGCACGCCCTGCAGCGCGACCTCTTCCAGCTCGCCTTTCCTGTTCGCGCGCAGCAGCACCGGCCGCGCATCGTTGCCACGTCCGCGCGAGATGGCCAGATAGACGTTCTGCGACGCGGGATGCACGGCCACGTCGTTGATGACCACCGCGTCGGGCGTGGTGCCGAGGAGGCTGGCGATCTTGACGTCGATGCCTTTGATGGCCATCGGCTCGGCGGCGGCGTCCTTCGCAGCATCCTTCACGTCGACGGCGAACACGGCTGCACCTTGCGAGTCGCCGATGAAGAGCACGTTCTCCGGTCCGAACGCGAGCGTTCCTGCGGACTGCAGATCGGGTGCGCCGATGGCCATGCCCATGATCAAGGGCGCGGCAGTCGGTGGCGTACGAGCAGCGTTGACGACGAAAGCAGCGGCGATCGCCACTGCGACCACGAGAGTGATCATCCACGGCTTGCGGGCGAGCTTCATGGTTTCCTCCTGAAGGTCGAACGATACGACTGATGGCGCCCGTTGCCTGTACGAGTGGCGTGACACAGGTGTGTCGATTTGTGCCAATGACCGAGTACCTCGGGTTCCTCGGAGTACCTCGGGTTCCTCGGAGGGGGTGCTTCGCCGAGGTACTCCGAGGTACTCCGAGGTACTGCGTTAGGACAGGTAGGGTTTGGCCCCGCTGGCGACACTCCTTCCGCAAGGAGAATCGTCAACATGCATCGTCGACGGAAATCGCTCGTGGCGTGCGCCGCGATCCTGCTGATGTTCGCGCAGAGCGCGCACGCGTTTCTCGAAGACCTCTGTCTGCCACGTCGCAATGCCAACGGAACACTGACCTGGTGCCTCACTCCCAACTGTGCCGATCCGCCGCCGCCCAATCGCGCATGTCCCGAGCAGGTCCTCGAATTCGCCACGATCATGCCCGGCCGCAGCATGATCCACGCGGACTCCACCTACTTTATCGCCCTCGCGCTCGGCTACCGGCCCGACGTCGCGTACTGGATCGCCGCATACAACGAGGTGACGGATTACGCGCAGTACGTGCCGATCGATCAGTGCGGCGTGCAGGCCGCGAATCTGAATTCGATTCAGGGACAGAAGACGCTGCAGACCGCGCCGAACACAGGGCGAGATTTCATCACCGCAAACTTCAACGGATTCCAGCGCACCAATGTCGCGACCGACGGTCCGCTCGATCACTACGTCGTGCCGTTTTCGCCGAACGGGCAGGGGACCGACGTACACGGCGCAGGCGGCGTGCAGGCGCTATATCCGTTCCATTACCCGCGTCCGCCGGGATATCCGGAGCACATCGACGACGTCTATCAGAAAACGATCGCCAATCTGCGCCAGTGGGGAATGCTCGCTTCCGCGGACGATCCGGGATTGCTCTGCACCGTCGGACTCACGAATGCCGACGGTACACGCTGTCTGACGGGACCGATGATCGTCGGCAAGGTGCCGATGATCATGGCCAGTCCGAACGTGCAGAATCCGCCGGTCTTCATCAACGTGCCCGCCGGGAAGAAGGTGCTCGACTCGTCGACGGATCCGGTCACGTACTACGACCAGCTCGGCGCGTGGCTGGCCGATGAGCGCAGGACCACCGGGAAGTTGTGGATGTCGCCGAAGCCGACTCCTGTGCCGGTGCAGATCGCCCGTTTCGCGCTGTATCTGCACGCTCTGCAGGACACGTCTTCGCACGCGACGTATTGCGGCGACGACGCGCCGACGCCTCCGGGCGGCGGCGATCCGGGCACGTACATGTACATGTCGGAAGGCAACGTGGCGCTGTCGTTCGGCAACTCGTGCGCGACCGGTCCGCATCTCGCCGGCCACATTCAGGAAACCGGCACCGGCGACGATCCGCTGCCGCTGCGCGACTACGTCGCGCTCAACATGACGGTCGACGAGTTGATCGTGTTCGCGAATGCAGTGGCGAAGAAAGAGGGCTGGATCGCCAATCCGGAGCTGCTGCCGCCGAATGTCGTCGGCGGAAAGAACGAACATGGTCAGAGCGCCGCCGATCTGAAGGCGGTGCTGGTCGGCACGATCGTTTCGGGGAAGCCGTATAGCCGCGCCGAAGTGTACAAATCGGGCGTGGTGACGTTGCCGCTGCAGCAGGTGAACTCGCTCGATCGACTGCACGCGATGAATGCGGCGCTGGCCGCGTATGGCGAGACGGTGCGGAAGCGTTCGCCGAATCCCGCGAAGTTCGTGAAGTTCCAGCACATGCCGGGCAACTCGGCGGACCCGAAGGATACGAGTGTGTGCTGGAAACCATTGAAGTAGTACCTCGGGTACCTCGGAGTACCTCGGAGTTCCTCGGAGGGGATTGGTCGGTCCCTCCGAGGAACTCCGAGGAACCCGAGGTACTCCGAGGTACTGGTTTCAGGGCAATTTCCCCTCATAGAACCACTTGATCCAGTCCACGACGAGGTTCAGTCGCGCGCGATCGAGCTCGTACACGCGCGTGCGTCCTTCGCGCGTGTGACTGAGAAGCTTTGCGTCCTCCAGCGCGCGCAGATGGCGCGTGGTGGTCGGCCAGGCGTGCTCGAAGCGCGCGGCGATCTCGCCCGCGGTCATCGAGCCGCCGCGGAAGAAGATGGTCATGAGGATCTGACGGCGCGCCGGGTGGGACAGCGCGGAGAAGATCGCGTTCAGCGCTTCGATGCGCGCCTTAGGCTCGAGCGGCTTCAATCCGCTGGATGGTAGCGAGTTTTAGCTCCTCCAGCATCGGCCCCATCGGTTCCCACAACGCCATGACCTGCGGCATCTGGTGCGCGATGCCCGCGGCTTCCTCATCCTTCCACGAGAACCTCTCGACGAACGACACCTGACCGGTGCGCTTGTCGACGGCGCGCCAGATCGTGGCCGGTTCGTCCGTCACCAACTCCACGCTCGCGAGCACTGGCCAGTGCGCGAGCACCATCCGTTCGATCTCCTGCTCCTTCCCCGGTTTGGGGATGTAGGTCACCAGCATTTCGACAGGCATCGGAATTTCTCCTCCGGCTCTTTACTTAGCATGATGGCTAAACGTCAGTCAAGGAGCAACCCATGCGCAAATCGATCATCGCAGTACTTCTTCTCACCGCCGCGTGCGCCACCGCGAAGGCCCCGGCCACCGTCACCGGCTGGGTAAGTGACGCGCACTGCACCACGGCGCACGTCGGCGGCAAGAATCCCGGCTGCGTCGTAAAGTGCGCGAAAGGCGGCGCGCACATCGGACATCCGGAATGGACGCCACAGGCGATCGTCCTCGTCGAGGACGCGACCGAGCGCGTGCTCATCATCGAGAACCCGGAGCGGGTCGCCGGAATGGAAGCGCAGCACGTGACCATCACCGGCCGCGTCGAAGGCGACCGACTGCGCATCGAGCAGGTCGCGGCGGCGAAGTAGGGAACGCCGCCGCGCACCGGGTCACTGCACGAACATCGCCGCGTCGACCGGCGGATTGATCACCGTCTTCGTGAACCGGATGACCGCGTCGAAGCGCGGGTCGCCGGTGGAGCGATGAATCTCCTTCTCCATGCGGATGCCTTCGACCGTTTCGTATTCAACGAAGGTCACGTTGATCGTGCGATCGTTCTGTTGATGGGTCATCGTCTTCGGCAGTGACGTCGTCGCATCGAGCGCGATGCGCCAGTCGATGCCCCCTTCCGGCCTGAGCACGATCGTGTCGTCGTTTTCGAGCGCGATCGCGCCGCGGCGGCGGTCGGGGAAGAAGGCGAAGAACATCGCGCCTGCGTTCGCGAACGCCGTGGACCGCGCGCGTGCGAGTTCGGCGCCGGTCATCGCGCGCGGCGGCGCATCGCCCTGACGCAGCGTGCCTTTCGCGCCGTCGAAAGTTTCGACGGTGGAGAGAGTGCTGATCCGCTCTTCCTTCCGGTACTTGCCGTCGGACGTGCGCCAGACCTTGATCGTGCCGTCGAAACCGCCGACGGCAATCGTCGCTTCGCGATACCACGTGCGGATGGCGCCGATCTGTTCGCGCCCGCCCGCTGCGTTCGCCCAACGGTCGATCAGCGTGGACTCGCTCTTCGCGACGGCGCGGCGAAACCTCAGCGGTCCGACGAACGGTCCCTGCGTCCACGTGCCGGCCAGCTCCGTTCCGTTCGCGTCGAGCATTCCCGTGTACGAACCGCCGATGATCTTCACGTCGAGCGTGGTACTCGATCCCGACTGCACGATGCTCGCGATCGGAATGTCCAGGCCTTCGCTGGACATGAAACCGGTCGCGCTGCCGTCGGCGTTGGTCAGGCTCAAGCCGAGCTGTCGCTGCGTGCCTTCGACTTCGAGTGTGCCGGTCCACTTTCCTTCAAGGTTCTTGGCGATCGCGCCACTCTTCGGCGCGGACGCGATCGCCGCATCGCCTTTGCGCACGAGGTCGAACGCCAGCTCGAGCGGTTGGCCGTCGGGGCCGCGGGTGGTGAACGTTCCCTCGACCGCATCCCCGTTGAAGGTCCCCTTGAACGTTCCGCCGCCGGCAGCGTTGATCGCGAACGTCACCGACAGTCCGTTGAGCACGACTTTCGACAGGGGAAAACCGCGCACGCCACGCGCGGGATTGTCGAACGTCGCGACGATCTCGCCCGCGGCGTTCTTGGCGATGTCGACCGCGATGGTCACGTCGCCTTGCGGCGTGTGAATCGCGCCTTCCCAATGGCCGGTCGCGTTTTGCGCGGCCGCGGAAACGGATGCGAACAGCAGTGCGATGAAGACAACTCGAGCGTATACGAACATGGCAGACCTCCTTTACTGGTCCTAGAAATCGCGTCGCGCGAGATTGGCGACGGCGGCGTAATAGAGGGCCGCGGCGACCGCGCCGCTGGCCAGCAGTCCGGCCCACGGCAACTCGCCGTGACGGAAATAGCTCTCCGCGCTCATGACGCGGAAAACGCCCACACCGGAAACGTGGAGCAGGCGCTCGACGACGGACAACGCAATGGCCACAACGATGGCGATGAGCAGCGGACGCCACGCGTCACCGAACATCGTCGACAGCAGCAACGACAGGTTGTGGAAGACCGCGCTCGCGACGAACACGCACACGCTGTGAACGATGGCCGCGCCGACGCCGTACGTCTGGCCGACGGCGGGAGCGAGCAGCGGAAAAACGAGCGAGGGCACGAGCGCGAGCACGAACAACTCGGCGAGTCCAGCCGACGCGCGCACGGCCACGAGGCGCTGCCGCGAAACCGGCAGCGACAGCGTGAACGACGCGCCGCCGGATCGCGAGAGGAAGCCCGCGGTGCCGAGGAGGATGGCGAAGAGCGTGATCAACTGACTGTGGTTCTGGCGGAACCATTCGGACCAGACGAATCCGCCGAACGTGCGCGTGAGCTCGACGGCATCGCGGATCTGCCGGCCGAGCTCTCCCTCGACATCGGGCACGAGTGGCATCAGCTTCAACACGTATGGATACGAGAAGACCGTCATCCACGCGGAGCACAGCAGCAGCGCGACGCCGATGAAGAAACGCCAACGCGTTTCGAGCCACGACTTGTACCAGAGCATGTTCATTCCTCCACCGCCACGCATTCGAGGAAGATCTCTTTGAGGCTCACCGGACGGACCTCGGTCGCGCGCGGATTGAGCGCGCGCACTTCGTCGAGCAGCGCCGCGCTGCCGTTGCTCGACAGCACTTCGAGCACGCGTCCGTGGCGGTGCATGCGTGCGACGCCGGGCGCGCGAAACGTCACGTCCGGCGCGACATCGTCGAAGACGAGTTGAATGCGGCAGTACCTCTCGCGCAGATCGTCGATCGCACCGGCCACGGCGGCGCGACCGCGATGAATGAGCGATACGCGGTCGGCGACCTGCTCCACTTCCGCGATCTGATTCGAGGAGAAGAAGACCGTCAGCTCTTCACTCGACACGTGCGACACCAGCGCCTGAAGAACCTCCTCCGCTATCGCCGGATCGAGTCCAGCCGTTGGCTCGTCGAGGATGAGCAGGTCGGCGCCGCGCGAGAGCGCGAGCAGCAGCGCCAGCTTCGTGCGCATGCCGCGCGAGAGCGCTTTCACCTTGCGCTGCAGCGGTAATTCGAACTTGCGGAGGTAGCGCTGCTGCAGATCGCTGCGCCAGCGTGGAAAGAACGGCGCGGTGAAGCGGAGCATCTCGTCGACGCTCATCGCGTCGTAGAGCTCGTGCTCCTCGCTGGCGAAACCGATGCGGCGGCGGATCTCCACGCTTTCGCGGGCCGACGTGGCGTCGCGTCCGAAGATGCGCGCGGAACCGGACGCCGGCCGCGTCATGCCCATCAGGATCTTGATGAGCGTGGTCTTCCCTGCTCCGTTGCATCCGACCAGCGCGGAGATCGAGCCGGCCGGCACCTCCAGATCGAGACCGCGCAGCGCTTCCACGCCGTCGTATGTCTTGCGCAGGTTCGAGGCGTCGATCACGTGCTCAACCACGACGACTTCCCTTCCCCGCGTTCGCGGCGAGCTCCGCCTCGATCAGGCGGCGGATCTCGTCGTCGCTGATTCCGCGCGCGCGCAGCCTGGCCACGGCCGAAGCGATCACCGGTTGCGCCGCGCGCAGCGTGTCCGCGAATTTTCCCGCACGGGGGCTGCGTGCGACGAATGCGCCTGCTCCGTGACGCAGCTCGATCACCTTTTCATGCTCGAGCTCGCGATAGGCCTTGGCCACGGTATTCGGGTTCATCACCAGTTGCTCCGAGAGCGGACGGATACCGGGCAACTGATCGCCTGGCTGCAGAGCTCCGGTTTCGATGGCATGTTTCACCTGCTCCATCAACTGCAAGTAGATGGGGACTCCGGACGACGGGTTCACGCGAAAAATCATGTCGTTTAAACTGTACTACTGAGATAGCACAGTAGCACGAGTGTGTTACGGCGGGCGAACGTACGGGTTTCAGGGAAGCGTAAAATTCTTTTCGTGGACGGCGAGCACCTCCAATTCCTCGGCTACACCGTCGATACGGTGCATCGCAACGTGACCGCTCCGGCCGGCCGCGTGGTTCGACTCGAGCCGAAGACGTGCGATCTGCTGCTCTATTTCGCCGCCCATCGCGGCGAGGTCCTGAGCCGCGAGCAGCTCATCGCCGATGTGTGGAAGGGCAAGTTCGTCACCGACGACGCGGTGATGGTGGCCGTGTACGCGCTGCGCCAGGCATTCGATGACGACTCGCGCACGCCGCGGTTCATCGAGACGATCCGCGGACGCGGCTATCGATGGATCGCGCCACCATCTGAACCATCCGGAGCTACGGGCTCTCAGCCCGTCGTGGCGCAAGTCGACGGGCTGAGAGCCCGCCGCTCCAGATGGCGACGGTATGCCCTGATCGCCGCCGTGCTCCTGATCGTCGCGGGACCTTCACTGCGCGAGCCGCGTCCGATGCCGTCCATGCAGCGCACCGCGGAGCTGGTGCGCGCGAACGCGCGAGGTCTCTTCTTCAACGAGCGGCGCACGCGCGCGGACCTGGAACAGGCCGCCGCCGAGTTCCGCAAGGCCATCAAGGTGGACGACCGGTTCGCGGAGCCGCATGCAGGGCTTGCCGAGGTGTCGATCCGCTTGATCGAGATCGGCTCGCGCGATGTCGCGGAGCACGAAAGGGTCGCACGCCGCGAGGTCGCGATCGCGTTCGCGCAGGCTCCGCACCTGGCGTTGTCGCATGCGGCGCGCGCGTCCCTGCAGTTCGTCGTCGAGCGCGACGTCGCGCGCGCGGAAGAAAGTTTCCGTCACGCGATCCGACTCGATCCGTCGCTTCCCGGCATCCATCAGCGTTACTCCTATCTCCTCAGCGCCACGGCTCGATTCGATGAGGCCATCGAGCAGGCGCGCATCGCGACGGAGTTGCAGCCGACGTCGTCATCCGCGTTCGTGGACCTGGCCTGGGCCAACATGGTCGCGGGGAAAGCGGCTGATGCGGAGTCGTTCTATCGCGAGGCCATCCGTCTCGATCCCGCCAACAGCGGCGCGCTCTTCGGCCTCGGCTACTGTCTCGAGGTCCGCAACGCGCCGGACGAGGCGATGCAGTCCTACCGGCGTGCGCTGCAGATCCTCGGCACGCCGGATGCGGCGATCACGCGGTTGGAGCGCACGTTCACCGCGTCGGGACTGCAGGGCGTGTACGCATCGTGGCTGGAGCTGTATCGCGGCAACGACGCCATTCCGCGCTCGGCCGCGGCGTACTTCGCGGCGCGCGCCGGCCGCGTGGAGGAAGCGATGGCTTTGCTGCGCGAGGCGACGGTACGCCGCGAGGCGGGCACGTTGTGGCTCGCGGTGCATCCGGCGTTCACACCGTATCGCGGTCAGCGCGAGTTCGATGCGCTCGTTGCGTCGTCGTTCCACACGAGGTGAGAGCCGCCCGCGGCGATCATCGTCGATGTATCCATGAGCGATAGCGCGGTGCGAGGGATACCGAGGACGACGCTGCGGTCATCGTTGGTCATCGTGATCGCGATGTCCGTGGAGATGTTCGCCAGCCGAAAGAAGCGTGCCGCGTCGTCGCTGGTGACGCCGGCGGCGCCGAAGTAACGATCACCGTCGCGCGCAATCCACGCCGTCACCAGTCGATCGAATCGAAACGTCGAGCCGGTGCCCCACCAGCGCATGCCGGTCGAGGGATCGCCGTCGCGATCGAAGGCGAGGTTGACGCCGAATGCGCGTGGCAACGGCTCCCGAAATGTGACGCGATACCAGTGCCGATCCGCAGTCGCGCCGCGTTCGACCGCGATCACGTCCGGCAACTTCGGATCTTTGCCGTCATTCGCGGGATCGGTCAGCGCCGGCTCCCATGTCACGTTCGCGAATGCATTTGCATCCGCGAATCGCCGATCGGTGAGAGTCTCGGCGATCTGCCGCGTCTGCGCGTGATCGGGGCGTTGCGCGAGCAGGCGGGTGGTGTCTGCACGGAGCGATTCCGATCGCGGATCGTTGCTCGCGCGTCGCACCATGACCAGGAACATATGCGCGTTCGCATCCCACAACCCGAAGCGGCGGCCGGTGGCGGCGCGATCCGCATCGAGCCGCGCCACGAGCTGCTCGAGCAGCTTCACGCCCTGCGGACGCGCTGGTCCCGCCGGATCGAACGACTGCAGCAAGCCGGAGAACAACGCCACGCCCGGCGAGTTGGGATCGAGCTCCGTCGCGCGCGCGAAGCGGCTCGGCGAGCCCGCTGGATCGGGAGGAACGGTCAGTCCCACGTTGCGCGCGCTGCCGCGCAGCATGGCCGAGAGCATCCAGCCGTCGGCGAAGCGCTCGTCGAGCCGCACGGCGCGGTCCGCATGACGGATGCCGGTCTCGACCAGCCTCGTGGCGGTGCTCAGATCGCGCCGCCCGGTGTAGAGCTCGAAGTGCGCCGACAGTGCGATCAGATGGTGCGCGTCGCGCAGCGTGCGGTCATCGGCAGCCTCTGCCGCGATACGCAGCAACCGCTCGCGCACGAGGCGCAGTCCTTCCTCGTCATCGCGGATGGCGGCGTCTTCGAGCATCTCGCGCGCGAGACCGAGGTCGCGCGCGACGTCGGCGGCGGCGAGCGTGGGAACGAGCAGGATGGCGAGGATGATCGAGACGATGCGCATGGCTCGCACCATGCGCCGCGTCGGCATTGTGCGTCCTGAGGACTTGCTGAGCGGTTGCTGAGGAACCCGTTACTTCACGCCGTTGCGGATGTTCTGCAGGTCGGCCGCGTGGATCAGGGTTCCCGTCGCGAGCGGGTGCGGGACGCTGACCGGGACCAGTTGCACCACGGAGCGCGCCTCGTTGAGCCGATCCCGCAGGCCCGCGAAGTCCGAGGCCCGGACCAGTCCCGTGGGCGGATCGTAGTTCGTCCACGCGGGTGCGAGGCCGGCGGCGTAGCGGATCGCATCGACCGTGCGCCGCATCTGCGACATGTGCACTCCCCGAATCGGGCTGCCCGCGATGAGCGGATCGTCATCGAGTTGCACGAGCGACGCAACGTCGTACGAGGTTGGGAGCGACGACACGTTGTTCGTGTCGGTGGCAAGGACGCGATAGAAGTAAGCGTTCCCATTCACGACATTCGTATCGACGAACGTCGTCGCATTTCCGGCCACGATGAACGGGATGTTGCCCGGGAGGCGTTCGATGCTGTAGCTGGCGATCCCGATCGGACTCGACGACGCACCCCATGAAACCGTGATCGCCGAAGCACCCGTGCGAGACGCGGTCATGAGCGCAGGCGTCGTCGGAGGCGGCGGCACGCTCGCGATGTAGGCCGGCGCCCACTCCTCGCGGACAACGTTCGACGAAGGATCGGTCGCCGTGAGACGCAATTCGACCGAGCCGCTCATCGGCGGGAAGCCTTCGTACTCGTTGCCGTTCTGCGCCAGCGGTAACGGCGTCCACGTCGGCGAGCCGCTGTGCCGCCACTCCATCGTCACCAGCGCGGCGACATCGTCAGTCACCCGAAACTTCACGCTGATGGCGGACCCGCTGACGCGATAGAGCGGCGCCGGCGTCCGCACCCCATTCTGCTCGATGCGGAACATCGTCACCGCGGGCGGATTCGGATCGCTTCTGGTCGTGTCGAATGAGATGACGGCGCGCGAGGTTCCGGTCGTTCCGCCGATCGCGTAATCGGACGAAGAACGGAGCTCATGAGCCCCCGGCGCAGACGAGATTCCTGCCCACAGATCGAAGTAGAACGTATACGTGCCCACGAACGCGCCGGCGCGATAGAGATCGAATGCGGGCATCGCATCGCCGGCGCGGAGGATGTCCGCCGCGGTGTGCGTCACCCACGCCAGCGAAGGCGAATGGCCGGTCGCGCGAATCGTCGACGAGTTCACGAAGCGAAGCGGCAGCGAATTCGGTGCGGTCTCGAGGTCCCACCGCTCGATCGCGGCGCCGAGCACCGCATCCGGGTCGGACGGATAGAAGTGGAACCACGGAAAGCCGCTGACCGTGAGATTCGAGCCGCCCTCGTGGAGAAAATACGGTCCGTTGACGACGTGGACTTGATGTTCGACTCCGGTATACCCGGCCAGTAATGCGGACCGAAGCGGCAGCATCACATCGGCCGAGGCGCCGGACTGGAAATACAAGGTGCGGTTCAACGATTCCAGGGCGGACGTTCCGAAGGTCGACGCGAAGGAACCCCACGACTGCTTGATCGCGAAGCCCTTGTACGTCGTCATCGTGGCGTGGCTCGCACCGGGCGGCACGCTCGCGCGCTGTTCGAGCCGGCGGAACGGCACGCCCGGCGTGGGCAGCGTCACGTCGGCAGCATTTCCCTTCTGGACCCAGCTCGACGTGAATACCCGGTCGCCCGGTACATCAGGGCCGCCGCCGATGATGCCGATGACGTAGCGCGAGGACACATCGGAGATCTTGTAATTCTCGCCTCCGCCGATCAGCACTCCGAACGGCGCCGCGCCGGGAACGGGATCGATCGCCAGCGCCAGCGTGCGTTGGTAATCGAACTCTCGCAGCGGCTGGTCCGTGTCGTCGACCGCGCGCATCGTCAGCAGCCGATTCGCCTGGGCGCGCGTGATGTGCAGCGACGTGGCGCCCTGCACATTCTGTTGTTCGTGCAGCACCACGGCCATCGGAGCGTGATGTGCGGTGAGCACGTCCCACGCGCCTGCTTTCACCAGGACGGTGAGCGAGTTGCCCGGATTCGTGAAGTACCGGAGTTGATTCGGCGCTGAGATCAGGTACACGAACCACGGTGCTTCCTCGAACGTCAGCTCGAGCACGGATCCGCGGAAGAAATATGCAGGCACGTAGGCTGAGGTCTCGAGGCCCACCACCGAGATGCCGGTGCTCCACGCCATGGGATCGGGCGCTTCCGGCGTGACTGTGGTGTCGACGGTCAGCCGCACCGTGACGTTGGCGGCCCCGCTTCCCGGCACACTGACCGATGGCGGGATGAACTGCATGGTCACGCCGGCGGGAAGCTGCGTGCCGGGACCCACGTGGACGGTCTCGGCGATCGCGCTGGTGTTGCGGACGGTGATCGTCTGTTCCCGGATGACGATGCCGGTCTGCGCGCTGATGACGCCGAACGAGATGTTCGACGGCGACGCGAAGATGTTTCCGCCGAACGCGCGCGAGACGTCGAGTGCGCCGGCGCCCTCCGTGAACGGCGCGCCCAGCAGTGCGCGTGCGGCATTCATGAGACGCTCTTTGAGCTGCGACGGTGTCAGCGCCGGTCTCCATTGCAGCAGCAGCGCGGCGGAACCTGCCGCGTGCGGCGTGGCCATGCTCGTGCCGCTGAGCAACTTGTAGCGGGATGGATCGCCGTGTTGTCCCGTCACCGGAACGGTGCTGCGGATGTCTACTCCGGGCGCGACCAGTTCGGGCTTCATCAGGAACTCGTCGCCGTCGGCGACGAACCCGCGCGAGCTGAAGAACGCCATGTTCCAGCTCTTGTCTGTCGCCCCGACCGTCAACGCGGTGCGGGCCGTGCCAGGCGACTCGATGGTCTGGAAGCTCGGACCGGTATTACCCGCCGCAGCGACCGACAACAAGCCCGCTGCGGTTGCGTTATCGACCGCCTGGCTGGTCGGATCATCGGGATTGCCGGCGCCGCCGAGGCTGAGGTTCGCGACTTTGGCGCCGTCGAGGACCGCCTGCTCCAGCGCCGCGACGATGTCGCTCGTCCATCCGTACCCGCTGCTGTCGAGGACCTTGTACGCGAGCAGCGTTGCGCCGGGCGCAACTCCCTTCACCGTTCCGTTCGCCGCGACGATCCCGGCCACGTGCGTTCCGTGTCCGTTGTCATCCGCGGGATCGCCGTCGTCGTTGACGTAGTCGTATCCGCCGGCCACCTTGCATGTCACGCCGAAACATCCGCCGAGGTCGGGATGCGTGTAATCGATGCCGGTATCGATGATGGCCACTTTGACGCCGATGCCGGTCGCGCCACTGCCGTGGACGGCGGGCGCGCCGATCAGCGGCACGCTCTCGGTGAGCTGCGCGCGAATTTCGGTGTCCTCGTGCACGGCTACCACGTTCGGCAGCTTGCGGATCTCTTTGATTGCAGCGGCGTCGACGGTGGCGGAGACGCCGCTGAAGAGGATGTGGTATTCGCGCTTGATCCGCGACGGTTTCTTCGATCCGCGTTTCTTGTCGAGCGCATCCAGATCGCGCGCGAGTTGCCTGCGCTGCCCGGCCGCGTGCGCGGGCGAGCCGGGAGTCTTGCGATCGAGCAGCGGCCGCGCCTGCATCTCGATGAGCACCTGTTTCTCGGCGCCGCTCGTCGACCGCACGACCTTTCCGTCGCCGGTGATGAACGTGGCAGTGGTCGCGGCCGCGTCGACCGAATGCGTTTCGACGTGCGAGGTGCCGTCGTTGTTCGTGTGAATGATCTGCTGGATGACCTGCCGCTGATTTGCGGGCTGATTCGCGGGTTGCGCGGCGGCGGCTGTGAACACACCGCCCGCGATGACGAGATAGACCGAAAGAATGGGGAGCATGGATCTGGACCGGAACGGGCGATTATAAACGGACGTCAGTCCGTTTTCGTCCAGCGGATGTCCAGCCCTTCGCGCCGGTCGACGAAGGCAACGATCGCCCCTTTGTCATCGCGCACGAAAATGCGCCGCGTACGCGGTTGTCCCGGCTGAAAGAAAACATCGCGCAGCTCCGGCTTCATCGTCACGGCTTTACGACCCGTGCGTTCGGAGGAAAGTCCGTCGTTCGCGCAGGTTACCTTCGTGATGATCTCGGTTGTGAGGCGATAGGTGCCGTTGTACCCGCACAACGTTTGCCGCGCGAGCGCAATCGACGGAGGATCTTCGGGAACGGCCAGCGCCTGCGAGGCGATGAGACGCCAGCCATCTTCCGTCGCGATCCATGTGTCGGTCATGCGGAAGCGGCTCTTGATGACCTGGCCGTGATAGTCGAGGCGCTCGTCCGCCACATACGTCGTCACCGCAACCCCGTCATGAACCTCGGCCGCCCACGTTCCGACTTCGAGCTCGCCGATGAGGCCCTTCGGCAGCGGCTGCAGCTCCTCGAGAAACTGCGCCTTCGTCAGTTGCGTGTTGTTCTCGCTGACGTAGACGAGCCGCTCGTGGGCGTAGCGCTTCCACACGTCGACGTCGCCCGGCGCGATGGCGTCGAGCAGCTCGTTCGTCATCCGCCTCAGGTCACCCGCGATCTTTTCTTTCAGGGATGGCTGTGCAACCGCAGGCGCGGTGAGCAAAACGGCAAGGGCAATCGCAACAGGCGTCAATCGCATGCGATAGATTTTCGCACTTGAACCGATGAGTTTTGCGACGGTTCGGAGTCTATGCAGCCGGAGGTACAAGCATGGAGAAAATCACACCGCATCTGTGGTTCGACAAGGAAGCGCGCCAGGCCGGCGATTTCTACACGTCCGTCTTCCCGAACTCGCGCGTCAAGAACACCACCACGCTGCACAACACGCCGTCGGGATCGGTCGACATCGTGACCATCGATTTGTCCGGACAGGAGTTCACGCTGCTCTCGGCCGGACCGCTCTTCAAGTTCACGCCCGCGATCTCCTTTCTCGTCATGTGTGAGACGAAGGAAGAAGTCGACGCGTTGTGGCGCGAGCTTTCGCGCGACGGCATGGTGATGATGGAGCTCGACGCGTATCCATGGAGCGAACGTTACGGCTGGACCGCCGATCGCTACGGGCTGTCGTGGCAGGTGATGTACGCGGGCGATCGGCCGATCCGCCAGAAGATTACGCCCACGCTTATGTACACGGAACAGCAGAGCGGACGCGCCGAAGAGGCGATCAAGTTCTATACATCGGTGTTTCGCAACACGGGTGTCGGCAACATCCTGCGTTATGAAGCCGGCGAGGAGCCTGAGAAGCCGGGAACGGTGAAGCACGCCATCTTCACGCTGGAAGGGCAGGATTTCGCGGCCATGGACAGCGCGCAGATGCACGGCTTCGGCTTCAATGAAGCCATCTCGCTGATGGTGCACTGCGACACGCAGGAAGACATCGATTACTACTGGGACAGGCTGTCGGCCGATCCGAAGTCGGAACAGTGCGGCTGGCTGAAGGACAAGTTCGGCGTGTCGTGGCAGATCGTGCCCGATGAGATGGATTCGATGCTCGCCTCGGCTGATCAAGCGCGGGTCGATCGCGTGACGGAGGCGTTTCTGGAGATGAAGAAGTTCGACCTCGCGAAGTTGCGCGCGGCGGCGGAGTAGTCCTATGGGGTGCGGCAGCAAAGCTGCCGCTTTCCAAAGCGGCGGCGATGCCGCCGCACTCCATAGCTCACTCGCTCTTGAGCGCCAGCGCGGGCTCGACCCGCGCTGCGCGACGCGCCGGTAACCACACCTCAATGAGCGCGAGCTGACGGAAGCCGTGAGACGGCTGGCGGCGGCGCGAAGCGCACCACACCGCGGCGCTTGAGCATGGTCCATTGCGTGCCGGCCGGAAGCTTTTCGATGAATTTGCGAACGTCCGTGAGGCGAACGGTCCGCTCGGGCCGCTCATAAGGAAGGAAGAAGTCCTCCCAATGGCCGAGGAGCACGTGTTTCGGCTGCAGGTACGTGAGGAGTTTCGCCGGATAGTCGTTCACTTGCTGGTGGGAAGCGACGCAGAGAATGGCGATGTCGATCTTGCCGACGAACCCCTCATCCGGATAACCATACGGCGCATCGTGCGCGGAATCGTCATAGTAGATGCGCAGATCGACGTCATTTTCGTCATTGAGCAACTCGATGACATACGCGAGCGTTTCGCCTTCCTTCCATTGACGGCCGTACGCGGGCCGCGGCCGCGCCGTGTCGTAATGGCCGTTCATCGCCTTGATGCCGAAGACGTGTGCGGCGTGTTCGGAGAAAATGGGCAGAAACCGCACGTTTCCCACCTGAGTCCACTCGCCGCGCGCTTTCTGCGTGCCCGCTTTTGCAGTGATATCGACGCTGCGTTTCGGCACCAACGCGGTCACGGTCGTGCCGCCATAGACGCGCGCGTCTGCCGGCAAATCCTCGAGCGCCGCCTCGACGTCGAACAGATGGTCATAGTGCGCATGTCCTGCCAGCACGACGCGCACGTTTTCGCGTCCCTTCACCGTGCGCATCTGTTCTTGAATCAATTCCTTCGCAGGGCGAATCGGCAACAGGAGCGCGCGCAGCAGGCGCGGATTCGTGAAGAACGGCGCGGTCATCACCGCATCGTTGCCGCGACGCACGATCCATCCGCCGGTGCCGAGGTATTCGAGCTCGACCGGGACGTCGCCGAGGTCGGGACAACACGCGCGTTCGACGAGGCCGTCGTGAACGTTCAGGTTCGCGATCGAACCGGCGCATCCGCCCGCAACGAGCAGAAGCAGCACGGCGATGTGGCGCATGCGGCGATGATATTCGGATTTCGCCCACGCGAGGCCATGCGACACTAGTTCCGAATGCGGTGGATTCCTCTCGCGGTTCTCGCAAGCCTTCTCTGGCTCGCGCCCGCGCGCGCCGCGGATGCGAGCGATCCGGTGGCCGCGGCACACGCGCACCTCGAGCGCGGCAATGCGCTTCACAACGAGGGGAAGGCGCGCGAAGCGGAAGCCGAATTCGCGAAGATGCTGGAGATCGGCGTGCGCGCGAAAGACGCGCGCATCGAGGCCGACGCGCGATACAAGATCGGCGGGCTCCAGTACGATCGCGGGGAGATGGCCGACGCACTCGTGAACCTGCAGAGCGCGTATCGCATCTACGGGCAGATCGGACACGTGAAGGGACGGCTCGACGCGCTCTCCGACATGGCCAACGTGTACGCGGACAGCAAGGTCGGGCAGTACGACCGCGCCATCGAGTACTACCGCCAGCTCCTCAAGGGATACGCCGAACATGGGCAGCCGAATGACGTCGCCGATACGCAGTTCAACATCGGCAGCACGTTCGAGGCGAAGGGAAATCTCACGCCGGCGGAGTTTCACTATCGTCAAGCGCTGGCCGAGTTCGAGAAGCTGCAGCGGCCCGATGACATCGCGTTTACGAAACGCTCGCTCGGGTTGGCGCTGGTGAAACAGAATCGCGCCGCCGAGGCGCTGCCGCTTTTCAATGCGGCGCTCGCGTTCTATGAGAGTAAGCGGAGCGCAAGCGCGATCGCGCACGTGAAGCAGTTTCGCGCGATGGCATATCGCAGGCTCGGACGTCTCGAGGAGTCGCTGCGAGACCTGGCGGCGGCGCGCCGCTACTATGAGGAAGAAGCGAACACACGCTTCCTCGAACGGAATATCGAGGAAGCGGCGGTCGTGTACGAACAGCTCGGCGACTGGCGCAATGCGTATGTCTTTCGCACGCGCCACGCGGCGCTGCAGCGGCAGCTTGCCGAGGCACGCCGCGACGAGCTGACGTCGCGTTTGCACGTCGAGTTCGACGCGGAGAAGAAAGAACAGGAGAACCGTGCGCTCGCGCGCGAGAACACGTTGCGCGCGGCGGCGCTCGAGCAGGCCCAACGCAATCAGAAGCTGCAGTGGGCCGTCCTCGCGCTGACGGCGTTCCTCGCCACCGCGCTGGCACTGCTGTTCTGGCGGCAGCTCGTGAACACGCGCCGCATGCGCGCGATGGCGATGACCGACGAGCTGACCCGGCTGCCGAACCGCCGGCACATCTTCACGTTGCTGGAGATCCTGTTCGCGGACGCAAAGCGACATGACCGGCCGGTCGCACTGATCGTCCTCGACATCGATCGCTTCAAGCGCATCAACGACACGTACGGCCACGCGGCCGGCGACGAGGTGCTGAAGGCTGTTGCGCACACGTGTCGCACGAACCTCCGTCCCGGCGATCAGCTCGGACGCATCGGCGGCGAGGAGTTTCTGATCGTGCTGCAAACGCCGACGAGCGCCGAACAGGCCAACGACGTGGCCGAGAGGCTGCGTGCCTCGGTGGAACGCCTCGACGTCTCCTCCCTCGCCCCCGACCTCCAGATCACCATCAGCCTGGGCGTCTGGATCGCGAACGAATACGACATGACCGCCGCGATCGCCGCCGCCGATTCGCTCCTCTATCGCGCGAAGGAAAGTGGGCGAAATCGCGTGGAGATGGCGGTCGCGTAGATGACCGCGCGCCTCTACTGGATCGTCATTGCGCTGATCCTCGTCGTGACGCTCGCGCGCATTGCGAACACACATCAGACCTTTGCGCAGACGCTGGACGAGCCGGTGCATGTCGCGGCCGGCCATGAATGGATGACCAAAGGGCGGTATCACGTCGATTTCCAGCATCCGCCCTGGCCGCGCGTGTTGTTCGCGTTGCCATTTCTGAGCGTGCAGCCGGCGAATGAGGCCCATCCGAACGAATACGGCAACGATCTCTACGCGCACCAGGACCGCTACATCCACAACGTCTCGGCCGCGCGTCGCGGGAACCTGCTGTTCGTCGTCATTGCCGGGTTCGCGCTCGCGGCCAGTGCGCGGATGTTGTTCGGAGAGGCCGCGGCGTGTATTGCGTTGGCGCTGTTCATGATGCTGCCGCCGGTGCTTGCGCACGGCGGTCTCGCAACGACGGACATGGCCGCCGCGGCCGGGTTCGCGGTCGGATTGCACGCATTGCTCTTATGGACGGAGCAGCCGTCGCGGTGGCGATCGGTTCTGCTTGGGGCCGCGATCGCGTTTGGAATCGCCTGCAAATATTCGTTCGTGGTGTTTTTCGCGGCGACGATGGTCGTGGTGTTGATCGCGCGCCGGCGTTTTGCATTGGACAAATTGCTGATTGCCGCGTTGGTCGCGTTTGTCCTGACGTGGGCGTCGTTCGGGTTTGCAATCGGCGCAATGGCCGACGCGAACCCGGTCGCACTCGATATCGCACGTGGCGCCGGTGTGCCCGACCGGTTATCCCACCTCACGGTACCGGCGCCCGATCTGTGGATCGGACTGGTCATGGTCCGTTTCCACAATCGCATCGGACATTCGGCGTACCTGCTCGGTCAGGTGTCCGAATCAGGCTGGTGGTATTACTTCCCTGTCGCGTTAGCGTTCAAAACGCCCATCTCCTATTTACTGTTACTCCTATGGAGTGCGGCAGCGGCAGCTGCCGCTTTCAAAAGCGGCGGCAAAGCCGCCGCACTGCAACTCGCGATCGCCATGACCATTCTCGCCATCGCCATGAGCTCCCGGATCAACATCGGCATCCGCCATCTCCTGCCGATTTACATCCCGCTGTCGATCGTCGCCGCGTATGGCGTGCGCCGCTTGCCCAGGGTAGCCGCCGGCATCGCGCTCTTGTGGCTCTTCTTATCGAGCGCGCTCGCGCATCCCGATTACATCCCGTGGATGAACGCCTTTGCCGGGAAACATCCGCAGCGCGTGTTGCTCGACAGCAATTACGACTGGGGACAGGACATCTGGCGCCTGGCGCGCATCTGCCGCAAACGCGGGATCCACGAGCTCGAATACGCCGTGGTCACTGGCATCCGTCCCGCCAGCATCGGTATCACCGGCGGCCATCCGCTGCAGGAGAACGTCCCGTCGCGTGGCTGGATCGTGATCAGCGAGCAGATGATCGAGCTCGCGCGCGTGAAGAACCCGACCGCGTACGACTGGCTGAAGCCGTACACGTTCGAGCGCGTCGGGAAAACGCTGCGCCTGTATCACCTGCGCTAGGGCGTCACTGCACGTCGAGCGTGGGCCGGATCTCAACGCGCGCAACGCGGACGGACGGCAGCCGCTGCACGACTGCTTCGAGCTCGGGCGGGACGATATCCGTGATCTGCTCCTCAGCAGCGGCGCCGAACCGGACGTCGGCGCCTGCGCCGCGTGGGGCATGCTCGATCGCCACGTCATTCTGAAGTGCGATCCGCGAGCGGCCAACGACCCGAAGACCGGCGCACGGCGCAATCGTGACGCGTCCTCCGTATGACTGGATGGCGTGGGGCCCCGTCACGATGGTGGCCGCGACGCCGGTGGCGAAGGTGTACGGCGTTCGTGGCGTTGCTGTTCGAACATGGCGCGAATCCCGCCCTTCGCATCACGCGGGACAAACGCCACTGGACAACGCACTCGATCAGCGCGACCGTATGGCCGAAACGTATTTCCCGTCCGCAAGCTGGCGCCGAAGCGACTGGACGTGGTGGTCCGGCTTCTTACGAAAGCAGGAGGTGAACTGTGAAGCGCATCGTCTCGATCGACATCGTCCGCGGCATCGTCATGATGCTCATGGCCATCGACCACGTCCGTGTCTACGCGGCCATACCGCCCGGAGGGCCGTCACCGGGCGTGTTCTTTACGCGCTGGATCACACACTTCGTCGCTCCCGCCTTCATCTTTCTCGCCGGCACCTCGGCATACCTGCACGGGCAGAAGCTCGGCAACATGGCGGAGCTCTCGAAGTTTCTGGCCGTTCGCGGTGCGATCCTGATCGCGCTCGAGCTGACTCTCATCCGCATCTTCTGGACGTTCAACTTCGATTTCGGCAATTACATCCTCGCCGGCGTGATCTGGGTGATCGGCTGGTGCATGATCCTGCTGGCCGTCGCGGTACATCTCCCGGTGCGTGTCGTGGGCGCGATCGGCATTGGCCTCATTACGCTGCACAACCTGATGGATTTCGTTCCCTGGCCGGAGAATCCATCCTGGCTATTGAAAGTCTTGTACTACGGCGGCGGAATCGGTCCATTGAAGATTCTGTACGTGATCGTTCCGTGGCTCGGCGTGATGCTCGCGGGATATGCGTTCGGCCGGGTCATCACAATGGAGCCGGATCGGCGTCGCACGACCGTATTGCGGCTCGGGCTAGCGGTGACGGCGGCGTTCCTGGTGCTTCGCGCAGTCGATCGGTATGGCGATCCGCGTCATTGGCGGCCCGATCCTGGCGTCCTGCAGTTTCTCGCGACCACGAAATATCCGGCGTCACTCGCGTTTCTGCTGATGACGCTCGGGCCGATGTTGATCGTGCTCGCGCTTGTCGATCGCTGGCGCGGCAGGGTGGCCGATGGGATCTCGACATTCGGCCGCGTACCGATGTTCTATTACCTGTTGCACATCCCGGTGATCCATCTCGCCGCCTGCATCGTGTCGCTCGTGCGCGAAGGACGCGTCGTTCCGTGGTTGTTCGGCAATCATCCGCTCATGCCCGGTCATCCTGCTGCCGGATACATGTGGAGCCTGGGCCTCTTGTATCTCGTGACGGCCGCGACGCTGATCGCGCTCTATTTCCCCTGCCGCTGGTACGCACGTGTGCGCGCCGAACGTCGGTCGGCCTGGACGAGTTACCTGTGAGCGTTTAGTCCGTCCGCATCGCAGTTACGGGATCGACGAGCGTCGCGCGCCGCGCCGGCCCACTGCCGCTGCAAAGGCGACGATCATCAGTGCGCCGATTACTGCGCCCATGCGCACATCGCCGTCGAGCGCACAGCGCAGGCGCAGGCCTTTGCTCTCCGCGAGCGCTACGCCATCACGATCGCCTGCTCGCGATCCTCGGCGACCAATGAGATAAACGTCATCGGCGCTCCGGTGAGTTTCGCGGCCAGCCGTGTCAGCCGGTCGAATACTTCTTCGGACGGACTGTCGAGCAGGCCGGTGGCGTGGACCGCATCGAGGCGTTCGCGACTGGAAACCGCGCGGCCGAGGTGTTCGGGAATCACGGTGGAGGAAGTCCGGAAAGCGCGGGGCCAGTCGAGTGCCGGCGCAGCCGTTTCGGAAGCGGTCTCGTCGTGCGCGAGTACCTACGAATAGAATGAATGAGCCGTGGAACGCCCTGACCTGATCCCCGACTCGCACCGTTCGGAACGGACTTTTCTCCTTCATCTCCTCGGCGCCGAGCCGGTCGATGTCGACGCGGCGAACGCGATCGATCCTCAGGCTTTTCTCACCATCACGCCGCGAACCCTCTACCCGTGGGTTCATTGGAGATTGAAGCAGGCGGGAGATGGCGTGGCCGCGCTGCGAGCTCTGTTTGCGGAGTCGTACCGCGAGAACGCGTTGCGTCATTTGCGGCGCATGGCCGATCTGCGGCACATCGACGGAGCACTGCAGGCGGTCAACGTTCCCTATCTTCTATTGAAGGGACCGGTGCTCGCGGCGACTGTTTATGAGGATCCGGCGACGCGCACGATGACGGATCTCGACCTGCTGATCCGCGATGCGGACTTTGCGCGCGCGATGTCGGCGCTCGCCGAGATCGGCTACGTCGTTCCCGCGGATTTCGCAGGCGTCACCATGCAGGCCGGCGATGCGCCGCCGCTGTTCAATGGGCAGCCCGGTTCGCCGGTGCTCGAAATGCACGCGATGCTCGACTCGGCGCCCGACGATCCGGCGACGGTTGATGAGGTCTGGGCGACCGCGCGCGTGGTCGAGCTCGGACATGGCTTGCGAGTCCCGGCGCTCGCACCGGCGGAGTTCTTCGCGCACGTGGTCACGCATGTGTCGCGTCACCATCGCTTCGAAGGCGAGCTGCGATCGCTGCTCGATGTCGCGTTGCTGCTGCGGTCGAAGGCGGATCTCGACTGGGCGTCGCTCAAAGAGGAGTGGACGCGACGGCGAATTGTGATGTGGGTCGAACTGACGCTGTCGCTCGCGAACATCCTCCTTGGCGCGCCGCTGCCGAAAGCGTTTTCCGATGCCGCGCCACCGCCCGAGGCGTTGATGCTTGCCGCGGAACAACTGTGGGTGGACAAGGACAAGCGAGTCTCGGGCAAGATCACGCAACTGTTCACGGGATCGGCCGCTGCTCCGGTTCACGCGCACGCCGCGGGCGCGATGGTGCCGATGCCGTCGGGCCGCGCCGGAATGCGCCTGCGCGCGCGGCGTCAATGGCAGATGGTTCGCCGCAACTTCTCGCAGTTGCTGGATGGCACGTTGCGGCCTCGCACCGTCGCTCGCGACGTCACTCTCTTTCGAAACCGCGAGCGTCTCTTCACGCTGCTGGAGTCGTCCGAACGTCGGCCTCGATGAAGCGGATCACATCCGGAAGCGCGTCGAACGAACGTCTCCGCCGCAGCCGCCGAACCACTCCGCTCCGCGCCAACGCCCCGCAATGCAGCAGATTCGCGCCGGACGATCCGGTCTCGTGCATCCAGCTCGACTGATAGGTGAGCGCCACCAGCGACAGCAGACATTCGCTGCCGGACAGCTCGCTGACAGATTCATGGTCCGCGTCTTCGATGAGGTAACAACGCACCAGCGGGATGTCCCCGGCATGAACCGTCGGCGGCATGGTCAACGAACGTTTGGTGCGCTCGGGATGAATGAGCGGGAGCCCGTCGACGTCGTGTTCCAGCGCCTCGGCTGAATCAGGCCAGAGCTTCACGCGTGGGAAGCCGGGCTTGACGACAGGCCGATCGCCGTGGAGCTCGATCACGGTCATGTCATCCGCGATCAACGGATGGCCCGCGCGCGCGAGCGCCGCCACGAGCGTCGATTTTCCGCGGCCCGACGGACCGGTGAATGCGACCGCG
>DASPNA010000128.1:0-3186 GCA_035626775.1 Thermoanaerobaculia bacterium
CGAGCTCTTCACCTTTGAGGCCCTTGCTCACGGCGCCGATCGGATAGACGCGACACCAGCCGTTACGCGCGGCTTCCGCGCGCATCATCTCCGTCACCGCGCGCTCATCATTCGGCGGAACGGTGTTCGCCATCGCGCAGACGGCGGTGTAGCCGCCGGCGACCGCGGCGCGCGTGCCGGTGGCGATCGTCTCCTTGTGCTCCTGTCCGGGCTCGCGCAGATGCGTGTGCAGGTCGATGAAGCCGGGCGTGGCGATGAGACCGGTCGCGTCGAGCTTCTCGACGTTCGTCGCTTTGATCTTCTTGTCGATGCGCGCGATGGCGCCCTCTTCGATGAGGATGTCGAGCGTCGCATCGAGCTCCTGCGACGGATCGACGACGCGCGCGCCTGTAATCAGGAGATTCATTCGGTTGTGTGTGCTCCGCCGAGGAGGTACAGCACGGCCATGCGCACGGCCACGCCGTTCGTGACTTGTTCGAGGATCACGGAGTAATTCGGGTCGTCGGCGACGTCCGAGGCGATCTCGACACCGCGGTTCATGGGGCCGGGGTGCATGACCAGCACGCCTTTTTTCGCCTTGCGCAAACGCTCGCGCGTGAGGCCGAACGTGTTGTAGTACTCGCGCAGCGACGGGAAGCTGAGCTTTCCCTGCCGCTCGAGCTGGATGCGCAGCATCATCACGACGTCGGCACCTTCGATGGCCTCGTCGAGGTTGTGCACGACGCGCACTCCCATCTTCTCGATCTCGGCCGGCAGCAACGTGGGCGGCGCGGCGAGCGTCACGTTCGCTTTCATTTTCGTGAGCAGGTGGATGTTCGAACGCACCACGCGCGAGTACTTGATGTCGCCGACGATGGTGACGTTCACGCCTTGCAGGCGGCCGAGACGCTCGCGGATGGTGAACGCGTCGAGGAGCGCCTGCGTCGGATGCTCGTGTGCGCCGTCGCCGGCGTTGATCACGGCGATGTTCGGATAACGATCCGCGAGCATCTTCGGCGAGCCGGGATGCTTGTGGCGGATCACGATCATGTTCGGATGCATGGCCACGAGGTTGTCGGCCGTGTCGATGAGCGTCTCCCCTTTTTCGACGGCAGATCCCGATGCGGCGAAGTTGAGCGTGTCGGCGGAGAGGCGCTTCTCGGCGATCTCGAACGACACGCGGGTGCGCGTCGACGCTTCCATGAAGAGGTTGATGACCAGTTGGCCGCGCAGCGCGGGCACTTTCTTCACCGGCCGCTCGCTGACTTCCTTGAAGCCCTCGGCCGTATCGAGAATCAGCTCGATCTCTTCCGGAGTGAGGGGCTCGATGCCCAGCAGGTCTTTGCTTCGGAGTGAGGAGGTGGGCGTGCGCATTGATTACGAGTCTCAGAGTCGCAGAGTCTCAGAGGGTCATCCGCTCGCGCTGCGTGATCATCGAAATCCCCTCTGAGACTCTGCGACTCTGAGATTCTCACTTCTCCATGATCAGAACTTCGTCCTCGCCGTCGGTCTCCGCGAGCTTGACCTTGATCACCTCTTCAGCGTCGGTGGGGACGGTCTTGCCGATGACATCGGCGTGGATGGGAAGCTCGCGATGGCCACGGTCGATGAGCACGGCCAGCATCACCTGGCGCGGGCGGCCGAAATCGATCAGCGCGTCGAGCGCGGCGCGCACGGTGCGGCCGGTGTAGAGCACGTCATCGACGAGCACGATGATCTTGTCGTCGATCGGCTCGGGCAGCTTGGTCGGCTTCACCACCGGCTGCGGCGCGATGGTGGTGAGGTCGTCGCGATAGAGCGTGATGTCGAGGATGCCGAACGGCACAGGCTGCCCTTCCATCTGCTCGATCTCGCGCGTCATGCGCTCGCCGATGGGCACGCCTCGACTGCGGATGCCGACGATCATGAGGTCGGTCAAGCCGCGATTCTTTTCAACGACTTCGATGGCCATCCGGCGGATCGCGCGATTCATCCGCGCACCATCCAACAAACGTTTTTTTACATTCATAGGAGTGCCCTGGTCGCAGGTCTGCGAGGCGCGCGGGAGAATACCATGAAGCAGTTCCTCGGAGTTCCTCGGGTACCTCGGAGTTCCTCGGAGGGGATAAGGCCGAGGTACTCCGAGGTACTCCGAGGTACTCCGAGGTACTCCGAGGAACCCGAGGAACCCGAGGAACCGTTCCCCCTACTGGCCTGCAACCTGCAAATTTGCGCTCCCGATGGGAGCCGCCTTGAAACCGAAAGTGCTGTTGGTCGAAGACAACGCCGACGTGCGCCGTCTGTACGCCATCGGACTCAACCAGCGTGGTTTCGAGGTGAAGCTGGCGGCCAACGGCGCCGAAGCGGTCGATCGCGTGGCCAGCGAGCGGCCGGACTTCATCCTGCTCGACTGGATGATGCCTCTCATGGATGGTCGCGAAGTGGTCGAGCGTCTCGATCACGACCACATCGACGACGGCGTCGAGATCATCGTCATCAGCGGCCAGCCCGCGCCGAACGTGCTTCCCACGCGCGTCCGCTCGTGGCTCACCAAGCCGCTCACGGTCGACGAGCTGGTCTCCGAAATCGGCCGCAGCAGGCAAGTAGGCTAGAATCGCGCGCGAATGGCCAAGATCTTCTTCGTAGGCCTCGACGGCGCGGAGAAAAGCTACCGGTTGCAGACGCATCGACCGTTCACCCTCGGTCGCGACCCAGGCAACGACATCATCCTGCGCGATCCGAAAGTCTCCCGGCATCACGGCGAGATCGTCTTCGAGCGCGGGTTTTTCGTGCTGCATGACCTCGCGAGCGCGAACGGAACGTACGTAAACGGCAAGCGCATCCGCGTCGCGCCGTTGACCCACGGCGCGCGGCTGCGCATGGGGAACACGTACGGACGTTTCTCCGAGGAATTGCCGACCGAGTCGGAAGCGGCGCCGATGGCGGCGGGATCGCAGGAGCCTTTCGATCAGCCGGTGCCGCCGACCGAAGACCTCGGCGCGCTGGATGTGATGCCGACGTCCACCATCGAACGCGTGAACCTGCAGACCGTGCCGCACGACAAGATGGATCCGGCGGAGTTAAAAAAAAAAGCGGAGTAGCGGAAGCGGAACACGAGCCTACGACTGAGCCGTTCGTTCCTCCGCCCAGGCTCGAAACGAATCCGGCGTACGTGCCTCCTCCATCTGGAACGGCGGGCCGGCCCAGTGCACACATCGGAGGGCCGTT
>DASPNA010000129.1:0-19254 GCA_035626775.1 Thermoanaerobaculia bacterium
GAGTGTGCCTGTGGTTGCCTGTGCGAGGAGGGATAGGGATCCGAGGAGAAGGAACACGAAGACCGCGTACCGATGGGTCCTTTGCACCTTTGCCTCCCGTGGGTGTCTGGGTTCCTCGGAGGCCAGAAAAACCCCGAGGAACAGGTCGTTCTGTTTGAGGGAGTGGATTCTAGAACGGAATCGACGGGATGGCCGGTTTGTCTTCGAGGATCAATCGGGTGAGCAGCGCGCCGAGCAGCATGTCGGCGAGGTCGTGAGCATCGGGGCGAGGGGCGAGAGCGGCGCGCAACCGTTCGCGGCGAGGGGTGAGCACCGCGCGCATCACGTCGATCGCGTCGGCGTCGGGACTGGTGAGAATCGACAGCAGCGATGCGGTTTCTTCGAGGATCGCCTCCGGCTCCGTCGCCGTGGGTGTGTTCTCCATCGCTGCCGCTGCGAGCGCGCCTTTGGTCGCCCACCGTCGATAGATGGTGGTCTTTGCGACGCGGCTGCGTTCCGCGACGATGTCGACGTTGAACGCGCCGTAACCGCCTTGTTCCAGCAACTCGCGCGCGGCGCGAAGGATTTCTTCATCCGCTCCGGCACGGCGAGGGCGTCCGCGGTTGGCCATCAGTCTCCTGTGCCGACGAAGACGAGCTCCGCTCCCGGATGATCGAGCCACTCCGGCGTGTCGAGGTGCGTGAAGCGCCTGTCGCCGAAGCGCCGTTGGAGCGCGGGTGGGAAGGGTGAGGGGATGGTGACGTGCAGCTCGAGATCGTCGAAGAGTGCCGCCTGCAAATCGGGCGGCTCCTCGAGACCCCACGCGCTCGGATCGGGATTCGCGATCGTGACGATGTAGTCGGCATCGTTCTCGACGTCGACCTCGAACGCGATCGGATCCGTGTCCGTGATCCGTTGCACGTGCCAGCGCAGATGCGCGTGATCGCGGTGCGTGGCGATTTCGTACGAGCCTGACGCGAACGCACGCGCCGCGGGGAGATGGCGGAGGCCGCGGGTCTTCGTGCCGTACACCTGCGCGTCGAGTGCGGCATTCATGTCGTACGGCGTGAGGACGAGATCGACGAAGCCCCAGAAGCGGTCGCGTCGCGCCGAGCGCGGCACGCGCTTGCGTCCGACCGCGATCAGGCGCTCGAACGTACCGCCATCCGGACTCAGCAGAATCAGGAGACGCTGCACATCGCCGAGGTCGCCAGGATTCTGTTCTTCGACACGGGGCCGGTAGAGGATCGTCACCGAGCCCTGCTCGATGGTGGTGGCCACTTCCGCGGCTGCCGTACGCGCCATGAACGAATGCTGTTTCAAACGGCGCGCCTGTCTGACCGGCGAGCGGTGCCGGTAGCATCAGTCGCCTGCAACGAGTGCGTTCATGCGCCATTGCCCGTTCGTCTTCATGAAGCCGGCGCGATAGCCGACAGGACTGCGCACGTGTTGCGGATCGACGTAGCCGGTCTTGCCGTCCGCCGTGCGAATGCGATTCGCTTGATCGGTGCGCTCGACGATGTCGTATGAAAGCGTGGCGATGATGCGCGAGCCCGGCTCGCTCGATTCGCGCAGCGGAACGTGTTCGCCGGTGATGGCGAGCTGCTCGAACGCATCGTGCGAGTCGGGCCAGGCGCTGTAGACGTATGGCGCCCAGAACGAGCGCGATTCCCCTTCGCCGCGGAACGAGCCGCCCAGCGTCAGGAGTCGTTCGAGGTCTTCCCAACGACCGGGCTCGCCGAGCTTGCGGCGGAAGTCATCCGCGCCGCCGGTGCCTCCGAATGAGGTGCGGATGTTCGGATCGGCTAGCGCGACGACGGCGTCCGCATCGCGACGCCGAACCGCGCCCAGGAGCTCGTTGCGATAGGCAACGAACGACGGATCGCTCGCCGCTTCGTCGACCGGCGTGAGCTTCGGGCCGTTGACCTTGGGCGCTTGCGGTATCGGCGCCGGCGCTGGGGCTGGCGCCGGTTGCGTCGCCGTTGGCGGCGCCGGTTGTGGTGCCGGTTGCGGTGTTTCTACCGGATGTTGTTCACGACAGGCGAAGCAGGCGAGGAGCAGCGGGAGCAACAGCAGACGATTCATGCGAGAGAGTCCTGCAAGGACATGTCCGGAATCCGGGCACATGTCGCCGCTTTGAGGCGAGCGCTGCAGCGTTTTCTCTCACGAACACGGAGGCCGCGTGTTTGCAGGACACGGCGTCGATGCCCCGCGTGCTCGTCGTCGATGACGACCCCGATATCCTGCTCATCCTCGAGCGCCTCTGCGGTTCCTGCGGTGCGGAAGCCGTGGCCGTTTCGAATGCCGATGACGCTCGCGCCGCGCTGCACGATCACGAATTCGACCTGATCCTCCTCGACCTGCAACTGCCGCGGCAGGAAGGCCTGCCACTCATCGCCGAAGTCGAACAGGACCCGCGCCTCGCCGCGAAGGCAGTGGTCGTGACCGGCTTCGCCACACTCGCGCCGGTATTCACCAAACTGCCGGTGATCGACAAAGGGAGGCTGGAGGATCTGTCCGCGTTTTTGAGGAAGATGCTGGTGGGGCGTGAGTGAATTGAAAATTGAAAATTGAAAATTGAAAAAACGGACGCGCGAATTCGAACGACCGGCTTCCGCGAGACGAAGGATCGCCTGTAGTCGTCCGGTTTTTCAATTTTCAATTTTCAATTTTCAATTCGTGCTCACGGCGTGAGCCCCAATGCCGGCAGCTCCTTCTTCGTCCAGGCGTCGAAGTCCCGGACCACGTCCGCGAGCTCACGCGCCAGCGCATCCGCGCGCTCTGTCTGCGTCTTGGTGGGGCGGCCTTCGTAGCCGGCGATCTCGCCATACAGGTTCGCGAGGTGCTCGCGCAGGCGCTCCTCGCCGGTGATCATGCCGCCTTCTTTCGTGGCCACGAGGCGCATGCGGATCGCGTCGACCTGCGACGAGGCCGCGCGCAGCTTCTTCGACAGCGCATCGTTCGCGGGGAGTTTCGATGCGCGCTCTTCGAGTTGCGCGCGCGTGCTATTGATGCGCTCGACCGCGGTGGTCATCGCGCCGAGCTGTTCGTGCAGTTTCATCGCCAGTGCGAACTGTTCGCGCCGATCGTCGGCCGTATGCGTCGAACGCGAATCGGGCACGAGCTCGAGCTTCGTGTCGTACACGTTTTTGTCCTTGGTCATCTTCACGGTGTACGTGCCGGGCACCACGCGCGGTCCGACGCCGGCGCCGTATGCGTACGACGCGGCCGGCGGCACGCGCGGCGCCTTGAGGCGCATCGGCCAGCTCACGCGATTGAGGCCGCGGCGCTTGCCGCTGGGGATGGTGCCGAGGGAGTTGCCGTCGGGGCCGAAGACCTCGATGGCGAGATCGCCGAAGATGTGCCGCTTCTTCTGATAGTAGGTGATGACCGCGTCGCCGCCTTCGTTCGGTCCGACGAAGGCCGCGTCGCCATTGACCCAGCCGCCGAACGCGGAGATCTTCTGTTCCTTCAAGTTGCTGCCGACGAACAACAGATCTTTCGCGAGCGCGTCGGCGGTCAGCGCGCGCAGCGGCGTGATGTCGTCGATGATCCAGATCCCGCGGCCGTGCGTGGCGATGACGAGATCGTGATCGCGCGGATGCACGACCAGATCGCGCACGGCGACGTTCGGCAGGTCGCCGCCTTTGTACTGCGCCCACTGCGCGCCGCCGTCGAGCGAGATCCACAGACCGAGCTCGGTGCCGAGGAAGAGGAGATCGCGATTGACGAGGTCTTCGCGGATCACGTGCGCGTAACCCTGCACCGGCGCGTTTGTGTCGATCAATGACGTCCACGTCCTGCCGAAGTCGGTGGTCTTGTACGCGTACGGGCGCATGTCGCCGAACGTGTGCAGGTCGAACGTCGCGTAGACCGTGCCTTCGTCGAAATGTCCCGCATCGAGATACGAGACCCACGCGAACTTCGGCAGACCGGGAACGTTCGGCGTGACGTTCGTCCACGTCTTGCCGCCGTCGCGCGTGAGTTGCACGTTGCCGTCGTCGGTGCCGGCCCAGATCACGTTCGCGTTCTTCGGCGACTCGGCGATCGCATAGATCGTGGTGTGCATCTCCGCGGCGGAGTTGTCAACGGTCACGCCGCCGGACAGCTCCTGCTGCTGCTTCTTCGGATCGTTCGTGGAGAGATCGGGCGAGATGCGGTCCCACGTCTGACCGTGATCCTTCGAGCGGAACAGGTACTGCGCGCCGACGTAGATCGTGCCGGTCTGCGTGGGGCTGAGATGGATGGGCGTGTTCCAGTTGAAGCGGAGCTTCCCTTCCTTGTAGCCGGGCAGCGGCTGAATGTTGCGCGTCTCGTGCGTCTTGCGATGGATGCGGCCGATGGCGCCACCCTGGTACTCGGCGTAGATGTAATCGGGATCGGAGGGATCGGCGAACATCCAGAAGCCGTCGCCGCCGTACATGTTCTCCCACTGCGCGTTGGTGATGCCGCCGGGATACTCGGAGAGGCCGACCCACGAGCTGTTGTCCTGCAGTCCGCCGTACACGCGGTAGGGGCGGTCGTTGTCGACGCTCACGTGGTAAAACTGCGAGAGCGGCAGGTTCTCCGCTTTCCACCAGCGGTTCGCGCCGTCGTACGAATACCAGACGCCGCCGTCATCGCCCGCGATGATGTGATCCGTGTTCTCAGGATTGATCCAGAGATCGTGAAAGTCGCCGTGCGTTCCGCCGGTGGCGTTGCTGAAGCTCTTGCCGCCGTCGGTGCTGACGATGAGGCCGAGGTCGGGCTTGTAGAGCTTGTTCTCGTCTTTGGGATCGACGATGAGGTGGGCGAAGTAGAACGGGCGCCACACCATGTTCTGACTGCGATCGCCTGCCTTCCAGGTCTTGCCGCCGTCGTCGGAGCGATAGAGACCGTTCTTCGGCGGCTCCGCTTCGATGAGCGCGTAGACGACGTTCGGATTCGATGGTGCGGCGGTGACGGCGACGCGTCCCCACGGCTTCGTCGGCAGGCCGCTCGCCGATTTCGCATCGAGCTCGTTCCATGTCGCTCCGCCGTCGATCGACTTGAAGAGGCCACTGCCGCTCGGCGCGTTCGGACCGTCGCCGCCGGAGCGGAACGTCCATCCCTTGCGGCGGAAGTCCCACATGCCCGCGTACAGCGTTTTCGAGTTTTTGCTGTCCATCGACATCATCGAGCAGCCGGTGGATGCATTCGCGCCTTTGAGGATCTTCGTCCACGACTTGCCGCCGTCGGTGGTCTTGTAGACGCCGCGCTCGTCGCTGTCGCTCCACAGTTTTCCGGGCACGCAGACGTAGACCGTGTTGCCGTCGTTCGGGTCGACGACGATCTTCGTGATGCGCTCGGACTCTTTCAGGCCGGCGTTCGTCCAGTTCTCGCCGCCGTCCGTCGACTTGTAGACGCCGTCGCCGATGGAGACGCTGTTGCGCGTCCACGGCTCACCGGTGCCGGCCCACACGATCTTCGGATTCTTCGGATCGATGGTGATGGCGCCGATCGACTGTACGTTCTGCTTGTCGAAGACCGGTTTGAAGGTCGTGCCGCCGTTGACCGACTTCCAGATGCCGCCGCTCGCGGAGCCGATGTAAATGGTGAGGCGTTGCCCTTCCCTGACCGCGTCGAGCGCGGCGATGCGGCCGCTCATCGCGGCCGAGCCGATGTTGCGCGCACCAAGCCCGGAAATCGTTTCCGAATCGACCTTGACCGGGCCCCTGCTCTCAACCATCTGGAGCGACGGGCTCTCAGCCCGTCGGGGGACCTCAGCGGGCTGAGAGCCCGCTCCTCCAGTTTCCGCCGGCACAACCTCGCCCGGCTTCACGAACCTGGAGTTCGGCAGCTCGACATTGGCGACGATCGTGTCGTACGCGATGGTCGCGCGCGCATTGCTGCCTTTCGCACCGAAGGAGATCGAGTGCGGCAGATACCAGCCGCCTGCTTCTTTGTAGTCGCCGAACGTGGTCTCGTACTCGCGCTCCGCGCCGCGGATCATCCGCTTCGTCTCCATCTTGATGGGGACGGCGTAGTCGGTATCCATGTAGTAGATGCGCACGTCGCCGTTCGGCGCGGTGACCTTCAGCTTCCACGCGTCGGTGCCTTCGACGGGCTCGGTACCGAGGTATTCGACCTTGTTGCGTTTGGCGCGGTAGTTGACGAGCGGGCCGTCGAAGTCCGAGTCCTCGAGGATGCCCTTGAGCTCCTCTTCGCCGAGCGGCTCCGGATCTTTCTTCCCTTGCCACGGCTCGATCTTCCAGCCGGTCTTGCCGTCGTACGCGGTGATGCCGGTCATGCCCTGCAGCGAGAACTCCTGCCGCACGAACGAGGGGCGTTTGTTCTCCTCGACGTACGTGGCTTCGAAGCCGCCGCCGCCGATGTAACGCCCGCTGCGCCGCAGCGAGTGCACGGCGTTGATGCGCTCCATGCCGCCGATGGTGGCGATGTAACGCGCGATGATGTCATCCGCGGCCGGTGTGGGCGTTTGCCCGGACAGAGTTGCCGCAAGGAGAACGAGGAGGGCCACGACGATTCGACGCATGGCGCGAGATGATACCGAACGCTTTCGCGCCAGCCGGGTTACAGATTGGTGCCCTGTAAGCACTTGGAAAGCAGTCCCGTTTATCTTTCGCAGCGCGTGATGAAACGTCTGCTGATCGTCCTTCTGTTCGCCGTAACGCTCGGCGCCGAGCCGCGCAAGTACATCGTCGAGTTCACCGCCGCGCAGCCGGCGACGCGTGCCAAACGATTCCGCGTCGAAGCCGCCGAAGTCGCGAACGTGCGCCATGAGTTTTCGCGTACGTTCAACGGCGCTGCCGTCGAATTGCGCGAAGGGCAGTCGCTCGATGCGTTGGCGCGATTGCCAAATGTCGCCGCGGTTTATCCCGACAACGAAGTGATCGCCTTTGCCCCTCACCCGGCCTTCGGCCACCCTCTCCCCGCAAGCGGGGCGAGGGCTACTCAAGGAGTAGCCTTTTCCGCTCCGCGAGGGGAGAAGGTGCCGAAGGTGGATGAGGGGTCACTCGGCATTCTGGTCGCGGTCATCGACACCGGCATCGACGGCACCCACCCCGCGCTCGCCGGCAAAGTCATCGGCGGCTACGACTTTTACAACGATGACGCCGATCCGATGGACGATCACCGCCACGGCACGCACGTCGCCGGCATCATCGCCGCGCAGAGCGCCGAGATGACCGGCGTCGCACCGAACGTCCGTCTGCTCGCGTACAAAGTCCTCGGCGCCGACGGCAAAGGCAGTTCTTCCGACATCATCGCGGCACTCGAGCACGCGCTCGACGCCGGCGCCGACGTCGCCAACCTGAGCCTCGGCAGCAGCGGCCGTCCCGACGATCCCGTCGCGCGCGCCGTCAACGCCGCCGTCGCGGCGGGCATGGTCGTGTGTGTCGCCGCCGGCAACGATGAGGCGTTCCATCGCATCGGCAGTCCCGCGGGCGCGGCGAACGCGATCACGGTCGGCGCATCGACCATTGAAGAAGGCGCGGAGACCGTCGCGTACTTCAGCTCGCGCGGTCCGGCGACGGTCAGCGGCGCGATCAAACCGGACCTGCTGGCGCCCGGCCGCGACATTCTCTCCACCGGACTCGAACACGGCTACATCGTGCTCAGCGGAACGTCGATGGCGGCGCCGCACGTGTCCGGCCTCGCGGCGTTGCTGCTCGAAGAACATCCCGACTGGACGCCGGAGCGAGTGAAGGCCGCGCTCGTGACGACCGCGCGCGCGATCGCGGAAGAAGAGGTGATGACGCAGGGCACGGGCATCGCCGATCTCACCCGCGCGCGGGTGAATCAAATCGTCGCGCTGGATACACATCTCAACTTCGGTCTCGATGGCGCGAACACCGCCACGTGGTCGTCGTCGAAGCGCATCACGATTCGCAACGACAGCCTCGCGTTGCGCACGATCCACGCGACCATCACCGGTGCAAGCGCGGCGATCGCACTGAACGTGACGCCGAATCAAGTCACGCTCGCCGCCGGCCAGACCGCGGAGCTCGACGTTACGATCGCGGTCGACCACGCGAAGCTCGGGAAGCCGCAAACGAGATCGTTCGCATTCAGCGGCGTGCTGTCTCTCACATCGAATGGCGAGGCGATCCGATTGCCATGGGCGTTTCTCCGCGCCGGTCGCGCCACGATCGTCGCCGATGGCGCGATCTCGCAAATGATGTGGCGCAGCGATGCCCCCAAAGCCGCATCCCCCGCAAGCCTCGGCAACGGCAGCTATGAACTGCTGCTCGAGCCGGCGCTCTTCGATTTCGTGATCGTGGCGCAGGATGCATCGGGGGCGCGTGTCGTCGTCGCGGAAGAGCAACGCGTCGAAGGCGAAGTCGTCATCGGCGCGACCGCCGCTCATGCGCCGCACGAGATCCGCCTGGCTGGATCCGACGCGAGTGGCACGCCGTTTCCCGATGGAGATGGCGTGACGACGTTGCGCTCATCGCTCGTGCGCATGGTCATGCCGGACGAATTTTCACTGCCGCTGCCGCCGTTGGCAGGGCGCACGCTGCACGCGTCGACGTTCGGCGATCGCTATGCGCTGCTCGCCACCGAATCGTTCGTCGATGTCGAGGCCGCGCGCGTCTATGTCGCGCAATACGAGCCGCTTCGCGGCGTCACGGAAGATCGCGTCTTGCAGGTAACTCCCGGGGATTACGCATCGCAGCAAATCGAGATGCGCTTTCCGCCGAACGTCGCCCGCCGCGAGGTCGGCATCATGCCGCGCGACTGGCCGCGCCGCTCGGGCGAATTCGGTCCGATGCCGCCGTCGCTGCGTTTCACGCCGAACGCGGCGAGCTGGAAAGGGACGCTGTACTTCACGCCTGAAAAGCACGAGGACTTCGCCAGCGGTGTGCAGCTCTCGATGTTCACGGCGGGCGATGCGGCGTTCCCCGCAATGTTCCACACGCCGGTGATCCGCCGCGGCGAGCACGGCTTCTTCTCCATGCGCGGCTTCGACGAAAAGCCGCTCCCGATTCACGCGATCGCCGGCGAGTCATTCGTCTTCGGCGGCACGGCCGTGCACATGCCCGGCGCGTTGCAGATCACCGACTCGGGCCTGTTCGGCGACGTCGAGATCTACGGCGCGCGCGGCGACCGCCGGCGCAAGGACACGCTCACGACGAAGATCAAGGTCTTCGACGAATCGAACGCGGAGGTCGGCTCCGCCTCCGTCGCGTTGTCGACGTTTTTCGTGCCGCTGGCCACGAAGGGACGCTTCCGCGCGGAGTTGAAAGTCGGCGCGTTCGCGTTCGAAGATCGGATGGGCGAGGCGCTACTGACCGCGCACTTCGACACGAACAGCGGCGCGACGACGCTGGCTGCGGTCACGTCACTCGCCGTTCTCGACGGCGCCGGACGTCACGCGACGCGGCTACCGGTCAATGGCAACGGGGCGCTCGTGTTCTCCGCGCCGGTGCAACAGGTGTCTGCGTTCGTGCGGCAACGCGGTCGTACGACATGGGTGCAACTCACGCCGGTCGCGACCGGCGACGAGGACCCCGAGCTCGGCCTTGTCTATCGCGTCGATTTGCGCAACGCATTGCAGCTCGGCGCGGGCGAATACGAGATCGCGTTGAATCTCACCGACACGCACGGCAACACGACCACGTGGCAACTCGCACCCGCGTTCATCGCGGAGGTGATGCCGCTGGGACGGCAACGCGCGGTGAGGAAGTGAGGCCAGATTTGCACAAGTAATACAGCCACGGGTCCGTCGCACCTTCGCGCGCCGTCGCACCATCGAGTTGAAACACCTGCACGTCGATGAACCCCGCCGCCGCGAGTTGCCGCAGTTGCTCCTCGCGGCGCACGTAGTACGTCTCCAACCCGCCGCCCGCATCGAGCGCGCCGTCGTGGAGCACGATCCAGTCGCGCGAGGCAATCTCGCGCAGCGGCGGATTGGCGAGGCGCAGCTTCCACTGCCGCAGCATCGCCCGTGGATGAATCGACGGCCGCATCGAGAGCAGCGCCGGCGCGTTGTCGAGGTTGTGCGTCGAGAACGCGAACGTGCCGCCGTCGCGCAGCACGCGATGCACCTCCCTCAGCACACGCTGACGGTCCTCGTGCGGCACGTAGTCGATGCCGTTGTAGCTGAACAGCACGATGTCGAACGAGCGATCCTCGAACGGTAACTGTCGCGCGTCGGCGACCTCGAAACGATACGGATCGCCCGCGAAGCGCTCCCGGCACGCATCGATCATCGCCTGCGAGTAATCCGCGCCGACGTACTCCTTCGCACGCGGCGCGAAGTGCACCGTGGTCCTGCCTGCGCCGACGCCGAGGTCGAGCATGCGGGCGCGGGAGAGGGCGGGCTGGACGATTTCGAAGATCGTCTTCTCCGGTGCCTGGAGATCGTTGAGCTTCGCGAACTGGTGGACCGCGTAACTCGTTTCGTAGGTCTTGCGGTTGTCGATCATCGCCGCTGGGATCGAGCAAGAATGGTTCCTCGCAGAAAACGCGCAGCGATGTCTCTCATTAACATCGAGAGGAATTGGCCATGTTCATCAACGTCGCATTTGTCGTCGCCGTGGTCATGTCGCTGGTTCTGCTTCGCTACGTGCGTCGCTCGGCGCGGGCTGCGAACTGTACACCGCAGCGCGCCGTCCTGTTCGTGCGCGGTCTCCTCGAGCTGACCATCCCGTTTGCGATTGCGGCCGGCGTGTTCGCGGTGCTGCAGCTCCGGCTCGCGCGGATGACCGTTACATCCGCGACCACGACGATCGGTCGCATTGAATCGGTCATCGCCGAGCTCCGCACGGTCTATCTGAAAGAGCTAAATCCTCCCGCGTGGCTGCAGCTCGTTTGTGTGTTGATCTTCTTCGCGGGCGGAGTGATGTGGCCGCAGGTGCGGGCGGCCATGTTGATGCAGAAGTACAAGACCGCGACGCAGTGGCTGGCGCGCGCGTACGTGTTCGTCACCTTGCTCGCTTCGTTCACATTCTTCGGCGGCCAACACGTGAACGGCGTAACGGCGGCGGAAGCGCGGTTGATGACGGACGCTGCGGAGATCCGGCTCGCGTATGCCGACGCATATCGCGAGCTCGAAGATGCGATGTGGCGTTCCGCCGTCGCGGCGGCGATCGATCATCCCGACATCGGCACGCAGGCCGACAAAGCGTCCACCGTCGTTCGCGAGGCGATCCGCGAACGGATGGAAACCCACAACGCGCGCGCTGAGATCGAACGCATCGCGCGCAACGAAGTCCGGGACTTCGAGGTGCCGCGACTCGAAGAGAACGCGCGTCAGGAGAACGCATCGCGCTCGGAGCCTCCTATTCGGAAGCAGCCTCCCGCTGTTGATGAAAGCCGCTGGAGTCGCGCAGGCGGCGACGCCACGTTGCGCGACGTGAAGGAGGCACGCTCCGCGGCCCGACTCGACCGTCCCGAGCTCACCATCGTGGCCGAAACAGCCGTCGATGCATTACACGACCATGGAGGCAAAGCGGTGCTGGCGGCGTTCATCGGCGACGGCCCGATGCGTGCGCTCCTGGAAGTTGCGATCGATCCGGCCGTCTTGCACAACTTCCGCGATGTGGTCGCCGCGAAGCTGAACGAGGCCTGGCGTGACATCGCCGCGGGCGGGAATGCCAAAGCCGTGTTCGCGCGGAAGACCGCGGAGACCCGCGCACAAGTGAGCACGCTCGCGAAACGCTCCGCAACCGGCATCGCCACTGCCATCGACAACGCCGCGGCGCTGTGGCGCGGCCGGGCCGACAAAGCGGCTGAGATGCACGCCGCAGCCTCGCGCGATCTGAACGCCAGGGCGGAAGCGCAGTACCGTCGTGAGGCGGCGGCATTCGCGCGGCTTTATCGCGCCACGTATCGTTTCCCGAGTGCCGAGGTGACCACGCCGGCCGAGCATCTGCTCGACGGGGTGTTGCAGGAAGTGCGCGCGAAAGATGATCCGCTCGATCGCGTCGCGGCTCTACGGGACATGCGGACGCGGCTCACGCTCGAGGAAGGCAAGGCCGCCGACGCAGAAGCCGTCGTGCGACTCGTGAATCTCGAAAAAGAACGCGGCGAGGTGCACTCATTCCACGATGCACTCTCTCCCGCGGTCTACGACGTTTTGCGAACACATGACGAGAGCGAATGGGGACGGCTTCGTACCGCCGCGCACGAGGAATTTAGATCGAAGTCGGATGCGGAGGGCGTTGCGCTGCACTCGATCACCGATCGCTGGGAAGATGCGAAGCAGCGACGCGCGATCGCCGCATTCCTCACGGGAGAAACGCTGAGCGCGGAAGCGTGGGAAAGAGCGTTCTATCGCCACTGCCTCAACGATGCGGAAGCTGCGGTCATCTGGGGATGGGTGGTGAAGGACACGCACAGCGTTGCCATCGCCGCTGCATACGAAAGAGTGGTCCCGCAGAATGGTTTCCGCCACTATCTCGAAAGCAGCGGCCTCGGAACTGAGGCAACGGCAGCAGCGGTTTTTTCGACGCCCGTGGCGATTCGAACCATCAACCGGTTCTGCACGCCTACAGGTCAGGCGTCGTCGAACGCGTCCGGGGCGCCGCCCTGGCCGAGCCGGCCTCGTACAAAGTCGTACCGGCCACCTCGTCCGCGTCCTCGTGCTCGAGGACGATGACGCCCGGCCGGATGGCCTGAACATTGAAGTCCAGCGCGGGTATTAACACGCGTTTTCAGATCCGGCGTTTGATCGGAACGGGATCGTTCGGCGTCGTCTACGAGGCCTTCGATACGCTGCGCAACCGCGTCGTTGCGCTCAAGACACTCTCGCGCGCGGACGGCGACTCGATCGCCCGCTTCAAGCGCGAGTTCCGTTCGCTCGCCGAGTTGCGCCACCCGCATCTCGCCTCGCTCTACGAGCTCCTCGTCCTCGGCGAGGAATGGGCGCTGTCGATGGAGCTCGTGCGCGGCACCGACCTGCTCGAACATCTCTCGTTCGCCGAGATCCAGAGCGCGTTCCTCGATCCTGTCGAATCCGCCGAGCCGTTCGATCCCGACGCGCGCATCTCGTTCCGCCGCAAGCCCGCGAAAGAAGGCCGGCTCAGCGCGGTCTACCTGAAGCAGGTGCGCGACATGTTCCGCCAGCTCGCCGAGGCGATCGCGTTTCTGCACGCGAACGGCGTGGTGCATCGGGACGTGAAGCCGTCGAACGTGATGATCACGCCCGAGGGGAGAGTGGTGTTGCTCGACTTCGGGTTGGCGATCGATGGGCGTAGCGACGTCTCGATGGACGATGACCTCATCGTCGGCACGCCCGGCTACATGAGTCCGGAACAGATCGGCAAAGTGCGGCCGGCGCCGCCCGGCGACTGGTACAGCTTCGGCGTGATGTTGTATCAGGCGCTCACCGGACGCCGGCTCTTCAGCGGCTCGAACGCGGCCGAGATCCTCGATCAGCAATTGCGCAGCACGCCGGTGCCCGCGCGCGACGTGTTGCCGGGCCTGCCCGAAGAACTGTGCGCGCTTGCCGACGCTTGCCTGCAGCGCGATCCCGAACGTCGTCCGGCCGCGGCGACGATCCTCGAGACGCTGGGCTCGAGTCTCGTTCGCGCGCGCGGCGATGTGCGCACGCACGACCGTCCGTCGACGGAGCTCATCGGCCGCGGACGCGAACAGCGCACGCTGGTGAAGCATGTGATGACGCTCGCGCGCGAAGGCTCCGGCATCGTGCTGCTGCACGGTTCGCCCGGTGTCGGCAAGAGCGTGCTCGCCGATCGCGTCCTCGACGAAGTCCGCTCCACGACCGGCGCCCTCATCCTCGGCGGACGCTGTCACGGCTGGGAATCGCTGCCGTTCAACGCCATCGACGCGATCATCGATTCGGTCGCGCGCGCCGTGCGGCTCGAACGGTCGCCCGCGGTCGAAGAAGTGATGAAGCGCGCGGTGGCGATGACGCAGCTCTTTCCGACGCTCTCGTTCGGCTCCGTCGTGAACAGCGACGACGAGACGGTAGTGCTGCCGCCGACGCCGCAGCGCGTGATGGCGATGGCCGTGACCGAACTGCACGAGCTGCTCACGGCAATGGCGCGCGCGCGGCCGATCGTGCTGTTTCTCGACGACGCACAGTGGGGCGATTACCAGAGCGCGGAGATCTTCCAGCGGCTGCTCGACGTCGCGCCGACGCCCCCGATCGTGCTCGTGCTGTGCTACTCGACGGAAGACTGGAGGACGAGCTTGTTGCTGCAGGCGCTGACGAACAGCATCCTGCCGAAGTTCGAAGTGCAGCTCGACCCGCTTTCCGATCCGCTCACGGAAAAGATCGTGAAGCGCGACATGCCGGGTGCGAACAAGTCCACGCGCGCGACGATCATCGAACAGAGCGCGGGCAATCCGGGACTGCTGGACATGCTCGTGACGCAGAACGAGTCGTCGCTTCTCAACGCGACCGCCGCGCGGCTGGAAGAGTTGTCGACGTCCGCGCGGCGCGTGTTCGAGCTGCTGCTGATGAACGGCGCGCCGATGCCGGAAGAGGAAGTCGAGCGCGCGCTCGAGCTGTTCGAGAGCGACGAGCCGCTCCGATCACTGACGCGTGCACGCCTGATTCGCCTGCGCCGCACCGGCGATCTCTTCGAGCTGGATCTGTACCATCCACGCCTGCGCGAGCTTCACCAGACACATGCTCACCGATGACATCCACCTCCTCGGCGACCTCCTCGGCGAAACGTTGCGCGCGCAGGAAGGGGAGGAGCTGTTCGAGATGGTCGAGCGCGTGCGAGCGCTCGGCAAGAGCGGCCGCCTCGACGAGCTCGCGGAGCTGCTCGCATCGCAACCGACGGATCGCGCATTGCCGGTTGCGCGTGCGTTCGCGCACTTTCTGAACCTGGCGAACATCGCCGAACAGCACCATCGCATCCGCAGGCGCCGCGAGTATCAACGCGATCCGAACGCGGCGCCGCAGCCGGGATCGTGCGACGAAGTCTTCGGGCGGTTGCGCGCGAGCGGGATTTCCGCGGATGCGTTGTACGACGCGGTGACATCTCTGCGCATCGAGCTCGTGCTGACTGCACATCCGACGGAAGTGGTGCGGCGCACGCTGCTGCAGAAATATCGGCGCATCGCCGACCTGCTCGCCGAGCGCGATCACGACGACCTCACGTCGATCGAAGAGCGCGAGAACGTCGAGGCGCTGCGGCGCGAGATCACTGCCGCGTGGGAGACGGATGAAGTACGCCACGAACGGCCGTCGCCGCTCGATGAAGTGAAGGGAGCGTTGTACGTTTTCGAGCAGACCGTGTTCGACGCACTGCCGCGTTACGCGCGCATCCTCGACGACGCGTTGCGCAAGCACACCGGACAAGCGTTGCCGATCGACGTGATGCCGATCCGCTTCGGCTCGTGGATCGGCGGCGACCGCGACGGCAATCCCAACGTCACGGCCGAGGTCACGCGCGATGCATGCCTGCTGTCGCGCTGGATGGCGGCGTCGCTGTATCTGCGCGAGATCGAGGAGCTGCGCGGCGAGCTGTCGATGAAAGACGGCTTGAACTATCGCGAGGTGTTGCGCGAAGCGCGCGATCAGTTACGTGCGGAGCAGCAAGAGATCGAGAACCATCTGGAGCGACGGGCTCTCAGCCCGTCGAGCGTCGATATCCGACGGGCTGAGAGCCCGTCGCTCCAGATGGCGTTGATGCGTTGCTACGAATCGTTGCACGCCACCGGCAACGGCATCATCGCGGACGGGCGCCTGCTCGACGTCATCCGGCGCGTGCAGTGTTTCGGCGCGACGCTGGTGCGGCTCGACGTGCGCCAGGAATCGGCGCGGCACACCGCATTGCTCGATGCGATCACGCGCGAGCTCGGCCTGGGCAGCTACGCCGATTGGGACGAGAAGCAGCGGCAGGAGTTTCTGCTGCGTGAGCTCGACTCGCGACGTCCGCTGATCCCGCCGGACATCGCACTCGACGACGATGCCGCCGAAGATTTGCGCACGTTTCGCGCGATCGCCGACATCCCGCGCGAATCACTGGGCGCGTATGTGATCACCATGGCCGGCGCGCCGTCGGACGTGCTCGCGGTCGCGCTGCTGCAAAAGGAAGCGGGCGTTCAGGAGCCGCTACGCGTCGTGCCGCTGTTCGAGACCATCGCCGATCTGCAACGCGCAGGCGAAACGATGAAGGAATTGCTGACGCTCAGTACCTCCGAGGTACTCCGAGGTACTGGTAGGGCGGTGGAAGTGATGATCGGCTACTCCGACTCGTCGAAAGACGCAGGCCGCTTCACGGCGGCGTGGGAGTTGTTCCAGGCACAGGAGCGCGTGGTCGCGGCGTGCCGCGACGCGGGCGTCGAGCTCACGCTCTTCCACGGACGCGGCGGCAGCGTCGGCCGGGGAGGCGGGCCGACGTATCTCGCGGTGCGCTCGCAACCGCCCGGTTCCATCGATGGACGGCTGCGCGTTACGGTGCAGGGCGAGATGATCCAGGCGGAGCTCGGCTTCGTCGGCATCGCGCTGCGCACGCTGGAGGTCTACACGACCGCCACGCTCGACGCGACGCTCGTGCCGTCGCCCGCGCCGAAACGCGAATGGCGCGAAGCGATGGATCGAATGTCGGACGCCGCGGCGAGCAGCTATCGCGGGCTGGTCTATGAGACGCCGCGTTTCCTCGACTACTTCCGCGTGGCTACCCCCGTCGCGGAGCTGGGTGAGCTGAACATCGGCAGCCGCCCCGCGCGCCGCGCCGGCTCGCAGAAAGGGGTGAACACGTTGCGCGCCATTCCGTGGCAATTCGCGTGGACGCAGAATCGCCTGCTGCTGCCGTCCTGGCTCGGCTTCGATGACGCACTTCGCACCGGCGACGCCGGCGTCGTCGCCACGATGATGCGCGAATGGCCGTTCTTTCAATCGACGATCGAGCTGCTGGAGATGGTGCTCGCGAAAACGGAGTCGCGCATCGCGGAGTACTACGAACGAATGCTCGTGCCCGACGAGCTGCGCGACCTCGGCGCAATACTGCGCGCGCGGCTCGCCGACACGATCGAGCTCGTGCAGCGAGTGACTTCCCACGAACTGCTGGAAACGAATCCAGTGCTGCGGCGCTCGATCCAGGTGCGCAATCCGTACGTCGATCCGATCAACGTCGTGCAGGCGGACGTTCTGCGCAGGTATCGCGAATCCGCCGATGAGTGCCTGCGCGACGCGTTCGTCGTGACCGTGAACGGCATCGCCGCCGGCATGCGCAATACCGGCTGAGAGTTGACGGCCTCCCGTCAGCTCTCGGGCGTTTCGTACGCCGGCGACTCCGCCGGCGGCACGGTGCGCGTCAACGCCGCCATGATTCGCGCGACGTGCACGTGGCTCGTCTCGATGAACTCCTTCACGCCGCCGAGCTGCGTGCCGGCGGTGCCGGTGCCGGCGACGTACACTCCCGAGACGTCCGTCTCCATCGTGGCGGGATCGAAGTGCGGACGGTGGCTTTCGCCTTCGAGCGTGATGCCGAGTTGCTCGTACAAATCGCTGTCTTGCTCGTAACCGGTGAGCAAAAGCACTGTGTCGGCTTTCACTTCGCGATGGGGCTCGAGCAGCACGCGATCGCCGCGAATCTCGCGGACCGTCGTCGCGGGCAGAAACGTCACGCGCCCGTCGCGAATCAGTGCGCGGATCTCCGGCAGCAGCCAGAACTTGATGCGCTTCTCGTCGAAATCGCGCCCGCGATACGACACCATCACGTCCGCGCCGACGCGGTAACAGCGGATCGCCGCTTCCACGGCGGAGTTCTGGCCGCCGACGATCAGCACCCGGCGGCGGAAGTACTGGTGCGGATCGCCAAAGTAGTGACTGACGTGCGGCAGCTCTTCGCCCGGGACATCGATGAGCCGCGGCCGATGCATGTCGCCGATGGCCAGCACGATCTTGCGTGCGTGCCATTGCCGCTCGCCGGATGCGCGCACGCTCGTCGCGACGAACGTGCTGTCGTCGCGGCGGCGCAGCAACACCACGCGCTCGAACGTCTCGATGCGCAGATCGAACTGCTGCACGACCGCGCGCAGATACGTGAGGTACTCCTCGCGCGTCGCCTTCGACTGATCGAGCGTCTGCAGCGGTACGCCGGCGATGGCGATGCGCTCCGGCGACGAGAAGAAATGCGTTTGCGGCGCGTACCACGCGATCGTCGAGCCGATCTGCCCCGCGTCGAGCTGCGCGTAATCGATGCCGGCGGCCTTCAATGCCACGGCGAGCTCGATCCCGATCGGGCCTGCGCCGATCACGAGCACGTCGGTCTCGACTCGCGTCACGCGCGCATTTGTATCATTGCGCGTGCCGCTGCCCATGGACGCGCGCCTGCTCTTCACCGCGCGCATCGTTCGTCTCTTCGCCTACGGCTTCGTCGCGGTCGTGCTCGTGCTGTACCTCGCATCGATTGGTTTGAGTGAGGAACGCATCGGCCTGTTGCTCTCGCTGACACTGTTCGGCGACGTGTTCGTTTCGCTGTTGCTGACCACGCGCGCCGATGCCATCGGCCGCAAGCGCACGCTGCTGGCGGGGGCGCTGCTGATGATCGGCGCCGCGATCGTCTTCGCGATCACCCGCGACTTCACGCTGCTCGTGCTCGCAGCGACGATCGGCGTGATCAGTCCGAGCGGCAATGAAGTCGGACCGTTCCTCGCCGTCGAGCAGGTCGCGCTCGCGCAGGCGGCCGAAGGGCATGACCGCACCGCGCTCTTCGCCTGGTACAACCTCGCCGGCTCGTTCGCGACCGCGGCCGGATCGCTTGCCGGCGGCTTCTTCACCGGCGTGCTGCAGCAGCGCGGATTCAGCGACAGCACGAGCTATCGCGCGGCGATTTTCGGCTATGCGATGCTCGGAGCGATCCTGGCGGTGGTCTTCTCGCGCGTATCGAGGCAGGTGGAAGGTGAGCGCGTGCCGATGCGAGGCTGGTTCCGCGTCGAGCGATCGCGTGGCATCGCGGCGCGGCTCTCCGCACTCTTCGCGCTCGACTCGTTCGCGGGCGGGCTGGTGGTGCAGAGCGTCGTCGCGTACTGGTTCGCCCGGCGCTTCGGCGTCAGCCCCGAGCTCCTCGGCGCGATCTTCTTCGGCGCGAACCTCCTGGCAGGCATCTCGGCACTGGCCGCGGCGCGCATCGCGAAACGGATCGGACTGCTCAACACGATGGTCTTCACGCATCTGCCCTCGAACGTGCTGCTCATCCTCGTGCCGCTGATGCCGTCGCTGCCGCTGGCGATCGCGGTGTTGCTGCTGCGCTTTTCCATCTCGCAGATGGACGTCCCGACGCGGCAGGCGTTCGTCATCGCCGCTGTCGATCCGTTTGAGCGCACGGCGGCGGCGGGAATCACCGGCGTTGCGCGAACGAGCGG